>JANRLW010000094.1:0-20675 GCA_033762295.1 Capsulimonadales bacterium
GATGTCGAACCGACCGTGCGGGAATCTCTCCTTTTCACAAGCCACACAAACAAGCTATGGTTGTTGGCGAGCATCGATGCGAAGAGGGCGTTGCCGGTGTTGAAGCAGGTTTCGCAGACGAGCGCCAACGAAAAGGTTCGCGCCGAAGCGGCGACTATCCTCGGGAAAATCCGACAAAAGTACGGCTACAAATGAATCGTTGAATCAATGACCGAAGTTCTTCACGGAGAGTTACTATGCCGCTACCGATTTCAACCCCTCTGCCATCATTGAGCGATGCCGTGCTATGGCTGAACGCCGAAACGGCACCTATCTGTACCGAGGGACCGGTGCTGGTGCATTTCTGGGCGATGTCCTGCCCGGCATGCAAAGCGAATATGCCCGCATTGCAGGAATTGCGTGATAGCTACCAGCCGTATGGTCTCCAAACGCTCGCGGTACATATGCCGCGGGGCGATTTCGACCTTGACCTCGAACGCCTGCAACAGACCGGAACGGAACTCGGCATTACGGAACCCTGCGCCGCCGATAACACGCACGCCATCGGCGACCGGTTTCAAACTGGCGGCGTCTGGCCCGTCTATTTTCTGTTCGGACCGGATTTGCGCCTGAAACGGCACGCGGCAGGCGGCTTCGGTGTTCGCATGATTAAGGTTGGCGTGGAGCAGATGTTCGGAATAGGTACAAAATCGTAATCGCCCCGCTCCACCGAATGGATGATTCACGTCTAGCGAATGCTCTCCTACGCAGAATAGCGATCAGGGAAAAGTCACGAGCGCAGGTCAATTTTCTGCGTTTGCTGGCTTCCCACACGCTCGGCGATTCTCTCATCCTGTACGGCAGTGCGGCCCTGCACGGCGTTCATCTACAGGAACGTTTCCCGGAAGACCTGGATTTCCTCGCTCCCGAAGAGATTGCCGCGACATTTGGTACCGACTTCGCCCGGTATGGATTACCCATTAAACTGGCAGCGACACCATCCGGCGAACGGGTTCCGGCTTATTTCGAACGGGGAACGGTTTTTGAACGCGTTGTCGTCAGTATTGACGTGACGAGCCGCGACTCGTTACCCGCGGGAGAGGAAAGAACGTTTCACGGTTTGTCGGGAACGGTCCTTGTCCATGCCGTCCCCTTTTTACAGATGGTCGCCGAAAAAGTGAACTGTGTATCCGAGCGGGGTGAACCGACGGATTACACAGACCTATTTCTTGCTTTACGAAAATCGCCCGCGATTGCCTCCGTAGTAGCAGAAGTTTTGCGGGAGGCGGCGGAAACACATAGCCGACCGCGATGGGTTTCGGAAGCGGCACGGAAAGGATTGGAAACGGTCGCTCAACACTGGACGGAATCCATCGGGCACACCATGCTCGTTATTCCCGCCTTCACCGACGTTTCCGATACGCTTTTGCGCTTTTTTGACTTCCTCGACACCTGCCTTCCGCCGACAAAATAGCTCCTTTACCGGGGCGCGTCGCCGCTCTGGCTCAGCAGTTTGGCGACCAGAGCCGTCCATCCGGTCTGGTGGCTCGCGCCCAGACCCGCGCCGTTGTCCCCGTGGAAATACTCGTAGAAAAGGATATGGTCCCGCCAGTGCGGGTCGTTCCGGAACTCCGGAATTCCGCCGTAGATGGGACGTTTGCCCTCCGCATCCCGCAGGAACAGGCTCGATAGTCGGTGCGACAGGTGACCGGCGATATGCCACAGGTCGTACCAGCGATCGGACCCGGTCGGAAACTCCGCGAAGAACTCGCTCCCGTAGACATAATCAAACTTCTGCAACGCCTCGATCAGAAGGTAATTCAACGGGAACCAGATCGGACCGCGCCAGTTGGAATTCCCCCCGAACAGAGCCGTGGTCGATTCCGCCGGCGCGTATTCCACCCGGTAACGCATCCCGTTCAGGTCCAGGACATACGGATGGTCCCGGTGATGGCGGGACAGGGAGCGGATACCGTACGGCGAAAGAAACTCATTTTCGTCGAACACGTAGCGGAGGATCCGTCGCAAACGCTCGCCGCTGACCAGGGAGAAAAGCGCCCGGTTTCGCTGCCCGCGCCGCCCCATGTGCGCGACATCCCTGGCCAGATGGGGTTTCTCCCGGAGAAACCACTCGAGCCGCCGGACGAAGTCGGGGACCGCCGCCAGAACGTCGGCGTCGAACGCTTCCACGGCGAACAGAGGAATCAAGCCGACCATCGTCCGCAACCGCAACAGCATACAACGATCGGAATGTTCGTCGTCGTCCGGCAAGTGCAGAATGTCGTAATAAAAGCCGTCGTGTTCGTCCCAGAGGGAGATTCCGTTGTCGCCGATATTGTTCAGCGCATGCGCGATGTAGACAAAATGCTCGGCGAACTTGGTCGCGACGTCAGCATAGGTCGGATCGACCCGCGCCAGTTCCAGGGCGATCGCCAGCATGTTCAGACTGAACATCGCCATCCAGGCGGTACCGTCACACTGCTCCAGAAAACCGCCGGTCGGCAGGGGAGCGGAGCGGTCGAAGACGCCGATGTTGTCCAGCCCGAGAAACCCGCCCTCGAAAATGTTGTTTCCCTGAGCGTCCTTCCGATTGACCCACCAGGTGAAGTTCAACAGGAGTTTGTGGAAGATACGTTCGAGAAAATCGGTGTCGCCGGGTTCGTTGCGCGAATTCCCCCGCATCCGCCGCTCGATCCGATAGATCCGCAGAGCGGCCCAGGCATGAACCGGCGGATTGACATCCGAAAAGTTCCACTCGTAGGCGGGCAACTGGCCGTTGGGATGCATATACCACTCGCGGCAGAGCAGTAGCATCTGGTGCTTGGCGAAGTCCGGATCGATTAACGCGAACGGGATCATGTGGAACGCCAGGTCCCAGGCGGCGAACCACGGGTACTCCCACTTGTCCGGCATGCTCAGAATGTCCTGCATATGGGCGGTGTGCCACTCCCGGTTACGCCCCGTCCGACGTTGGGGAGGCGGAGCGGGCTGCGCCGGATCGCCCGTCAGCCACCGGTCGACATCGAAATGGTAGAACTGCTTGGACCAGATCAGCCCGGCGAAGGCTTGCCGTTGCACCTGGCGGGCGTCCTCGGAGAGTTCCGCCTCCGGATCGGTCGGGGAGAACTGGGAGTAGAAATCGTCCGCCTCCCGGATGCGTCGGGCGAACAGATCGTCGAACGCCGTCGGCGCGAATGGGTCGTCCTCCGTACCGAAGTGACCGGGCGGCTCGCGCCGCAGCCGCAGTCGAAGGGTCGCGGACCCACCCGACGGAATCCGGAGAGAATACCAGGCGGTCGATTTGGTGCCCCGATGGTCCGGATTGACCGCCGAAAGCTCCCCCCGGATGACCCGATCATGAAACGCGTCCTTCGGCCAGCGGGTCACACTCGGTACGCCGAAAAGCCGTTCGTTATTGGTTTCGTTGTCGCAGAAAAGAAGCGTCGGGACCGTCGGCTCTCGCTGAGCGATCAGGTGAAACGTTCCGAGATGCGGATGATCCGCCCGGATCACATTCTCGCGAACGGCGACGATTTCCGGCGGCGTCGGGTCCGGGGTATCCCATCGCCAATCGTTGCGAAACCAGAACGTCGGCAACAGATGCAACGGAGCCTCGTCCGGTCCGCGATTGTGGGCCGAAATGCGAATCGCGATATCGTCCGGCGTTTCTCGTGCGTACTCGACGAACACATCAAAGTAGCGGCTCTGGCGGAAGATGCCGGTGTCCAGCAGTTCGTACTCCCATTCGTAACGGTTCCGCAGGCGGTTGACCGTCCGCAGGTCCCCGTAGGGAAACGCTTCCTGCGGATATTTGTAAAGGAATTTCAAATAGGAGTGTGAGGGGGTCGCATCCAGGTAGAAGTAGTACTCCTTGACGTCCTCGCCGTGGTTGCCCTGCGGGCCGGTCAGTCCGAAGAGACGTTCTTTCAGGATCGGGTCGCGTTCGTTCCAGAGGGCAAGAGCGAAGCAGAGCCGTTGTCGGATGTCGGAGATGCCCCCGAGACCGTCCTCGTTCCAGCGATAGGCGCGGCTACGCGCATGGTCGTGCGGAAAATAGTCCCATGCGCTTCCATCCGGGGAGTAATCCTCGCGAACCGTTCCCCAGGCCCGTTCGGCGAGATACGGACCCCAGTGTCGCCAGGTGTCGGGCGTCCGGTGGGAGTCCTCGATGCGCTGCTGTTCCGCGCAGAGGTTCGGAGTGGTCCGAACGGTTCGTTCTCCGGGAGCGGGAGGAACGCCTGAAGGTTGAGTGGTCATAAATCCGCCTTTCCAGGTCGCAAAAATATTCCGAACAGCAAAGAACCTTCCGGCAAAGAAGGTGAAGACGGAGGCTCGTTCGAACCTCTAATGATGACGATGAAAATCGAGACGCTTCGTATTCTTTACGCCTGTACGCTGGCCGTTGTCGCGCTGATTCCGACCTTTGTGACGCTGTCCGGTTGCGGCGGCGGCAGCAGCAGCTCTCCGCGACCCGGCGGCGGGGCGACCCCGACCCCGACTCCGGCTCCGACCGTCACCCCGACCGTGCCGCCCGTTCCGACCGCGACCCCGGTTCCCACGCCGACGCCGTCCGGTTCCTCCACGCCGGTGCCGACCCCGGTTCCGACCGCGACCCCGGTGCCGACGCCGACGCCGACCATCCCGCCGTTACCGACGAACGTGCCGACCTTGCCGCCCCCGTCCGCGACGCCCACCCCGACCGCGACTCCGACGGCGACCGCGACCCCCACTCCGACCCCGACCCCCTCGCCCCTCCTGGGCGATGTTCTGAAACAACTCAACCAGGACGCCCGCCGCATCAACACCGTGGCGCTGTCGCCGACCGACGCCTGGGTCGTCATTTTCGACGATATCGGGTTCAAAACACAGTCCGTTCCGCAGACTCTGACCGACGAACTGGCCCGGATCGCCACCCTCGGCACGAAGATCAAGGCGGTCGCTCTCGGAACCAACGATTCCTGGCTGGTGATTTACGGGAAGAACCTGTTTACGGCGCAGGCTATCCCCACCGCCCTCTTCGACCGACTGACGGAACTGAACGCCGCCGGTATCGAGATCCGGACGGCTGCTCTTTCGCCGGAAGGGAACTGGGTCGTCCTCTACGATCAGGCAAGTTTCTCCGCGAAGAACGTCCCGGAGGCGCTGTTTTCCCGAATGCGGGGCGAGGCGGCGGCAGGCGGGTCCCTTCTGCTGGTCGCGCTTGGGCCGAACAATAGCTGGGCGCTCACGACGGGGAACTTCGGGTTCCAAACCGCCGGGGTGCCTCAGGGAATGTTCGATGCGCTGACCGCGATCGGCGAGAGTCGGCTCACCGTCACCGGACTGGCTCTGGGCAAGGTCGGCAGCTACGCCGTGACGTACGGTACGAACGGCTGGGGCGCGGTCACCACCCGGTAGCGCGCCCCGGCGAAGGGTTCAGTACAGCGTCACCTGCTGGGACAGCGCCCCGTCCAGGTAGAACGTCCCGCCCGACGCGTAGTTCGACTCATCGCTCGAAAGCCAGACGACCAGGGAGGCGACCTCCTCCGGGGTGCCGAATCGACCCCAGGGAATCTCCGACAGGGCGTTCTTCATCGCTTCCGGATCGGACAGAACGCTCTGATTGATCGGGGTGGCGATCGCACCGGGCGCGATATTGTTGATATTTATGTGGTGGGGCGCCAGTTCGATGGCCAGGTTGCGGCAGAACATGCGCATACCGCCCTTCGAGGCGCAGTACGCCGTGTACTGGGGGAAGGAGATATCCTCATGCGTCGAGGAGATATTGACGATCTTGCCCCGGCTTTCGGTGTCCGGGAGGCGAGGTTGCGCGAGCATCCGCAGGACGCACGCCTGGGTGACGTTGAACGGACCCTTCAGGTTGACCGCAATCACGATGTCCCACTCGTGCTCGGTGACCTCGACAAACGGCTTTTTGATCTCGATCCCGGCGTTGTTGACGACGATATCGATCCGCCCGAAAACCCGGACGGCTTCCGCGACCATCGCATCGACCTGATCGCGCCGCGTCACATCCGCCGCGAAGGCGAGGGCCCGGTCCGGACCGCCGGCCGTTTGCACGATCGTTTCCGCCTCCGCCCTCCGTCCGGCGGCCTTCTCGTCCTCGCCGCCCAGATAGTTGACGACGACCTTCGCCCCTTCCGCCGCCAATCGCAACGCGATGGCCTTGCCGATACCGCTCGATGCCCCGGTGACCAGAGCGACTCTGTTGCCAAGACGCATGAAGAATCCGCCATTTCCCTCAGGTTGACCACAGTGTACCTGAACAGGGAGATAAACAGGACAGGTCAGGCAGGGGGCGTCAGACGACGAACGATTTCGGCGGCCGGAAGCAGATCGGAGATACGGGAGAGACCGGACCCGGCGAACAGCGCGCTCTTATCCTCGTCGCGCGCCGTGACCAGACGCCGCCGGGGGGCGCAGGGCCAATCGCCAATCATCCGCGGGTCGAGAACGAGTTGCTGCGAATCGGCGCGGAGCAGACGCGATTTACAGCGACGTTCCGCCTGCGATTCCTCCGACAGCAGGAAACGCGTTCCCAGCATCGCCGCCGAAGCGCCCCAGGAAAGGACCTCCGCCACATCCTCCGCATTCGCCAGTCCGCCGCCGGCGACGATCGGCACTCGGTCCCCCGTCCGGTCCCGGAGTCGGGCGATCAGCTCGCGCAACGGATAGGGCGAACGTACCGGTCCCCCGGCTTCCGTACCCTGAGCGACCAGGATATCCGCGCCACAGTCGAGCGCCTCCCGCGCCTGATCGTCGGACCCGACCTGCCAGAAGATCGTCCCGCCGGACTGCCGGATCAACCGGCAGAACCGGGGGCCGTTCCACCAGAAAACCTGAAAGTGGCGGAAACCCGCTTCAAGACAGGTCATCGGAACGCTGTCCCGGTGCCATTGATAGGTGAAGGAGATCAGGACGGGCCGGGCGGTGCGCGCACGTATCCGGGCGAGCCGACGGCGGAGCACGGTTTCCCGGATGTCATGAACCGAAAGACATCCCAGTGCTCCCGCGCGTGAAACTTCCGCCGCCAATCTCGGACCATCGCAATCGCCCAGCGTCGCCTGAACGATCGGCGTCCTTAATTCGATGTTTGCGAGTTGCCACTGACGCTTCCCACGCGGGCGAACTCGATTTGATTTTCCGAAGGCGAATGATGTTCGTTCCATAACGGTTGATCCGCCGTCGTTCCCGCCGCTTCCCGATACGATCCGAAGGCCGAAGCGCGAAAAAACGGAACGGTACCACAGATTGTACGTTTTTCCGTTGGTTTTAGTTTCGGCGGAACCCCGGTTTTCCGGAGAGCGAAAGAGGGGCGTGCAGGTCATCCGACAATCGGGACCGCTCCGTCCGGGAGCGACGCCTCCGGCTCCTCCGCACCGCCCGTTCGCAGCAGTTCCCGCCAGCGGAGGGCCGAGGTCACGAGAATCCCGATGACACATCCGAGCAGCAGGACGGTCAGGCCGACGTCGATGTACGCGAACGCCACCCCGTACTTCCGGATGAACCGGTCCGAGAGGAAACCCCAGGGAGCGAAGATATTCATCAGGCCCGCCGTCACCGTCGTGACCACCAGCAGGACCATCGGAACCGCCGTCGTCCAGACGTAACGTACGCGCCCCATTTTCAGAAGAACCGTGGTGCCGACCGCCAGCGCCACGACGGCCAGAAGCTGGTTGGCCACCCCGAACATCGGCCAGAGGCTCATGATGGAGCCGTTATACACCAGCCAGCCCCACGCACCGACCACCAGAAAAGAGGCCAGAGCGACGCCGAACCGGTTGCCGTTCTCTCCGAGGGGTCGGTAGACTTTCCCGAGTATCTCCTGCATCAGGTAACGCGCGACACGGGTGCCGGTATCGACCGCCGTCAGGATGAAAAGCGCCTCGAAGACGATGACGAAGTGGTACCAGTACTTGAGAAGGCCGGTCAGCCCGGGAATCTTGCCGAAAATGGAGGCCATACCGACCGCCAGAGCGACCCCGCCGCCGGTTCGCCCGACCAACTGCTCCTCGACCTCCTGCGACAGACGGGTGATCTCGACCGGAAGATAGCCGGTCTTCGCCTGCACCAGAGCGTTGATCGCGTTCATATCGAGGTTGCCCTTCATCGATTTGACGGCGACGCTGACCGCTTCCGAGTTCATGGCGAAGTAATCCCCCGGATGAAGAGCGCAGGCGGCGACCAGCGCCGTAATTGCGACAAACCCCTCGGTGACCATCGCGCCGTAGCCGATGAACTTCATCGCCCCTTCGTCGGGGATCATCTTCGGCGTGGTTCCGGAGGCGATCAGGGAGTGAAACCCGGAGACCGCGCCGCAGGCGATGGTGATGAACAGGTAAGGAAAGAGAGGGCCGGGGACGACCGGACCGCCGCCGCTGACAAACGACGTAAACGGTGGCATTCGCAGTGTCGGGCCGACCAGGACGATCCCGCCCGCCAGCATGAGGATCACCCCCAGCTTCACCCAGGTCGACAGGTAATCGCGCGGACAGAGGAGCATCCAGACCGGCAGCGTCGCCGCCACAAAACCGTACACCGGCAGCGCGACGGCCAGGACTTCGCGCGAATGGGTGAAGTACGCGGCCAGACCCCATTGCGACAGATACGGGCCGGCCAGAGTCGCCGCGACCAGGCCGACGACGCCGATGGCCGAGGCTTCGCCGACCTTGCCCGGACGGATTTTGTACATCCATAGCCCCATGATCAGGGCGAGCGGGACGGTGGCCAGAACGGTGAACGTGCCCCAGGCGGATTCGGCCAGAGCGCCGACGACGACGATCGCCAGGACCGCCATCGACAGCAGAAGGATCAGCAGCACGGCGACCGATGCGATCGCTCCGGTCACGGGACCGGTTTCGTCGCGGGCGATCCGGACCAGCGAGTTCCCTCCGCGTCGCACCGAGGCGAACAGAATGACGAAATCGTGCACCGCTCCGGCCAGCACCGCGCCCAGAAGGATCCACAGGACGCCGGGGACGACCCCGTACTGCGCGGCCAGCACCGGCCCGATCAGCGGGCCGGCGGCCGCGATGGCGGCGAAATGGTGGCCGAACAGGACGAACCGGTTGGTCTTGACGAAATCGCGTCCGTCCGATTGGGTCACTGCCGGGGTCGGACGTTGGTCGTTGGTGCGCAAGACGCGCTCCGCCAGAAACGAGCCGTAGATGCGGTAGGCAAGAACGAAGAAACAGGCGGCGAAAAGCACCAGAACGACGGAGTTCACGGTCAGGCTCCTTGGAAGACGGGAGATGGATTCGGCGGTCGTAGGGCATTGTAACCAGAGTGCGGGGCCTTGTCAAACAACGGGGCGTCCGGGGTACGCTGGTACCATGGACACCCTCCGAATGGCGTTGCCGTTATCGCTGAAGGTGACGGCGCTGGCCATGGCGATCGTGGTTCCGGTCGGACTCTGGGCGGGCTGGCAACTGGCGAGAAGCGGTCGCTTTTTCGGACGTTCGCTCGTGGAAACGCTGCTGGCGCTGCCTCTGGCGCTGCCACCGACCGTCGTCGGTTACGGATTGCTCCTGCTCTTCGGGCGCGGGACGCCCTTCGGACGCTGGCTGCAGGATGTCCTTCACGTCTCCCTGCTGTTTACCTGGCAGGGGGCGGCTATCGCGGCGGCAATCATGGCGCTGCCGCTGTTCGTCCGCTCGGCGGAGGCCGCCTTCTCCTTCGTCGATCGTGATCTGATGGAGTGCGCTCGAACGCTCGGGGCGGACGAGGGAGCGATTCTGTTCCGGGTGCTGATTCCCCTCGCCTGGCAGGGCCTGCTTTCCGGAGCCATGCTGGCGTTCGCCCGCGCGCTCGGAGAGTTCGGCGCGACTCTGATGGTCGCGGGATCGATTCCGGGCGAGACGGAGACACTGCCGCTGGCGCTCTACGCAGCGGTTCAGGCGGGCGACGACCGGACCGCGCTTCTGATGGCGGGAACCCTGATGGGCGTCGCCTATGCCGCCACGGCGTTCTCCCTGCGGCGGAGCGAACGGTCGGACCGGGGGATCGAACTCCGGATGCGATGAGATAACGGGTAACGGGTTAACGGGTAACGGTACGAGCCCCGTCAGGAGAGCCATTTCCGCATCAAGGCGACCGTTTTGCCATCCCGGACGAAGTACTCGACCTCGTCCATCATGATGTTCATCAAGGCGAGGCCGCGCCCGTTCTCGGCCAGAAGCTCCGCGTCGGGCATCTTGCCGGGCGTTTCGGGTTGAAATCCCCCGCTTTCATTGATTACCTCGATCTCCAGAAGGTTGGCGTGCAGACGAATCACCACATCGACTTCCGGCCTGCCGTCTTCGGCGCGGGCATAGGCGACCGCATTGTTTACGGCCTCTCCGACCGCCAGTTTGACGGCCGCGCGAACGTCCTCCGAAAGCGAGCGCAGCTGACAGAGACAATCGACCATCTCCCGGACCACCCGGACATATCCGGAAGCGGCGGGGATGCGAACGTGCACCGGGACCGCCACCCGTTCCTCGGAAAACAGTGTCTCCGTCAGGTCGGCAGTGTCGCCGGGCGAAAGCGGCGAAAGATCGGTGCGTGTGTCAATGGCCATTTTAGGCGGGTTTTCCTGCATCAGTTCCTGTAAGTCGTGGTTTCACCTGACACCGATCGGTCGATTCCGATTGCAGATTCGGACTGTTGCCTGACGTTATTCACACGACGATACATTATAGTATGACGATATTTACCGGCGGATTGGTTTCGGCGTATTCCGACTTCTTTTTCGGCGGACGGGCTATTTTTCCGCCGATACTCCCGACCGACCCGGAACCGGGTCACCGGGCGCGGCTGAGCAGGGTTGCCGCCGTTTCCAGTACCAGTTGACGGGTCGCTCCCGCCCCCGATCCGAGCAGTACGGCGACCGCCACCTCCCGCCCCGGCGAATAGGCGACCTGAAATTCGACCGTCTCGTTCTTCCCCGCTTCCAGCGCCTCCGAGAGAGCGGCCAGGGTGAAAGGGTCCGGAGCGGAGGATGCGGTGCCGGTGCGCCAGTGGCTTTCCTCCCGGTAGAAGGTAAGAATCGGGGCGTTCAAACCGAGGGCGAGTGCCGCCACCACCTCCTCGGCCTGCACCTCCTCGGTATGGGTGGCCATGTTGAGCAGCCGTTCGAGGAGACGAGCGGTACGTTCGCTGCGTTCGCCCTCCTGCGCCAGACGAGCATTGCGAAAGGCCACCGCCGCCTGAGTGGCGAACGTCAGCAGCAGACGAACCTCCTCGGCCTGCCAGTGCCGGTGATCCCGCGTGTAGACTTCCAGTACCCCGATCACCTCCGATCCGCCCCGCAACGGAACTCCGAGGTAGGACATGATACCGCCACGGACCGGGCGGTCGTAACCGGCCGAGAACCGCGGGTCGTCCGGCAGGTTTTCCACGGTCAGTGGGCGGGCCTGCTGTACGACCCATCCGGTGGGGGAAGCGGCGACCACCGGAACCGGGCCGCCTCCGCTCTCCACACGAAAACCGACCGCCGCCGCGACCTCCACCAGCGCGCGACCCTCCGGGCCGCGCCGAACGGCGTGGAGAACGCAGCGATCCGCCTCCATCACATCCTGGGTCAGACTGGCGATCAGTTCGGGAACGTTTTGCGGGGAGCGCGTCGCGGAGAGCGCCCGGGCGACCCGATGGAAGAACTTTCGCACATCGCTCGATTTGCGCCGGACGGTCGTATAGACCCGCGCATTCTCGATCGCGACCGCCGCCTGGTTGGCAATCGTGTAAAGCAACTCCATCTCCGCCACCGTAAACAGACGACGGCGTGAGGACAGGGCGGTCAGCACCCCGATGGTGGAGGTGCCCAGTTGCAGCGGCATCGCGACCAGGGAGACGGCGCCTTCGGTATGGAACGGTGCGGAGGCATTGCGCTGGTCCGCCGCGATATCCCGGACCGCCGTCGGTGTCTCGAACTCCATGACCCAACCAATGATTCCCTGCCCGATCCGCGGACGGAGACGTTCGGACGCGCCTTCGGGAAGGCCCCGTTGAAAAACCAGTTCCAGAACGTCGCCGTGCCGTTCCCGCAGAAAGAGAGCGAATTTGTCGACCGAGACCAGATGGAGAACGGCATCCGCAACGCGTTCCAGAATATCGGGGAGGCGCAGAGTGGAGGTGACCGCCTGGGAAAGCTCATACAGGGCGGCCGCTTCCTCGGCGCGGCGGGTCGCATCCTCGTACAGACTCGCGTTCTCCAGAGCGACCGCCGCCTGCGCCGCGACGGCGGTCAGCAGATTCGTCTCGGCGTTGGAAAATTCGTCGGTGTCGGACAGCGCCAGCACGAGGCCATGCGCGGTATCTCCGGCCCGGATCGGAGCGGCCAGCGCGGTCCGCGCCGATCGCTCCGGAAAGATCGGCGCGGTTTGAAGCAACCGACCCGGGAAGAACGGAAGGGACGCCATCTCCTCGTCGGAATCGGTGAACCGGATCAGGGAAGGCCCCCGGTCCGTGAGCAGCAGACGACCGACGCCGCTATCGGCTGCCAGCGTGATTTCCCGCTCCTCTTCCGTCAGCCCCGATTCCTCGGCAATATAGAGATGCGTCCGCTCGTCGTTGGTGAGAAAGGCGACGACGGCGGTCGATTCGATATGCTTGGAAGCCTGCTCGACGACGGCCTGCAGGACCTCCTGAGCGGTCAACTGCCCGGATACCCGCCGAACCGCCTCGTTCAACATCGTCAGTTCCCGACTCTGCCGCTGCTCGTTCTGCCGAAGGCGCGTGCTGCCGATAACGATGGCGGCGATGTTGCTGAGCGTCGACAGGGTCAGGAAATCCGTGCCATCGAAGGGCAGGTTACCGGCCTTATTCAGGGCGGTCAGGGAACCCACCGGCACGCCGTCGTCGTAGATCGGAACGACCAGGGCGGATTCCACCCGGGGCGGGTTACCGCCGGTCAACAGCGGGCGGTAGGCCAGAAAGGGTTCGCCCGTTCGCGCGGTGTTTCCGGCGACCGTATCCGTCAACCGGACCTGGGAGCCGAGCATCTCCTCCGCCTGCTCACCGGCGACCGCGACAAAGGTGACGGTGTCCGCGCCGTCATCGAGCAGGGCAATGGCCGACGACCCGCTGCCGGTCATCAGACAGACCTTCTGTGTCACCAGATTGAGAACGAACTCCTGCGTCTCGCCGTGAGCGATCACCCCCAGGATTTCATGGAGAACGGAAAGCACGGTCGCCGGCGACGTGGTGACCGACGGGACGGCAGGAGGTGAACTTCCCATGTCGGGAAGCGGAGCGGGGTCCGTGCTGTTGGCCTCGTCGGTCATGTTCGCGGATCGAGAAAACAAGAGAACAGGCGTTTCTGAAACCGTGCCATTGTAGCCGCTTCCCGTTTGTTACGTCAAGGGGACAAATAATCGAGCCGGACGGTACAATACGGGCCATGCGCACCTTCGATACCCGTTCGACCCCGATCGCCGACCTGGGACGCCTTTTTGATGAACGCCTGGAGGCCGCCGCCGCCGACGCGGAAGAGGCCGTTCGCGAAATCCTTGCCGACGTGCGAAACCGGGGCGATGCCGCCGTTCTGGACTACACCCGCCGTTTCGATTATCCGCACGCGGAAAACCTTCGGGTTCCCGAGGAACGGATCGAGGAGGCGGCCGAGCGGATCGCACGAACGCCCCTGCAAAACGCTCTGGAGCAGGCGGCGCAGCGGATTCGCGTCTTCCACGAGAAGCATCGGCGTACCTCCTGGATCGATGCGGAGCGTCCCGGCGAAACCCTCGGGCAGATCGTCCGACCGCTGGCGCAGGTCGGCATCTACGTACCGGGCGGGACGGCGGACTACCCGTCGACCGTCCTGATGACCTGCATTCCGGCGGCCGTCGCCGGAGTCGGGCGGATCGCCGTCGCGACCCCGCCGAACCGCGAGACCGGGCTTCCGCCGATCGCGACGCTCGCCGCCCTGCGTATCGCCGGTGTCACCGAGGTTTACGCCATGGGCGGAGCGCAGGCCATCGCCGCATTCGCCTTCGGAACCCGGAGCGTGGCGCGGGTCGATAAGGTCTTCGGACCGGGAAACGTCTACGTCAATCTGGCAAAGAAGATGGTGTACGGCATGGTCGGAGTCGACCTGCTCGCCGGGCCGAGCGAGGTGGCGGTCCTGGCGGACGAGGCGGGCGACCCGGTCGCCGCCGCCGCCGATATCCTGACCCAGTGTGAACATGATACCAACAGCTCCGCGCTGGTCGTGTCCCCCTCGGAGGCGTTCCTGCAGGCGGTGCGGGAGGAGATCGCACGGCAGGCAACCACCCTGCCGCGCGGCGAGATCGCACGGCAGGCGCTGGCAGCGCACGGTTTTTGCGTCCTGACCCGTGACCTGAGCGAAGCGGCGGCGGTCGTCTCCCGATACGCGCCGGAACACCTGCACCTCGACACCCGGGAACCGTACGGTCTGCTCGGGGCGATCACGAACGCCGGGGCGATTCTGATCGGGCGGCATACCTCCGCGCCGCTCGGGGACTATGTCGCCGGTCCGAGCCACACCCTGCCGACCGCCGGCTGCGCCCGGTTCGCCTCCCCGCTCAATATTGACGACTTCACCAAGAAGACCAGCCTGCTCGCGTTTTCGGCGGACGCCGCCTCCGCCCTGAGCGAGGCCGCCGTCGTCTTCGCCGAGTTTGAGGGACTGGAAGGACATGCGCGCGCCGCCCGTCGGCATCGCTGATTCCGGCGGCAATATCCCCGATCGCGCCTAGAGCAGCCCCTCCTCACGCATCAACTGCGGCAGAAAGGCGGTCGAAAGTTCGTTGTCGCGGTAACGTGGGTCGGCAAGGATCCGGAGAAGGAAGGGGATGTTCGTCGGAATGCCCCGAATGATCGTCTCCTCCAGACAGCGTTGCATACGGGCGATCGCTTCGGTCCGGTTCGCGCCCCAGACGATAATCTTCGCCAGGTTGGAGTCGTAATAGGGGGGGACGACGTAGTCCGTGTAGATCTGAGTATCGACACGGACACCCAGACCGCCCGGCAGTCGGACGGTCGTCAACGGACCGGCGGCAGGAGCGAAGTTTCGCTGTGGGTCCTGCGCGGTTACCCGGCACTCGATCGAGTGCCCATGCCACTCGATCTCCTCCTGCCGGTAGGGTAATGGTTCGCCGGCGGCGATGCGGATCTGCCACTGCACGAGATCGATGCCGGTGACCGCTTCGGTCACCGGATGTTCGACCTGGATCCGTGTGTTCATTTCCATGAAATAGAACTCACCCTCGGGCGTGAAGATGAATTCGACCGTTCCCGCGTTGGTGTAACCGACGGCCTGCGCCGCCCGGACGGCGGCTTCGCCCATCCGCCGCCGCAGGTCCGGGGTCAGACTCGCCGAGGGGGCCTCCTCAACCACCTTCTGGTGGCGCACCGTCTGGACCGAGCACTCTCGTTCTCCCAGATGGAGATAGTTCCCGTGCCGGTCCGCGAGTACCTGGACCTCGATGTGCCGCATCTGCCGGATGTACTTCTCCATGTACACGTCCGGATTGCCGAACGCCGAGGACGCTTCCGACTGGGCGATTTTGAGAACGCGGAGCAGTTCGTCCTCATCCTCGACCACCCGAATGCCGCGTCCGCCTCCGCCGGCCGTCGCCTTGACGACGACCGGGTAGCCGATGCCGGCCGCAACCCGCGCGGCGTCGGTTTCATCGCCGAGAACGCCTTCGGAACCGGGGACCGTCGGAACACCCGCCGCTCTGGCCGTTCGGCGCGCCGTCGCCTTATCACCCATCGCCTCGATCGCCGCGACGGGCGGACCGATGAAGGTGAGTCCGGCGGCGGCGCAGACCTCCGCGAAGGAGGCGACCTCGGACAGAAACCCGTAGCCGGGGTGGATCGCTTCCGCGCCGGTGATCAGGGCGGCGGAGATGATGTTCGGGACGTTCAGGTAGGAGTCCTTGCCGGCCGGAGGACCGACACAGACCGCCTCATCGGCGAGTTGCACCGGAAGGGAATCGATGTCCGCCTGGGAGTGTATCGCCACCGTCGCGATCCCCATCTCCCGGCAGGCGCGAATCACCCGGACGGCGATCTCGCCGCGATTGGCTATCAGTATCTTCTTGAACATGTCTGTTGGAAAGGTTTGAGCGGTACGGGAAAGCGGACCTACGGCCCGATCTGCGGAAGGTTCGCGCCTCCGCCCAGATTGGGAATCTCCGCGGTGCCGCCGGAGTTGCCGACGCGTCCGGTGACCGGATCGTAGGCCAGAGGCCGTTTCGTCACCGGATCGAGCAGCATTTCGTCGGTGACCCCGTACGATTTCAGTTCGAGCAGCGTCTCCGGATTGCGGTCGTCGTGATCCTGTCGGTACATCTGCAACGCCAGGTTGATCTGCCCGATATATTCGGTGCCGGCGACCTGTTTGGCGCGTTCGCGCGGTGCAACGATCCTCTTTTTGGTGACCGGGTCCGTTCCGCCCAGCAGACGGGGCAACAGCAGGGAGGCGAGAATGGCAATGATCACGGCGACCACAAGCAGTTCGATCAGACCGAAGGCACGTGTGCGCGCCGACGCGGAAGGACGATGCATGGTTATTCCTCCGGGACGATTTCAAACAACGGCTGGCCGTATTCCACCGGCTGCCCATCCATGACCAGAATCGCCTGAATTCGCCCGCCGACCGGGGCCGTGCAGTCGTTCAGAAGGCGCATGGTCTCGATCTGCCCGAGCACCTGCCCCTCCGTTACCGGATCGCCCACCTGAATCGGCGAACGTGTCAGGGCATGAAAGACACCGACATATCCGGCGCAAACCGTCTCCGTTTTCGGAAGGACCGAATGCGCCGAGGGGGGAACGGCGTTGATGCCGTCGAAGAGGGCGGTGGCGACCGATGTCCTCCGCGTGCGTTCCGTCGTACGGGCCCGCGGAGGCGGTTCCGGACGGCGCAGCCGCAGACGAACGCCGTTCGCCCGAACCTCCAGTTCCGTCAGGGAGGTCGATTCCCGCAGCACCGCCGTCAGTTCCTCAATCTGCGAATAGTCCACGACTTCGAATTGTATCACAGTTCCGACAGCCGGACGGTCGCAAAACGGGCAGCCGCACGTGGAGGGAACCGTCTACCCGCCCGGATGGTAAACGAAGGCGGCGATTTGCCGGCGAGCCTCCGGGCATGGAATAATCTCCGTGTATGAAACGCCGCGTCCTGCGATTCGCCCGGTTCATCAGCCTCCTGATCGCTCTGTTTTTCCTCGCGTTCCTGCCGTTCGCCTATCACTTCTATTCCACACTGGGCATCGATACGGACCGGACGGACGGACCCGCGTCCATCTATTATCGGTACTATCGCGTTCGGTGGCGCGGAGACGGGACGGTGGAGATCGGGAGCGGAGCGCATCACTACGCGGCGAACGTCAAAAAGCCGGAGCCTTTCGACCTGGCCGGGCGCTTCTTCGATCCGCCGCGCCCCGGGACGGTGCGAAACCGGTGGAACGCTCTGGGGTTCCGGCGCAAACTCTCCCGGGCGGAGGATGAGTTCAGCGTCCGGGACGCCTCCCTGCTCCGCCCGTATCAGAACTGGGTCGGTATGCCGGCCTGGTTACCGGTGATATTCTTCGGCGGTCTCGCCCTGATCCTTCGGGCGGCCGAACGCAAAACGCCGGAATCGTCCGCTAAATCTTCGCCTTGAAGCACGCCCATTCCAGCGTCTGCAGCATTTTGGAGACGATCATCAGGGAGACGGCGACGACGATACCCCAGCTGACGATGTCATTGGGCTTGCCGAAGGTCGGTGTGTTCTGTCCCCCGGCTTTGAACGAGATGCGCGAAACGAGAGCATCGGCCATCGTAAACCCGCCGGAGATCAGATCCTTCATCCACCCGGACAGGAAGAAGCAGAGCGCAATACCGCCAATGATGACGATCGGCAGGAGGATACGATACTTTTCCGCCTGATGCTCGTTATAAATGATGCAGTTCCGGCAGCGTTCGACCTTTTCGGCCATCGTCAATTCGATCCGTCGCCGGGAGAACTCCTGGTCGATGCCGACGATGCCCCGTCCGCCGACCGTCATCTCCGGTCCCCGTCCGGCGGTCGAACCGCCGATACCGCTGAAGGTCATCGGGGTCGGCGCCGCGCCGGGCGTGGGGGAGTTGGCGTAGTTGCGCTGGGGATCGGGAGCCATACCGAGGACGATTCCCTGCACCTTCTGCGCAGCCTGGGTGACGATGTCCTCTTCGCAATAGCACCCCCGCCGTTCCTTCCAGCAGGCCTTCTTCGCCTGGAAGATCGGGCAGTGCGGTCGAATCGAATCCCGGCAGTACGGTCCTTCCCAGCATCTTCCGAAGAGGGAGGTCCGCATCGGCTTGCGTTCCGCCGAGGCGTCGTTGCCGTACGTAAACGACTCCGGGTTCATCTGTTTGTCGCGGAAAGCGGAGGTGAACCGCCGGATGATGTCCCAGATGACCAGGGCCAGGCCGACGACGCCGGGCACGTAGGCCGCGTTGCGGAACCCCATAAGAGCGGCGACGAGGCCGCGGCCCGACTGGCTCTGATTCCCGAACGTCGCGAAAACGAACGGGATGCCGAAAGCCAGGCCCACCGCCCCGGCGAGCATGATATATCCGATCGTCTCCTCGCCCCAGAGGACCAGAGCGACGCAGAGCGACCCGATCATCAGACCCCAGAGCAAAATCTGTGAAGCGGTCCCCAGAACGCCCAGAACGCGGGTTTGATCCGCCTGGGGGAGCGTGTCCACGCCGGCCAGATTCCCGGAGAACATTCCGAACAGAATATATATCGCGGCAAGACCGGCCGCGGCGAACGACAGGTTCATCACCAGCGCGACCACATTATAAACGGTCGGACCCAGCACCGACCAGAGGGTGCGCCCTTCCGACTGCTCTTCGGCACTCATACCGACCTCCTCAATAACAGGCGACGCGGACTCTCCGAACGACGGAGCGATACGGTCGCGAACATGACCGGGCGGAAACGTTTCGATGGAAGCGGAGCTGAAGATAGAGGTTCCCGAGTCGTGCGTGCCACCGTGCGATGGCACGAACCGGAAGCCATACCGCTATCATAGACGGTTACGGTCCGGAAATTGTTACTTCAGGAAAGCGGAAGTGGGCAGATTTTCCGAAAATAATTCGGAGACAGGCAGTGAACGTCCGTTCCCGAAAACTCTGACGGGAACGGACGACGGTCGGGAGTCGCGCTATTTTACGCGTTCCAGATAGGAGTCCGTCCGCGTGTCGATCCGAATCTTTTCGCCGATATTGATGAACAGCGGAACGTTGACCACCGCGCCGGTCTCCACCTTCGCCGGTTTCGACCCGCCGGTCGCCGTATCGCCACGGACACCCGGATCGGTTTCCACGACCTGCAGTTCCATGAAATCCGGCACGCTGACGCCGATGACCTCCCCCTTGTATCGTATGACCGAAATGTCCATATTTTCCTTCAAATATTTCCGCTGGTCACCGAAGAGGCTTGCCTGAATCCCGGTCTGCTCGAACGATTCCATGTCCATCAGGAAGGCTTCGTCGTCCTGCGTGTACAGATACTGCATGGTCGTACGCTCCAGGACGGCCTGTTCCACCTTCTCGCCCGCGCGGAAGGTCCGCTCGATCGAGTTGCCGGTACGCAGGTTCTTGATGCGGGTACGGACGAAGGCAGCCCCTTTACCGGGCTTGACGTGCATAAACTCAACGATAGTCCAGATGTCGTTGTCCAGGAGAATGGACAGACCGTTGCGAAAGTCGCTTGTATCCATAATGATTTCTTGTTCCAGTGGTGGCGGAAAGGGCGTGGGGCGTCCGTTCCGGGGCCGGGAGCGGGAGATAACGCCCCGGCCCGGGCCACCGCATTATAGCATGCGACAAAAGATGGATACAAGCGTTCTTCTCACGGGTTGCCCGGCAAACGATGTGTGGCCGAACCGCAACGTCAGGCGAAAAAGAGCGTCGCCCCCTCGACCTCCGCCTGATCGCGGGTGTAGGAGACGCCATGCACCTTGATACCCTCGCGCAGGACCGTGATAATCCCGCCCTTGTTGCCCAGGTTGATACTGCCGTCGGAAACGACCCGCAACGTCTCCCCGGCGGCCAGTGTTCCGAGCGGTCCCAGGTCCATCGTATTTTTCGACGCATCGGCGATCTGCCAGCCCGACAGCGAGATCGTCTCGGCGGTGGTATTGAGCAGCGTGATCGTTTCCGGGTGCGGGACGCCGTCGTTGCCGGAAGGATTGACCAGGGCGGCGACGATCCGGATCGCATTCTCCCAGGGGTACGGAGGCGGCGGTTCCGGCAAAACGGGGGACGGTTCGACCGGGCGCGGCAGACCGATCGGATGCCGTGGAGAACGGGCCGGCCCGGGACGGAACCCCGGCAGGGCGTGTCCGCGCAGGTCGTCCGTGTGCCAGACCTGCGACTGAAACGCCAGAAAGATCGCCACCGTCTGTCCCGTTCCGGGAAAGTGCACGATCAACCCGCCGTCCTGAAAAACGCCGTCGTCGCGCCGATGCCGGTGGTCGTTCCCCTGGTTCATATGGACATCGTGTACCCCGTTCCCCGGACGGAACCCGAAGATTTTATCGGGAGCATGCTCCGGCCCGAAACGCGCGCCGAAGGCGAAGAGACGGGCGTTCGGGTCGCGAAGGGCCCGCCCGAGATGGAAACCGACCCGCTCGTTCAGGTCGTTGTCCGGTCCGGGAACGTCGAACGGCAGCGGACGCATCTCGGTCGGGTCGAACAGATTGCCACGGATGTAATCG
>JANRLW010000095.1:0-25624 GCA_033762295.1 Capsulimonadales bacterium
GTTGCTTACGTGTTACGCGACCGTTCGCCACTGGGTATCGCTACCCCGTTCGACTTGCATTTCTTAGGCACGCCGCAAGCGTTCGTCCTGAGCCAGGATCAAACTCTCCGTCAAAATATCTTTACACCGGATCCGAAAACCCGGTGAAAAACTCGTGAGAGTTGAAATGTGTTTTTTTGTAAACCGATCTCACTTGATCCTGCCGCAAACACTCAACAAAACAAACATACTGGCACAAAGCACAAGTTTTGTAAGCAAAACTATTCAGTTATATAAGGTACAGGGAGAAACTCTTCGGAGTTCGCCACCATTTTCAACCGGCGGCAAGGTTCAGTATACCACAACCTCTCGTTGTGTCAAGGGTGGTCCACCGAAAATCTTGAAGGTTCCCGTCGCTTTCGTCCGGCGACGAGAAGGAGTATATCGCACTGTCCGACGTTGTCAAGGGCTTGCCGGAAAGTTTCCGGAAATCGTTTTCCCTCTCATTTCTGCGAGGATGCGCCGATCCGAAGCGGTCGCGCGAACCCCTCGGAAAGCCCTCAAAAGTTCGGTCTCGGAACCGTCACATAAACGCCCCGAATACCAGTGTCAGCGCAAGAAACACCTTGCCCTTCGCCAGGCTATGGGCGACATTTTGCCCCAATCTCGCGATCACTGCACCGTCAAGAAGCTCAATTGGCAGCCCGACTTTAGATTCTTTCCAGCGGACGATGCGGTTCGGGGGGCAGTTCGGCGCGGATCGGGTCCCCGGAGCGAAGAATGCCACCGGTCAGGACGATTCCCATAATACCGGCTTTTCGCACCGGGTTGCCCTCCGCATCCCGGTCGAGGACCGCCGCCAGGAGTCCCTTCCGGAAATCGTCGATCTGACCGCAGGGGTTGCGCAAACCGGTCACCTCAATCATCGCCGTCTCCCCGAGATGCAGACGCGTCCCCGTCGGCAAACCGAGCAGATCGATACCGCGCGTGGTCACATTCTCGCCCAGATCGCCCGGACCGACGGTAAATCCCTTCTCCGAAAGTTCCTCGAAAAGTTCGCTATGGATCAGATGCACCTGGCGCAGGTTCGGTTGATCCGGGTTCCGCTTCACACGGGAACGATGTTTCACCGTCACGCCGCAATGGGCATCCCCCTCCACCCCGAGACCCGCCAGCAAAACGATTTCCGACTGCGTTTCCTTGCCGAACGAATGCGTTTCCCTTCGATGGACCGCCGTGACACGCCCCGTCATCCCAAGCCGTCCTACACCCGTCCGCGCAGGTCGAGCGGTTGTCTCGGCGGCGGCGCGGTCGTCGCCCCTTCGCGCAGACGCACCACCGGAATGGCTACCTGAAAAGCGTTCGGCATCTCTTCGCCGCTCGCTCCCTCCTGTCGGATCTGACGGAGCAGCGTCCGAACCGCCTCGAATCCCATCAACTCGGCCGGCAGTTCGACACAGGTCAACGGCGGATGGGTCAGGCTCATCAGTCCGGCCTCCGTGTCGACGCCGATGATCGATAGTTCCTCCGGCACACGGATACCCTGAGCCTGAGCCGATGCCAGCAGATTGACCGCCGCGCCTTCATGTCCGCAGAAGATGGCGGTCGGGCCGTTCGGCAACAGGGCCCACTCCACCAGAAGGGCGCGCATCAGGGTACGGTCCTGCCACTCATAGGTCGTGGCCACCAGTTCCGGATCGAACGCCCGGCGGGTCTCCATCCAGGTGATATATCGCTCCATGCGCCGAACCGCCGTATCACTGGCGCTGGCCCGCATCTCTCGCATCAGGTCCGATGCGGTCATCGACTGGCGACTGCGACGACGCGAAACCTCCGCAGGGGAACCGCCCATCGGGCCGGCGACGTAGGCGATTCGCCGATGGCCGAGATTCCAGAGATGAGAGAGCGCGGTCGAGATCGTATGCCCCTCCACGCTGAACACCGAACCGAAACCGATCGGCACATCGCGAAAACGGTTCAGCAACAGCACCGGGACGCCGGCCTCCGCCAGAGGTTCGGGCACCGGGTCGACAAATCCGGAAACCAGAATCAACCCGCTGAGATTATCCTCTCGCACATCTTCCGGTGTCGCTCCCCTGTACGTCGAATAAGGATACAGAAGCAGCCGCAGGTCCTCGATATCGCACGCCATCCGTATCCCCCGGGCCATCTGTTCGATCAGATTGCGCTGAACCAGAGTGGGGGTCAGGATCCGGTTCCGGGGGGGCGGGGGGAAAACCTGCGGCTCCCATGGGTGACCGATACAGACACCGATTGTTCGTAAAGCGTTGCTAAAACCCACTCCGGGTATATCCTCTCGCTCGGGCAGATACCGCAAACCTCGTCGGCTGCGGGAGGTTTCCTTCGATGCGCTCCCGATTCGGGAAGGCAGACTCTCTTATTTTCGACCAAACACAGGAAATTCCGTACGGACCGGCCAAAATTGGAACCGCCGGGGTAAACCCCGGGAAATTTCAGGTGCGAACACGAAGAACCCCAGGATGTGACCGTTGCACAACGTCCTGAGGTTCAACATATTGACGCATATAAGTCTGGTAATTTACCACAGCAGAAATCATGCCGCGGCAACGCGTCCGGATCGATTCCGATTTTATTTACGCGTGATCAGAGAGGTCGTCTCCTCCGTCCTGAACTCGGTCGTTCCCCCGTCGTTTTCGTTCTCCGAACCGGTATTCGACGTTTCCGCCAGGGAGGGTTTTCCACGCCCCGGACGAGTTCGCTTTACCGGCGGAACATATCCCAGGGTGGCTATCGCATCATAGATCCGCTGTGCCGTCTCCGGAGTGCAGACCTCCGTATGGCCGTTTAACAGGCGCGAAATAGTCGCCTGTGAAACACCGGCTATTGCGGCGACGTCCTCCAATGTTGGTTTTCGCGAGCGCATGCATTCCATCCAATCGGTTTGGCGATTTCGCTATTCAGTATACTCCTTAAATCTGGTACACTGAGGTTATGACAGTTCCAATTTCGGGCAAAAAATTGATAATTTTTGGTCCTTGCCCGGACCGGACGCCATATCCTGCGATTCGTCAATCTCCTCTCGCCCCGTCGACACCGTGAAACATTTCGGTGATCGCCTGCTTCTTACCTATTCCCCGATCACCGACGCGTCCGGTACGATGGCGGTCGGAGCCGCTCCGCCCAGAGCTTCCTTCAACTGTTTCTCCGTCAGGTTGTGGAGAACGCCCAGTGACTGATCCGGAACGTTCCGCAGTACCTGAGACAGGAACTCCGTAACGCTGATGATCGGGTTGTTCGCCGGCGCGAAGATAAAGAGCACCTCGCCGATCTTCAGCAGACTGGTCGTCTGTCGCCCCGGCACCAGACCGAGGTACGTATTGTTATTGATCAGCACCATCTGGATGCGACTCGCATGGATGCGGCGCCACAAGGTGCGCAAATGACGATCGTCGCTGAGATGGGCCGGGGCCATTCCCCGTTCCTGGCCGAAGTCAAACTCCGGCGCGAGATGCGAATTCCCTGTTTCGTTCTCCGGTCCTGACCAGAAAACCATGTTCGTCGTGCCTCCTGTCATTGTCTATCTGACGAGAGCCTTCTTTCCCGAGGCCATACCCTTTTTGTATTCGCACTATCGCGCGACGCGCGCTTACTACCCTTAACTTGGCCGAAATGGTTACGTCACCGTCCCGCCCGGATCGCCGCCCCTTCGCTTCCGCCCCGGCGGCTACCGCGCCAGCGAGTTCATCGAGGACGGTTTCTGCGAATCGAACGGATTGCCGGTCGCCGTCGCGATCGGCTCCTGTGTCACGGAGGCGTCCCGCCAGGAGTCCGCCGGGGTCGCAATGACTCGTGCCGCCGGGGTAGGCGGTTGCGGTCCGCGGGCTTTCGAGTTCGAACCTCCGGATTTTCCGCTGTGCCTCGGTCGCCCGGTCCGCAAAGTCCGCAGGGTCAGGCGCACCAGGAAGGGCAGGTCCCCGACCAGATACCGTCGCCACAGGCGTTGCGGGTCCTGCGCCAGTCGGAACAGCCACTCGACTCCGCTCTTCTGCGCCCACTTCGGCGCCCGTCGCACGACACCGCTCGCCAGTTCGAACGTTCCGCCCACACCGATGCTAACCGGAACCCGAAGCCGATGACAGTTATTGTAGATCCACGTCTCCTGCTTGGGCGCGCCCAGGCCGACCAGAAGCACATCCGGATTGGCTTCCCGAATCCGGGCCTCGATCCGCGCCTGCTCCTCGGGATCGAAGAAGGTCTTGTGCGGAGGACAGTAGATCCCGCAGATCTTCGCGCCCGGATAGCGGCGCACCACCTCGTCCGCCGCCCGCTGCGCCGATCCCGGAACCCCTCCCAGGAAAAAGAGCTTCAATCCTTCCCGAGCCGACGCCTCCGCCAGATGCCAGAACAGGTCGCTTCCCGCGACCCGTTCCTTCAGCGGGGACTCGTTGTTCAGGCGGGAAAGCCAGACGACCGGCATTCCGTCGGCGACGACCAGGTCCGCGTTCGCATAGATCGTCCGAAACAGTTCGTTGCTCTCCAGCAACAGAAGGTGATCCAGGTTCCCGGTGCAGACATACTGCCCTTTTTCGCCGGAGGTCGCCATCTCGACGATGATACGTACGGATTCCTCCATCGTCACATTATGAAAGTCGGTATCGCCGACCTGAACCGTGGCGATCTCATTTCCGGAAAAATCCGGTTCCGGCATCGTATGAGTAATTTTCATGGCGTTTTTCCCGCTTAATCTCACTTTTGCGCTCATTCTGCGTTCGAACATGGAGAGGAACCGCCTTTACAGGATAAATACGCGATAAATGATTGCGATTCGAGAACCCGACCGATCGATTCCGTGTCGATCAGTATGCACCATCGGCCGTCAGCACCGCCGGAATCAGACGCACCAGGATCCAGAGATCCAGCACGACATTGCGATGCTTCACATACAGAAGATCCAGCGCGATCCATTCATCAAAGGTCAACCGGGATCGTCCGCACACTTCCCGCAGACACACCAGACCGGGCGCGACCAGAAGGCGCTCCTCCTGCCCCGGCTCATACTGGGCCACTTCCTTCGGCAGATGCGGACGGGGGCCCACCAGACTCATTTCGCCACGAAGAACGTTGAAAAACTGCGGCAGTTCATCCAGAGAGTACTTGCGCAGTACCCGGCCGACGCGGGTGATCCGGGGATCATTCTTCATCTTGAAGATCGGTCCCACGGCTTCGTTCTTCGCTTCCAGTTGCTGACGCACCTGATCGGCGTTCGTCACCATACTCCGGAACTTATAAAACCGGAACCGCTTCCCGTGCTTGCCGACACGCTCCTGCCAGTAAAAGATGGGACCGCGATCCTCCATCCAGATCAGCAGGGCGATGATACATCCGACAGGCGCCAGAGCCAGCACCGCGCAAAGGGCGAGGAGAACATCGGCGCTGCGCTTCATTCCTTCATAAACCGGCATCGGCAAGGCGGGCTGAACTCCCCGGCCGATCCACCGCGGCGCCGGAAGCGCGGGGCACTCCTGCTCCAGGGTGCGAGCGGTCGCTACCCGGCGGGATCGTCCCTGGCTCGAAGCCAGTTCCGCGCTTCCGTGACGACCGTTCGAACGGGACGTTCCCGCCCGCAGGGTTTCGGTCACGGCGGCGGGTCCGGAGACAGGCCGACGAATATTGCGTGTTTGTCGCTCCACGGTTTGCATTCGTTTTTCCTTCGGAATCCCGTATCGGTTGTATCTTTAACTGCTTCTTCAACCGCGTTCAGGATGGGCTTATTCCGGAACACTTCCTCGTCGAGACAACCCTGTCTTTCCTCACCAATGAATATAGCATGAGTTGGACATAATTTTTACCCATTTACTAAATTTTTTATTCATTTTTAGTAAAAGTAACAGTAAGGACCGGGGGAGCACGCGCCGATTTCCTCCCGAATATGCCCCGCCCCGCCTTACGTCGCGGGTAATTATTTCACTACCGCCCCGCAAATGTTACAGTTCAACCGATTGTGCAGAAACAAACAACCCCTAAATTGACCGGGTCTATTTCCTCACACCCCTCCCCGAAAATGAACTCGCAAGTGATTCTAAACCGACCCCTTTTTCCATAAAAGGAGCAACAAAATGTCTCGTGTGATGTCAGGTTCCGTTTCGTCGCTTCACCGGTGGCTCGCCCCGCAGCCCGCTGCCTTTCGGCTCGTCCCTGCCCTGACCGCCGCTCTGGCGGTCGTCGGCTCCGCACCGATCGCCCATGCCCAGACACTGGCGCCGACCAACCTCGGCGTCCTCCCCGTCTACAGCGGCGGTTCGGCGGACAAACTCACCTGGACCAAGCCCGCCGGCGCGGTCTCCTTCAATGTCTACCAGTACGACCGAAGGATCGCCTCCGGACTGAAATCGAACAGCTACACCGTCCCTACCAAGCTGTTCACCCCGGGCGTTCTCTACACCGTTACCGCCGTGAATAGCGCGGGCAAGGAAAGCATCTACTCCCAGCCGGCGCACGCCATCGGCGGCGTCAACAAAAATCCCAGCTGGACGCCGTCCACCCCCGCGACGCCGAAGACCCTGAAGGTAATCCCGCAGTGGAACAACGGTAAGCCCCGCAACCTCCTGAACTGGGTCGGTAACTCCCGCGCCTGGACCTACAATGTCTATCGGGACGGAGTCCTGGTCGGCTCGAACCTGTACACGCTCTACTTCGTCGATGATGCCGTTTCCGCCGGCCGGAAGTACTCCTATCAGGTCGAGGCCATCAACTTCAAAGGCCCGACCATGCAGAAGAGCGCCCGATCCTCCGCCGTTACCGGAACCGCACTGTCCAAGTCGCCGGTATCCTCCGTCGGCGTTATCTCCAAAGTGACGGTCGAACCGAACGATGACAGCGTCGTTCTTACCTTCGCCGCCGTTCCGGGCGCGGTCGACTACCGCGTCTACAACGTCGCCAAGCCCAACGTCTTCAAATACAGCGGCGGGAAACTCGAACTCGAAGTGAACGGACTTGACCCCAAAATCGCCACCCAGCTGGTGGTTGAGGCGGTGGACAAATTCGGCCCCTATCAGAAAATGGACGGCTTCCACATGCCGGCCGCCCCGACGATCGAGAACATCAACGGTCAGGGAGATCCGTCCAACGTGCCGAACGTGATCGCCCGCTCCGGTAAGATCGCTCCGAAGTTCGTCGACCGGACTCTGAAAGGCGCCCAGGCTTTCTTCGATAACTTCCGCGGTAGCCAGCCGTTCAAACCGACCACCGCTCCCTCCGTCCTGGCGAAGGAGTTCCCCAACCAGGTGGCGGCGCTGGCCAACGACAAGTGGATGCTGACCGCGGTCCAGGCGGAACTGAACATGACCGAGTGCTTCGTCATGTCCAACCACTTCATGGACACGGTCTACGACGGCGGTACGGTCGGTTCCGGCATTCCCGCCCACGTCTCCAACGCCTCCCTCATCATGACGCCCAGAAAAACGGCCGATATCTCCGGAGGCAAGGTTCTGCACGTAACCTACGAAGTGGACGGACGGTACAACATCCGCCGCTGGTGCGAACTTCTTCTCACCGAAGCGGGCGACGAGCTCCGCGCTCCGGCCAAGTTCATGGACTTCGGTAAGTTCCCCTCCGTGAAAGGTAACGCGTTCCTCTGGTCGGTCGAACATGAGTTCCACCGGGTCGTCAACGTCCTCAACAAGGGCGGCAAGCCCACCTATATTCCGGTCAACAACGTCGACTGGGCCACCGGCGCGACGGACCGCTTCGGCGCCTCCGACCGGACCAAGACGAACGGTACCGACCAGGACCTCGACCTGCGTAGCCAGTTCGATCTGTACCTCTCCACCACCCGCGCGGTCGGAATGGAGAACGGAAAGGTCGTTTTCGACAAGAAACTGACCTCGCCGCTGCCTTTCACCAAGATCACGGTCAACTTCATCCACGAGGTCTACCATACGGATCTGGACCGGGCCGAATCGATCGACTACGCCGCGAACAAGGCCAACTACTGGATCAACTTCCGCCCGTATGCCGATGAGCGACACTGGGACAACATGGGCTTCGAGGTATTGAACGCCTTCCCGTTCTAATCGGGAACGCACCTCCGCCTTCGACCGGCCAAAAACCGGTCCCGGAAAACAGGACCCTTCGCGACCGACCGTCGCGAAGGGTTCTTCGCTTTCAACTCTATCCGGTTATCAAAGTGCCCCGCGCGCCCCGGCCTTGCGCACGAACCGCGACCGTTACGGCGACGGCAGGACGACGGAGGCGCCCTGAATCACCCCGGTTCGGATCTGCGGCGCGTCCCCCGGAAGCTTCTTCCCCGCGGCCGGATCGAACACCGGGGCCGTCACCACCGTCGGCGGCTTCAACGGAGGTTTTACCGACGCCCGACGGACCGGCGGACGCCGACGTACGGGTACCTCGGACAGTTCCGTTTTCCGTTTCACCCGGTTGCGCGCCCGGGAATAGACGCGACGAACCGTCTCCGCAGAAAGACCCGCAGCGGCCCCTTCCACCCGACGAAACCGCTCCCGCAGATGGTAGCCCGATGCGGAATGGTCCCGTAACTCAGGACGCTTGTCGAGCAGACTCGCGCCGCTCCCCGCGTTCCCTGGCGGCCGCACGGCCACCCGGTCCGGCTGCGCACCGACAGGTGCCCCCGCGACCATAAGCCATGCCAGCAAGCAAACGACCCGCCCGGGGAAGGCGATCCGTATTTCCCAGATATGCTTCATACTCGTCCCTCCTCCGTCAGGGTAGCCCCGAAAAACATCGTTTACGAGTGGAGATATTGTACCCGTATTTACTAAAATTTTTATCCTTGGGATATAAAATTTTATTTTTCTCCCATCGCCGGTCGATCGCCCGAGGTCGTTCGCCCCGCCGATGCGGACACGGTCGAAGGGACGGCGGCGGCCATAGCGGCGATCATTTTCTCCGTCCAGAGGGTCAGGGTCGCGTTCTGCTCCACCCAGTACCGGGCGTTCTCCCCGAGACGTCGACGCAGAGCGGGGTCACGCCGCAGTCGATCGATGGCGGCACGCCAAGCCGAAGGATCGCCCGCCGGAACATACAGACCGTTTTCTCCGTCCCGCACAACGTCGGTCTGTCCCGTCGTCCGTGTCACGATGACCGGCTTTCCCATCGCCATCGCCTCCAGCAGCGTGGTGACGCCGGCCTGGAAATCGTTCTCATAAAGGGGTACCGCCACCAGCGCGGATTCCCGGTAGAGGTCCCGGAGTTCGTCGTAGGCATACCGCCGCGCCGAAACATGGGCCGGCAATGCCACCTTTTCGGTTTCGTTGACATGCTTGGACCAGGGTGACGCGGCCGCGAGGCGAACGGTCACCCCCGGCAAATCCGTGACCGCCGCGATCAGGGTCGGATAATCCCGCCATTCCAGACCCGCCGCCGAGATCAAATCGCCGGAGAAAGCATTCTCCCCGCGTAGCGCCCCGGTCAGGACCGGCGCGTCCGGTCGGTAGAAGCGCGTATCCGCATGGAACGCGATGAGTTTCAGGCGATGCGCTTCGATATGCAACTGCTCCCGCGCAAAATCCACCTGCGTCTGCGCGTACAGGAAAATGGTGTCCATCTGCTCGTGCGCTTTGAGCCGCTCGAAGAACAGCCGCTTTTTCCCGGTCGACAGACGGTGACCGATCATCACATGGCCGGGCCGTCGACGCATTCCCCGGAGCATCAGCGCCAGCGGAATCCCGACATTCTCCCCGTTGGTGAAAAGGACATCCGTCGTTCGCGCACGTGCGTACCCCATCGCGGCCAGCGCCACGTCCTTGCCCGCCGATCGTCGCAGCAGGGAAATCCACGGATCGCGCGACGCATCGACCGAGGCATAGTCCAGCATCTCGACCGAACCTGCGCCGTACCGCTTCTCCAGACCTTCGAACAACGCATGATAATCCATCTGCGGATGGTGTCCTGCCGCCACTTTCTCCGCAATCCCCGTTTTCACCACGCTCGGAATCAGCAATAGCGCCTTCATTCAGCCACCCCCTCCACCAGCGAAACCAGCCGACGATAATTGCGGGTGGCATCGAAACGCTCCTTTGCCACCTCCCGGGCACGTCCCCCCATCCGACGGCACCCTTCCGGGTCTCCGGCAACCGCCGCGATCACCTGGGTCAGCGCCGAAGCGTTTTCCGCGGGAACGACCCGCCCGCAAACGCCGTCTTCCACCGCTTCGCTCAATGCTCCGACATGGGTCGTAATGACGGGTAACCCGGCCGACAGCGCCTCCATCACCGCCAGCGGCAGACAGTCCGCAAGCGACGGAAAGACAAAGACGTCGGCTTCGGCGAATCGCTGGCGTAACTCCGGTGAATTCGGTTTCAGGCCGTTCCATACGGTGATCGCCCGTCCGGTTCGCCGGGAGATCTCCTCGGCCTGCTTCCCGATATCGCTTTTGGTGACGATCGAGAGGCGCGCCGGCAATCCGGCGGGCAGTTGTGCGAACGCCTCCAGCAGCGTATCTCCGCCCTTCCGCGCGAAATCGCCGCCGACGAACAGAAAGCACACCTCGCGTCCCCCGCCCTGCCGATGCCGCGCCGACCGTTCCGCCGCGAAATCCCAGGTCTCCGTATCGATTCCGGGCGGAATCACCGTGACCTTGTCCGACGGAACGCCGTAATCCCGGACCAGGGAACCTTTGGCCCACTCCGACCAGGTGATCAGATGGCGCGCCGCCGCGAAGGCACGGCAGTTCATTCGCTTTTTGAACTCTTCCAGTTTGCCCTTACCGACCGCATGGCCATAGTGCGCCCCCAGAGCGTCATACTGCTCCGGGGTGGCGTCCAGAGAGATCAACGACGGAATACGTCGCATCAGACCGGCGGACAACAAAGAGGTCACCTGGGTATGAAACAGGGCCGCCTGAAGGCGGCGGGCATGCGGCCGCAGGCCCCGATACGCTCCCAGCGAAGCGCGAAGCGACCAGTTGGACCGAACTCCCGGAAGACGCTGCCACGCCTGGGATTGATCGTGGTAATCCAGCTCCACATAGACCGGGTCGACCGACCGGCCACGCGCGACCGTCGCTTTCAGGTTCTGGGCATGGGTCACATGCCCGAGCGAATATTCCAGGGCAAAACCGATCGTTTTGCCCGCTATCGTACTGACCGCCACGTTTCCTGCCTCCCTTTCCGAGCCTTCGCTATATCGCCGCTTTCATGATGCGTAGCATGCGTTGGGAACAGATCCGACTGTCGAATTGCGAACAGGCCCGTTCCCGTGCCGCAAAGCTCATCCGCCGCCGTTCGCTCTCGTTGCCGATCAAAAACTCCAGACGCTCCCCCATCAGCCGTGCGTCGTCCCTCCGCAGGAGGAACCCGGTTTCGCCGTCCGAGACGATATCGGAAATGCCGCCGATATCGGTAATCAGGACCGGCACGCCGCACGCCATCGCTTCCATCGCCACCAATGAATAGCAGTCCGCACGGGTCGGCAGTACGAAAAGATCGCTTTGACGGTACAACTCGATCAGTTCGGGACTGTTGTTCGAAACGCCGTGATGGACGATCACATTCTCCATGTGCGCCGCCTCGGGCACCTTATCCCGCGTCACCAGATGAAGCTCGACCCGTTTTCCGGCAACGCCTCGCCCCTGCTTCGCCATCCAGTCGATCAGCAGGTCGCCTCCTTTGCGCCGGAAGTCGCCCCCCACGAACAACAGGCGGATCGTCTCGCGGTCGGCACGAGCGAAGCGCGCCGGGTCCGGGCGAAACATCCCGGTATCCGTTCCGGGCGAGACCACCGTGATCTTTTCCGACGGCACCCCGTAATCGTCGCGCAGACTTCGCGCCACATACTCACTCCACGGGAAATGATGGCGCGCCGCCTCATACAGGCGACGGGTCGACCGTTCCTTCCAGCCGAGGAAGAGACGGGCGCGCAACCCCGAGTATCCGTACTGCTCCCCCATGCTCCGCATCTGCACCGGAGTCATATCCATCCGTAGAAAGGCGGGAACACAACGCACCAGGTCCGGCGTCAGCTTCGCGGCCCAGGTCGCCCAGAGAATGCCGTCAAATCGGGACGGGTCCGCCATCGCGGCCCGAATTTCATGCGCACCGGCCATCGCCCCCTTCCAGTTTTTCGGCAACGGGGTTACCCGGAAAATCATCGCGTCCGACTTATAGGTGACCGGCAAAAACTCGGACAGGATCGTGGCATCCTCGCCAGCGGCACGTTCCAGATTCAAAGCCGCCGTTTTAAGACCGACCTGCTGATCCATCACAAAAGCAAAACGGTACCTCGTTTTCAATTCGGGGCTTTCCTTGACCATACAAAACCATCCTATCCGGTCGGCAATGCACATCCCTTTAGCTTGTACGAACTCCCGTCCCCCCGTTCAACACTTCGCGCAGCGGGCGAGCGCCACCGATCTCCTCGCGTGCGCCTTTCAAGTATCGCAGATTGAACAGAACACTCAGCGGAAGGAGCGCCTGAGTTTCGGAACGTCCCTGTCGGAAACGGTACAGCACTCTGGTCAGCGTCAAAAGTCCCGTTTCCAGCGATGGTTCCAGCACCGGAACCGTCATTGCCACCTGAGCGAGAACGCGCGTGAGCGGATTGCGGGAATGGTAGGAATGACGCACCAGTTCCCAGTCCACGTCCCCCCGGCGCGCGCGGACGACATCGAGCCGTCCGTATTCATAGGGCACCTTCTTCCAGGAGGCGAAAGAACGCTGCGGTCGGTGCCACCCCGCCGCCTCCCCGTCAAAGACAAATCGGACGCCGCACTGTCGTTCCAGTCGGAAGGCCAGTTCCACATCCTCCTGACGCTTGAACGTCTCGTCGAATCCGCCGACGGCCAGAAGATGACGACGACGCACCGACGCGTTTCCGGAATAGAAGTGGTGCGGACCCGCTCCCTCCCAGATTCCCTCACGAAAATTATGATACTGCTCCGCCAGCATCATGTGCTCCCAGACCACCCAGACCGGTTCCCGGTTGCCATGATCGGTCGAACGGTTCATCGGACCGATGACGGCGACCGCGTCCTCCCGGCAATGGTGGGCCGCATGATGCGAGAGAAATCCCCGCTCCGGTTCCATGTCATCGTCCAGAAAGACGACGACCTCTCCGGTGGCCTCCCGAATGCCACGGTTCCGGGCGCGCGACGGACCACCGTTCTCCTGAAAGATGGGGCGCAAACGAAACGGCGACGACCCCGCGTACTCCGTCAGCAGTTCGTTCGTACCGTCCGTCGAGCCGTCGGAAACGACAACCGCCTCGAAGTTCTCGAAAGGGAAACTCTGCTGCGCCAGACCGTCCAGCGCACGGCGCAACACCTCCTTTCGATTGTATGTCGGCATGACGACACTCAAAAACGGATTGCCTACGGGCTGCATTTCTCCCCCTGTTTCCACTTTTCCCACCGACCGCTCCTCATCCGGCCCGCCGTTTCAGAACCGATCCGAGGAGGCTCTTCAACTGCTCACGATCCACACATCCCAGCAAGATACAGGCCACACCATAGGCGAGAATGGCAGGCCCGATGGCCAGGAGGCCCAGTTTCCACTGCATTCCCAGCAGTAGCACGCCCCCGAGCGTTCCGACCGCGACCGCGTAACGACCGAGCCAGTGCATCATCCCGCGATCGAACAGGCGGAACGGCAGGCTCCGAACATACATCGTGATCAGGACCAGTTCGAGGAGACCGTCGCTGAACATCGCGCCGACCGCCGCGTTCCCCATCATTTTTTTGGTGACCATCGCCATTGAGAAGCAGAGCGGAACGGCGATCAGCGCGCCGACGGCCGAGGCCTTCATCATGGCTTTCTGCCGTTCGGACGCCACGATCGTAATGCCGATCGTCATACCGACGAAAAACGTCAGCGTGGTAAAACCGCCCGCCTGCAGGGTCGGAATCGTCCCGATCACCAGGTCCTTCTTATGGAAGATCAAACGAACGATCGGATTTGCCGCCAGCACCGTGAACACGACGATCGGCGCGGCCAGCATCAGGTTCAACCGGAGCACGAGCGCGGCCAGCCGCTCGAACGCCGGACGATCGCTCTGAAAAAGGCGAGTCAGGGTCGGCAAAAGGGTCGTGGTGATGGCGACCGGGACGAACAGTGTCGAGCCGATCAGCCGGAAGGCGGAAGCGTACCAGCCGGTACTGATGCCGCTTTTCCCGTCAATGAAATCCAGGACGAGCGGATCGGTGTAACCGTACAGCTGCTTGGAGACCGCCCAACCCAGAAAAGGCACCCCGGCCATCAGCAGGTAACGCATCGTTCCGGCGATACGCCGCCATCCCGCCCGGTCGCTCAGAAGATCGGCCAGATCGTCCCGCAATCCCTCGAACGCCGACAGATTCATCAATAGATTCAGTACGATGGCAACCCCGGTCGCCGCCACGATCATCCAGAGCGGCGCTTTGAGCAGGACCAGACCGATGATCAGCATCGATTCCGCGCCGCGCTGGAGCAGGCCGGTCAGGTTCGATCGGACAAACCGTTCCTGTCCCTGCAGGGTCACGGAAACCACATCGCTCAGGGTGGAGACAACGATATTGACGGTCGCGACCAGAACCAGCGTACGTTTCACCGGGTCACTCACAAAATGAGGCACCCCGATCGTCGCGGCTACCAGGACCAGCAGTCCGAGCGGGAACCGCAGAAGCAATGCGGACACCAGAAACTCCACCGCGCGCCCCCGGTCCTTCGCAACCTCCCGCACCAGGAGCATACTCGTCCCGAGCGGGATCGCCACTCCCATGACCGCCGCCAGGGAGTTGGCGAAGGCGATATTCCCCATGCCTTTCGTCCCGGCATAGTTCGGCAGAAAATAGGTGACCGCCAGGGTTAAACCCCAGGAGATAATCTGGGTAATCAACGACGAAAGAACATTCCGACCGGCCTTACCGGTCGACGGAGGCGTCGGCATGTCTGCCGCAGGTTCGGGGGAGGAGGTCTTTCGGTACCGCCGGCCCGTCGGCATCACGCTGTTGTTCGACACCATTTAGCGACCGGTATCCTTTCCGTCGCGCTCATGTCCCTCGTCGTCGTCTTCCTCCGAGCGATAGTGGAGGCCGACGGGAAAATCGTTATCGTAGGGAGACGGTTCCCCGTCCGGATCGTTGTCATACGGACCGAACGGTCGAACCGTCCCCACGCGGTTTCCGGTCTGTCGTGTCGGGAGAATCAGATCCTCGGTGCGCAATTTTTCCGTCCGCTCGGTCAGGATATTGCCCCGCCATGCGACAGAGTTGGCATAGGCCGAATCCGGGGAACCGTCCCCGGTCGTTATCAGGCTTCGCCGGGCGCTGGGCGCTTCCGTATTTCGCGGGAACAGCGGACCGCAGATGATCCCGACATAGATACCGGCGAAGATCATGTCGCGGAAATTGGAGAGCTGCAGGTCGAGCAGACCGAACACCAGGAGCATGACAATCGCGGACAGCGCCTGGAGAACGATCGCCTGATCGAACGGTTCCAGGTCATCGCGCCGCAGAAGACGACAGGCACGCACGATAATCGCGGCCATCATCATCCAGAAGGCGAAGAACCCGATCGTTCCAACCCGCATCCAGACCCAGAGAATCTGGTTGTGCGGAAGAATGTCCCACCAGTCGTACACCTCGGCGATACTGGCGATCGGGTACACGTGGAAGAAGCGTTTTCCGTACCCGTATCCCTGAATCGGGAAGGCCTTGATCGTCGCCATCTGGTTCGCGTTCTCCGCGTCCCGGTAGGCGTTGGACGACGCATCCCGCTCATCCGGCGAGAACTGCGACTTGATCGCGCGGGCCGGTAGCGCGAACATCCCTTCCTTATTCTTGAAGATCGGGTAGTAGATCGAGAAGCTGATCCCCAGCACCAGCGAGGCGATCATAATCATCCTTCGTCGCGTCGGCAATGCGGCATATGCGGCCAGCGCAATGACCGGCAGGAGGATAATAATCGCGGCGATTCCCGCGCGCCGATTACAGGCCAGATGCCCCATGACGACCGTCGGCATCAGGATCAGCGACGCCAGACGCATCTTCGGCTGGACCTTGCAAAGCGCCAGGAACGCCCAGAGCGAGATAAAGGTGTCGAAGAAATAGACTTCCTCGTGCGAACCGACCCCCTGGTCCGGTAGTGGCAGTCCCGCAATCGTCACGTAACGACGGAAGGTGTACAGAATCCCTTTGATTCCGATGCAGATAATGGAAACCCAGCAGAGCGTCTCCAGCCGTTTACGGTCGGTAATGAAGTTCACCGCCATCAGGTACGCCATGCCGAAGTAGAACTGGCTGCGAACCTCCTGCAACGAGATCTTGAAGTCCCCGCCGGTCGCGACGCCGTTGATCCACCCCATCGTGACGAACGCCATATAGATCGCGATCGGGACGAAAAGCGGCCCTGTTTCCAGTTTCAGACGGCGCAGATACAGATTCTTCAGGAAGATAGAGACTCCCGCCGACAGGAGGAACATCTCCATCAGGTTCAGCGGCACCCCTTTGAAGTTGGCGTGCGCGTAATACTGAATGATCGTGTTGAAGTTCCAGAAGAACGGAATCCGGTCGGTCAGCGCGTCCTTGAAGGACCGTGGAAGAATCTCCACCGCGCAAACCATGGCGAACGTAATCCAGAGGGTGGTCGTCGGCCAGCGCCAGACCAGAATCGGCACGACCATGCAGATCAGCAGCACCAGCGGCAGAATCGGCGAGTCCAGCTGGAACGTCGTGAACAGCATTCCCAGCAGGAAGGACAGGATCATCGACAGGCCGGTAATGATCGTGCTGTTCCGACGTCGGCGGCGAGCATACTCGTTCGCATCGGGCAAAGGCGACAGCAGACGCACGAACGGGTTGGACCCGGTCTTCGACGCGGGGGCGGAGGACATCGGTGACGTCATTAGTTTCTTTCTTCTCCCGTCGCAAGCGGCACGCGCAGCAGGACGATCGAGTAGGGAGGAACGGTCAGCGTGAAACGGTCGGACCCGATCGTTTTCACGGATCGATCGATCTGCGCCTTTGTCCCGGTGCCATCGGCGGTCAAACGGTAGACGGTCGCCGGGTCTTTCACCGAAACCGAACCGGCGCGGAGGTCGATCGGTACGGTAATCGCCGTTTTCGGCATCTTATTGATGAGAACGAGAGCGAGGAGACGGCGGGTTTCGTCGGTCGTCGCGTAGGCGGAAAGACGGCTATCGTTACTGCTGACCGCTCGACAGGAGACACTCTCGACGCCCCGTTTTCCCTCGCCTTCCGGGTTCAACAGCAGGCGAAACGCCAGATAGGCCGGGCTGTCTTTTTTGGGCGTCGTCCAGTAGGAGGCCAGGTAGAGGTCCTCCCGTCCGAACAGACATAATGCCTCGGCGGAGGCCAGCGCGCCGCTGATGTGCTTTTCCCCACCGAAACTCCATTCGGTCAGACCGATCTTCGTTCCGGGGTACTCCTGCGCCACCCATTCCTTCAGCCGGGGCAACAGACGCACCGGTTCGCCAATCCAGGACTCATCGGCGTATCGGGCGTCGAACAACGACCGGACGGATCGGATTCGGCGGGCAGCCGTCTCAGGGTCCGCTTTTTCGTTGTACACATCGGACTGCGGATAGTAGTGAACATCCAGCACGTCCAGAAGGCGTTGCCCGGTCTCCCTTTCCACGTTCTTTGCCTGACGCAAAAACCAGACCAGAAACGGAAGATCGCCATGCGCCTTTCGGTCGGCATGCGTCCGGTAGTTGTCGGTTCCCCGGTCGAGGGGCGAATAAAGGTAGTTGGTCCAGCCCCAGGAGACCGGTCCGGTCACCATCGCGGTCGGGTCGACCGCCTTGACCGCGGCGGCATACTCCCGGAAATTGCCGAAGAGATCGTCATACCCGAGCAGCGCCGGCTTGATATCGGTGTGGGTATGTGCCCAGAGGTCCGGTTCGTTGTCCATCGCGTAGAAGCGGACCCCGCTCCCCGCCGCCGTTCCGAACCGCTTCGTCAGGAAATGCACAAACTCGTCCTGCGCCACGGCGAAATCCGGACCGGGATTCTCCGGCTGCGGAACCGGCGGATAGTCGAACGGTTTGCCTTTACGGGCGACCGAGCGCACGCTCGTCCGACGGCGGTTCTCGGTCGGATCGTACCCGGCGATCGGTCCGTCCGGTCCCTTCAAGGGAATGCCCCCCTCGTTCGGAACGTTCTTCGAACCGGCTTTGTCCACCCCGGTTCGCGTCACCCAGCCGATGGTCGGGATCGTAAACAGAACCGTCGCGCCGGACGCGGCGGACTCACGAATAAAGGAATCGGCGGCTTGCCCCGGCTTTGTCGGATCGTCGCCATGACTGAGGAAGTGCCAATCCCGCGCCGAATTCCAGGCATTGGTCAGCCAGTTGTAGCGGGTGTTCGGGTTTCCGCCCCACCGGCGAAGGCCAGGACGCAATCCCTTAACTTCGTCCGGCGTTCCGAACGCAACGCCGTAAATATATGGGGAGATCGGATGGCGTTCGGCGGCGATATCCACCGTCACGGCAACCGACGTTTCCGATGGCGGCGCGGGTAGCGTCGCGTCCGGAAGGAGCAAGATACGCCGCACATAAACGGACGGCAGTGTCGCCTGCGCTCCGGCCATCAGAACGACACCGGAGAATTGTCGACCGATTCCGTCCTGAAGAACCTTCAGAGGTACCCGGGCGACCTGCCAGCGGCCGGTCCGCCCTGCCGCCATATGCTTCGCCAGCGATATTTTCGGACCGAACCGGTTGTCCGGGCCAACCAGCACGGCATAGAGCGGGGTGGAGGCGAGGTTGCCTCCCGGTTTGGCCGGGCAGAGTTCGATTTCCACCGCGCCGTAACCGACGCTGTCACGGGCGTCGGTGTGCAGATAGATCCCCTGGTAACCGGCCGGATGGAACAGGATCAGCGTTTTCGGTTCGCCGGTCAGGCGGGCATCCATGGCGCGTTTTGCCCAGGACCAGTCCTGCCAGCCGGGCTGCACACCGTTATCGAAGGCAATCAGGGGTTCGGCGGCGCGAACCGGCGGTTCAAGCGCCGCTCGATACGCGCCATTTTCCCGATCCTTCCAGGCACGGGCCAGGTTTCGGACCAGATTCACGGTCTTTCCGACGGCCCCCTCCCCTTCGGTCGAGGCAATATGGTAGCTTGCGACGCCCGCTCCCACGAACGCCATCAGAGCGCCGATACCGACCAGGGATCGGGCGATACGTCGATCGCCGATCTCCTTGTCGAATCGTGCCGGTGCGGAACTGGCGGATGGTTTGTTCATGGGAGTTACTCGAAGGTTATGCGCTTCCGGGACCGAAAATCGATCCGGAATCAGGATGGCTTGATGTAGTTGTACAGGATGATCAGGGCAATTCCGAAACCCAGCTGCCACCAGAACCCGATGGTGATGCGTTTGACGAACAGCCCCATAAATAGGGAGAGAAAGATGATTGGCAGAATGATTTTCAACGAGTCGCCTCCGTCGCCGCCGGTTCGTTGGAAACATTACCGCCCGGCGGCATCTTCCGCCGCTCGGTCCTGACCCATTCGGTCACCCCCCGGTTTCCGGGAAGGTAGAGCGCCAGCTTCCACAGGGCGTACCCGGGCGCTTTCAGCAGTGCCAGGTAGGCATCCTTACCCGCACCCGCCATTCGCAGGCCGGCGAAGATGTACGTGAAGAAACCCAGGGCGGAGAACGCCAGCAGAGCTCCGACGATCCGGGCCGGCATTATCAGGCTTTCGGTCGATTCGCCGGACAGCGTTATCGTTGCTCCGGCCAGTCCGAGCGAGACGCCTCCGGCGATTATCAGCAGACACAGTTCTGCAAGCGGCGGCGCGGCAACGGCCAGCGCCGCTTCGACGAACACCGGCCGACCTCGGCGGAACGCTTCCCCGACGAGCGGCAGAGCCTTGTCGCGAATCAGCTTGAACCGTCCCACCTCCCAGCGCTTCCGCTGCGAGGCGGCCTGCTCCCGGGTCACCGGCATTTGCGCCCGGACGACCGCCGTCGGAACATAGCGAATCGCAATTCCCGCCCGCAGGAGATCCAGCCCGTAGTCGATGTCCTCCGTGACGCTGTGCCCCTGCCACGGAATGGACGCCAGCGTTTCATGCGAGAACATCATACCGTTGCCCTTCAGGCCGACCAGAAATCCGAGACGATCCGCTCCGAGCGGCTTGATATGATTGAAAAGCTCGAAGGCGGCATCCATCAGAGCGGCCCGCCAGGACTCCTGCCCGTTCAGTACGCCGTATCGTCCCTGCAGCGCCCAGCGAGTTCCCTGAGGATTCGCCTCGAGGTAGGCGGCCATCCGCGCCAGGAAGGTTTTCTCGACCACCGTGTCGGCATCGACGATCGCATAACCGTCGGCCGGGTTCGGACGGGCGAGCAGTTGAGAAAAGCCCCAGGCCAGCGCGTAGCCCTTGCCACGTTCGGTAAGATTGGTCCGCTCCAGCACGGTGACGCCGTATTCACGGGCGATCTGGGCCGTACGGTCCTTGCAGTTATCGGCGATCACGACGATCTCGTATCGATCCTGCGGATACTCCTGCTTCCGAAGATAGTCGAGAGTGGCCGCAAGGACCAGTTCTTCGTTATGCGCCGGCATCACGATGACAAATCGCGGATGCTTCTTCGGCGCCGTGGCGGGCGGAACCAGCTTTCGGCGGTTCGCCGCCGCGCCGGCCAGCAAGAGCAGAAGATGACACACGGCGACCGCGGTCACCGCCCCGATCACAAGCGCCACCACCAGGGTGGTCCAGGCGCTTCCGATCCCGATCAATGCCAAAATAGGGGACATATTCGCAACACTTTCCTCAGACCGGAGCGGATTACAACGATTCGAGTTTCTTGTGAAGCCACTTCGGCATCGAGGGCCTGGTCCTGTTCAAAATCGTGCCGATGACCCGGTGCTTCCCCACCATCGATATCGCCGATTTGACGACGCTGCGCGGGGTCACTCCGGAGGCGACAACCAGCAGAAGTCCATCGGTCTGATTGATCAACGGCAGCGAGTAGCCCGAGGTAACGGCGGGAAGATCGACGATGACCAGATCGAACATCTCCCGCACCGCCGCCATCACCTCCGCCAGAGCCGGGGAGTGCGCGGTCTTGACCGGATTCTTCGGAAGGTCGCCCAGCGGCAGCAGACAGAGGTTTTCCAGTCCTTCCATCTGCAGCGTCGGGATGCGGAAATCGCGTCCTTCCAGCACCGGCACGACCCCGCCTTTGCCGAACATATTCAGGTTCTCGGCGAGGACGCTTTCCTCCAGGCTCAGGTCGAGCAGAGCGACCTTTTTATAAGTGTTGCGCGCGATATTGATCGCCAGCTGAACGGCGACGGTGGTTTTGCCCTCGCGCCGAACCGCGCTGGAGATGCCGACGACCTTGGGGCCGCCCGACGGCGCGCTCGCGCCGCCCAGCATCGCCTGCAGCGAGTCGGCGGTCGTCACCGGCAGGAGGCCGTCCGCATATCGCTCCATCGCCGCGTACAGGTGTGTCACCTCCATCCACTCCGGGTCGAGGCGGACGCGGACGGGCAGCGACTTGTCGGTCATCAGGGTGTTGCCGCCGGTTTTGGACGCGGCCAGTTGACCGCTGTGGGCCGCCTGGGCGACCACGGTCCTCTCCGGGGCGGTGACCGTCAACTTCGCCGGCGGAACCGGCAGACCGTTCGGACCGGCCGGCATCGCCGGACCGCTCATGGTCTTCTCCTCCGGCAGGGCGCCGTTCGCCGTGGCGGTCGGCGGAACGGCGGTCGGGCCGATCACGATCTCACCCTTCTCGTTCTGCGTCGTGTAAAGAGTCTGCGTTTTTTCAAATTGGCTCATGGTTAGTTTTCCGTCGGGCCTTCCTCGCGAAGGGAACCGTACAGGCATTGGCGCAACGCCGTTTCGTCGATTGGATGACGTCACCGATCTTCGTTTGCGGCTGCCATAGCCGTCGCTTGTCAGGCGGGGAGCGCGGTCCCCTCCTCCGGTCCGTCCGGCGCCGGCAGCGCCAGTTTGAAGCCCAGTTCGCGAGCTTCCGGCAGACAGGCCAGTACCGGAACTTCCAGCACCGCTTCGGCATCGCCGGCATACCGCAGGGACGTATCCAGCCATTCGCTGGTGATAATGGTCAATCCGCCGACGACCAGTCCGAGGACACAGGCGATGATCAAGCTGATCAGCGTCTTTTTCAGACCGGCGGTGGACTCGGCGCGAACGACGCCCAGAGCCTGCAGGGTGGCCCTACCGACCCGCTTCTCCTTACCGGCCTGGATATCCGCCGCGAATTTCTTTTCGAGAAGGTCCGTGTAGACCGACTTCACAACGTCCAGGCGGCGCAGACGTTCGTTCAGCTTTTTCTCGGCGAGCGGCAACGCACGCTGTTCCTTTTCATACTGCGCGATCCGCTTGCGCAGGTTGGCGATCTTGATCGCCGCCATCTTCTCCTCGTTCTGGAGATCGAACAGCTTCTGCATGTACTCGATGTACAGCGGGTTGTCCTGAACCGTCGTCTGCGCGACCTGTCCGCCCGGTTGCCCCTTGCGCAGCGCCTCCTCGGCCAGACGCTCCTCCTTCACCAGCTGTGTTTTCAGCCGGGCGATATCCTTGTTGATCTGGCGGATGATGGTGCTGTCATCCTTGTAACGGTTGCTTCGGTAGGCGTTGCGCTCGGCTTCCTTCTGCTGAATCAGCGACGCCGTGGCGGACGGACCCTGCTGATAGGTCATATCGACGATGATCTTCGGTTTGATCTGCTTGAGCCGCTGGCTCAGCAGTTTCCGTTCGATCTCGTGGGTACGAGCGTTGATCAGATAGGTATCGAGATCGGTATGCAGGAGGCTGAGCTGTTCGATCCGTCCGTTCTGCTGATCGGGAAGCTGTCCGCTGAACTGCTTTTTGAACTGGGAAACGGCTTCCTCCGCCTCTTTCAGCTCCTTTTCATAGCGTGCGATCTCACCGTTCAGAAAGGTGCTGGTGGCAAGCGAGTTCGCCTGCTGATCGTCGGAGTAGGTTTCGATGTACTCCTCACGCAGGGAGCGTGCCAGACGTTCGGCCTCCTTCTGGTTCGGCCACTTGACCGTGACGGAGAAGACGTCGGTGGAATCGGTGCCCGAGTAGACGTTCTTCAGCAGGTCGGCCAGGCGAGGGTTCTTGACCTCCGCCTTGATGACGATCGGGTCCTGCAGCTTCGCCGCCTTCAGGGCGCGACTGAGAAATCCGCCCGGCACGTCGTCATGAAGCTTGTTGTTGAACCGGGTCGAATGTACCTGGGACGGCGATTGCCAGCCGTAGGAGTTGGAGTCGCCCATGACCTTCGACATCTGCGTGTTGTCGATGATCTGGATCAGACCGGTCGCCACGTACTCCTTGGGCCGGGTAAACAGGACTCCGCCGACCACGCCGCCGATCAGTATCACAGCCAGCAGAAAACGCCATTTGTATCGGCAGAAGGAATCGATGATTCGGTATAAAACGGACGTCGGATGATGCACTTTCGGATATCCTTTTCGATAACGGTTGCGACTTCGGAGACGACGCTTAGAATCTCATGAAACTGACCAGCGGAAGAATTCCGAGGGCTTCCATCAATCCGAAACCGGGTCGGGTCGGCCCCTTGGTCGGAATGTACAGCACGTCGCCGGGCAGTAGCGCGATATCTTTCGAAAGATCCTTGCGCTTGAGAATGTCTTCCAGGTTCACCGGAATGACCGAGTCGCGGGAAGCGGTCAACAACTGCGTATTGGAAGTCCGAAATGTATCGGTGACGCCGGCCCCCAGAGCGGTGGCCGCCGATTTACTCGCCGATCGGTCCGCGTTTCCGGGGAGGAGCAGAGCGGTTCCGGTCGCTTCGAGCGCACTGCTGACCACCGCTCCGGCCAGATTCGCCTGCGTCTCCGAGAACTCCGCCCGTTTCGTCTCCTCTTCGAGTCGGTTCGGGGTGGCGCTTCCGCGCAACAGTTTCGCGTTCTTCAGATCGGCGTCCGGACGAATCCCGCCCGCGCTGGTGATGGCCCCGAGAAGGGTCAACTCGACCCGGTCGGGATAGGGCAGCAGTTTGGAATCCGCCACCGCGCCCCAGACCGCATACATTTTCTGATTCTGCGGAATGAAAAGCATGTCCCCGGCCTGCACCTGGAACAGACCGGCGTCGGCGTCGGTGTTGAGTTTGCTCAGGTCGATCGGAATCGTCTTTCCGCCGCGCGAGATTTTGGCCAGCGAGAGTTTGGCCATCGGTGTGGTTCCGCCCGCCGCCGTCAGCAGGCTGCGCAGGGACCCGTCCGGCGGAATCGGTACCCAACCCTTGTTGACCACCTCGCCCTGAACATTAATATGGGTTTTCGAAACGTCGCGCATCTGGATCACGAGCGTATCGTTCGGTTCCAGCAGAAGGTTCTGCGTCAGATCGTTCCGAAGAAGCAGCGCTTCCAGATCGACCGGGAGGACGGTGTTGCCCCGGAAAATACTCGCCGTCACCAGGTCAGGCTTGGCGTTCGTGCTGAACCCGGCCGAAGTCAACAGGTCCAGAACACGCCATCCATGAAGCAGCGTCCGGTTGCCGGAACCGGCCAGCCCGTTCCCCAGGACGCTGACCATCTGTTCCGCCCGTCGCAGCAACGTGATATTCGCCTTCGGTTCCTCGATCTCTTTGCTCAGACCCTTTTCGATCTTGGCCGCCAGCTGCGCCATGGTGAGACCGGCCGCCGTCAGCCTCCCGATATAGAGGTAGGTGATTCGCCCGTCCGGCTCGACCTTGACCTGCTTGCTCAACTCCGGGTGGAGGAGGATCGCGACTTCCAGTTCGTCACCGACGCCGATCCGGTATTCCTTGCCCGGTTCCACGGGCACGGACGGAACGGCCGGCGACGGCGGAACGGTCGGCGCTTGCGCGGTGGCGAACGCCGTCAGACCGAGGCTTACGGCCGCGGTCAGCAGTCCCTGCCCCAGAAGGCGCGCTGCCTGCTTCGTTCGGATCTCGATTTTGCGGCCCGATTTCGTTGATTTTTGATTCAGCATTTGATCACTCCGGAATTTACAACCGACCGGGAGGGTTCCCGTGTCTTCGTCCAACATCGCCAGCAGCTTCGGGAGTTCGAGGTTTGACACCTGATCCTATCAATTTCCCCTCGAATCTTCACCCGTATTATACCCATATTTTTAGTAAATTTTTGACTGAATTAGAGAACTCTTAGCTTCACCGGGCCATTCTTAGAACACATTAAACGAATTACCGAAAGAAATAACGGGATTTACGGGCGGGAATTTGCACTTTCAGTGCCGGGACGACATTACCGGGGAAATTTTAGTAATTTAACGAGTAAAAAAAGCGGAAAGGCCGCCCAGGCGACCTTTCCGCTTCGTTTAGCTCCGGCGTCCGCGGTCAGGATGCCCGCGTCTGTGCCAGATTCATGAGGACCCGGCGAAGATAGCCGCGAGTGCCGACCACCTCCGCCAGACCGTTCAGTACCGATTCCCGATCCGACTCCCTGTCCCACGCGGCGAACAGGTCCCGGAGACGGTCGCGCAGATCATCATAGGCCGACTGAAATCGCGTTTGCGCCTCCTCCAGTTCGGGCCGAAGCCGGGCGATCGTTTCCTCGTCATCGTCCGCCCTGGCCTCCTGAAACTCCAGGAGGCGCTCCTGAAGTTCCAGTACCTCGGCGAAAAGCGTCTGCGGCGGACGCGCCGTTTCCTTCAGGTCGTCCGGCTTCATACCACGTTCCCGCCGCAGGAGGTACTCCGCCC
>JANRLW010000096.1:0-42202 GCA_033762295.1 Capsulimonadales bacterium
GCCGCCGTCGGCGCGGTCTCTCCGGAAGTGGCGCAGGCGATGGCGGAACGCGTTCGCGAACTGGCCGGGACCGATTTCGGCATCGGAATCACCGGCATCGCCGGGCCGGGCGGCGGGACGTCCGAAAAGCCGGTCGGACTGGTGTATATCGCGCTGTCCTCCGCGCAGGGAGTACGGGCGGACAAGCATCTGTTTACCGGCATTCGCGCCGATGTCCGCCTCCGTGCGACGCAGGCGGCGCTCGACCGGCTGCGCCGTGCGTTGCTGTAGGAGGAGCGATGCGTCTGTTCGTCGCCGTACCGGTCACCGAGGAGATCAAAGACGCGTTGCGGACCGCGCAGGTTCACCTCGCCACCCTGGCCGAGGGAACCGGGGTTCGGGTCCGGTGGGTCGAACCGGAGAACTACCATCTGACCGTGGCGTTTCTGGGGGAGCTAACGGAGAACGTCGTACCGGATCTGTCGGACGCCTGCGCGGCGATCGCCGCCGGGACGCCCGCTTTCCGGGTGGCGATCGCCGGGCTGAGTGTCTTTCCGAAACCTCGCGGTAAAATGTCCTCCGAAATCAAGACGATCTGGGTGGGCCTGACCACCGGGTCGGAGGCATGGCGGGAACTGGCGCGGCGGGCGGAACCCTGGTTCGTGCCGTTTGGCGCGGCGCGCGAAGGCGGTCTGGTGCCTCATATCACCCTCGGACGGGTGAAGTCCGAGCGGAACGCGAGCAGCGGCGATCACGCGGCTCTGCGCGCCGCGCTCGAACGAGAATCGTCCGCGCCGTTCGGCTCCCAGATCGCCGACCGGTTGACACTGATCGAAAGCAAACTGGACCCACGCGGGGCGACCTACCGGGAAATCAATCACTGGACATTCGGTCCGGCAGCGCCGGCCGACACCGAAACAGAGGAATATCATGGCAGTAGATAAAGAGCGTGCGTTGGAGATGGCTCTCTCCCAGATCGAAAAGCAGTTCGGCAAGGGGTCGATCATGCGGCTGGGAGACCAGAACAAAGAGGCGGTGGAGGCGATTCCCACCGGTTCGCTGGCGCTGGACCTGGCGCTCGGCATACACGGCATTCCGCGGGGCCGAATCATCGAGATTTATGGCGCGGAGTCCTCCGGAAAGACGACCATCGCCGCGCAGATTGTCGCTCAGGCGCAGAAGCTCGGTGGCGTCGCCGCCTACGTCGATGTCGAACATGCCATCGATCCGGGATACTTCAAGAATATCGGCGTCGATATCGACAACCTGCTCGTCTCCCAGCCGACCACCGGCGAGGAGGCGCTCGAGGTGGTCGATGCGCTCGTCCGTTCCAACGCCATTTCGATCGTCGTTCTCGACTCGGTCGCCGCGCTCGTACCGAAAGCGGAGATCGAGGGCGAAATGGGCGACTCGCACGTCGGTCTGCAGGCCCGCCTGATGAGCCAGGCGCTCCGAAAGATCACGGGCTCGCTGAACCGCACCAACACCTCCGCCGTTTTCATCAACCAGTTGCGCGAAAAGATCGGTGTCATGTTCGGCAACCCGGAAACGCAGCCGGGTGGACGCGCGCTGAAGTTCTACTCGTCGGTCCGTCTCGATGTCCGGCGGGTGGAAACGCTGAAAGCCGGAAACGACATGGTCGGTATTCGCACCCGCGTCTCCGTCGTCAAGAACAAGGTGGCCCCGCCGTTCAAAAAGGCCGAGTTCGATATCATGTTCGGCTCCGGCATCTCCCGCTCGGGTTCGATTCTGGACATCGGCACCGAACTCGGCTTTGTCAACAAATCCGGCGCGTTCTACTCCTACAAGGGCGAGCGGCTGGGCCAGGGACGGGAGAACGCCAAGCGGTACCTGGACGAGCGATCGGAGATGATGGACGCGATCGAAAACGAGATCAAGAATGGCGCGGTCACCAAGGACGCCATGACCCTCGGCACCTCGTCCCCGGCCGACGACGAGGAATAAAACCACAAACGGTTCCCTGCGCCCACCCCGGTTCCGGCGCAGGGAACCGTTCAAAACATCCCGAAAAAATCGCTAACGACGAAAACGAGGGAAGCGTTTTTTCAACGCCTGCCAGACATTGAAAACGATCGGGCAGGTTTCGCAGTTCTCGACCATCGTGATCGTCCGATGGCGGAAGCGATCCTCGTGCAGGTACGGGAAATCACGGCAGGCCTGCGGACGGTCCTCATAGACCGAGCAGGCGTTTCCCTCCCCCAGGAACGGACAGGGGGTCGCCTGAAAATACTTCGTTCGATCCTCGGCCACCGCCACATACTTCCGGGCGAACTCTTTCTCGGTGATTCCGAGACGTCTCGCCAGTCGCCGCACATCCTTCTCGTCGACCACGATTTGAAGGGTGCGGCAGCAGTTCCCGCAGGTCAGGCAATCGATTTTCGACCAGACATCATCGGTGGTCTCCCGGACGATCGCATCCAGTTCCGCGTTGGACAGGTCCAGACGCAGTTTGAGAAACCCGGCGAAACGGGCGTCCTCCGCTTCGTTATGCCGGGCGTATCGTCGGATACGCGGAATCTCCCGGATCAGGTCATCGGCCATGCTCCTTATATATCAGGTCGCCGGGCGCGGCAGGAGAAAGATTTCCGCCCTTGGAACTTAGCGTCGTGAACACTTCTCGTCGCTCCGGCGCGGCCGCCGCTCTGATTCTGGCCTGCGCCGTCGTTTCCCCGGCGCAGACCGGGTCCGCGCCGTCATCCCAACCGTCACGATCGGGTTCGAAAATGACCATCCCCGCTCTTCCGTCGCTCCGCCTCCCGGCGGTCCCGCTGATTGCCCACGACCCCTATTTCAGCGTCTGGTCGACCGCGAACCGGCTTCCGGACGACTGGCCGCGTCACTGGACCGGCGCGGTCAACGCGCTTTGCGGCCTGATCCGGATCGACAACCGGCCCTATCGTTTCAGCGGCGGCACCGACCTCGCGCCCGCCCTGAATCAAACGAGCACGGTCGTCCTGCCGACGCGCACCGTCTGCACGTTCGAACAGGACGGGGTTCGCCTGACCCTGACGTTCCTGACGCCCGCGCTTCCTGACGATCTCGACCTGCTGTCGCGCCCGGTCACCTACCTCCGCTTCGAGACGGAGTCGATCGACGGCAAACCGCACACGGTCTCGGCGTACGTCGATGTTACCGGCGAATGGGTGACCGATCGCCCGAACCAGTCGGTGGAATGGTCCCGGTACCGGTCGGATTCGCTCGACATTCTGCGCATCGGCGCGTCCGAGCAGCGACCGCTGAACCGCTCCGGCGATGACCTTCGCATCGACTGGGGCCATCTCTACCTGGCCGTGCCCCGTACTCCGGAAACCCGGACGGCGATGGCTTCCGATCAGACATGCCGGAATATGTTCGTCCGTCAGGGCGAGTTGCCGTCCGGGGACGATCTTCGCATGCCCCGTCGGGCGTCCGATGGCTGGCCGGTGCTGGCGACCCTTCTGCCGATCGGCACGGTGCCGCCGGGCCGTACCGATGTGCGGACGGTGATGCTCGGGTACGATGATCGGCTGGCGATCGAGTATCATCGTCGCCCGCTGCCCGCGTACTGGAAACGGGCCGGCAAGGATGTCGGCGATCTTCTACAGGAAGCATGGAGCCGGTACGAGACGCTTCGGGAACGGTCGGCGCGGTTCGACGCTCAACTGGTGGCGGATGCCGAAAAGGCAGGCGGACCCAGGTACGCGGCGCTCTGCGCCGCCTCCTACCGCCAGTGCCTCGCGGCTCACAAACTCGTGGCGGACGCGGACGGGACGCCGCTCTACTTCAGCAAGGAAAACTTCTCCAACGGCTGTATCGCCACCGTGGACGTGACCTATCCGTCCGCACCGCTCTTTCTGCTGGTCAACCCGACCCTGCTCAAGGGGATGCTGACGCCGATCCTCGATTACGCTCGCTCGCCTCGCTGGCGGTTCCCGTTTGCGCCGCACGATCTCGGCCAGTATCCTCTCGCCAACGGCCAGGTCTACGGCGGCGGCGAACGTACGGAACAGGACCAGATGCCGGTCGAGGAGTGCGGCAATATGCTGATCCTCGTCTCCGCGCTGACGCTCCTGCACAACGACGCCGACTACCTGAAAAAGTACTACCCCACCCTGACACAGTGGGCGGATTACCTGATGGAGCACGGGTATGATCCGGCCAACCAGCTCTGCACCGACGACTTCGCCGGTCATCTCGCGCATAACACGAACCTGTCGCTGAAAGCGATCGTCGCTCTGGGCGCGTTCGCGAAAGCCGCCGCGCAGGCCGGACATCCGGAGGCGAAAAAGTACGGCGACGCGGCGGCGGAACGGGCGATCCGCTGGACGAAAGACGCGAACGACGGCGACCATTTCCGTCTGACCTTCGACGGACCCGGCACCTGGAGCCAGAAGTATAATCTCGTCTGGGATTCGCTGCTCGAATTGCATCTTTTCCCGGCGGAAGTGGCGAAGAAGGAGCTGGCGTTCTACCGCCGGCAACAGAAAAAGTACGGCCTTCCGCTCGACAACCGGCGCACCTACACGAAACTCGATTGGATTCTCTGGTCCGCCTGTCTGACCGGCGAACGCTCGGACTTCGACGCCCTGATGGACCCGGTCTTTGTCTGGATGAATGAAACACCGTCCCGCGTGCCCCTGACCGACTGGTACGAAACGACGGACGGCAAGCAGGTCGGCTTTCAGGCCCGTTCGGTCGTCGGCGGCGTCTTCCTGAGGATGCTCTACGACCCGACGTTGCGCGAAAAATACCGGAAGACCTCCCGCTAAGGAATCCGCGGCAACGCCGGAAACTCCGACCTCGATCTTCTTTATCGAGGTCGGAGACGTTCCCGGACGAAGGCCAGCGTCTCCGGCGGCGCGGTCAGCAGGATGTCGCGGCGATACTCTCCGGAGAGCATACGCGACGGCGTCCAGGCCGGACCGGAATGCCACTCGATGGCCGCCCCGAGTTCACGGCACATCGCCATCCCTGCCGCCACATCGTACAGGGAGGTCCCGATGCTCTGGCAGCCTTTCAGCAGGCCGGCCGCCGTGTAGGCCAGTTCCAGCGCCGCCGATCCCTGCACGCGCAGACGGCAGGGTAAACGCTGAAAGTCGACCTCACGCGCCGACGCCGAGCAGATCCCGTAAGTATCCTCCCAGGTCAATGGTCGCCCCGCGCCGACCGGCGCCAGCGGTCGTCCGTTCAGGGTTACCCCCAGACCTTCGCCCCCCAGAAAGGTCTGCCCCATGGTCGGCGCGACGATCACTCCCAGCCTCGGCACATCGTCGACGATCAGGCCGACGGAAACGCACCAGAACGGCAGTCCGTTGGCCAGATTGACCGTCCCATCGACCGGATCGATCGCCCAGAGCGGCACGTCGGCGGACCGGGCATCGTACCCGTACTCCTCCCCGAGAACGGCATGTTCCGGGAATCGTTCCCCGATCGCCGCCCGCAGGAACCGTTCGGTAGCGCGGTCGATTTCGGTGACAATCGTGCCATCCGCTTTGAACTCCGCTTTCGGACCCGATGCCAGCATGGCCGCCGCCCGGGTCGCCGCCTCCGTCGCCTGTCGCGCGACCCAGTCGCAGAGTTCCTCGGTTACCCAACTGTTCATGCTTGTTTTCCTTTCGGCGTCGCGCAGCCGATATAATGCGGAGATTCCATGATTTCCGATCTCCGTCGCGACCTGCTGGTCACTACCGCGCTCAACCCGGTTCCCGCTCTGGTCGAGCGGGCCCTCTCGCTGGCCACCGAACTGAACGCGTCCTTTTTTCCCCGCAACGGCCTGAGCATGCCGCGCCTGTTCGAGGCCAATCCCGACGCCCGACGCGTTCTGGTCGTGCGGGCGGACCGACTGACCCTGCGAGACCCGGCGGACAACGAACTGTTCTACCACCCCAACCTGTCCTTCCTGCGTCTCGGTAATCTCCTTCGGGGCGGCAATGACCTGCTTCCGGAGGCCGCGGACCTGCGCCCCGGCGATTCCGTCCTGGATGCGACGCTCGGTTACGCGGCGGAGGCGATCCTCTGCGCCCATGTCGTCGGCCCCTCCGGCGAGGTACACGGCGTGGAAGCGGTCCCGGAACTCGGGGTTCTGGTTCGGGAAGGGCTGCAAACGGTGACCACCGATCTGATTCCCCTGAACGAGGCGATGCGCCGCATCCGGGTCGTACATATGGGGCATCATCTGGATTACCTTCGCGCCTGCCCGGACGACCGCTACGATGTCCTCTGTTTCGATCCGTTCTTCGAGAGGGTGCTGGAGGGATCGGAGCATATGATGGAACCGCTTCGACGCTTCGGTGATACCTCGCCGCTCCTGCCGGAAACGATCGCCGAAGCACGTCGTGTGGCCCGCCGCCGTATCGTCGTCAAGGCCCCCCGTAGCTCCTCCGTCCTCGCCGACCTGGGGTTTACCGAGACGGTAGGTTCCCGCAAGGGCCGCGTCGTTTACGGGATTGTATGCCGGGACCGGGACTGAACCGGGACGGATCGTGCTTCCCCCGTTCCGTATCGTCCCCTATTTCAGGAATATTTTCGCCGCGTCACATTTTTCCGTAACCAATGGAACGGTGACGGTGACAATAAGTTGACGATTCCCTCGGGCTTGATACACGAATACGAAACGCCGCTCTGCACCTGGCGAAAAAGAGAACAAACCCGAACCATGACGGTGAAGCCCGCGACCGATGATCGCATCCCGCGACACTGGATGCATGACCTGCCGAATGAGCGACCTCGTTTGGTCCGCCTGTGCGCGCGTCTGACCGGGAGCTATGACGCCGCGGAGGACCTGGCCCAGGAGACTCTGCTGGAGGCCTGGCGTCTGGCCGGAAACCTGCGGGACGACACGGCGTGGCGTTCCTTTGTTTCGGGGATTGCCCGCAACCTCTGCCTGAGATGGCAGCGGAAACAGGGCGAGGAAGGCGTTCATCGCGCCCCCTCGTCCGTTATTTTTCATTCCGGAGCCGATTTTACCGGTTCCGCCGAGATCGAACCGGCCGACCCGATCGATCTCGCCTACCAGTTCGAACGGCGGGCGCTGACGGCGCTTCTGGACCGGGCGCTCTATCAGCTTCCCCTGCCCTCACGGACGTTGCTGGTCGAACGCTACATGGACGAGCTTCCACAGGCCGAAATGGCGGAGAAACGGGGATTGACGGAGAACGCACTGGGGGTGCGACTGCACCGGGCCAAGGAACACCTGCACCGGTTGCTGAGCGCTCCCCCCTACCGGGAGGAGGCGGCCGACTTCGGCCTCCTCGCTCCGGATCGCCTTCTCGGCTGGCAGGAAACCCGGCTCTGGTGTCCCCGCTGCGGCCAGCGTCATCTGCTCGGGCGTTTCGATACCGATGCGCACGGTCAACCCGAGTTTGCCCTCCGCTGTCCCGACTGCGACTACGCTCTCGGACAGGATTTCACCAGCCGGCACGCCTCCCTGCCCACCCGCGAGGTGCTGCAGGGAATCCGCGGGTTCAAGCCGGCTCTTAACCGGATCAGCGCCTGGTGGCACGGCTATTTCGAACAGGGACGGGCGCGCGGATACGCCGATTGCCCGTTCTGCGGCCATCAGGCATCCTTCCTCACGTCGCCGCCGCTCGGGACCGATCCGCGACTCGCCGGACTGAGCGGCCTGTTTATCGTCTGTTCCCGCTGTCATCGCCTCTCCTGCCTGACGGCCAGCGGGATGGCGTTCCATACCCCGGCGGTACGCCGGTTCTGGCGCGAATACCCGCGCCTTCAGTTGCTGGCGGAGACGCCCGTACGCTTCGAGAACACCGAAGCCGTGCAGGTCACTTTCCGCAGCGTCACCGGCAGCGCGGTCCTGGAAGCCGTGCTGTCGCGCACGACGTTCGAAACGCTCAGCGTTCGTACGTCCTCATCTCCGACGGAGCGTTAAGTTCCGTCGAATCGAAATCAAGGAGTCTTAAGGAGCCCGTATGTCAAATATGTCAGACCGGTTGTCGCTACCCGTCCCTCGCCGACGCGCCGTCCGCACGCACGCGCGGATCGCCCTTCGTCGCGCGTCGGGGTTCACGCTGATCGAGTTGCTCGTGGTTATCGCCATTATCGCCATTCTTGCCGCCATTCTTTTCCCGGTTTTCGCCCAGGCCCGTGAAAAAGCCCGACAGACGTCGTGTCTTTCCAACATGAAGCAGGTCGGCATCAGCATCCTGATGTATGCCGCCGATTACGATGACCGTTTCCCGTTTACGTTCGGATACCGGGCGTCCACAGGGGAATGGACCTGGCTGGACTATATCGCTGTCCCGCCCGACTGGCGCGCCGGTTCGTCCGCCGCCTACATCGCGCGTCAGCAACTGGCCTTCCCGAACAGCACACATCCCTATACCAAAAGCTGGGACATCCTGACCTGCCCGTCCTCGCCGTCGCTCTCGCTGGCGCGGTACGGTCTGGACTACACGAACGCCCCGAAGGCACCGGTCGCCGTTTCGTACGTGATGAATGGCTCACTGCACACGCTGTCCGAGGTGGCAATCGCCTACCCGAGCCAGCTTGGCCTGCTCTGGGAGGGCAACGGCAAGGCGGCCCCGCTCGGGCTGACCTCCAACGCGCCGACCATCCGATGCAATGTCCCGAACGCCGCCTGCGCCTGGACGCGGGCCGCGGACTGTTCGCCGAACCGCAACGGGGAAACGATGTCCCATCCCAATAACCTCAACGGCCTGAAAACCTGGGGAAGCGTCTGGGTTCACCAGAAAGTCATGAATATGTGCCTGACGGACGGTCATGTTCGCGCCTATAAACTGGGAACCGCCACCGCGCCGACGGTGACGGCGGGCTACTACACGCAGAACGATCCGTTCCCCTACTACGACGCGAACGGTCTTCCCAACTCCAACTTCGTCTGGAGCGACGGGTGTCACTACGCGCCGTTCGTCCCGGATTATGACTTCACACCGTAGGAGGGAGACACCGATGAATCGGGAAATGCCACCGGCCGCGATTCTGGGCGCGGCGGTGATCGTCTTTCTGGCGCTGGTCGGCGCGGTCTATATGTTCTTTCTTCGCCCGGCGTCGATTCCGGAGGGAAAGATCGATCCGACGTTGCCGCCGCCGCAGGTACAGGCGAACGGACGCTCGCGGTTCGGTCCCCGGCTCGATGCGACCGGGCAGACCGCCCCGCCGTCTACGGAAAAGGCCGTCCTCTCCGCTCCGAGCGGCGATTGATCGATTCCACGCCTTTGCCGAATCCGGATTCGGCAAAGGCGTCTCTTTCCACCGCCTCTACCGCCTCTACCGCCTCTACCGCTTCAATCGGTAGAGCATCTCGCCCGCCGAGGGGACGAGCAGAATCCCCTCGTCCTCCCGGTCGGCAAACGCTGCCGGATCGATGGTGGCCGGATCACGATATCCCAGGTTGACCGCGCGGCAATCCGCCTCCGGAATCGCCGTCGCCAGGGTTACGGTCACGCGCGGACGCTCCGTTCGGGTCGCGACGTCATAGGTACCGATTCCCCGGACGTGCGAGGAGTGCGCAAGGATTCCCCAGGGTTCGTGGCGGAAGCGTTCCCAGTCCGCCAGGAAGTAGTCGCGGGTATGGTAGCCGATCCGCCGAATCGCCGCATCATGGGTTGTCGAAAAGGTATGGATGTGCGGGCCGTAGATAATGAGTTCGCCGCCGTCCGCGACGACCGGTTCCAGTTTGTACATACACTTCCCGCCGACCCAGACTTCGTCGTACATCGGAGGGGCGCAGGACAGCACGGTATGGAACGGACGGTCCTTGTAGAGGATATGCAGGGTATCCGAGAGGTCCGCCGCCTTCGACCAGGCCTCCTCCGGCGTTCCGGCGAACAACCCTGCCAGTCGGCGATCGTGCACGACCATACAGAAGGCGAACCTCGGCACCGAAATCATGGCCGCGGCGCGATCGACCACCGCCCGTACCGGTGTCCGTTTGTTGCCGATGATTTCCGGGTTGGTAATGACCGCCCCGAGCCAGTGAAAGAAGTTCAGCAGTTCCGGGCCGCCGATACCGGGGAACAGGTACTTGTTGCCGCCCGAAAAACCGACCACCTCGTGCGGAAAGACCGGGCCGACGATGACGAGCCGGTCGTACTCCAGGACGGCGCGGTTGATGGTCACCGGAACCTCCATCGAGAACAGGCCGCCCGACAGCGCTTCGATCTCGCTCGCCGGGATTGTGCCCAGCAAGGCGAGGGCGTTCGGGTCATCCCAGGCATGGTTAAACATGCGGACGCGGGCGTATCGCGTCGCTCGCTCCTCCGCCGTGATCCCGAGTCGTCGGTTAATCGCCTCGTCGGTCATCGGGGGATGAGTTCCGAGCGCAATCATCACATCCATTTGCGCGACCTCGGTTCCGATCGCCCGATGCAGCGCCCGGAACAGCACGTCGACCGGCGCGGTGCGGGTGGAATCGGGGACGATCAGCAGGACGCGCTTTCCGGCCAGCGCGAGCGGCGCGAGCGCCTCCGCGACGATCCCGGTCACTTCCTCCTCGGTGAGATACGATGGTGTCATGGGACCAGTGTATCGGAAGGATATTTCGACAACCAATACTGCCTCCCGCTTAACTCCGTTGAAACCGGTCGCCGGGAAGGCGACCGAAAAATGCATGGCAGTCAGGTTTCTTTTCGGATACGATAATGGGGCGATGATGCCGGCGGAATCTTTACCTGCCCCAATTGAAAACAACAGTTTCTGTGATCGTGTCCTCATCTGGGTGGATAGAAATCTCCTGACCCGATTTTGACCCCTCCTTTTTCTGTCTGCCTGGGTACCGCATCCCTCTTTCCGGAGAGGAATCGTTTTCCGGAAACGGAGCCGGACCGCTCTCCGGCGGAAAGGGTATCGTCAACCGATGACCCAGGATTTTGAACGGACGCGTCAGGACATCGCCGGTCGCGGCGTTACCATCACGTCCTGGTACGAGAGCGCAACCCGGCGTTATCGTGCCAATGCTCCGGCTTATCTTCACCTCTTCAACGATAGTGATTCGCCCGACGCTCGGAACACCGGGACAACCCGGGAAAGCGCCGTTCGTGCGGTCCGAGACCGCCTGACCCACTGCCTGGAGCAACAGAACAGGAAAAACCGGTGAAGGAGTCCGGACGGGACAGCCGCCCCCCGGCGCGAGTACGTATGGCGGCCTGGATACTGAGTCTGGCCACTCGCCTGCTTTATGCCACCTTGCGGGTTCGCGTCGAAGGGGAGACCGATCCGGAGGCTCTGTGTCGCGAATATGGCGGCGTCATTCTGGTTGCCTGGCACGGGCAAAGCCTCGTCCCTATCGCCCGTTCCGCCGGAAAGAATTATTACGGGATGGTTTCTCTCTCCAGGGACGGTGACTTTCTTACGGAATGCTTCCGGCAACTGGGGTGGCGGACGGTCCGTGGTTCAACCGGTCGTCACGGCGTTCTGGCGATGAAATCCGCTCTGAGCCTCCTGAGAAAACCGGGAACCGTTCTGGCAATCACCCCGGACGGTCCGAGGGGTCCGGCACGTCGCGCCCATCCGGGGGTCATTTTGCTGGCGGGAAGGTCCAACTGCCCGATCCTCCCGGTCGGTATTGGGATCCGTCATGCATGGCAGTTAAACAGCTGGGACCGTTTCCGGATCCCCCTGCCGTTTTCGCGCGTCCGCTGGATCTTTGGGCAGCCGATCTTCGTCGATCCGACCGATGATCCGGAGGAAATCCGTCGTTTGCTGGAAACGACACTCACGAACCTGGAAAAAGAAGCGGCGAGTCCCTTCGCGACTTCGAACGAACCGGCGTATGTCGAGACACCCGCACAGGACACCGCCTGTTGACCGCCTACCCCTCTCCGACGCGGCGGAGGATTTTCATTCGCCGCGTCGGGGAGCCGATGCCGTTCGATGCTAGAAAATGCAGGTCCACTCGGTGACGACATCACGGATTCCGGCTCGTTGCCGCAAAGCCTTGATCAGGACCGTGATATCGCTCTCGAAAGTGCCTTCCCGCCCACGAACCGGACGTACTTTGCCATGCAGGTAAATCACTCCATGGCTGGAGGAAATCTGCACTTCGTTACAATCGACGCTGTGGCGGCTGAGTTCGCGGCGCGCATCACTGCACATCGTCCGGTTCGCCTGTTTGATTTTGTTCAAAGGTTCCTGCCTTTTCGTGACGCCGAATAGTGAAACGTAAAAACCGCTTCCCGTCCGTGGCGCACCCAGACAATATACCCTGATTTTTAACTTTTTTCCGAAAAATTAAAAATAAAGCACAAAGTTTCGACTGTAACGGCCCTACGAACCGAGCAGTTTTCGCGCCTGCCCCTTGACGGTGTCGTCCGTCGCCTTCTGCGCGATCTTGTTCAGCGCGGCCAGGGTCGCCGGCCCCTTGACCGCCGGAAGGGTCGCATCTCCCTTCTTCTGCTCCGCTGCCAGATAGAGCGCCGTATCCGCCGCGACATCGAACAGCGCCGGGTCGTCAAGGGCGGCGTTCGCCAGTTCCATCGCTTCGGGCACCCGGGTCTCGCGCAGAATACCCAGCGCCTGCTGCTTCTCCTCCGGACGTTCGGCGGCAGCGATTCCGTCCTTTACCTTCGCGACCCGTTCCGCCGGCGGCATCCTCTCCTCCTGCCCGAGCAGACGGAAATACCCGCGCAATGCCTGAATACGGTACGTTTTGCCGGCATCGGTCTTCGCGGTCGCGAGCAGGAGCGGCAGCGGCCGGGCATCCCCCCAGGTTTCGGCCAGTCCCGTGATCGCCGCCGTCTTGACGTCGGCATCGCTCGAACCGACCGCTTTGCTGAGTTCGGTCAGGCCCCGGTCGCCGCCGATCCGGGCCAGCGCGCCGAGCAGGATCGCTTTGACGGGCGGGGCCGCAGGTTCCAGCGCGGCGATCAGCGCGTCCTCCGTTCCCGGAACGAGCCGGGCGTTCGCCACCAGGGTCGACTGTGCCGCCTCCCGCACGGTCTCGCTCGACGTGTCGGTCAGTGTCCGGAGCAGGACGCCGTTCTCCATCGGCACCCGATGCCGTTCCACCGCCTTCAGGGCCTCGGTCACGATGGTCTCGTCGGCATCGGCGACCGACGCGGTCAGCAGGGCGACATCCTCCCCGGTTCCCCGTTCGGCCAGGATGCCGAGCAATGCGAGGCGGGCGGACTTTTCGCCGGTCTTCGCCGTCCGCAGGATCGCGGCGTCGGCGTCCGCTCCCGGAAGCTGAACCAGTGCGACACGCGCGGCCTGTTTCGTCTCCCCCTGCCCGGTGGCAGCCACCGTCACCAGTGTCGGCACGGCCTTCGCCCCGCCCAGTGTCGCCAGCGCCTGCACCGCGGTCACCCGGAGCAGTTCGTTCTCGGCGGTTAGCGCGGACTCGGCCAGCGGCAGCGCGGCGGCTTCCCGACGCGCGGTCAGTCCGGCGAGCAGCGGCATCAGGGCGACCGGCGGCAGTTTCCGCCAGGCGGGGACGCTTTTGCGGACGGTCGCGCGGTCGGCGACGGTCGCGACCACGTTCCCGGCAGTGGCGGCGACCCGTTCATCGGACGCGGTCAGGGCGTTCTGACCGATCGCCAGCGCCTGCTTCGGATCTACCGAGGCCAGACGGCGCAGAGCGGCCACTCGAACCGCGGACTCACGGCCCCGTTTCGCCTGAAAGGCATACAGTTCCGCCGCCTGCACGGGCTTTCCGCCGGCGGCGAGCCGATCTCCGGCACGCAGTAACGCCTGCCCGACCAGCAGCGGACGCCCCTCGGTCGCCCGCAAAACCGCGATCGCGGACGGGGTTCCGATCTTGCCCAGAGCGACCACCGCCGCGTCGGCGATCATCCGGTCCGGGTGGGTGACCAGCGGTACCAGTGCGGGCGCGGCGTCCGCCGCCCCGCGATTCCCCAGCGTATTGATAATTCCGACCGCTCTCTTGCCTCTGGCGGTCTTCAGAGCGGTCATCAACGACTTCGCAACCGTCGGCGACGGGCTGCTCTCCAGTCCGTAGCGGGCGATATCGGCGGTCCTTTCGTCGCCGAGAAGCCCGATCAGGACGGCGACCGACCGTTCCGCCCCGAGCATCCGGAGCAGGTGACAGGCTTCCTGCTTCCCGGCGAACGTCGCGGTGGGATCGCGCAGAACCGCGATCAGTCCGTCCTCGAGTCGCGCCCGGTTCGTCGGTTCGGCGAGCGACTTCTGTACTTCGACCCGGAGTTCCTCGACGACCTGACGCTGCTGGAAATCGTAGGTTTTCAGCCGTGCGAACGGGTCCTCCTGCGCGCAGGCGGTCCCGGTCAGCCAGCCGACCAGCGTGATAAGGGGAAAAAGCGTTCGTTTCATGATCTTTCGTCTATAGTTTCGTCTATAGGTGCCAGGGAGCGCGCATCGGCGTCGAGAGCATTCGGGACGCGCCGGGGTCATCGAGAAAAGTTTCCGTCACCGGATTCCAGCGGAGTTTCCGACCGGTCAGCATCGCGATCTGGCCCAGGTGTCCGATCGAGGCGGAGCGGTGGGCGGTTTCCGCCGGGGTCAGGGTCGGCTGACGGGTCTTAACCGCGTTCAGGAACTCGCGATGGTGTCCGGGGCTTCGCAGCAGGTGTACCTCATTGGGTCCTGCCTTCTCCTCCAGCAGACTGCGCGGGTTGGCATCGAGTCCGCCACGGTCCACCCAGATCCAGTGACCGTTCTCGCCGATCCATTTGGTCCCGCCGCGAATCCCGCGGTTGCCGCCGTTGGCGACGATCATTTCGACGCCGCCGGGGTACTTGCAGGTGAAGTAGTAGGTGGTCGCCGCGTCCCAGATTCCCTGCTTCGGGTATTCGCCGGTCCCCTCGATCTCAATCGGCCCGGTGTGGTCCCAGCCCATGCCCCAGTGGGCGATATCGCCGTGGTGGCCGATCCAGTCCATCATCTGACCGCCGCCGTAATCGAGTTGCCAGCGCCAGTTCCAGTGCGCGCGCTGGTCGCAGTAGGGATGCCAGCGGGCGGGTCCGACCCAGAATTCGTAGTCGAGTTCGGGGGGCGCTTCCTTGAATTGCACCGGGTCGCACGGCCTTCCGGTCGGCAGACCCACTTCGATGCGCACGACTTTGCCAATCCGTCCGTTGCGTACCAGTTCGCACGCCTGCCGGAAGTTGTCGACCGATCGCTGCCAGCTGCCGGTCTGCCAGATACGCCCGTTCTTCTTCTGCGCGTCGGCCATGGCTCGGCCTTCGGCCAGACAGTGGCTGATCGGCTTTTCGCCATAGACATCCATCCCGTGGTTCATCGCCAGAACGGCCGGGACGGCGTGCCAGTGGTCGGGGGTGGCCAGCGAGATGGCATCGATATCCTTGCGGGCCAGCAGTTCGCGGAAATCGGCGTAGGCCGTGCAATCCTTGTTGTTGTAGTGGCGATCCACCTTGTTTTTGGCATCGCGCAGGTGGTTCTTATCGACATCGCAGACGGCGACGACCCGGGTATCGGGCTGTCCGAGGAAGGCGTCCATGTTCCCGTTGCCCATACCTCCCATGCCGATACAGCCGATGGTGATACGGTTCGAGGGCGCGAGTCGCCCGGCGCGGCCGAGAGCGGACGCAGGCACAATATGGAACAGGGCGGTTCCGGTTCCCACCCCGACCAGACGATTCAGAAACGAGCGGCGATTGATCGGTCCGAGATCGGTCATTCTCTTCCTCCGCGGTGAGCGGGGCGCGTGCGACAATCGAACGCGCCCGGTTTTGCTTTATTTCGCTCAACCACCCCCGATTCCCTGCCTGAAATTCCCGGCAGGCGACCCTGAAACCTTTACGGATCCGCCTCGGATACGGAGCCTGATTCAGGATTCCGATCGAAAAACATCGATTACGGGAAACTGGGGGCGAGCAACACCGCAAACGGAATCACCGCGACTTCATCGGTATCGGAAAAGCCCAGCACGAGAGTCGATTTTGTCGTTGCCAGCGCACGAGGACCTTTTTTCGGAAAGTTCAGTATTTTCCGGTCCGTGAAGGCGGCGCAGGGCGGCAACGCGACCTGGGAGAGTGCGGAGCCATAGGGAATCGGCGGCGAGAGTACGAGACTGCCCTTCGTCCCGCGCCAGAAGACCAGTTTATGAGAAACATGGCAGGCGGCCAGTAGATCAAGCACACCATCTCCGTCCACATCGGCAAGATGCACATCGCGTATCTCATCGGCTGTCTTGAGATAGTCGTCATCGGTTCCTATGGGCAGCGACCCGGCGAAGCGAAAGCGGTCGCGCTCATTATGAAACACGGTCACGTTATCGGTGCCGTCGCGGTTTCCCACCACCAGATCGGGGCGACCATCTCCGTCGATATCCCCGGCGCGAAGGTGGTAGGGAATATTGCCGTAACTGGAAAAGGTACGCCAGGGAACGAAGCCCTTGCCGTCGTTCAAACGAACATCCACGAGATTGGACGAGTAAAGGGTCATGGCGACATCCATTTTGCCATCCCTATCGAAGTCAGCCGCCGCAATGTCCCGGGGGCCGGGAGGGGTGACAAAACGGGTCTGCTTGAAGCCACGCTTGCCATTGTTGTGCAAGAGATAGAGAAAGTCGCTTGTCCAGGCAACGGTGGCAATATCGGGCTTGCCATCGCGGTTGAAATCGGCAATCGTCAAGGAGGTCAGACCGGGCATTCCATAGATGATTTCCCCCTGGCTGTTGTAGGCCTTGTGGTCACTATTGCCCTCGCCTTCCATCTTATAATGCCGTGCCGCCTCAAACGGTGCGTTGCCGGACTTTGCCCCATAGAGGATCGTCAGGTCACGACCGTCGGCGGCTTGAAAATTGGCAACCACAATATCAAGGCGACCATCCCCGTCCATATCGGCGATACGGGTCGTATACGGCCCGAAGCCAACCGTCTCGTCAAACCGCTGATATCCGCCATTCCCGCGCGACAGGTAGACGGTAATCGTCTCGTTGGCAGGCCGCTCCAGTCTGGTCGGTTTGAGATCGCCACGACACGCCACGACAATATCCTCGGTTCCGTCGCGGTTAAAATCCGCCAGTGAGACATGATACGGATAGGCTCCGGTCGGCAGGAAGCGGACCGACGCGGGATAGTTGATCGGCTCCTGCGGCGTTGGAGCCTGGACTCCGTCAGGCAATACCAGGGCAAGCAACAGGGCAAAAAGCATGTACATTCGATTTACCTTTAAGAGGTGAGAAGAAAGGAGAAAGCGCTTTTCTTCTTTCTTCTCCCTGCTTCCTTAGTTGTACAGCGGGAAGCCAGCAGTCTTATCCGGGTAACCGGGGTACATCCACAAGCCACGAGCAGGCCAGATGTAGATGGTGCTTCGTTGTGCCTGGTTGAAGTCCACCTGGCGCATATCATACCACTTGGCATGACCGTCGGCGAAGACGATATTATCGCCGCCCATGTGAAGGGCGCGCATACGAATCTTGTTCACGAACGCCGGAGCCTCATAGGTGGCGTAGCTACATGAGGTGGTGTAGGAGGTCGAGTGGAAGTGCATCAGCACATTGGCAGGCTGCGACACCTCGGCAAGCGTGGCAGGTGTCAAATAGGTCTCGGAGCCGTCCGGCGAGGTCAGGTAATCGCCGAAGGGGTAGGTATCGTCACGTCCCAGAAACCAGTTGTAGGTATAGGAGTTGGAGATCGGGTAACCGTTGTGCTTGGCGCAGACACCGGTCAGACCGGAGAAGGTCGCCGGGGTATTCGGACAACGGTAAAGCTGCCGGTTCTTGATGTACGGTTCCAGGCGCATCGGCCAACCGCTGAGCGGATCGCCTTTGGCGTTCCGGACGCCATCGAGCGGGCCGAATCCCGAGTCCGCTGCGCCGGTCGGGACGTACCGCTCATCATTGTCCTGAATGTACATCATCTGACCGAGGCCGATCTGCTTCACATTGGACAGGCAGGTGATGGAACGGGCCTTCTCACGGGCCTGGGCAAAGACCGGGAACAGGATCGCGGCAAGAATCGCGATAATAGCGATTACAACGAGAAGTTCGATCAGCGTAAAGGCTTTGCTCATAATTTCCTTCCTCAAATGGACGGTTAGCAGGCGGGTTTGCCAACCTGCTCCAGTATTACATGTTTTTGCCCTATCTTTATTAAGCTAATGTTAAATTCCCTTTACGCATTCTGACCGACGCACACCACCTCCCAGCTAGCCGGTGGAAACACATCCCGTACTGCCTTTCCCCGGACCACTGCCCGCCTGATGTTTTCCGTTGACCGAGCACCGACCTGTCCCGGAGGAAACCTTCTCCTCCGGGAAGCCGGTTTTCTTTTTTACTCCGGACGGAAGCCGATGCCGGCGATCTTCCCGTCCTTCGTCAGAGCGACCATCACCCGTACGATGTTCTCGCCGAACTTCGCGCGGTATGTCAACCGGTCCTGACCGTCCTCCTCATGCCGCTCGATCAGCGTCAACTCGCTCAGTTTTCCTCCCAGCATCTGCGGGGCTTCCTTCAGACGGTCGGGATGGAGGAACTTCCAAAACTCGGTGGTAAACTCGCTTTCGTCCGCCTCGCCTTTCTCAGCGACCCGCGACAGAATCGCCCGCAAACGCTCTGTGCGCTTCGGGTCGGGATCGTCGATCGGTTTCGCCTCCGTCGGCGCGACGGCGGGAACAAACCGTCCGGCGATCGTACGGGCCAGCCGCCCGGCGTCCGCGTCGTCCCGGTTCGCCAGCACGATGACGCTCAGTTTATCGTCGGGCAGACGCAGGATGAACGTGGAAAATCCGGGAATGCCCCCGCCATGCTGTTGCACCCGATGCCCCCGGACCGTCGAAACCTCCCAGCCGAACCCGTAGTCCGACCGACTTCCGTCCGTCAGCGTCGTCGGGGACCACATCTGCCGTTTCGCGGACTCCGTCAACAGCGTCTCGCCGTTCAGGGCGGCATCCCACTTTGCCAGGTCCTTCACCGACGAGACCAGCGCTCCCGCCGACCAGGGATGGGTCGGGCTGACATAGTCACAGTTCACATAGCCGCCCTTCTCCAGCGAGTAACCCATCGCCCGCCGGGGAATGATCGCCCGGAAATCATTGACGCGGGTTTGAGTCATGTTCAGCGGCTTGAAAATCCGTTAGGCAAGGAAATCGGCGTAGGTTTTTCCGCTCGCGCTTTCGATCACCAGGCCGAGGAGGGTATAGCCGGTGTTGCTGTAGGAGAACTTCGATCCGGGCGGAAACTCCAGCGGTCGGTCGGCGACCAGCTTGATCAGTTCCTTCGGCGGATAGTCCCGTCGGATCGTCGTCGGGTTGAAGTAATCGGGCAGGGCCGTCAGGCTGAAAATGCCGCTCGTGTGATTGAGAAGTTGCCGGACCGTCACCGGCTTCCAGGCGTCCGGGACGTCCGGGACGAACTTCGAGAGCGGATCGTCAAGGCTCAACTTACCGTCCCCGGCGAGAAGAAGAACCGCGGCGGCGGTGAACTGCTTGGTCACCGAGGCGAGTTCGTAGACGGTCTCCTCGGTGGCCGGGGTCCTCGTTTCCAGGTTGGCAAAACCGAACCCGGCCGACTTGATCGTTTTGCCGTCCTTGATGATCGCGATGGAAACGCCGGGCGCTTTCGTTTTGGCGATTTCGGCTCGCAGGAATTCATCGGTCGGATCGGCTGCGAAAACCGTCGGTGTCAGAAGAAGAGGTAGAATCATAATGTTAATCATTTTCAACATATGGTGAAGGACACGCATACTTCCTTCCCGGTTGCGGACGGCGCGGCGTGGCCGGACTGTCGTTTCGCCGGCGAACACCACACCGGGAAACTCACAACCGACCATTGCCTCCGGTACGAATTTTGCGTGGGGACAGGTCGTGCGGAAGGATAAGCCGGAAACCGTTGCATCCGATTGCCGTAAAATAAGATGAATTTTTCCCGGAAAGCTACATAGATGAATCCTCCGAACAAAACGGCGAGCGGCCGGAAGCCTCATCGCGTGGCCTATGTGTATGACGGGGTTACCTTTGGCGGCGTCGAAATCTATATCAAGATGCTGCTGAAATACCTGGATACCGATCGGTATCTGCCGTCGGTCGTGATTTCCGCCTATAATGTCCGGTTCGCCGCCCCGGAGTTTCTGGAAATCCTGAAGGAGCTTCGTGTCCCCCTTCTGGTTCCCGCCGCCGCCGCGGACTCCCGAACGGGCAGTTTTCCGGCGGATGTGGTCGGTCTGCGCCGCCTTTTTCGCGCCGAGGGAATCGACATCGTTCACTGTCAGACGTCCAACTTCGACGGCGGACGCCGCGCCACTCTCGCAGCGCGTTCGGCGGGCGTGAAAGCGGTCCTGCGTACGGAACACGTCCCGCCCTCCACCAACCTCAAACCGAACGCCCGCTGGCTGGTCAAAGCCTTCGACCGGATGACGGACTGCATTATCACCGATTCCGACTCCAACCGGGAGGAGCAGATCCACCTGCTGCATCGGCCCGCGCACAAGGTCTATCGTTCCTATTGCGGCATCGAAACCGATCTGTTCGATCCGGCCCACGATGTTCGCGCCGCCAAAAAGGCGATCGGGTTGGACCCCGACCGACCGGTCGTCGGGTCCGTCGTCCGGCTAGCTCCGCAAAAAGGCCCCGCCTATTTCGTGGACGCCGCCGCGAAGGTGCTGCGGGAGATGCCCGAGGTCCGGTTCCTTCTTGTCGGCAACGGGGAACTGGAAGACGAACTGCGGCAACAGGTGAAAGCTCTCGGTATCGAGGATCGGTTTATTTTTGCCGGGTTTCAGACGGAGTATATCCGTTACATGGAGGCGATGGATGTCACGGTGATGGCTTCGCTCTACGAGGGTTTTTCCCTCGGCATGCTGGCCAGCATGGCGCTCGGGAAACCGTGCGTGTTCACCGACCATTCCAGCTTCCGGGAAGCGGTCGGCGACTCGGGAGGCGCGCTACTGGCCCCGGTCCGCAACAGCGACGTTCTGGCGCAGCACATTCTGACCTTCCTGAACGATCCGGAACACGCCGCGCGCGCAGGGAGGGCGGCCCGCCAACGGGTCTGCGATGCCTTCAGCATCCAGCGACTGGTGGACGATATGATGCACCTGTACGACCATTACCTCGATCCGAGGGCGCGCGCTACCCCGCCCGGCGCGAGGCGACGTCTCGTCCGCCCGTAGAGATCGGACGGTTAACTCCCGACATCCCCTTTCGGGAAGCGGATGCCGAGTTTGATCGCGTCTCCGGGGTCGTGAAACAGGCGAAGGAACACCTCGGCCGAATCGTCAAAATCCACGATCGGGTCGACCAGCGCGGTCGAATCCAGCCAGCGGCGAACGAACATGTCGGTGACCGCCTCATAGAGACGGCCTTCGGTCCACAACGGATGGTCGCGCATCGGGTTGCCCCACGCCGGCAGACTACAGATCATCTCCAGGCGGTTATGGAACCACTCCTTGCCGAGTTCCAGTTCGGTATCCCTGCCCTGGTAGTAGCCGAGGGTGACCACACGACCGCATTTTCGCACCGACCGCATGGCGGTGTTCAGGGCGCGGTAACTGCCGCTCGCCTCAATCGCGATGTCGGCCCCCTGACCGAGGACCGAGCGCACCTCCGTCGCCACATCAACGGCGGTCGGGTCAAGCGTCCGGGTCGCGCCGAACGTTTCGGCCAGCGCCCGCCGCCGGGCGATCGGATCGACGGCGACGATCCCGAGACAGCCCGCGCGGCGCAGCAGGGCGACCGTCAGCAGACCGATCGCGCCCAGCCCGAAAAGCACGACATTGTCCCCCAGGCATACCCGCGCATCCCGGACAGCGGCGAACCCGTAGACCGCCGGATCGATGCAAACGACATCCGTCTCCGTCAGGGGCGGTTCCAGCAGACGGAGATCGCGCTCCGAACGGGTAACTATTTCGCAGGCAGGCGCGTATCCGAAGACGCGATCGCCGGGCCGAAAACGGCTCACCGACGCCCCGACCTCGGTCACCGTGCCGACCGCCGTATTTCCGGCAAATCCGGCGGCAAAGTAGGGCGGGTTCTCGCCCTCCTCGCGCGGAACGAAAAGCTGGAGTTTGCCATCGTATCGCTCCCGATCGAACACCGAATCCCGGCGCAGATTGTTGAACTCGGTGCCATGCTTGATGGAGGCGAACTCGGCCCGAACTCGCACCTGGTCGTCGGCGAGCGGCGTTAGCGGAACCTCCCGGATCGTGATCTGGCGATTTTCATCGATATGCAATCCGCGAAACGTGTTCATGCCGGGCTTTCCGTTCGGTCGTATTTTGACGGGAAAGGATTATACCACGGGCGTTTTTTGGGAGCCAGGGTGCCGCGCTTCGAAGTTTTGTGCCGGAATCTGAGGAGAAAGACGGCAGAATCGCCAATTGTAGGGCCGTATGAAAGACGATTCCCTGTCCTTCGGTCTCAGTGGTTGCGGCTGGTTCGGCGGTGTGCATGTCGACCGCCTGAGCCGGATTCCGAACGTCCGCATCGCCGCCGTCACCGATCCCGATGTCGATGCCGCGAAACGCCTGGCCGAGAAGGTGCCCGCCGCCGCGCGCCCGGAAGACGGCGTCGCCGTCTACACCGACTATGCGGATATGCTCCGCCATCCCGGTCTGGATGCCGTCTCCATCAACTCTCCGAACCGGTGGCATGTCGAACAGCTGATCGCCGCGCTGTCCGCCGGACGACACGTCCTCTGTGAGAAACCGCTCACCCTGATTCCCGCCGAAGCGACGGCGGCGATCGAGGCGACGCGCCTGTCCGGTAAGATCGTCGCCATTTCCTATCAATCACGGTATCGACGGGAAGCCCGTCTGCTGCGACATGCCGTACGCTCCGGCCGCTTCGGAAAGGTGACCTCCCTTTCCGCGGTGGCCGGTGAGGACTGGGTGACGCCGAACCTCGGCACCTGGCGGCACGACCCGGAACGGTGTCCGGGCGGCTACTTTGGCGACGCCAACAGCCACCAGCTCGATCTCCTCCTCCGGATCACCGGGCTGTCGCCGGTTCCCGGCACGGTTCGCGCGACCATGGAACATCGCGGCACCCCGGTTCCGATCGTCATCTACGGCGAAGCGAAACTGTCCGGCGAACGGTCCGGCGAGACGGCGAGCGAGGTTCCGTTCGTCTTCTCGTTCGTCGGCGATTCCCACCGCTGGCGTCAGGAACTGACAATCATCACCGAGGGAGCGGACTTCGTCCTGCGTGACGGTGACCTGCTCTGGTCCGATGCCCAGAGCAAGCCGCTCGCCCCGTTCACCGAGGCGGACGCCGGCCTGACGCACGCATTGACGACCGAGACGCCCGACGATGCCTTCGTCGCCGCCCTGCGCGGCGGACCGCCGGTCGATTCCGCCCCGGAGACGGTGCTTCCGGTTTTGAACCTGACTCTGGCCGCCCTCGCCGCCGCCGGAGAACCCCTGCCACGCTGATCTTTTCGAAGCGTTTTTAACGCACAGGAGCGATATTGCCATGACCGAACGCGAAAAATATCTGTTCGACGTCCAGGGTATTCTGCTCGTTCGCAACTTCCTCACCCCGGAGGAGGTCGCCCGACTGAATGACGCCATCGACGCCAACGCCGACCGAATGACCGAGACCGAGGGCACCTACCTCGGCAACTCGACGACCCTGAAAGGCACGGCGCAGCGCGGCATCCTCCACGGTATGCTGGAATGGGAAAAGCCCTGGTGCGAGCCGTTCCGTGAACTCCTCGCCCATCCGAAGGCTCTCCCCTACCTGGACACCATGCTCGGACGAGGCTGGCGGCTCGATCATGCGCCGGTTCTCTTCTACGCCTCCGAAGGCACGGAGGGACTGAAACTTCATGGTCCCGGTCATAACTTCGATAGCGCACAGTATTATGTCCATAAGAACGGCATCATGCGCTGCGGGATGGTCTCCTACCAGTTCCAGTTGGCGGATATCGGACCGGGAGACGGCGGTTTCTGCTACGTTCCGGGCAGCCACAAGGCCAACTATCCCTGCCCCGCCTCGGTGCTGGAGTGCGATGCCGACGAGGACTGTGTCCTGCACGTCCCCTGCAAAGCCGGCGACCTCCTGATCTTCAACGAGGCCACGACGCATGGCACCCTGCCCTGGAAGGCGACGCACCAGCGGCGGACGCTGATGTACCGATTCTCGCCGAAGACCGTCCACTTTGCCGGCGGGTACTACCGGCCGGAGTTTCCGGACTGGGTGAACGAATTGACGGAAGCGCAGCGGGCCGTCCTCGAACCGCCGTATATCTACCGACGTCCGCTGATCGAACCGGACGGCGTCACGGTGGTCCGTCCGCATCGGGAGTTTCCCTGACGGGGTTTCGCTTCAGGTACTCCTGCCAGAGGTCGAGACGGACCCAGGTCTGCATCAGGACGCCGGGCCGGAGGGCGAAGAAGCCGGTCATCAGGTGGGTGGCGTCCAGCCGCTGCGTCAGTTCCTCGTCGAACGCGGCGGATGCCAGGACGATCGGTGCGTCCGCCTCCGTACCCGGCGGCACCCCGACCCAGAAGCCGACATTCGGGAAACGCCGCAGGTACCACGGCAGCGGCCAGTAGTACGTATCGGTCGAAAAGACCTTGATCACCACCCGTTCCCCCTCCGGCGATGACCGCGCAATGGGCAGCAGTTTCTCCGCGATCTGCGGCGTCTCCGGCGCGGTCGGCGAATAGAGGTACGGGTTGCGGGGATCGTTGTAGTGAACGTAGTTCACGGTCGCCGTCTGCCAGGCCAGATGCGCGATTCCCGCCAGCAGGCCGAGCGACGCGATTCCGCGCGGGATGCCCTTCGGAAGCCGTTCGATCGTTCGCGAGGCCCCCACTCCGGCGAGCAGGATCATTCCCTGCAAAAAACTCAGCACGCACCAGGGCGTTTTGTAGGGGATCACGCCGTACCCGACGGTCAGGATCAGCGTGTAGACCGCGAGGAAGCGGACGAGACGCGCCCCCTTCACGGCGAACGCCATTCCGACGAACGACAGTCCGACCGTCAGTATCTCCGTCGACATCGGCCAGCCCTTCTGCCCCTCCGGCCAGATCAGCAGGCGAAGATAGTAGTGCCACGGGTGCAGATGGACGTCGGTGGCGTGCGCACGGCTCAGCCAGGGAGTAAAGGCCGCGAAGAGATCGATCGGTCCGCGCGGGTTGGTCCCGAATCCGGAAAGGAACGCCCCGCCGGTGACGATCATCGCGGCAGCGGCCAGCGCGACGAAGCGTCCTTTCGGTCCGAAATCGACCGCCCGCCCGCGCCCCGTCAGGAACGCCGCGACCGTTGCCGCGCCGAAGGTCAGAACCGCCGTCTCCTTGGACGCGACCATCAACCCCGCGCAGATGCCGACACCGATCGCCCAACCGGCGGAGGGACGACGCACGTAACGCCATCCGCAGGCCAGCAGTCCGAGCGTGGCAAAGACAAGCGGCGTCTCCTGGATGTAGTACCGCCCGTAGTAGACGAAGGTCGGGGATAAGACGAACAGGGCGGCGGCGATCCCGATGGCTCGCCCGCCCAATCCCGGCGCGAACAGCGGCAGCCAGAGCAGCATCGCCGCGCCGAACCAGGCGATCGTCAGGCGGAAATCGGCCTCCGTGACCGAAACGAAATCGGTATGCCCGCGCAGGAGGGTAACCGGAAGTGCGGCGTAATAGATCGTCGGACCGTGGTACTCGTTCGGATCATAGACATAGCGTCCGGTGCGGCGCAGTTCGTCGAATTTGATCGCGTGGACCGACTCGTCGGCATGGAACGGGCGGTCGCCGAGTCCCGGCAGGCGCATCCCCAGGGCCACGGCGAAGAGCGACGCCAGCAGCAGGGGAAACGCCCGCCGTTTCGTCATTTGCTCGCGGGCAAACCGTATACCTCGACCTCGGTATAGCGGTTCAACGGGTCCTGGTAGGTGCTTCCCTTGCTGTAGAGCCGGACATACCGCGCCTTGATCCCCTTCGCGTCGATCAGTTTGCCCTCGTTCGTCTCGAAGTACTCCCGGTCCTTGCCGATCCCCAGACCGGCGGCATTGACCTGATCGTTATTGAAGAGCGTCGTGACTCCGTCGATGAACTTCGGATCGTCGGATACCTGCACAACCACGCTGTGGAACACGATCGGTTGACCGTGATAATGCCAGACGAGAATATAGTAGAGCGGCGACGACTCGCCCAGATCGATCTGCACCCACTGGACGCGCGGTTTGAGTTCGACCGCCGTGTTCTCCCCGACCTCCTTGTTACCGTCGGTGATCACGTCCAGCGAGCCGGAAAAGGGCGCGGCGCCGCTCGTCACCTTCTTCCGTAACGCCAGGTTCACGGTTCCTTTCGGCGCCATCGGGACCGCGCGCGCTTTGGCGTTCCGTTCCACGGTCGTCCCGGTCGGAATATCCTTGGGTGTCCCGGCAAACACGGCCTTGGGCAGTTTCAGCGGCAGCGGGACCAGGTCGCCGCCCTGCGCCCGGCAGACCGGCAGGACCGAAAAGAAGCATCCCAGCAGCGCGACGACCCGCCATGCAGGAGCGGTAGAGCGAAAATGCACGTATCGATACCTCCGCAGCTATTTAATCACAATTAACGACTAGTTCGCCTCCTCCGGCGAGTGTTCCCGCAGCCAGACGCGCAGCGGGACGTCCGCGTCGGTCGGCGAAAAGTACCCGTTACAGTTCACCGTCCCCCCGAGCATCTGCTTACGGATCGGATCGGCGGTTTCCCGGAGATGCTGTACCGTCATCTCGTCCTTGGTGCGCAGCCAGCGGTAACCGTAGCCATAGAAGAGGACTTTGCGCGTGACCTCGGACCAGTTGGGCGCGCCGGCATGCCAGATACGCCGGTCGAACAGCACCGCCGTTCCCGGTTTCGCCAGCACCGGGATTGCGCCCTCCGGCTGCCCTTCGCCGCCCGCCGGTTTCTCCAGAACGTCCTGCAGATGGCTGCCCGGCACCACCCAGAAGTTTCCGCACCCCTCGACGCTCGCATCGGAGAGGAAGTAGGCGACCTTGAGGGAAAGCCGGGGGCGCGGGTGCGATTCCATCTCGACATTCACCCGTCCGCTGTCCTGATGCCATCCATACGTCTTCGTATCGCGCGGTTTATTCGCGGGCGGCGTGACGATCAGGTGGGAGTGGTAGATATTGATATTCCAGCCGAGAATGCCCCAGACTTTCGGCAGTATCTTTTCGTAATCGACCAGATCGGTCAGCATCGGGTCGAGCGGAAGGAAGTCCGGCAGGAACAGGGCGGCACGCGGGTTGAATCCCGCGTCGATCTTTTGCGCGTGGATTCGATCGACCACCCCGGTCAGGTCGCGCACCTGTTCGGGCGACAGGGTATTCTCCAGCATCAGAAAACCCTGTTCGTCGAACGTTTTTCTTTCGGCGTCGGTCAGGCGATAGGGCAGACAAGTGGTTGACAGCATCGTTGCCTTCCTTCCTCTTTAGGGATTCTCGGCGCGCGGTGCGCCGGGACGCAGGTACGCGCCCATTCTACCGCGAAACGAGACGACGATGACCATACGACCTTTTGATGCGTTGATGCTCCCGGAGGCGGGACGACTGCTCGCCGAACGTCAGCGTCGGGTACGCCGAATCCATTCCCGGTTCCCTGACACGTTCGATTCGGAGGCGGAGGCGACGCAACTCGTCACCGCCTTGCATGCGCGACCGGGGCGGACCGGCGCGGCGGCGTTCGACGGAGGTCGCATGATCGCCTTCCTGCTGGCCGAGCGGGTGACGGACATGCTCTGGGGCCGCGCGTTATGGATGCGCCTGCCGGGGATGGCCGTCGCCGGGGAGGATGGGGAGGTTCTGCGTGACCTGTATGCGGCTGTCGCCGCGCCCCCGGTCCTGCAGGGCTGTTTCCACCACTTCGCCGTCGTTCCGGTGGCGGAGGCGGGTATGGTCCGGGCGTTTTTTTCCCTGGCGTTCGGCATCGAGCAGGTGCACGGCATCGTCGACCTGACGGAGGTTTCGACCGATCCCCCGTCTTTGCCGCCGGGAGTCACAATCCGGCAGGCGGGGAGCGGTGACCGGGAGATACTGGAATCGCTGTCCGGAACGATCTGGGAGCATCAGGTGCTTGCGCCGGTCTGGGGGATTCACCTTCCGGAGACGCAGGCCGAGCGGCGCAAATCCTACGGCGACATGGCCGACGATCAGGAAGCCCTGGTCCATATCGCCTTCGTCGACGGCGAACCGGCCGGTCTTCAGGGCTACTTCCCGCCCGAAAAGGAGGGGTTGCCCGATATGCTGATGCGGGAGAACGGGTTGGAGTTGTGCGTCGGCGGGACGAAGGCGGAGTTTCGCGGACGGGGCATCGCGACGGCGATGACGCAGACGGCGTTCCATGCCGCGCGTGTCGCCGGGTGCCGTTATATTCTGACCGATTGGCGCAGCACGAACCTGCTCTCCTCGCGGTTCTGGCCGCGCCGCGGGTTTGTGCCGGTCGCCTATCGTCTCGCCCGCCGCGTCGACGACCGCATCCTCTGGGCGGGCCGGCAGCGCACGGAACTACTTTAAGCGAAATTCGGGACGGCCGGTGAGGTCGGTGCTGACGATCGTGGGACACCACCACCGTTCAATGTGCGCGATGACCCGCGCGGTCCCCTCGGAATGCGGAACGAACGGCGGCATCCGATGATTGTACATCGTATCGGTCAGGTCCCGTACCAGCGCGACCGGTTTCCCGAGTTTGACCAGGCGGCGGATACCGAACGGACGGCCCAGAACGCACATATTGGTATGCACCCCGGCGACCAGCACCTGATCGATCTCCCAGGCGGCCAGAAGGTTGAAGAACTCCTGCCCGTTATCGGTGATGGCGTCGCCGTCCTCGATCGCGATCGCCGGATGCTGCCGGGTCCAGGGACTGCCGTGCGGACACGGCGGTTCGCAGTCGCAGCCGCCGTCCGAATCGTCGATCGGCAGAGGGGGTTCCAGCGACGGATCGAGCGGTTCCCAGTTCCCGATCCACGCCGGGGCGGCGATATACGGAGCCGTGCGCACCTTGTCGCGGGCAGGCATTCCGGAATAGAAGCCGATCGTATCGCTCGGCGAGTGAACGATCCGCAGGCCCTGCCGCCGGGCGTCCGCGACCAGTCCGCCAATCGCCGGGGCGAGTTGGTTCACGCGTTCCGTCGCTCCCTGACACCAGTGCCGGTCCCAGACGTCGCAGAGCAACAGAATCGTTCGGGCCGGATTTACTTCCGCTGTCGCCTCGGTGACCGCCCCATCCGCCGCGCGCCGTCGCAGATGCAGTTCCATCGTCGGGTTCCTCCCTTTTCGCCGCGCAGGAAGGATACCGGAATCGGGAGCGAAAAATCAACGTCGGATCAGGCGGTAGTCGACCTGCGGCGGGCGGTAGGTTTCGTACGGCGTGCGCGGAGGCTGGCCTCCCAGAACCTTGATCAGGATCATTCCGGCGATAAAACCGCCGATATGCGCGAAGTAAGCGACGCCTCCGGTTTCCCCGCCCATCATCTCGGCCTTCAGCGACTGGGTCCATTGCGAGAAGAACTGGGAGACGATCCAGAAGCCGAGAAGAACCCAGGCGGGTACCCGAATCCAGGTCAGGATGAACCCGAGAAAGACGAGCGTGAGAACACGGGCGCGCGGGAATAGGACCAGATAGGCGCCGAGAACCCCGGCAATCGCGCCGGACGCCCCGAGGGTCGGAATCAGCGAGTTGGGCATGCTGAAGATCTGGGTCGCCGCCGCCGCGACACCGCAGGCGACATAAAAGAAAAGATATTTGACGGACCCCAGGGCATCCTCGATATTGTTGCCGAAGATCGCCAGGAACAGCATATTTCCCGCCAGATGCAGCCAGCCGCCGTGCAGGAACATCGACGTCAAAATGGTCAGAAAAGTCGGCTGCAGGGTCGGCCCGTTGATCGCGTGATCGATCCCGCGCGTCACCTCCGCCGGAATCAGCGTCCAACCGGCCAGGGGACCGGCCAGACCGCTGCGCGTCTCGAACATTCCTCCGCCGAACGTCTGAAACAGGAAGAGCAGAACGTTGACGGCGATCAGCAGATAGGTGAGATAGGGAACCGAGCGGGTTGGGTTTTCATCGCGCAGCGGGATCATCCGGACACCGGTCTTTCAAATGAGATGGCCTGGGCCTGTCTCTAAAGACGGGGATTTGCCGGGGGGAGTTTCCATCGGTTGCTACCGAGTCGCCACGTCACGGAGGGGTGCGCGACCGACCATTTCACGGTAAAATATCGGCGCGTTTTTCGTGACGCCTATTCCGGGGTCGTTCAAAGGCAGGACAAGAGAATTTGGATCTCTATATCGGGGTTCGAGTCCCTGCCCCGGAGTTAACGCACCCGCCGATCAATAATGCCGCCCGGGCCATGGATGGCCCGGGCGGCGCGGTTCGTCCGAAAAGTTCGCTTAGAACGCGGCTTCCAGTGCGGGAACGGCGGCACGCGCCTTGGTGAGCGCCATACCGATGTTGACTCCCTTGCGGCAGACGAAGACGCAAACATGGTCGGTCAGTTTGCCGCCGCGGATGAACACGTGAAGCAGGTTGTCGCTGAAGACGACGATTTCCTGGAAATAGTGGCGGGCATCGGTGACGCCACGTCTCTTCTTGAAGATATTTTCGATTTCAACAACCGTCTTGCCCTGGAAAAGGTCGGCGGTCGCGGCCGCAACCAGGTCCAGAACCTCGCTCGGATGGGAGTCAACGGTCTTCACGCCGAGAAGCATCCCGGATTCGGTATCGACATAACCGGCGGCAACACATTCCGGAACCGCCTTCACCGCCTCGTCCAACGCCTTATCAAGAGACATGTTCGTTCCTTTTCTGTCGGCATCGGGCCGACACCGTAGTTTCGATCGGGTATTTCCGGTACACAGGGAGAGATAAATCGTCCAATTTCGGACGGAAACGGCATCAGATAATCATGTCCTCTTCGATCTGTTTCAGCCGGTAACGAATCATGCCCAGGTTGGCGCGTTGCCGGTTGAGTTCGACGAAAAGCATATGATCTCTGCCATCTCCGACCAGTCGTAACATCGTGTAATGGGTGGCCGACGTGATGAGAATGTCCTCAAGGCAGTCCTGTCGACTGAGGGCGGAGTTCGCTCGCAGTTTGGCCCGTAAAATGTCGACATGCGCTGCCGCATCGACATCGGTATCAGGACCGCCCGCAGCGATCGCCAGTGTAATCCCACTTTTCAAATCGACCAGAGCGGCGCAAAGGATACCTTCCAATTCGGTGATTCGCTTGAGTGATTCACGAATGTTTGCCATGATTCAGGCAGTTCCTTTCAACCCTTTCGGACCTTGCCTTGCCCCTGCATTCCGCGATCCGGCGGAGATACCGCACGAGGAGGCACGGCACGCGCCGCTCGACGAAAAGGAATCCGATGGCAAAGGAGGCCCGACACCGTAGATTATTGGCAGACAGACGTCGCGCTTTATCCCTTTTCAATGAAATTCTAAAAAAATATATGTCAATAAATTTGTCAATCTAAAAGTTCCCGGAAACTTTTCGGACGCCGGGTCGGCGGGCGCGAAGGACTTCGGACGCCCGCCGGCGAATACCGAAAATGGCGGGGCGGCCAACGGACGCCGGCTCGTCGGACAGGTCAAGGCAACCCGTATGCGAATCGCGCCCCCCGGCCGGACCCTACCCCTCCCGATACTCGGCGCCGTCCTGCTGATCTGCGCCCTGGCCTCCGCACAGCGGCCCCCGTCCCGACGCGTCGACTATGACCGTGACATCGCCCCGATCCTGAAAGCGCATTGCTACGTCTGCCACGGCGCGGCGTCCGCTCAGGGCGGACTGCGGGTCGATACCCCGGAACTCCTGCTGCGCGGCGGCGTCAGCGGACCGGCTGTCGTCCCACGAAATCGCGCGAAAAGTCTTCTTCTCTCCCGGCTGACCGGCCACGACGGCAAGCCGCGTATGCCGCTCGGTTTCACCCCGTTGACCGACGCCCGAATCGCCCGGATCGGGGCATGGATCGATCAGGGAGCGGTTCGAAGCGGGAAACCCGCTCCCGTCCACTGGGCGTTCGCCCCGCTGCGCCGACCGACCATCCCGGTCGTCCGACAGCGCGCCTGGGTCCGGAATCCGATCGACGCGTTCGTTCTCGCCCGCCTGGAAAAGGCGGGACTCCACCCGTCGCCCCCCGCCGATCGTGTGACCCTGCTCCGGCGCGTGACGTTCGACCTGACCGGCCTGCCACCGACCCCGGAAGCGGTCGACGCCTTCGTCGCCGACCGCTCGCCCGACGCCTACGAGAAAGCGGTCGACCGCCTGCTGGCCTCCCCGCACTACGGCGAACGGATGGCGTTCCCCTGGCTCGACGCCGCCCGGTACGCCGACAGCAACGGTTTCCAGCAGGACGGAGATACCTATCAGTATGTCTGGCGTGACTGGGTCGTCCGCGTCCTCAATGCCGATCTGCCGTTCGATCGCTTCACCTACCTGCAGATGGCGGGTGACCTGATGCCCGAAGCCGGTCCGCAGGAGCAACTGGCGACCGGTTTCCATCGTTGCCACCTGCTCAACGGCGAGGGAGGCGCAATCCCTGAGGAGCAGCGCAACGTTATCCTCTTCGACCGGGTCGATGTCACCGCCACCACCTGGCTCGGACTGACCCTGTCCTGCGCCCAGTGCCACGACCACAAGTATGATCCGATCACCCAGCGCGACTACTACTCGTTTCTTGCCTACTTTAATCAGGTGCCGGAGAGCGGGGTGCCGCCGGGCGGCGGGCAGTACCGGATCGCCGAACCGGCGATAACGATGGGCAGCGACGAGGAGATGGCGAAACTCCGGCGGCTGGAGGCCGAGGTGAAAACCGCACGGGCCGACGAGGACGCCTACCGGGAGACGGAGAGCGCCGCCCTGGCGACCGCGCAACGGGCGTGGGAAGACGAACGCCGCCGCGACACGGACGTCCGGCCGCAGTGGAGCGAATGGTATACGGTCGGCCCCTTCGTCGCCGATACCTTCGACGCGGCTTTTGACAGGGTATTCCCGCCCGAAATCGGCGTCGATCTCACGACGGCGTACGAAGACGGCAAACTGCCCTGGAAGGCCCGCCCGGAATGGACGGATGGCAGATCCTACGCACTCACGGGGGAACGGTCGGCCTTCTATCTCTACCGGACCGTCCGCACGGGCCGCCCGCGTTCGGTCATCCTCTTCCTGGGCAGCGATGACGGGATCAAAGTCTGGCTGAACGGAAAGCCGGTCCTGTCGAACCGGGTGACACGCGGAGTCGCGCCCGATCAGGAAAAGGTTGCCGTCGATCTGGCGGCGGGCGAGAATCATGTGCTCCTGAAGATCGTCAACGGCGGCGGCCCCGGCGGCTTCCATTTCCGCTCGCTCGATCAGGGGGTTCCTGACGATATTCTTGCGCTCATCCGGACACCGGAGACGGAGCGAACGCCCGAAAGCTCCGCGAAACTGCGTCGTTATTTTCTGGAGAACCATCCGCCCGACGAACTGAAGGCCCGCCGACAGCGAACGCGGAACGCCGAGCAGGTGCGGAACGACTTCGTGAAGACTCTGCCCCGCGTGATGATCCTGTCGGACGCGCAGCCGCGCAAGACGCGAATCTTACAGCGTGGCAACTACGAGATGCCGGGCGAGGAGGTGACACCCGCTCCGCCCGCCTTCCTGCCCGCCCCGCCCGACGGCACGCCGAAAGACCGGCGCGGCCTCGCCGCCTGGCTGCTCGACGCCCGGAACCCGCTCACGGCGCGCGTACAGGTCAATCGATACTGGCAGCTTTTCTTCGGGCAGGGTCTGGCGAAAACCTCGGAGAACCTCGGTCTGCGCGGCGAACCGCCGACGCACCCGGAACTGCTCGACTGGCTGGCCGTCACCTTCCGTCAGCCCGGAGGCGCGTCGCCCTACGACTGCGGCTGGTCGATCAAGCGGTTGGTCCGCCTGATCGTCACCAGCGCGACCTACCGCCAGAGTTCACGCACCACACCGCTCCTGCGAAGACGCGACCCGGAGAACCGTCTGCTTGCCCGCGGCGCCCGTTTCCGTCTGCCCGCCGCGTTCCTGCGCGATTCCGCTCTCGCGACCAGCGGGCTTCTCGATGCGCGACTCGGCGGAAAGCCGGTCTACCCGTACCAGCCGAAAGGCATCTGGGACGGACTGGCCATCACCAACGAACGCGACTTCACCTACCCGCAGTCCGGGGGCGCGGACCTCTACCGCCGCAGTCTCTACACGTTCCAGCGGCGCACGGTCGCCCCGGCCAACATGTTCGATGCCTCGGTGCGCAATACCTGTCAGGTCCGGCCGAGCCTCACCAATACGCCGCTTCATGCGCTGACGACGCTCAATGATACGACCTGGACGGAGGCGAGTCGCGCCCTGGCCGAACGCACGCTGCACGGACGCGCCGTCGCAACCGACGCGCGCCTGGCCGAGATCTTCCGCCGGGTTTGCGGACGACGCCCGCATCGGACCGAACTCGCCATCCTGCGCCGTTGTCTCGAACGCTCCCGGACGGCGTTCCGCGCCGATCCGAAAACCGCGGACGCCTTTCTTTCGATCGGTGACAGTCCGCGCGACCGCTCCCTCGACCCGGTCGAACATGCCGCCTATGCCAGTGTCTGTCTGGCTGTCTATAACCTCGATGAAGCGTTGACCCGGGAGTGAAGGAACCTGATGACCCCCGAATTCGAAGATGCCCTGCAACTGACTCGCCGCCAGTTCTTCGGTCGGACCACCGGAGGGATCGGGATCGCCGCGCTGGCCGCCCTGCTGACGAGGGATGGCCTGGCGCAGCCGCCGACGCCCGGCAAGAGTCGGGGAACGCCTGCGCTGCCGGGCCTGCCACATCGCCCCCCCGCCGCGAAGCGGATGGTCGTCTGCTGGCAGGGCGGCGCGCCGTCGCACGTCGACCTGTTCGATGACAAGCCCGGCCTGTACGAACGGCGTGGCCAGCAGGTACCGGACTCCGTGCGCTCGAAAGCCCGCCTGTCGACCATGACCTCCGGGCAGAGATCCTACCCGGTGCTGCCACCGATCCGGCCCTTCCGCGCGTACGGACAGTCGGGTATGCGCCTGTCGGAACTGCTCCCGCACCTCGGCTCGATCGCCGACGATCTCTGCCTGATCCGCTCGCTCCGGACCGATGCCGTCAACCATGCGCCCGGCGTGACCTTCTTCCTCACGGGCAGCCAGATTCCGGGACGTCCGAGCATGGGCGCGTGGGTCACCTACGGTCTGGGCAGCCTGACCGAGGACCTCCCCGGCTTCTGCGTCCTGACCTCCACCGATCAGGGAAAAACCTGCGGTCAACTCTTTTATGATTACTACTGGGGCAGCGGCTTCCTGCCGTCGAAATACCAGGGGGTGCGTTTCCGCAGCGACGGCGAACCGGTCCCTTACCTGAAAAATCCCGACGGCATGTCGCGCGCCCTGCGCGAGGGAATGCTGAAGGACATCAACGATCTCAACCGGAAGCGTTTGACCGAATACGGCGACCCGGAGATCGAGACCCGGATCGCGCAGTACGAAATGGCCTTCCGGATGCAGATCAGTGTTCCCGAACTGCTCGACATCAAGACGGAGCCGGCCGCCGTGCTGGAGATGTACGGCCCGGACGTTCATCGTCCCGGTTCGTACGCCCGTAACTGCCTGCTCGCGCGCCGCCTGCTGGAACGGGGCGTCCGCTTTGTCCAGCTCATGCACTCCGGCTGGGACCAGCATGGGAATCTGGGCACACAGCTGGCGATCCAGTGCCGCGATACCGATCAGCCGACCGCCGCTCTGGTCAAGGACCTGAAGCAACGCGGACTGCTGGACGAGACCATTGTCCTGTGGGGCGCGGAGTTCGGACGCACCCCGTTCGTTCAGGGCGACCTCAACAATCCGAACGGCTACGGCCGGGATCATCTGGGGTCCTGCTTCAGTCTCTGGGCGGCGGGCGGCGGCTTCCGGGGCGGCCTGACGTACGGGGAGACCGACGATTTCTGCTATAACGTCGCCAGAGACCCGGTGCCGGTCCACGACCTGCAGGCGACCCTGCTACACCAGCTCGGCATCGATCATACCCGCCTGACCTATCGCTACCAGGGCCGCGACTTCCGGCTGACCGACGTCTTCGGCAACGTGGTTCCCGCGCTGATCGCCTGAAAAGAGACGACAAAGAGAGACGACCATGGTCATCGAACATCCGGTGCTGAGAACGGGCGGCTTTTTGGGCAACAGAATCAGGACGAAACGTAAACCCCGTTAAGCACGTTTGCCCTCGCTCCCCTAATTATTTTCGATCCTCCGTCCGATAATTTCTTACAGGACCGGTCAGGTCCGCGATCTCTCCACATCAGGCAGGGTGCGGGATTCGTTTCGGGATCGCACCGCGAGAAAGGACGCCGATGCCCCCCGGCACATCCGCCGACCGTCACGTTCGCCTTCCATACATCGACGCCTTGCGCGGTATCGCCTGTCTCTGGGTGATTTTTTATCACGCTTCGATCTATGGAATGCCTCCGTTTCCGGAGCACTCGGACCCGCTTCTCGCCCCTTTCAACCCGCACTACGCGGTGTCGATCGGATACCTGGGCGTCCACCTGTTTCTGGTTCTCTCCGGTTTCTGCCTGACCTATCCGTTGCTTCGACGGACCCCGCTTTCGGAAGTTCGGCTCGACCTTCGGGACTTCGCTCGTCGTCGTGCGAAGCGGATTCTTCCCCCGTACTACGTCGCTCTCGCTCTGTTCGCTCCGATTGCCTACGATGCTTCGTCTCCGCTGTATCATCCGACCGTGTGGTTCGATGTCCCCGCCCACCTTCTTCTGATCCACAACGTGTTCCCCGAAACCATCAATACGATCAACGGCTCCTTCTGGTCCCTGGCGCTCGAATGCCAGCTTTACCTGCTCTTTCCGCTGCTGCTTGGCCTGGCCCGAAAATACGGTTTCGCGCCTCTACTGCTCCTGTCGCTGGCGATCGGGGTTCTCTGGCAGCGGGGATGCCTTGCCTTTCCGCCGCCCGCAGACACGTTCGAATGGAACGCGCCCCGTTTCTACGCGGTTCCCGGCCGGTTGTTTCAGTTCGTATGCGGCATGGCGGCGGCCTGCCTGATCACGGAAGGGCGGAGCATCGGCCCCGAACGGATCTCCCGAGGCGCAATGGGAACCTTGGCAGCCATCGCCCCCATCGCGGTTCTCGCGACCCGGTCCGCGTCCTCGCAGTTTACCGTCTGGGCGGACCACCTCTGGGCGATCGTCTTCGCCGCTCTGGTCGTGACGCTGCATCAGGAGTCGCCTGCGCGGTTCGAGGGCCGGGTGGGTCGGATCATCGTCGGCGTTGGCACCCTTTCGTATTCGCTGTATCTGGTACATCAGCCGCTTCTCCAGTTGATTCGAGGACGCCTGCTGACGCTCACCGACCTTCCGCCGGTCGTGAACAGTTTCGTGTTCTGGCTGTTCGCCCTGCCACTGGTCATCATGGCCGGGCGAGTCTTCTACGGTCTCGTGGAATCCCCGAAATGGCGGCATTCGTCCCGCGCCGTTTCCGGCGAGCGCTCCGCCGTTTAGCGGTACGGGCCGCTCCGGCGATACCGGAGTGATGCGCCCACCCCCCGACCTGTCCGACGACCGGTTGATCGAGACTCTTCGAATCACCTACGGTCTTTCGATCGCCGCTCTGCACTTCCTTCCGATCGGTTACGACCCGAAGGCTTTCGTCTTCCGGGCGACGGCGACCGGCGGGGTGGACTGGTTCGTGAAGGTTCGGATCGGGGCATTCTCCGAGGCCGGTTTACGTGTTCCGGCGTTGCTCGCCGAGAGCGGAGTCCCCCACCTCCTGCCGCCCCGTCCCGCCCTCTCCGGCGCGCTTTTCGGCACCGTCGACGATCTTTCCGTCGCCGTCTACCCGTATATTCATGGGGAAAACGCCATGAAGCGCGGATTGTCCGAAGAGCAGTGGCGCACGTTCGGGCGAACCCTGCGCGCGATCCACGACGGCGGGTTCGCGGACCGGCTACGCGGACAACTGCCCGAGGAAACGTTCTCGTTGCCGAACGCGCCGTCGGTACGTCATCTGTCCGAGAAGGGACGCACGGCCATGGCGACCGGTCCGGCGGCGACGGCGTTCGCCCGGTTCTGGGACGACCATGCCGCCCGGATCGACGAACTGCGGACTCGCGCCGAGGCACTCGGCAGGATTCTCCGCTCCCGCCGGTGGGAATTGGTTCTCTGCCACGCCGATATCCATGCCGCGAACCTTCTCATCGATGAAAACGAGAATCTTTATCTGATCGACTGGGACGCGCCCCTGCTCGCGCCGCGGGAACGCGACTTCCTTTTCGTGGTCGGTTCGCAGATCGCCCGACGCGTCACCCCCCGTGAGGAGTCCCGGTTTTTCGACGGATACGGTGAAACGTCGATCGACCGGGCCGCCCTGACCTATTTCCGTTACGAGCGCATCCTGGAGGATATCGGCGAGATCGCGCCCCGCGTTCTGGGAGACCCGAACCAGGACGAGACCGCGAGACAGGCCGAGGCCGATCTCCTTCGCGGCTTCTTCGCCCCCGGCGGCAGCGTCGAATCGGCCATCGCCGGGGACCCCGGAGGATGGTCAGGCAGCGGTTTCGTCTGACGGCAGCGGGGCGAAAATATCGACCGTGTTCTCGTCGGGATCGAGCAGGACGGCGTACCGCTGCCCCCAGAACGCATCCCACGGTTCGCGATGCCCGCGAAAGCCCGCCGCGATCATCCGCTCGTAGGTGGCATCCACTTCCGTCGGCGAATCGCATTTGTAGGCCAGGGAGATACGGTTCGATCCTCCCGGCCGAAAATCGGGGTCCATGCCGCGTACCATCTCCTCGGAGTTCCAGGAGATCCGGTAGCCGTTCGGCGTGATGACTTCGACGTAAGGTTCCCCTTCGTTCCCCATCGGGATTTCCAGACCCAGGGTCCGATAAAACGCCAGCGATCGCTCCATATCCCGCGCGACGATTCCGACCATATCCGGCAACAAGGCCATAGCGCGCCCTCTTTCCGCCGCCCGACGCGGCCCGGTTTCATTTTACCGCTCCCCAACAAACCTCCGGACGATGCCCTTGACATTTAAGAAAATACTAAAGTATAATGTCGATATGAGTCGTTCCGCTGTCCCTGCCGACGTGTTTCAGGCCATCGCCGATCCGACCCGACGCCGGATTCTTTCACGGCTTTGTGAGTCGACCGAAGTGACGGCGTCGGAACTGGCCGCGCCGTTCGGGATGACCCAGTCAGCGGTCTCGCAGCATCTGAAGGTTCTGCGCGACGCGCGGCTGGTGGTCGTGACGCCGCACGGACGCGAACGCCGGTATCGTCTGAACGCCCATCCCCTGTACGAGGTCGCCGTCTGGATTAACGCCTACTCCCGCTTCTGGGATGAGCGGCTTGCCGGCCTGGGCGACCTGCTGGAGAACGAACCATGAGGCGCATTCCCGCGGTCCATCCGCTCCCGCTGTCGGTCACGCGCACGACCTTCTACGCCCATCCGCCCGAAAAGGTCTGGCGGGCGTTAACGGATCACCGTCAGCTGTCGCGGTGGCTGCTGCCGATCACGACCGACATCCGTCCCGAACCGGGGTTCCGTTTCCGGTTTTCCTCCGGCGCTTCGGTCCCCTCCGGAGTCGTCGCCTGCGAGGTGCTGGAAGCTGAGCCGGGCCGTCATCTGTCCTTTACGTGGCAGACGGAGCCGGACGAACCGCCGACACGCGTCTCCTGGACCCTGGAACCGACCGAGGGTGGGACGTTGCTGCACCTGGACCATCGTCTCCCGACCAACACCGTATCGCACCGCGCCGCGCTTCGCGAAGGCGTCGATCGTCTGATTCTTCTGCTCGGAGGTTACCGAAATGTCCCTTATTCCGTACGTTGTCGAGAGTTCGCCGCAGGGCGAGCGTTCGTACGACATCTACTCGCGCCTGCTGAAGGACCGAATTATCTTCATCGGACACGCGGTCGACGACCACATCGCCAACTCGGTGGTCGCCCAGTTGCTCTTTCTGGAGAAGCAGGACCCCGACGCCGACATTGACCTCTACATCCATTCGCCCGGAGGCGTGGTAACGGCGGGTCTGGCGATGTACGACGCCATGCACACCGTGAAGCCGGACATCGCGACCTTCTGCATCGGGCAGGCGGCGTCGATCGCGGCGGTTCTGTTCGCCGGGGGAACGAAAGGCAAGCGGTATGTCCTGCCCTCGGCGCGTCTCCTGATCCATCAGGCGAGCGGCGGTTTCCAGGGGACCGCGCTCGATATCGACGTTCAGGCGCGGGAGGTGCTGGCGGTCAATGACAAACTGGCCCGGCTCCTGGCGAAGGACACGGGCCAGTCTTTGGAACGGATCAAGGCGGACATTCAGCGCGACTACTTCATGTCCGCCGAGGAATCGATCGCTTACGGCCTCGCCGACCGGATACTGGTCCGCTGATCACTCCCGCCGCTCCGAGAATGTCTCCGGCAGGACGTCGGGCGAGCAGAGGCCATTTCCTATGTCGAACCAGTCGCGCAAAAGCGCCACGACCCCGGGTTTCCCCTCCCCGATAAAACGCGCTCGACGCTCTCGATACGCGGCGAGAATCCGTTCGGCCTTTGCCTTCAGGATTCGGTCCGTCTCCCCGGTCCGGAATCCTTTGGGCACCGCGTAGACGAAATGTCCGGTCGGGGCCTTGAAGACCGGGATCTGGACAAAATCCCGCTCGACAAATTTGCCGGTCCGTTTCTGCTCCTCGGCGGCGGTCACAAAGAAATCGACCGCTTCCGGCGGGTAGCCATAGAGATAGCCCAGGCCACGGTTTCGCGCCGTTGTCGGATCGTTTTCGATCGTCACGGCGACCGATAACGGGTCGGTCGTGGGGGTAATACCGAACGGCGCGAAGAACCCACGGTGCCGGGTGATCGCATCCCGGAGCGCCGGTCGGTGGAATACCACCGCTTCCAGATAACGCGTGCCTTTGTCGACGGTATGAAACGGCAGCAGTTCCGCATGGAAAACATCGCCGCACCGGAAGGTCGCCAGGATCTGACGGGCCTCCGCCAGCGGACCCACCTCCGGGTTTCGGACGGAGATACGGAACTGCGCGAAACCGCTGCTCATCGGCTTGAGTCCTCCGATGATCGTAAAAAGCGCCTCCGAATCGAGCAGTTCCAGAAGCATCTTTTCCGCCCCGGTACGGAGTTCGGCGGGCAGTTCCTCCAGGGGAAAGCAGGCTTCCTTCGGGACGGCTTTCCGGACCCGGTCGGCGCTCGGGGTCGCGTTCGACGGCGCGGGCACTTCCTGCGCAAGCACGACGGGCGACCAGCCGAGCAGCAGCCAGAGACAGAGAATCAACCGTAATTGCATTCTTTGGCCTGTGTTCCCTCAACGACCGGTGGTTTTGTTCAGGGCGAAGAAGTAGTTATACCGGGGAATGTTCGGGTCGTCGGGAACGATGGCGTTCGGCAGCGGTACCGGGCTCAGTTCCCCGAGTTGACGGGCACGCCGCGCCTCGAATACCGCACCGGCGGTCGCCGCCCGATACATCGGCCGCAGGGACTTGACGTGCCCGTCCGCCCAGAGTACGTTCGCCACCTCGCCGCTATGTCGTCCGTGGACCCGGTTTGAGAACCCGACCGTTCCCATGTCCTGGCTCCCATTGATTGGCGTAAAACTGAACGGAGGATACAGGAAAATCGCTTTGGTCAGACGGGTCCCGATCAGGTTGGCGGCGTTTGCCATCAGAACGGTGCTGCTCGGTTCTTCGAGAGCGGCCAGGACGGTGATGGTGGGAAGCGGCGCGTTCCGCAGGTCGGGGAACAGCAGCGGGAACACGGCATAGCCGGGGACCTGCTGTCCGTTGCGCCAGTTGGTGAAGGTCGGCGGGATATGGGTCGCATTGGGGTCATCGAGCAACTGCGCGTTCTTCATATACGGTGTGAGCAGGCCGTCATTGACATCGAAATAGAGATTACAGGAGGTGCCCGGGCAGGGCGCCGTCGAATACGGCGGGGCATTGTAGGGCGCGGTGTTTGCCGCCCAGCTGGAACCGAACCAGTAGCGATTGTTGAGTGTTGAGACCGTGTTGGCGCGGACCGCGTAGGGGACCACGCACTCATCGTAATCCTGCGCGTACATCAGGTAGGCCAGTCCGATCTGTTTCAGGTTGTTCAGGTCCACGGTCTGTCGGGCTTTGGCGCGGGCCTGAGCGAAGACGGGGAACAGTATGGCTGCCAGTATCGCGATGATTGCGATAACGACGAGCAGTTCGATCAGCGTGAAACCCTTACGGGCAGATGCGCGATGTATAGGCATTTTCATTTCCTTCCTTTCAGAAACTTATAATGCAACTCTGTTGCATTAATCAACGTAGGAGTTGTGTTCTTTCCTTTTTTCCGCGCAGCTCCTGGCGAAGTCGTCGTCCTCCGC
>JANRLW010000097.1:0-11183 GCA_033762295.1 Capsulimonadales bacterium
TGAGGCGTGCTGCCTTCCCTCGATTATATCAAGAGCCAGCAAGGTAAAAAAGGCAATAAAACGTGATCCTCCTTCACAACCGCGACCGCTCGCACCGTTCGGAAACTTTTTCGACGGCCAACCCGTAACGAAACCGGGGCCGAGGCGTCAAACCAACGGAATTCCCGTCGCTTCTCCGGCATCCGGAGAGAAGGAGAACGCATGCAGTCCGCCGCCGAACTCAGACGCCTCGCCGATGCTCTGGTCGCCAAAGGCCGGTATCGAGAAGCCGCGGAGATGTACCGGCGCGAAGCCGCCATCTACCGGAAAAACGGCGATGTCAACGGCGCGAAGGTGGAAGAGATGAAGGCGGCGCGCTGGACCAGCGATATTCGCCTCTACGCGCATCTTCCCGACTACCGTCCCGCCAGCTACCGAACCGCCCTTTCGAAACTCGAACCGCCCTACGGCTGCGCTCTCGGCGCGTTTCTGGACCGCGACGAACGACTGGGACAACCGTTCCGTGCCAACGACCAGAGGCACGGCGACCCGACGAAGTTCGGAGAACTGACCGGCAAAAAGCTGGCCTCGGTCTTCTGTTACCTCTCCTACGGACGACGCTTCCCGCGTGAATGGGTCGAATGGCTCAAGGAGAGGAATATCGTTCCGCATATCGCCTGGGAGCCGAACAGCGGTCTCGGTTCGGTTCGCGAGGACGCCTATCTGCGCCAGTTCGCCCGTGATCTCGCCGCCGCCGATTGGCCCGTGATCGTCCGATTCGCGTCCGAAATGAACGGGGACTGGACCGCCTACGGCCGCGATCCCGCCGCCTATAAAGATGCCTGGAGGCTCGTTCACCGGGTTCTGAACGACGCCACCGATAAGGCGGTGATGGTCTGGTGCGTCAACGTCATTCCCGAAAAGCCGATTCCTTCCTTTTATCCCGGCGACGAACACGTCGACTGGGTGGGCATCAACTTTTACGCGGTTCCCTATCACGACAACGATATCAACCGGCCGGGGCTCTGGGAGAATCCGGCCGACAACCTGGATTTCGTCTACCGGACGTACGCGTCGAAAAAACCGATCATGATCTGCGAGTTCGGGGCGTCGCACCTGTCCAGAGTGGACGGCAAGGACCGCTCCGCCTGGGCCGCCAACAAGATCAACGAACTGTATTCCTCGCTGCCGCGTCTCTACCCGCGCGTCAAGCTGATCGATATCTTCGACAACGATAACCTCACCTACGCGATGCCGGGACGACAGTTGAATAACTACTCGGTCACGGACTCGGAAACGGTCCTTCGCGGGTACTCGCGCGCCGTCGGCACCGACTATTTTCTGAGCGATTTCGAACCGTACCGCCGCCCGACACCGGTCGTTCCGCTGATAAAGGCTCTGTCGGTTCCGCGTGGTATACTGCGGGTGTCGTCGTGGTCACGCTGTTACAGCGAGCGGTATGCGGTCGTCCATACGCTGGACGGAAAGAACCTGCCGCCAATGACCGACTCGGGCGCGCGCGAGGTGGAACTGGGCCTCTCTCCGGGACCGCATCGCCTGACGGCGACCTTGCTGGACGACCGCGGACGCCTCGCCGCCCGCGCAGAAGCCAGAATCATTGCCACCTGAAAACGGAGTTCTAAGGATGCCGGGACCTTACGGGGGACAGTCTCAGCAACGCTGGGGCGACAATACGATCAACGCCAACGAATATCTGCGCGATATCATGATGACGGATCTGTCCGGCAGACCGACGGGCACCTCGGACGCCCGACGCAAGGGCATGTGCGTCCTGACGTTCTTCGACACGGCCTCGCCGGTCAGTCGGGAACTGCTACCCGTGCTGCAGAAGCTGGCCGACGTTTATAAGGAATCCGGCAAGGTGACCGTTCTGGGCGTCTCGCTGAACGATCGAGCGGAGACGAAGGCGCTGGTGGATGCACTGGGGATCAAATTTCCGGTGATGACGGACGCCGACCGCTATCACGCGATGGTCTACGGTCTGACCGCCTTCCCCACGACGTTCCTGGCCGACGGCACCGGTCTCGTCCTTCGCAAACTGATCGGATACCGGCCGAATATTCTGAATGAAATGAGCGCGGCCGTGGCGACGTTCGCGGCCGTGGAGCCGATCGATCTCTTTGCACCCCCCGCGCCGCCGCCGGAGCCGGTTCCGGCCGCCGCCTGATCGGCAGACGACAACGCCGTCGTCTGCCCTGTCCGAACTCACCGATTACGGACCGTCCTCAAAAGGCACCGGTTCGCACTTTCCGGACGCGGCGGATTTATCGGCCGCTTCCAGAATCGCGATGACGCGACGGGCGGATTCCGGTGTGACATCCAAAGGCGCCCCCTCGGTCAGGTGAGCGTGAATGTTTCGATAATAGTGCCCCCAGTCGGTCGGTTTGTTGCGCAGTTGCCCCTCCATTCGGAGTCCGTCGACCATTTGAAACAGCCGCATTCCGTCCCGAACCGTGCCATCGTCCAGAATTCCGCCCCGGGTGCCGAGAATCCGCCACCGGTCCATCGGTACGGTCGCGATCGACCCCTGCGTCAGGTCGGCATTCGATCCGTCGTCGAACCGGATGATGATCTGAACGTAGTCCTCGTTGGTGACATCGTGCCATACCCGTTTGTGCGAGAACGCGGTGACGTTCACCACCTTCCGTCCGGGCATCAGGTTCAGAATCCAGTCGATAAAGTGCGCCCCCCAATCGTAGGCCGCGCCCCCGGAAACGGCCTTGTCGGATCGCCACCAGTATCCCGGATGGCCGTACCCCGCCCCGCCCGCCTGAATGGCGAACACGTCGCCGATCCGGTTCTGTTCGACGATCGCCTCTTTCAATGCCAGAAAGTCACCGTCGTGGCGGCGGTTGTGAAACACGGAGAGCATCACGCCGCTTCGCTTCGCCGTCTCGATCATTTCCGTCGCCTCACCGGCGGTCAGGCACATCGGCTTTTCGGTGATGACGTGTTTGCCCGCCGCCAGTGCCTGCACGGCGAGAGGCGCATGTGTGTTGTGCGGCGTAATGATCGTGATCAGGTCGACCTCATCGTCCCGCAACAGTTCCTCGACGGTCGTGTAGGCGCGAATGCCCGGATAATCCGTCTCCGCGACCCGTACACGGGCCTCATCCACATCGCAGGCGGCGACCGGTAGAATCCCCGAGTCCCGCATCCAGCCCAGATGGGCTTTTCCCATATTGAACGCGCCGCCGTAGCCGATGACCGCGCCCCGAATCGTCTTCCGTTCCGCCCTATCGTCCGTCACGTTTCCATCCTCCTGCCTTCATTACCGCCCCAACGCCCATAGCGCGCCCCGACGAACCAGTTCCTGCCAGTTCGGGTCGGCCATGACCTCCGGGAAATGCCCCAGCGACAGATAAAAAATCCGCCCCTTGCCCTCCGTTCGCGTCCAGCACACCGGCACCGGCGCATCCGGTTGATCCTCGTAATGCGCGAAACTGCGAGTCTGCGCCAGCAGGTGAACGCGAGCCGGATCATAATGGTTGAAAAGGTAGAGTTCGTCCCGCACCTGGAACGGGGTCAATCCCGCCGTTATCGGATGTTCGGTGTCGACCCACTCAACGGCGATATCGAGCGGCGCGGGATGAGTCCGGAAAAGCCCGCCGAGGGCGGCGACGTAGTCCGCGTTCCCCTGAAACGAGTCGGCGGCGCAATGGAATCCGACAAGCGCACCGCCGTTCCGCACCCATTCGAGGAGGGCCGTCACATCCTCCCCCTGACCGCTGCCCGTGGTGAATAACGCCACCAGCGCCAACCGGGCAAGACTCTCGGCGTTCAGCGCGGAGTAATCGCCGATCCTCTCGGTCTCCTCGGCGACGACGCCCGCCGGAGCGTCTCCGGGGAAACGTTTCGGATGGTAGATCCCGCTGACCTCGACCGTCAGTCCGACGGATTCGAGGACAGCCCGGACGGACGGGATCGCCGGTTCGAGAAAATGGAAGGGGTGGACGCACCCTCCGATAAACAGGGCGGACGGTTGTGCGGTGGCTGGCTGACTCATAGCGTTATACGACTCCTGCGAATAATTCCCACAAACGTCCGTCCGTTCCCTTCCCGTCCACGGGACGTTCGGAATTTTTCGGCGGACATCAGGAAAGCGCCCCGCGCCCGGAGATTAAAGATTATAGTTCACGCCCAGAAAGAGGATATCCAGTCGGCGGTCCCGCCCGCCCCGGGGCGGGTTGAGGAAGGTGGGCAGATACCCGATCTCATACCGGACGTGGCGACTCGGGGAGTGGGCAAGTCCGAAGTAGACACGATTCTGGTCGAAGCCCGCCTGTGGTCCGCGGGGCGTGTCGTTCAGGTTCCAGAAGATTTCGTCGTACCAGACGGCGGCCCACCGTCGATCCCGGGTGAGCGGGTAGGCGACGCGCACCAGATGGCGGAGACGATCGGCCCGCGCGCCCGCCCCTGCGATCGAACGCTGTTCCAGTCGGGTGCGATTCACCAGGTCCAGAGTCGGGAAGCGATTTTCGACCAGAACCTGCTGGAACCAGCGTCCCTCATGCCGGAATTCCGGCTGAAACGTCGGGGTCCAGCCATAACCGAGCCAGATCGAGACATTGCGATGCACCTGATAGCCGAACGCAGGACGCAGCAACAGGCGATCCAAGGAGCGATAGTCATATCCGAGACGCGGCTGGACCTCGAGATAGAGACGCATTCGGTCTCCGACCCGTGCGTTGAAGGTCAACAGGGTCCACTGCTGCCCATCGGTTTCCTGGGCGGCAACCGGCGCGGACGACAACACTCCCAGAAGGAGTAAGCCCGAGAGGCGAAGCCCTTTATACGACGGACGGTATTTTCGGAACGTGACCATAGCGGGTCATTCTACCGCAAAGATCGCGTTTTCCGGACGTCACTTCCTTTCCGGTTGTTTTTGCGATTCCTGACCGGAGGAAAGGAATTCGACGGGTCAACGGTCAAGTTGGCGGTATGCGTTCCCTGATGTGCGCGGCGCTCCTGCTTCTCCTTCCGCTGCCGTCCCCTGCTCAATCGACGCAACGCTCCCCGAAAAGGACGATCGCTATGCCCGTCCCCTCCACCCGAGACCTCGATGCCCGCGCCGAAACGCTCTGCGCCAAACTGGAAAACGCCGTCTACCGCGCGGAGGTGCGCCCACACCCGATCCGAAACAGTGAGCGATTCTGGTATCGGAACCGACTCCCGAAGGATCGAACCGAATTCGTACTGGTCGATCCGACCGTCCCTCGCAAAATGCCGGCATTCGATCATGCCAGGGTCGCGGCCGCGCTGACCAAAATCCTCGGGAAGCCGGTTCAAGCCGATCGCCTGCCCGTTCGCTTCCTCCTGTTCGAGCCGGACGGCAAAACGTTGCTTCTCGCCGTCGACGAGCAAACCTTTGCCTGTGATCTGACCACTTATGCCCTGACAACGAGCGAACGCGCTCTGATGACCGCACCTCCCCTTGCGCCAGGCGACGCGCCCGCGACATCGCCGCCCGGAAATGGGGAAACGTCCCTTTCCCTGCTCAATCGCACGCCCTTCCCGGTCCGCGTCTTCTGGCGCGATTTCTCCGGGAATCTGCGTCCCTACGGTTCCCTTCTCCCCGGTCGGAGCCAGGGGCAGCGGACTTACGCCGGACATGTTTTCGAGATCCGGGATGAATCCGGCAAGCCGCTCGTCGCCTTCGTCGCCCCGGAGGAAAGCGCCACCGCCGTGATCGCCGCGCCGTTTCCGGAAGCGGCAGCCGTCAGCAACCGTCCCGCCCCACCGCTCCGGACGCAGGAAGACCGCCCGTCCGTCTTCGTTCGCAACTTCAATGTCTATCTGAGAACGGAAGAGGGTACGGACCTCGCTCTGACAACCGACGGAACCGCCGGCAACGCGTACGAAGGCGAGCCGGTCTGGTCTCCCGATCGCTCCAAATTTGTCCTCCTGCGCACCGAACCGGCGCAGGAACACAAGGTCGTTCTCGTCGAATCCTCGCCCGCCGACCAGGTCCAGCCCAGGGTTCGAACCATCGATTACCTGAAACCGGGCGATCGTATCGCCCACTCGCGCCCGGCTCTCTTCGATGTTGCGACCCGCCTCCAGATTCCGATCCGGGACGAATGGTTTCCGAATCCGTGGGAGATTTCACGGATCGACTGGGAACCGGACGGCTCGCGGTTCCGCTTCCTCTACAACCAGCGCGGACATCAGGTGATACGCTGGCTCGCCGTCGACGCCGTCACCGGGGCGGTCCGCCCGATCGTCGAGGAGACCGCGAAGACCTTCATCGACTGGTCAGGAAAAACCTTTCTGCGTCCGCTCGACGAAACCCGCGAAGCGATCCTGATGTCCGAACGCGACGGGTGGAATCACCTCTATCTCTACAATACCGACACCGGCACCGTCAAAGCGCAGATCACGCGCGGTTCGTGGGTCGTGCGCGGGGTCGAAGACATAGACGAAGCGAAACGGCGCATCCGGTTCACCGCCAGCGGTATCGTCCCCGGTCAGGACCCCTACCTGGTGCATCACTGCCGTGTCAATTTCGATGGCACCGGCCTCACCGTTCTGACCGACGGCGACGGCGACCACACGTTATCCGTTTTGCCGGGCGGCCGGTATGCCGTCGATACCTTCTCCCGCGTCGATGCGCCCCCGGTGACCGTTCTCCGGGACGCCGAAACCGGAAAAACCCTCCTGCCCCTCGAAACGGCGGACCTTACCGAATGGCGGAAGGCCGGAGGACGCCTGCCGGAACGGTTCGTCGCCAAAGGGCGCGACCGTACGACCGACATCTTCGGGATCGTTCACTTCCCCCACCGGTTTGACCCGACCCGCCGTTATCCCGTGATCGAAGCGATCTATGCCGGACCGCAAGCCGCACATGTCCCCAAACGGTTCTCCCCCGCCTATCGAACCATCGCCTCGCTCAACGAGGCCGGTTTCTTCGTCGTACGGATCGACGGCATGGGAACCTCCTTTCGATCCAAGGCGTTTCATGATGTCTGCTGGAAAAACCTTGCCGACGCCGGGTTTCCCGACCGCATCCCCTGGATAAAAGCCGCGGCGGAGCGCTGGCCGCAGATGGATCTGTCCCGCGTCGGAATCTACGGCACCTCGGCGGGCGGTCAGAACGCCCTCGGCGGACTTCTGCAACATGGCGATTTTTACCGTGCCGGTGTCGCCGATTGCGGCTGTCACGATAACCGGATGGACAAGATCTGGTGGAACGAGCAGTGGATGGGCTGGCCGGTCGGCGAGGAGTACGCCGCGCAGAGCAATGTCACCATGGCCCCGAAACTGACCGGCAAGCTGCTCCTCCTCGTCGGAGAAACCGATACGAACGTCGATCCCGCCAGCACGATGCAGGTCGTGAACGCCCTGATCAAGGCCGACAGGGACTTTGAAATGCTGGTCGTTCCGGGCGCGGATCATGGCGTTCTCGGTATCCCCTATGTCCGCCGACGCATGATCGATTTCTTTCTGCGCTGCTTCCCCTCGCCCGCCCGATCCTCACGCAGACCTGACAAAGCGCCGGGCTTGACAGCCGCCTCGAACGGAGGTAAATTGTGAACGTGTTCACAAAGTCCGAACGGAAACAGAGGGATTTACGCCATGCAAACACTCCTCGCTGACGGTCGAACGCCGGTCGCCTCGACCCTGGCGCATCGATGGCTGCAAAACGGTCCGCTGTCCGATATCTACGACCGGGTGATGGAGGGCAAACGCCTTTCCTTTCAGGACGGACTCCGCCTTTGGGAGTGCGAGGACCTGAACTCTCTCGGACTCCTGGCAAACCTGGTACGCGAAGCGAAAAACGGTAACGTCACCTACTACGTTCGTAATCAGCACATTAACTATACGAACATCTGTAATAAAGGCTGCAAGTTCTGCTCCTTCTATGCACAGAAGGGTGGACCGGCCCCGTACGTCATGAGCATGGACGATGTTCGGTCCAAACTGGAGCGCACCCGGCATATCCCGGTCACCGAAATCCATATGGTCGCCGGGATCTATCCGAAGCTGCCTTACACCTACTATCTGGACCTGCTCGACACCGTGAAATCCGTCCGTCCGGAAGCCCATATCAAGGCCTTCACCATGGTCGAACTGCTCCATATCCAAAAACTGGCGAAGAAGCCGATGGCGGAGATGCTGGAGGAGCTCAAGGCGCACGGTCTGTCGTCGCTGCCCGGCGGCGGCGCGGAAATCCTGACCGACCGCGTTCACGACCTGCTGTTCGAGCGCAAGGAGACGGCGGCGGAGTGGCTGGAAACCTCAAAGACAGCGCACCGGGTCGGACTGCACTCCAATGCCACGATGCTCTACGGCCATATCGAAACACTCGAGGAGCGGGTGATCCACCTGATGAAACTTCGAGAGGCGCAGGACGAGACCGGAGGCTTCCTGACCTTTATCCCGCTGGCGTTCTCGTCCAAAGGCACCAAACTCAGCCATATTCCGCCGACGACCGGCTATCTGGACCTGAAGGCGATCGCCGTCGGCCGCCTGATGCTGGATAACTTCCCGCATGTCAAATCGTTCTGGATGATGATCACTCCGGCGATCGCCCAGGCGGCGCAATGGTACGGCGCGGACGATATCGACGGCACGGTGGTCGAGTACGAGATCACGCACGAAATCTCGGACCAGAACGACGCCCAGCGGTTGACTCAGCCACAGATCGTCCGCATGATCCTGGAAGCGGGACGTGACCCGGTGGAGCGTGACCCGCTCTATCAGGTTATCGAACGCGAGGATTCGCGGACGCTAATGACGGAACCGCGCCGGGTCGCCCTGCCGGTAATGTCCTGACTCGACGAGACCCCATGGAAGAGAACGGTTCGCCGCTCACCGATAACTTTCATATCTTCCTGGTGCAACCCGCCTACAGCATGAATATCGGGTCGGTCGCCCGCGCGATGATGAACCTGGGATTTCGCCACCTGCATCTGGTCGATCCCAAACCGTACGACCCGGTTCGCGCGGAGATGACCGCACTGACCGCGAAGCCGATTCTGGACGCGATGCGCTTCCATGACTCCCTGCCGGAGGCGCTGACCGGGATGGAGGAGGTGGTCGGACTCGCGTTGCGACGGAGTCGGAACCCGTCCAACTATGTCTCGCTGACCGAGTGGACCGCCGGATTGCCGGGACGGGCCGACCGAAAAACCGCCCTTGTCTTCGGCCCGGAGGATAACGGACTGAGCCACGACCACCTGGTCTGGTGCCGGTGGATCGTCCGTATCCCCACCACCGTGGAGTTCGAATCGTTCAACCTCGCCCAGTCGGTTCTTCTCGTTCTGTACGAGATCACGAAAGCTCTGCCCGATGCGGTCGAACTGACACAGCCGGAAAACCGTCGCCGCTGGCCGACGGGAAACGATTACCGGCAACTGGATCAACGCCTGGATCGGATCATGCGCAAATCCCGCCTGATCGATCCGGACCCGAAGACCCCGACCCCGGACGCCGTGCGAAATCTGTTCGGTCGCCTGGAAATGACCTCGCAGGAGATCGGTATTCTCCTTTCCCTGTTCGGACGGATCGAACTGACCCTGGATCAGCGCCTTTCCGAACCGACACCCGAGGACGGCGTCGACGCGACGGAACCGTCCGCTCCGGGGTAATCCGGTCGGACTCCGGTCAGACCCCGGCCGCGTGACCGTCGCAGCGGGGATCGGAACCGACCGCATAGGCTCCGTTTTCCAGCATCGACAGGACCTGGGCCGAGGAGCCATGCGCCCATTCGCCGATCGGTTCCACCCGGTGCCCCTTTGCCCGCAGCCCGGCAATGGTCTCCTCGCCTGCGCGCTCCTCGATCTCCAGCGTTCCCGGCCCGACCGGTCCTCCGACCGCCCCGGCGGCGGTCACATGCTGCCAGCGAGGCCGTTCGATCGCCACCTGCGGGTCGTCCCCGCCATCGACCAGGTTCACCACCAGCTGGAGGTTCGTCTGCACCTGTATATGTCCGCCCGGCGTCCCGCCGACATGCGCCAGCCGACCGTCCTCGTACGTCGCCAGCCAGGTATTCAACGTGTGCGCGGGCCGTTTCCCCGGCGCGAGGGCGTTCGGCGACGTTTCCTCCAGCGTGAACCCGGTGAGCCGGTTGTTGAGCAGGATGCCCGTTCCGGGAATGACGAAGCCTGAACCGAACGCGTGGAAGATACTCTGAATGAACGAAACGGCGTTCCCCTCGCGATCGACGACCAGGAAGTAGGTCGTATCGGTCCCGGATGCGGACGGATCGCCGGGTTCGTAAACCGGCATCGCCCGGTCCGGATGAATCCGCCGACGACGTTCCGCCGCGTAGGCTTCCGAATGCAGGCCCGCGAGAGGCACGTTCACCGTTTCCGGATCGCCCAGGTACGCATTGCGGTCGGCGAAGGCCAGTTTCTTCGCCTCGACCAGAACATGGGTCCGCTCGACCGGGTCCATCGCAGCCGGATCGAACCCGTTGACGATTTGCAGAGCCTGGGTGAGGATATGCCCCTGCGACGGGGGTGGCTGACCGTGTACCAGGAGGTCCCGATACCGCACCGTGATCGGTTTCAGAACCCGGGTGCGATGGTTCGCCAGATCCTCCGCCGAAAAATGCCCCTCGGAGCCGGCGACGATCCGGTCCGCGATCGGCCCACGGTGGAAGGCGCGCCGCCCGTCCTCGGCGATCCGTTCGAGGGTCCAGGCGAGGTCCGGCTGGCGGACATTTTTTCCGATCGCGATTCCCGGCGACAGGCAGAGACTCTCCAGCGACGGGTTCGCGGCGAAAAGAGCGTCCGCCCCGGCGACGACACGGGCGACGCGCGGTCCGACCGGGTAGCCATATGTTGCGTACTCGATGGCCGGCGCCAGCAGTTCCGGCAGCGAACGGGTAGCGTATCGCTGATGGAGTTCCCCCCAGCAGCTGACCAGACCGGGCACGGTCGCCGCCCGAACCCCATGCAACGGGATGCCCTCACCATAGGATTCGCGCGTTGCGGACAGGGGAGCGGCGCCGGACCCGTTGAACGCCGTCACCTCACAGTCCCGCGACGAGTAGTACAGGACGAACGCGTCCCCGCCCAGATGGGAGTTATGCGGTTCGACGACGCAGAGCACGGCGGAGACCGCCAGGGCGGCGTCGATACAGTTCCCGCCTCGCGCCAGTGTCGCGATCCCCGCGCTGACCGCCAGCGGCTGGGAGGCGGCGACCGCCCCACCCCGCGCGATCACCAATCCTCGAT
>JANRLW010000098.1:0-1542 GCA_033762295.1 Capsulimonadales bacterium
GGTGAAGCATCATCACGAGCGTTGGGACGGTTCGGGGTATCCGGACGGTTTGCGTGGGGAGTCGATCCCCCGGACGGCGCGGATTCTGTCGGTGGCGGATGTGTACGATGCGCTGACGTCTTCTCGTTCGTACCGTGCGGCTTGGAGTCATGAGCGGGCGATGCGGGAGATCCGTCGCAATGCGGGGACGCAGTTCGATCCCGAGGTCGTCAAAGCCTTCGAACAGGTTGTGGACAGCGTCCGCATTCGAATCGCCCGGGCGGCCGTTCTCGATGCCGCCGCGAACGGCAATTCGGGCCGGTTCTCCGGCGCGATTACCACGCCCCGTTCGGCGGAGGCGGTTCGCCAGATCCAGCGTTCCTCGTCGGAGTTGTGGGCGCTGTACGAGGTATCGCAGACGCTGTCGGCCAGCCTCGGACTGGACGACACGCTCGAGATCCTGGGTCGCAAGCTGCTGGCCATCTTCCCCGATACCGGCTGCGTCATCCTGCTGAGCGACGGCGCGCCGGAGGAAGCGGAGGTACGTTTCCTCCGGAGTCGGATCGCGGTCGGTTTGAACCACGAATTCTTCACCCGTTGCCATACCCTCGGTTTGAATAGCCTCAGCGCCCGGGTGGCCCGACAGCGAACGACCTATGTCGGGGGCTACGATCATGAGGATCTGATGCCGGTCAGCCAGACGGGCACCCCCTGGTACGACATCGGCACGGCGTTGATCGTCCCGATCGTCCATCAGGGAACGGCGCTGGGAACCATCAATCTCTACCATGCCGAGGAGAACGCTTTCTCGGACCATATCCGCAACCTGCTGGAGACGATCGCCCAGCGCGCCTCCCTGGCATTGTATAACGGCCTGCTCTACGACCGTACCCGAAGCCATGCCAACACCGACCCGCTGACCGGACTGGCGAACGTCCGCTGCGTCACCGAATGGATGGAGAACCGGATTCAGAACCTCGGGGCGCAGGAGGCCCGTTTCGCGCTGCTCTGCCTGGACCTGGACAGCTTCAAGCCGATCAACGACAACTTCGGCCATCAGAAGGGGGACACGGTCCTCCAGGATCTGGCGCGTATCTTCCGGAATATCGTTCGCGACGCCGATCTGGTCGGACGGAACGGCGGCGATGAGTTCGTGGTGCTTCTGAACGAGGCCGGGACCGCGGAAGCGACGCTCATGGCGAAACGGATTCAGGCGGCGGTTCAGCAGTACGATCCGAACCTGATCCATCCCCGTCTGGGGGCGCTTCGGCTCGGCGTCAGTATCGGCTATGCCTGTTATCCGACGGACGGCCGGGATGTTCCGACGTTGCTCTCGGTCGCCGATGCGGGGATGTACAAGAACAAAACGGAACGGAAGCTCAAGCAGCTGGTGGAGAACGAGCGTGCGGAAGGCCCGAAAACGACGACGGCGCGCAACGTCCCGCCGGATCGCGATTTTCTCCACTGGCGACCCGGCAGTTAGGCGGCGGTCGGGGCTAGCTCTCGGTTTCGGTATCGTAGCAGGAGTAGAAGTAGGGCGTCTGCGCTTCGAACTCCGCCGCG
>JANRLW010000099.1:0-40605 GCA_033762295.1 Capsulimonadales bacterium
GAGGTATCGGCTGGTATCGAAAAACCTTCGAAACGCCCGCCATCACCGACTCCAGGGTCTATCTCCACTTCGACGGCGTTTATTGCAATAGCGAAGTTTGGATCAACGGTATCGTGCTGGGGCGGCGACCGAACGGATATATTCCGTTTCGTTACGATCTGACGCCCCACCTGACTGCCGATAGCCGTCAGGTGATTGCCGTCCGGGTGGATCACACCCGTTTCGGCGATTCGCGCTGGTACACCGGGTCGGGAATTTACCGGAACGTTCGCCTGATCGTCACCGATTCGATTCTGATCGGGCAGTGGGGTATTTTCGTCACGACCCCCGTGGTCCGCGAGGAACAGGCGCAGGTCCGTGTGGAGGTTCGCCTCGAAAACCATCTGCCGTCACCGGCCGAGGTTCGTGTGGAGAACGTTCTGTTCGCGGCGGACGGAACGGTCGTCGGGGAGACGACGGTTTCGGTTTCGCTTCCCGAACTCGGAGAGAAGACGGTCGAGGGGAGTCTGATCGTCGATCGCCCGGAACTCTGGTCCGTCGATCACCCCATCCTGTATCGCCTGCGGACCGTGGTTTATCGCGACGGTCAGGCGATCGACGCCGAAGAGACGCCGGTGGGCATCCGTAGTTTTCGGTTCGATCCCGACCACGGTTTCCATCTGAACGGCGCAAACCTGAAACTGAAGGGGGTCTGCCTCCACGAGGATGCCGGGGCGTTCGGCGTGGCCGTTCCGGCGAAGGTCTGGGAGCGCCGATTGGAACGACTGAAGGAAGCGGGGACCAACGCTCTTCGAATGGCCCACAACCCGCACCTGCCCGAACTGTACGATCTGTGCGACCGTATGGGCTTTCTCGTTCAGGAGGAGGCTTTCGATGAATGGGAGCAGGGGAAGAACAAGTGGATTGCGGGCTGGAACGTCGGTACACCCGGCAAGGACGGATACCACGAACATTTCCGCGAATGGGCGGAGGCCGACCTGCGCGACATGGTCCTGAGCCGTCGAAATCATCCGTCCGTCATCATGTGGAGCATCGGAAATGAGATCGATTATCCCAACGATCCGTACACCCATGAGGTTCTGGATAACGGCACGAACCCGCAGAGTTTCGGTCGGGGGTATCGGCCTGACCTGCCGCATGCGAGCCGCTTGACGGAGGTCGCCCGCGAACTCGTTCGGACGGTGAAGCGTTATGACCCGACGCGACCGGTCACGGCGGCTCTGTCGGCGGCGCTGATCGCCAACGAGATCGGTCTTGCCGACGCGTTGGATATCGTCGGCTACAACTACCAGGAGTACCGCTACCGCGACGATCATGCTCGGTTTCCGAATCGCGTTCTGTACGGGAGCGAAAACGGTATGCGGGAGGATTTCTGGCGTGCCGTGACGGAGAACGATTTCATCGCCGGGCAGTTTCTCTGGACCGGGATCGATTATCTCGGCGAGGCCCACGGGTGGCCCGCACGAAGCAATACGGCAGGCATCCTCGACCTGGCGGGTAATCGGAAACCGGAGTTTTACTTCCGCCGTTGCCTCTGGAACCCGGAACCGATGGTGTGGCTTGGCAGCCGGGAAGTTCCGACGGAGCAGGAGCAGGCCGGTCTCTGGAGTCATCAGAAGGCGCAGCCGGTCTGGGAGGGTCGCGAAGGCGAATCGATCCGGGTGGTCTGTTTCACGAACTGCGACACGGTGGAACTGTTCCTCAACGGCCGCTGGCTCGGGGTTCTTCCGCGGGAGGTCGACGGTCCGCATCTGGTGTTCCGGGACGTCGCGTACCAACCGGGAACCCTGACCGCCCGAGGGTTCCTGTCCGGTAGGGAGGTGGCATCCGCGTTCCTGCGAACCAGCGGACCGCCACGGAAACTTCGGGTCGAGGCGGATTCGTCGGTGTTGACGGCGGATGGCCGCGACCTCGTTCACCTGGAGGTTCTGGTGACCGATGCGGACGGAACGCCCGTTTTCGACGGCGACCACGAAATAACATGGACCATTGACGGACCGGCCCGCCTGCTGTGTTTGGAAAGCGGCGACCCGGCCAGCCATGAGGACTATCGATCCGACCGGCGCAGGGCGTTCCGTGGGCGGTTGCTCGGATATGTCGGGTCAACCCGCGAATGCGGCGAAATAACCGTCCGTCTGACCGCGCCGGAACTGGAAGGCGCGGTCGTTACCCTGCGGTCGGAGGGGTAATCGGCGAATCCGTCCGGCGGAGGCGGCCATCCTCCGCCGGACGGATTCGGAGCGGATCGTCCGTTTCGGCTTGTTTTCTCGCAATCACCTGCTATACAATCCCTCCGGGAGCCCCTTCGATGTCGAACTCGCCCCGCCCGTCGACCGCACATCCCACGCGTAAGGAAAAGCGAGAATGACTGATCTGCTGGCACGTGCCGGTCTCGGACCGGAAGCGCATTCCTCCACGGCGGGCCAATCCCGCTGGATCGACTACATCAACCTGAAACTGGCCTTTCTGAACTGCCCCCCGCTCGATTCCGCCGTCGATTCCGAACTGTACGACATCGCCTCCGCCGTTCTGTCCGCCCATCACGAAACGCAGCGTCTCCTGTTCGATCGGCTCTGTCCGGCCGATCAACGCATCCAGTCCTTTCTGGATCGAATGTTCGATGACTGTGGTCCGGTGCCGCACCTGCCCGCCCGGACGTTCGTCCTGGACCGTTACGGGCTGGCACGGATTCTCTCGCTGCCTCCGGGCACCGATGAGTTCAAGTCGGAGATCGTGCATTCCTATCGCCTGAAAAACGGGGTTCTGCACAATCCGAAAAGCGACCGCCGCACGACCGAAGGTATCTTCCATGTCGCCGATTGCGGACTGCCGATTCCCGATGATAAACGCGTGGCGCCGAAAGGCGTCTTCCTCGAAATGCTCCGGCGCGCTCTCGCCCCGCCCGCTTCCCTGAAACGTCTGCCGTTTACGTCGGGCCAGACCCGCGAGGCGGAATGCCTGGTTTCCCTGCTGCTTCGTCCGATCGTCTGCCCGGAAGTGCCCGGTTTTACGCCGGAGAAGACGATGGAGATCCGATTCTTCGTACCGGGGAACCTCGTCTGCAATCTGGATTTTGTCGAGAGTATCTTCGGCAATGCCGGTGACCCGATACTGCCCGAGAACGATGCCGCTCTGGACACCGAACACTGGACCGGTCATACGGGATGCGTCATTCTCGCGCCGCATCTCGTGACCGTCACCAAGAAGCAGGCCGGTCTTCCGCACTGGGACTACGCCACGGAACGACAGCGTCACGATCGAATGTGCTGGAAATCGGAGGACGAACTCTACAACGACGGGGTGGCCTTCAAACTGACGTGTCGCGACGAGCAGGGGGTGATCGTCACGATCATCGCGGACAACTACTTCGGTTACTGCAAGAAGGAAGTCAAAACCCAGATCAGCTTTGCCGCGAACCTGTACGGGTTCTGCGAGGAGGAGCATGCCGGGGGCGCACTGGTGGTCCCGAGTTACGATCTGGGTGAGGAGTTCAGCGGCGAACTGCACGTGCCCAATCTCGGCTATTCCTTCCGGGAGGTGGTCGAACTGTTCGGCGACCGCATGGACGTCCATCCGGACGGCTACGCGGTCGATCGGCGTTACCCGGACATCCTTTACGTACAGGAGGACGTCCGCGTCGATCTGGCGAAGCAGCGTATCTTCTGGACGCTTGACGGCACGGAGCGGTCGCTGAAACTTCTTGGCGGTCACACCTACGTCCGTCCGACCGGGTACCGGATCCAACTCGCAAAGTTTCCGGGGACTTCCTCCTGGCGTCTGGTGGGCACCCGCGCCGAGGGAACGTTCTGCCACAAACCGTGCACGGTTTCCGGCGGCGGAAAATCCGAGATCTCCAAGCCGATCACGGACGCCATTTTGCAGGGACCGGTGTTCGTCGCCGACTTCCGAAACGATTTCGATCAGGTGGAACAACTGATCAATCGCAGTTACTCCGATCGATTCCGCGATCCGTCCTGGCGCGGTCGTGACAGCCGGACGCTGCTCAGTCCCGATCGATCGCTGGGTTCGGTGATCAAGATGCTGACGCCGTCCTCGCGTGATTTTTCCGATGAGTACAACGAATGGCTGCGGTCGATTCCGCAGTATATCAAGGAACTGGTGTTCGTGGTCAAGCGGGTCTACAAGCCGGAATGGAACGGCCAATGGCGCGAACATTTTGGTGTGGACGTCATTAACGGAACGCCCGGAAACGAGTTGCGTTTCCACAATCGTCGGGTCATGTCGAGCTTTTTGCGGGTCGGTTATGAGAAGGACGGTTCGTGGCGAACGTTCGGACTCCGTAAGGACTTTCACGCGGCTTTTAAGCTGGCGCAGGAGGACGATATCAGCGCGTCGGTGATCGTTCCTCTCCGTTTCGTCGAGAACGGCAATCCGGAGTATCAGGACCAGCCGTTCGTGAAGTTTGTCCGGAACTGTGAGTATCGTTTGTTTCAGCGGCCCGACGATGCGGTCCGACCGGGTTACGATCAGCAGACGGAAGCCGACTTCGTTCGTAACGACAACTTCCTGTCCAATTACGAACCGCTGACGCCCGACGATGCCCGCGAACTGACGGAGGATACGATCGGGTTTGACGCGTTCACCGCGCCGATGCGCGAGTTTATCCGCGAGGTCGCCGAAACGGACGGTTCGGCCTACTTCGCTTGCTCCGCGCATCCGCGTCTGGTCGACGGCAAACCGACCAAGAACCCCCGTTATCTTCAGGTTCGCCCGGACGTGGTTCGTCCGCGCGACGTTTACCTGACCGAAATGGCGATACGAATGCACCGTCGCATCCCCCTCGGCAAGGCGGTACCCACGCCGGTGGATGCGGTGCTTCCGGGGCGGCGCAACAACCCGCCCGATCATGCCGCCGGAATTCCCGCCCTGGCGGTCTTCAATCCGATCCACTACCTGGAAACGCCCGAACTCTTCATGGAGTTCATCTCGAGTATGACCGGGAAGTCCCCGTCCACGACCGGAGCCGGTTCGGAGGGAGCCCTGACGAAGGCGCCGTTCAACGCGCTTTTGCCGATCCTTGACCTGAATAACGCGTTCGTTTCTCATCTGCTGACCGGGGTGCCGACCTTTATCACGGCGGCGGGTTATGTCGGGCCGCATCTGCGCGTCGACCATGACATCAGTCTGCTCGTTCCTGAGGTCTGGTGTCGGATGTCGGTGCAGGAACGTGATCCGAGCTACCTGATGGCGAACGGTTATCTTGAGAAATGTGAGGATTTCGAGTACGAAGGACGGACCGTTCTCAGCAGTCGGCTCGGGTACCGGATAACCCGGCGGTTCGTGCGCCATTTCTTCGGCCGCATCTTCAACCATCCTCAATTCCTGTTTACCGAGGAGATGTTGCGGCCGGAAAAGCAGGATCAGGCGATTCTGGTCGAGGGGGTGGATACGATCGTCCGCACCCACCGGCGTGTGGCCGAACACTACTTCCGCGATGGCAGTATCGACCTTGCCTGTCCTCCCCTTCGGGTTCTCCTGCATATCATGCGCGACAACGCCTTCGAAGGAAAGACGCTGCGCGATCCGGAGATCCGCTCGCTGTTCACCCGGGAAAGCCTGCTGGCGAGTCCGTGGTATGCGGAGCACGTTTGTAAAAAGCAGGCGGGCGATATCGCCCGTTGGGAGCGCAATATCGCCTATCTGGAGGCATTTCTGGCGCGTCCGAATTATGCGGAGGAGGCGCAGCGACTGGGGATACCCGGACGTCTGGAGGCGGCAAGGCGGTACCTGGCGGAGGCGCGATCGGACGGGTACCGTGAACGCTTCCTGGTCTGAGCCGTTTTGCGCGTTCGACAACGCTATGGTATAACAGTCGGGTTTTCAAGTACGCACCCCGTTTGCCCCTCCGTTTCGGAGGGGGTCCTTCGGTCCTCGGCACGGTAGCATTGAGGCGGAACGGGGGAGGGGCGTTTCGACCGGGCGACCGGCGACGCCGGAAAACCGGAAGGAACCATCCATGGCAACGATCGCGATGAAAGACCTGCTCGAGGCAGGCGTACATTTCGGACACCAGACCCGGCGTTGGAACCCCAAGATGAAGCGTTACATCTACGGGTCGCGCAACGGTATCTACATTATCGACCTGCACCAGAGCCTGAAACTCTTCGATGAGGCATCCAACTTCATTCAGCGGGTGGTGCAGGATGGCGGTACGGTGCTCTTTGTCGGCACCAAGAAGCAGGCCGCGGACGCCGTTCAGGAAGCGGCGGTTCGTTCGCGCCAGTATTTTGTCAATTCCCGCTGGCTGGGTGGGATGCTGACCAACTTCCGCACGATCCAGTTGCGGATCGCCCGGCTCCGGGATCTTGAGATGATGGAGCGGGACGGAACGTTCCTCAAGCTGACCAAGAAGGAAGCGGCGATTCTCGGGGAGGAGAAGGAAAAGCTGGAACGCGTTCTGGGCGGCATCAAGGATATGCCCCGACTGCCTTCCGCTCTCTTTGTCGTCGACCTGAAGAAGGAGCATATCGCGGTCAAGGAAGCGCGCTCCCTCGGCATTCCGATCGTCGCCATTGTCGACACCAACTGTGATCCGGACGAAGTCGATTATGTTATTCCGGGCAATGACGACGCGATCCGCGCGATCAAGCTGATCTCGAACAAGATCGCCGACTCGATAATCGAAGTGAAACAGCATGAGTGGGATGAACTGCCGACGACGGCCGACGGCACGGTCGCGATGGAAGGATCGGTTGAGGCGGAGATGCTGAGCAAGGAAGCGCGCCGTCGCCAGATGGAGGAGGACGCTTCCGGCTACGATCTGGAATATGATGCGGAAGGTCGTCCGAAGGGGATTCCCGATGTTGCGGAACTGGCCGCGCCGTTCTCGGATTCGCTGAACGAGACGAGCGGCACCGAAATGTTCGCCGTCGCGACGGAGGTTCCGAATGAGGGAGCCCCGGAAGGCACGACTCCGGAGGCGGTGATTCAGGGGAACGATCCCCAGGGAACGGGCAGCGATGCGCCGGACAATCGGGGCGGCGATTCGCCGACCGAAGAGGCGCAGAGCGTCGGCGACGGCAACGCTTGATCCGCATCGGAGCGGGAGGACACGGGGAAACGTGTTGCTCCGTCGGTACGAAGCGGAATCGGGTACAATCTAGGGGCGCGGCAGAGTCTGCGCCCTTTTTGGTGAGTCGCGGGTACCGGAGTTTTTCTCCTGCCGGACACCGATAAAGGAAGGTAAATTATGGCAGCGATTACGGCGTCGCTGGTCAACGAACTTCGACAGTTGACCGGCGCGGGAATGATGCAATGCAAGGCGGCCCTGACGGAAGCGGAGGGCGACCTGCAAAAAGCGCGTGAAATCCTTCGTATCAAACTCGGCAAGAAGGCCGAAGGTCGTCTGGAGCGACAGGCGTCCGAGGGCGCGGTTTTCGCCCGGATTTCGGCGGATCGTCGCATTGGCGTCATCATCGAACTGAACTCCGAGACGGATTTCGTCGCGCGAAACGATCAGTTCAAGGCGCTCGGGCAAAGCCTGGTCGAAAAGCTGCTTTCCTATGCGGCAGGCACCGTTCCGGCGGATCAGGACGCTTTTCTGGCGGATACGATGGAGGAAGGCAAGACCGTCGCTGCCTATATCAACGATGCGGCGGCTCCGATCGGTGAAAAGGTGGCTCTCGGTCGGTTCGAGCGGTTCGGCGCTCCGGAAGGGAACGCGGTCGCCGCCTATGTTCACAATCCGGGTGGTTCCGGCGATGACGGCGGGCGGATCGGGGTTCTGGTCGAACTGACCGGCGCGGATGCCGATGCGCTTTCGACGCTCGGACGGGAAATCGCGCTGCATATCGCCTCTTCGAATCCGCAGTATCTGGCGGAGGGCGATGTTGAACCGGCGATGATCGAGAAGGAGCGGGAAATCGCCCGTGCGCAGGCGGCGGAGGACCCGAAAATGGCGGGAAAACCGGCACAGGCGATCGAATCCATGGTCAATGGCCGGGTGCGCCGCTTCCTCGAGGAGACCGTTTTGCTGAAACAGGCGTACGTTCGTGACCCGGCCAAAACGGTCGAGGCGATCGTGAAGGAGACGGCGGGCGCAGGTATCGTCCGGTTCGTCCGCTTCAAGGTCGGGGAACTGCAGGCCGATCAACCCGCCGAAGAACAGGCGTGAGCGAGGGTATTCCAGGCGTGGAAATCGAATCGTCCGTAAATTTGACGACGGAGACGTCCGACGCTCCTCCCGCCCGCTCCCGGTTCGGGCGCGTCCTCTTAAAACTCTCCGGCGAGGCGTTCGCCGGAGAGCAGGGGTTCGGCATCGATCGAGCAATGGTCGGAAAGATCGCGTCGGATATTGCCGATGTGGCCCGTGAAAATGTGGGGATCGCCGTCGTTGTCGGAGGCGGGAACATTCTGCGCGGGTCCGCCATCTCCGGCGAGGGCGGGATGGAACGCGCCACTGCCGATTATGCCGGAATGCTGGCGACCGTCATTAACGCGGTGGCTCTGCAGGACGCGCTGGAAAAGCGGGATGTCCAGACCCGGGTGCAGACCGCAATCCCGATTCCGCAGGTGGCCGAACCGTTTATTCGACGTCGTGCCATTCGGCATATCGAGAAGGAACGGGTGGTGATTCTGGCGGCCGGCACGGGGAATCCCTACTTCACGACCGATACCGCGGCCGCCCTACGCGCACTGGAAATCGGGGCGGATGTCGTCCTGATGGCCAAAAACGGGACGGATGCCGTTTATGACAAGGATCCCCGCAAACATCCGGACGCGGTGCCCTATCGGACCCTGGCGTACGAAGAGGCGATCGCCCGAAAACTTCGGGTGATGGACCTGACGGCTTTCGCCGTTTGCATGGAAAATGATCTGCCGATCATTGTGTTCGATATCTCCGTACCCGGCAATATTCGCCGTGCCGTGCTCGGGGAACCTATCGGAACGCTGGTCGGACGAATCAAGTAAAAAGAACATAAACGGCGGAGGGAAAGGGGAAGCCTGGCGATACCCCGGCCCCCTGCCTTCCGTCGTGACGGAAGGAACCCAATGACACCCTCTGACATTCTTCGCGATGCGGAAACCCGCATGAAAAAGACGCTGGAATCGGCTCAGGCCGATTTCGCGACGCTGAGAACGGGCCGGGCGAACCCCTCGCTGCTCGATTCCCTGAAGATCGAGTACTACGGTCAGCAGATGCCGGTCAACCAGCTGGGAACGGTGACCGCGCCGGAACCGCGGGTTCTGGTCATTCAGCCCTGGGATCGGGCATCGCTTTCCGCGATCGAAAAAGCCATCACCAAATCCGATCTCGGCCTTTCCCCCAATAACGACGGGGTCGTCATCCGCCTGAACATACCGCCGCTCACCGAGCAGCGGCGTAAGGATTTCGTCAAGCAGTTGGCGAACAAAGCCGAAGCAGGACGGGTTGCGCTGAGAAATATCCGACGGGACGCCATCGAACACGGTAAAAAAGACGACGAAATTACCGAAGATGATGTCAAGCGACTGGAAAAGGACGTGCAAAAACTTCTGGATCGCTATGTCGCGGAACTCGATTCCCTGCAAAAAACCAAGGAAACCGAGCTCCTCGAGACCTGATTCTAACCGACGGCGGCAATTTTTCCGGTTTTTCCGGTCCGAAACGTGAGAAACGTTGGGCAAGAACCCCGCTATGGTGTAGAATGAGTCCAAAGCACTTTATCTGACAAAGTGCGTTTCGGGCAAGACCCGGATGCGCACGGCAAGGGGATGAATGAACGCGATCCTGCCCGCCCCGATGGAAAACGGGAATTATACGCCCGTTCGTGATGTCCGCACCGATGTACGAACCGAACCGACGGACGAGGAACTGTTGGCCCGCCTGGACCCGGCCCGTATGCCCCGCCATATCGCCATCATTTGCGACGGCAACGGACGCTGGGCGACGAAGCGCGGCATGCCGCGACCGTTCGGACATCGCCAGGGATATCTTTCCACCCGTAAGGTGGTTCGCGCGGCGTCCGATATCGGAATTCCTGTTCTGACCCTGTATGCCTTCTCCACCGAGAACTGGACCCGACCCAAATTGGAGACCGATGCCCTGATGCGGTTGTTCGAGGAGGGGGCGCGTCGTGAACTCGACGAACTGGACCGAAATAACGTTCGAATGCGGTTTTCCGGGAGAATCCACGAGCTGCCGAACTTTCTCCAGGACCGGTTGCTGGAAAACGTCGAGCGCACTCGCCACAATACCGGGATGATCCTGAACATCTGCCTCAACTATAGCGGCCGCGCGGAGATCGTGGACACCGTCAAGTCGCTGGTGGAGAAGGCGGGGCGGCGGGAGATTTCGCCCGAGGATATCACGCCGGAACTGATTTCGCAGAATCTGTACACCGGCGGGTTGCCGGACCCGGACCTGTTGATCCGAACCGCCGGCGAGATGCGCGTTTCCAACTATCTGCTCTGGCAGATCGCCTATGCGGAGTTGTACGTTACCGGCGCTCTCTGGCCGGACTTCGATAAACGTCTGCTGCTGGAAGCGATCGCCGATTTCCAGAAGCGGACCCGTCGTTTCGGCGGTGTGGTCGAGACAAAGTAGAACGCCGATGCCAAGAATCGAGAGCGGTATTGTGATTCGGGCGCCGCGCGAGCGAGTCATCGCCGTCGCGCGGGACAATGAATCGTTCCCGGAGTTCATGGAGGACGTTCATTCGGTCGTCGTTCGTGAGCGGTCGGATGACGGTCGCCGGGTGGTCAGCGATTGGGTAGGAATCGTCCCCCGGTTCGGCAACAAGATCCGCTGGACCGAGGAGGATATCTGGGATACGGAGGCCGGAACCTGTACCTTTCGCCAGGTTTCGGGCGACTACGACCGGTTTGAAGGTATCTGGACCTTCACGGCGGACGGCGACGAGACCACCCGATTCGATTCGGTTCTGGAGTATCAACTGGAGATCCCCCTGGTCGGAAGCATCATCAAGGCGATCGTCGATAAAACGATGCGGAACAATCTGGAAGCGACCCTGATCGCCATCAAGAAGCGTTGTGAGGCGAGTTAGCGGCCCCCGTGTCCGGCGGGTCGTCGGTGGATGCCTTCGAACGTGCCTCCCAGGCGATCTTTGCCTCGTTGAGTAAGGCTTCCGTGCTGAGTTCCGGTCGTTCCGGCGTTTCGGACGGAGCGGGCGCTTGTTCCGAAAGTCGCCGTTCGATTCCCAGTTGTCGGAGCCGGAGCCGCAATTCGACGAGGGCTTTCAGTACCGTGGTGCACTGTGCGCAACCGGACACATGAAGACGTGCGTACCATCCGGCGAAACCACGAAGAGAACCATCGGCAAGCGGACTGATAAAAGGCCGCATCTGTCGACAGACCTGCTCCAGCAGCGGTTTTTGTTCATCGAGCGACATGATTCTTCAATTTTTCCGAGTCTTTTCGGAACTCCCTGTAAAGCGACCTTTCTAAAGGATACGCCGACGGACCGCATACTCCCGAAGCTGATCATATAGCAGCCCGCGCGCCCGCGACAGGCGCGATCGGACGGTGCCTACGGGTATTCGGAGGGATTGAGCGGCCTCCTCATAGGACAACTGTTGCACGTCCACAAGCAGAACGACCGACCGCATGCCCTCCGGAAGCCGGTTGAGCGCTTCCTCCAGAGGTTCATCCAGGACGTCGGCAAGTAATGCGACGCCAGGTTGCTCCGATTCCGGCGCGAAGGTGGCCCTGGGGCCGGTTTCGCCGCCGGAGGTCAGCTCCTCCAGTCCGGTCCGCACGAAGTATCGCGTTCTGCGGTGGTAATCATTGATAAAAAGGTTGGTCAGAATTCGAACCATCCAACCTGCGGGATTATCCGCAACGCGGAACAGACCGCGCATGTAGGCATCGAACGCTCTGACAACCGCCGCCTGAACCATTTCGACCACACAATCCTCATCCTGCCGACACAGGCGTCGCGCGGCGTTTATCAACTGCGTACGGCAGCCTTCGAGCAGCGCGCCGAACGCGTTCGCGTCAGGCGAAGCGTCAGGCGTCACTTCGGGTGACGGGTCTGGGGTCGCTACCGTCGAAGTGTCGGTTTCGTCCGGGTCGAAAGGAAGGGTTTCCGGTTTCATCCCGTGGTGTCCGCGGTCGGCAACGCCGCGAAAAAGCGGTGTTGCCGACCGGCCGTACGATCTACGGAGTCAACGCGGTCGACACGTTATCGACGAGCGTATTGTTACCGGGCGTCAGGGTGTCCGGTCGGAAAGCGGTACCGAAGAACTGGATAACGTTCTCCTTGATTACATTACCACGCGATCCGGTGACGAACGAGATGCCGTCGGTAAAGCCGGAGATATGGTTGTTATAAACGAGTTCGCCTTTCGGGACCTGCGTGGCGTCGGTGCCGTCGCCACCGGGAAGCGGATTCCAGCACATGGCGAGAATGTTGTTTCCGTTGACCGGACCGCCCACGATATGGTTATTCGCCGTCCGATTACCGACCGAACCGCCTCCGCGGATGAAGACACCGAGGTTGACGCTGGTAATCTGGTTGTTGGTGATCTGGCTGCCGCGAGTATCGAGGAAAACGATCCCCATTTCGACCGGACCGCCGGCAGGCGCCAGATTATTTCCGGTGACCTTCAAATGGTCGATCGTCACATTTTCGCTATTGGAGACCACGACATTCATATTGAACGGGCCGACGGTGCCATTGCGAACGATGACCCCTTTGGCGGCGTTCACCACGATGCCGCGTCCCGTCGCGGGCGAGGTCGTCATAACGGAACGTCCGCCGAGGTCAAGTACCACATTGCTTGCATTGATAACAATTGCATCACCGGAGGATACGGTGATATTCCGGTTGAGTACGTAAACTCCCGGGGTCGAGATGGTCAGCGCCTGAGCGCTGGCATTGCGGGCGAGAAGGGTGGTCGAAGCGACCGTCAGTGACAGAACGGCGAACGAGAGAACGTTTTTCATCCCAGTGTTCCTTTGCATTTTCGATGATGGGCGGGCAGAAACGATTACGCCTGATGGCGACGACGAAGGCCGGCGGCCAGCAGAACTCCTGTGATCGCCAGGAAGACGGTCGAGGGTTCCGGGGCTGCCGCCGCGACGATGGTGAGGCGGGCGACCGGTCCGGTGAAATTCCAGGAAGCGGGCGCATCGGCGGTTCCGGCAATGCCTCCGTGCAGCCCGACCACTCCGTTTTCCGGGTCATTGAACGGCCCGCCGAGGGAGGGAAGGAAAGCGGCCAGTTCGTTATTTACTTCGGTACCGGCGTCGAGTCCGAGAAGATCGAAAGAGACAGGCGTCGAGGAGATCCCATTCAGATCGAGGCTTGCCTGTCCGGCGAACCCATCGTTGGTACGCCCGAGCATCCAGACATTGGAAAGGAAGCGGTGCGTTGATAGGTCTGTAGCGATCGAAAAGGTCTGCGAGGTTCCGGGCATTTGCGGGCCGGACAGAACGCGGATCGTTCCGACCGCGCTGCCCGCAAGGGACAGATCGGTGAGAAGCGGAGCGTTGTTGCCCTCTTCGGCGATCTGGCGCAGGGGATCACTGGCGGTTTCCCCCGGAGTCCAGAGGGTAAGGCTGCCGTCGTGGGTAAAGAAGACCGGCGGTGAGAAGGGCTGACCGCTATTCGGCGCGCTGTTGGTCAGGTTCTCGAGGGTAATCCGATAGGTCATCACCTGGGAATGGGCGGGCCCGGCCGACCAGAGGGTCGACAGTAGCGCCGGACCCCAGAGAATGATCCGGTTAGCCCGGGTATTCAGCCTGAGCATTTCTTTGCCTCCTGTTGGGAATGGGCGACGGTAAAGGTGGCTTTTCCTTCGCACTGCGCCTTCAACAGCCGTCGTCCGACGGAAAGTTCCGTTTTGCGGATTTTTTTTCGCGGTTTCTCCGGCGAGGTAGAATGGGAGCATGAGTCTTAGAGCCGTCTCGGCGATCGACGGTCGTTATGCCACGTTGACCGCCCCCCTTTCCGCCTTCTTTTCCGAGTATGCCCTGATCCGGTTTCGCGTCCGCGTGGAGATCGAGTGGCTGATTCTGCTGTCCGATCGACCGGAGATTACGGATGTACGTCCGTTGACGCCGGAGGAGCGAATCCAACTGCGCCGGTGCGTGACCGAGTTTTCCGAGGAGGATGCGTTACTGGTCAAGGAGATTGAGCGGACGACGAACCACGATGTCAAGGCCGTGGAGTACTTTTTGAAGCGTCGTCTGGACGGCACCTCACTGGACGATGTCCGCGAGTGGCTGCATTTCGCCTGTACGTCCGAGGATATCAACAACCTGGCCCATGCCCTGATGCTGAAAGGGGCGATCGAGGAGGTGTTTCTGCCGCAGGCGGATCGATTGGTCGCCGATGTCGCCGCGCTGGCGAGCGAAACGGCGGATGTCCCGATGCTGTCCCATACGCACGGTCAGCCGGCCTCACCGACGACCGTCGGAAAGGAACTGGCGGTCTTCGTCACCCGGTGGCGTCGCCAAATCGCCCGGCTGCGAACGCAGGAGTATCTGGGAAAGATGAACGGGGCGGTCGGCAATTTCAACGCCCATCTCAGCGCGTATCCGGACGCTCCCTGGCCGGACATCGCCGAACGATTCGTCACCGGATTCGGGTTGACCTACAATCCTCTGACCACGCAGATCGAACCCCACGACTATATGGCGGAACTGTTCCACAACCTCGTTCGGTGGAACAATATCCTGCTCGATTTTGACCGGGATCTCTGGGGGTATATTCATCTGAAGTATTTTCGGCAGAAGGCGGTTGCCGGAGAGATCGGCTCATCGACGATGCCGCACAAGGTGAATCCGATCGATTTTGAGAACTCCGAGGCCAATATCGGGCTGTCGAACGCGATCCTCGAACACCTGGCAAGCAAACTGACGGTGTCCCGGTGGCAGCGGGACCTTTCCGATTCGTCGGCGATCCGTTCCGTCGGAACCGGGATCGCCTATGCCTGTATCGCGGTCGGAGCTACCCTGCGCGGGTTGCGCAAGCTTTCGGTTAACGGAGCCGCTCTGACGGCCGATTTGGAGGATGCCTGGGAAGTGCTGGCCGAACCCGTACAGACCGTTCTTCGCAAGGCCGGCATTTCGGATGCCTATGAAAAGCTCAAGGACCTGACGCGCGGATCGGGTATCGATGCCGTCGGTATGCACGCCTTTATCGCCGATCTGAACCTTCCGGAGGAGGATAAGGAGCGGCTTTTACGGATGACGCCGGCTGCCTACATCGGTCTGGCCCCCGAACTGGCGCGTCGTGCGCTCGCCGGGGAAGAATAGACGGCAATAGACCGCAACCGACGGTGATACCGTGGGCTCGTATAGACGGGATTAACGGAGGATGCGGCAAATGCCACCGAAAAAAAAGACCGTGTACTGTCCGGTCTGTAAGGCGCTGAACGCGTCGGGGCGAAAGACCTGTGATCTCTGCGGTTCGGACCTTTCGGCGACGGTGACGGAGACGGCCACGGCGTTTGCCTGCCGCAACTGCGGTTCGTCCTTGAACGGCGCGAACGCGGTGTGCGGGCGTTGCGGTCGCGTCGGCGATTTCGCGCCCGACGCTTCGCCGGAAGTTCCGACGCCCGCGATGTCGGTCGGGACGAACGAGTTTGCTCCGGGAACCCTGGTGCCGGTACCTTACGGGTTTGCCGCCGAACGGCTGCCGGAGGGCAGACTTCGAGTGACGCGCACGGTGTGGGGTCGGATGAACGCGGATATCTCGTATGTCGTGATCGGACTCGTTGTCGGAGCGGCATGGATGGGGATCGCCTATCGCCTGTGGTTCCCGGCCGGGAACCGGACCGTATTCTTTGCGTTTTTTCCCTGGATTCTTCTGCCGGTTCTGGCCGTCGGCTGGTTCCTCTTTTACCGGGAGGAGTGGATTGTCGGCCCGCAATTTCTGGAAAAGCGAATGTTTCTGCTCGGGTGGCATCGGGCGGCAACGCTATCGGGGCCATCGGTGTTACGAACGGACACGGAGGAGATCGGAGGATGGAGCCGTTCGGGCCCGCGACGCGTTCGGGTGCTTTCGGCCGTTAACCTGGGACGGCGAATCACTCTGGTGCGAAGTGAACAGGCATGGGGCGGAATCGCGAGCCTTTTCGGGAGCGGGATGGAGGGCGACGGTCCCGCGACGCTCGGGGCGTACCTGTCACAGGTGACCGGGTGGCCTTATATGGACCCCGCGATGGGAAAATTCTAATCGAGGCGAACTACCCTGTGAACCGGAAGGGATCGACGATCCGTGAGAAGAATGTACTCGTGCCAATGACTAATTCCGAAACAGCGGCGGAACCGATCCGTTTACTGGGAATGCGGATCGATCGCGTTACGATGGATCAGACTCTGGATCGTGTCGAGCGATTTATCGCGGAGGGGTCGCCGCACCATATCGTGACGGCGGACGCTTCGATGGTGGTGACGTACACGGAGGATGCCGAGTTTGCGCGGATCGTCGATGCCGCGGACCTGGTCACTCCGGACGGCGCGGGCATCCTCTGGGCCTCCCGGTATCGCGGAACGCCGGTCCGCAACAAAGTGAGCGGTGTCGATCTGGCGGCGCGTTGCTGCGCCCTCTCGGGGGAAAAAGGCTGGCGTCTTTTCTTCTTCGGTGCGGCTCCGGGCGTTGCCGAGGAGGCGCGGGCGCGGATGCTGGCACGGTATCCCGGGGCGAACATCGTCGGATTCAGGGACGGATTCTTCAAACCGGCCGAGGAGACGGCGATTGTCGAGGAGATCCGGGCGGCGCGTCCCGATATCCTGCTGGTCGCGCTGGGCATCCCCAAACAGGAAAAGTTCATTTCCCGGCATCGGGAAGCGCTGGGCGTGCCGGTAATGATCGGGGTCGGCGGGACCCTCGATGTTTTTTCGGGAACGGTACGGCGCGCGCCGGTCTGGATGCAGAATACCGGGCTTGAGTGGCTCTATCGGCTCGCCTCCAATCCGAAAAAGATCAGCAAGGTAAAGTTGTTGCCGCAGTTCGCATTGATGACCCTGCGTTCGCCACGGACGCCGTCCTGAGGAGACTCTTCTGATGAAACCGGTCACCGTTCTCTTCGTTGCCGTCGCGTTGTTGGTTGCTTTCCCGCAGACCGGGGTGTCCGCGCCGTCGGACCCGCCCGCCGCAAAGGGGAATTCCACCGAACCGGAACCGGCGGACCGATTGCTGAAAGCGGCGTCGGATCGGGCGAAAGCCGGCAAGAAAAACGTCCTGGTCGTGTTTCACGCGTCCTGGTGCTCCTGGTGCAAGCGTCTGGACGAAAAACTCCTGAACGATCCGATCACCGGCAAACTCCTGAAGGATCATTTTGAGGTGGTGCATCTCGACGTTCTCGAGTCGCCGGAACGGAAAGCCCGGGAAAATGCCGGGGGGAACGACCTGTTGACGAAACTGGGCGGAGCGGATTCCGGTCTGCCGTTTTACGCCGTTCTCGACCCCGCCGGTCGGAAGGTGTCGGACTCAAATCGAATGCCGCAGAACGGCAACATCGGCTATCCGGCAACCCCCGAGGAGATTGCCGCGTTCGTCGATCTGCTAAAGCGGACGGCGCCCCGTCTGACGACGGCGGAGCGACAGCGTATCTCCGACCACCTCAGGCGGAATGCGCCGAAGTCGTAAGCTGCGTCATCGTCAGATTTGCGGCGTTCTCCCCGCTTTCCATCGCGCCGTTGATGCTGCTCGCCCGCGTGAATTCCGCGGCGAAGATCAGTCCCGGTATTCCGGAGTCGTTGCCCGGTAGCCGTTCGTAGATCCCCGGCGGCTGCGCGAACTGGGCGTACGGAAGCCGGTACATTTTCAGGAAGCGGTAGGTCTCCAGAACGGCAAGGGCGGTGCGGTCGCCGACCAGCATCCGACGCAGGTCATGAACGGCGCGCCGAACGATCTCCGTTTCGGTCAGGTCCGGTGTTCCCACGACGCTGGCCGCAAGAAGGTGTTTTCCGGCGGGAGCATAGGCACGGGAGACATTGGAGACGGCGGCGGCGTTGTTGACGAACGGTTGCCGGTTGGCGTTAAGCAGGATTTTTCGTGAATTTTGGATCGGGGCATCGCCCCCGAAATAGACGGTAATATTTCCAACGGCGCCCGTGGGTAGTTCACGCCCCGTAAGACGGGCAGCCTCCGGAGCCGGGGTCGCGACGATGACCCGATCCGCCGCCCGGAACTCGCGGTCGCTTTCGACTCCGACACAAACGCCTGAGGAACCGAACCGAAGCGCGGTCACCCGGGTGTTCAGGAGGATGCGTCCATCCCGGAACAACTCCTCGGCAAGCTGTTGGGAAATCTGCCCCATCCCCCGTTCCGGCACGGTGGTGTCGCCGGTAGCGAGCATTCTCCAGTCGAAGCGGAACGCCCGCGCGCTGGTTTCCAGACGATCGGTCAGGAAGATACCGGCGAAGAAGGGGCGAAGGAACGTTTCGATGTAACGCTGAGAAAACCCCACACGATACAGGTAGTCGAGGGTGGTTTCGTCGCCCCCGGCGGTCAGCGGGTCGTCCGTGGCGGCCAGAAGTTGCGCCGTCAGTCTCGCGGTTCGCCACTTGTCGGGGAAGGGCACGAGCGACGCGAGCATCGACGGGATCGCGCTTCCCGGGTCGCGCAGCGGATCGCTGACGACCTGACGGGTCGAACCGCAGGCGAGAATTGCGCCGGGTTCGAACCGACACAATCGCAGACGGTGGTAGTCGAGCTGTCGGCGGGCCGCCGGATAGGCGGTAAAGAAGACCTGAAATCCCCGGTCCAGAACGTAGCCGTCGACAACGTCACTTCGGACCCTGCCGCCGACGTTATCCGAAGCCTCAAGAAGCAGAACCTCGATACCCGCCCGGTGCAGCTGTCGGGCGCAGGTCAGACCGGCGACACCGGCCCCGATCACAATGACCCTCTTCACAGGAAATAGGATACCCGAGTTTGCCGTGTTGACAATCGGTGAGTCGCCGTGCTACACTCCGGTCGCCCATGTCCTTCAGCACTCGTGTCTTTATCTTCGATCTGGACGGTGTTTTATATCGCGGCGAGACGGCGGTTCCGCACGCGGCCGAGGCTCTGAGCGCGCTCCGTCAGCGAACCCCGGCGGTCCGGCTGTTTTTTCTGACGAACAATTCGACCCAGCCGCGAAGGGTCTTCGCCGAGAAAATGGCGCGGCTCGGAATGCCGGCGACCGAGGACGAGATCGTGACCTCCGCCTCGGCGACTGCGTTGTACATCGCGTCCCAGGGCGATGCCGGGAAAACGGCTCTGGTCGTGGGCGGCGACGGAATCATCGACGAACTGACGCGCATCGGTATGACGGTTCGATCCGCCGGGGAACCGGAAGTTTCCGGCGAGCGGATCGATTATGTTGTGGTCGGGCTGGACCGTTCGTTTCGTTATGAGGCGTTGTTTCGAGCGCAGCAGGCCATCCTGAACGGGGCCGTCTTCCTGGCGACGAACCGGGACGGGCAGTATCCGGTGGAAGGCGGTTTGATCCCCGGCGCCGGAGCGATGGTCGCCGCGATCGAAGCCTGCGCGGACGTCCGACCGATCGTGATCGGCAAGCCGGAGACGCTCGGACTGCGGATGATCCTGGATATGGCCGGAGCGACCCCGCCGGAGGCCGTCATGATCGGGGACCGTCTGGATACGGACATTGCCTGCGGGAACCGTCTGGGAATGCCGACCGTGCTCGTCCTGACCGGCGTCACAACCCCGGAGCGGGTGCTGGATACCTCCCTGTTACCGGCGGAAATGCGTCCGGGCCGGATTCTGACCGACCTGTCCTTGCTTTAGGGCGGTACCTGCCGGTTTCGGAACGACCGGCAGGAATTCCGGGCGAGGTCAGGAATATTTACGAAGGATAACCGAATGACCGAAAAATTCGACGTCTTTGGGATGTGCAACGCCCTGTTCGATATTCAGGCGGAGGTCAGCGACGAAACGCTCTCCGAACTGTCGCTGGCCAAAGGCAATATGATGCTGATCTCCGAGGAGGAGCAGCGCAACATCGTACCGCGAATCTACGATCGGATCGTCAACACCGAGTCCGGGGGGTCGGGCGCAAATACCATGATCGGCCTGGCGTTGCTGGGAGCATCGACGGTCTATACGTCCCGAGTGGGATCGGATGAGCATGGTCGCCTGTACCGGGACGGTCTGGTACGGCAGGGAGTCAAGGCGAACCTGGGGGCCGGTCACGGCGACACCGGTATTTCGCTGATCCTGATCACGCCGGATGCACAGCGAACGATGTGTACGTTTCTCGGAGAATCGCGCGAACTGACCCCGGCGGACGTAAATTTGGAAGATATCCGCCACTCGCGTTATCTGTACGTGACGGGATACCTCTGGGATACCGACAATCAAAAAGAGGCGGTCGTGCGAGCGATGAACGAGGCCAAGCAGGCCGGGGTCCGTGTGACGTTCAGTCTTTCCGATCCGTTCTGCGTTGCTCGGCATCGAGAGGATTTTCTGGGCCTGTTGCGGGAACATGTGGATGTGGTTTTCAGCAATGCCGAGGAGGCGCGCGGAATGACCGGCGAGTCCGAGGTGGAGCGAGCGGCCCGCAAACTGGCCGAACTGTCCGGCGGAATCGCGGTCGTGACGAAGGACCGGAGCGGCTCGCTGATTGTCGAGGGAGAGACGGTTTACGAGATTCCGGTGTATCCGGTCGAGGCGGTCGATACGACGGGCGCGGGCGATATGTACGCGGCAGGGGTTCTGTACGGGTTGACACAGGGGTTGCCGTTGCCGGTCGCCGGTCGGATCGGGGCGTACGCAGCGGCGCAGGTCGTAGCCAAACTCGGCCCCCGACTCGAGTCGATCGATGCGGAAGCGATCGCCGTCATCAAAAGCGAAATCTAGGGGCGGACCTCGTCGGCAACGGAATCGGCGGGTTCGGAGGAACAGAGAAATGGTAATGCTCACCGGTCGAGGAACGAAGCGGCGGGTAACCGGCGTTCGTGTCGTCCTGGGACTGACCGTCGGTATGGTGTTCGTCGGGGGGTGCGGAGGACGTAACGGAGGCGCTTCGGCGGTCTCCCGGACCGCGCCGGTTTCCATCGGCTTCGATTTCTCGCGGGCGGAAACCTCGGCCCAGCTTCCGTCGACCGCCCAGAGCGTGGTCATCACGGTGACGCAGGGGGATCGATTCACGGATACGCGGGTTCTGAACCGACCGCCACAGGAATCGGAAGCCTCGACCGTGACCGCGGAATTCCTTGCCTTCTTCGACGGCGATGCGACGGTGAACGCTTCCGCCTTTTCCGGGCGTGACGGCAGCGGGGAGAAGGTGGCGGACGCGACCCGGACGGTGATCCTGGGGGCGGGACGTAACCTGCGTCCGGAATTTACGTTCAGCGCGACGCCGTATTCGGCGATCCGCCTGTTGCGAAATGGCACCGTCCTCGGACCCACGACGGAGGTTGCCGTGGACACTCCGACGGCGGTGACCGCGCAGGGCGTGACCGGGTCGGGGACGCCCACCGACCTCAATCCGGTCGGGACGTGGACCAGCGACAATCCCGAAATCGCGGCGGTGACGAACACGGGCGTGGTGACCGGAAACAACTACGGAACCGTCGGCATCCGATTCACCGGCGATCGGGGAATCTTTGCGACGGTCGCGGTCACGGTCGGCGGCGCGGTTGTGGATTCGGTCCGTTTCGTGCCCGACATCACCACCATTCAGCAATCGGCGGTCCTGACGGCGAATGCGACCGACAGCAAACAGCGGACAATCACCACCAACCTGAACTGGCGCTGGGAGACCTCCAACGCGCAGGTGGTGAACTTCAATGACGGTAATGCCGTGGTTAACGGGGCGACGACGGTTACGATTCGGGCGGTCGGCCCGGGGGTCGCGAACGTCACTCTGACGGAGACCAACTCCGGAAAGTCGTTCACCAAAACGTTCAACGTCGTCCCGGTCGATTAATCGGGCGGGTGCGAAGGGGGAAGGGCGGACCGGGCGGCATGACCGCCCGGTCCGTCAATTTTTGGGGGTCAGTTTCCGAAGCGGATCAGGGTAGCCAGGCCGAAAGTGGTGTCGTTCCCTCCGCCTTCAAATTGGTTGAAGTTGGCGAACGCACGGAAATTGGCATACGGGCCAACATCGCGCGAGGCGACCACGGAGAAGGAGCGACCGATTCCGGTGTGTGATCCGTACTCGAGGAAGACATCGGTTTCGGTGAGTTGGAACAACGCGGGCAGGTAGACGCCGTAGGTTTGCAGCGTCGCCTTATCGGGTCCGCGTCCCGCTTCCGCATAAAGATCCAACCGATGGGCGACGACGGGGTAGGCCACCGAACCGGTGAACCCGTCCTTGCCGGAAAGCTCCGGAACGTGCAGGTAGTGCAGGCCGAACTCGCCGCCGCCATATCGGAGAGACAGCGATCCGAGACCGCCGTTCTGCGCGCCCTGGACGGCAGGATTCGTATCGTGGACGTATGCGCCTTCAAAACGGACCGCCCCCTGTCGAACGTGCACGCCGGCGCCGCTGTAGCGGTCCGCGATCAACTGAGTCAGGTTAAGGTTCTGGAAGACCGGCCCATGATAGAACCGGCGGCGGCCGGCGAATACCTGGATTCCGGGGGCGATATTCTGTTCGACCGAGGCCACCGACGCCAGCCGTGAGAACCGTTTGTCGTCAATATCGGCGTCGATCAGCGACATCACGTTGCTTTCGAATTCGTAACGCGTCTTCCCGATAAGTCCCGAAACGTTGGCGCGTCCGGCGAGCAGCGAGGTCGGGTCCGCTCCGAGTCCGAAACCGGAGAGTTCGATGCGTGGGACGGAAACGTTCCATTTGTTTCCGGCGGCGACATTGGCGAGGAGGGCCGCCGCCGCGCCGATTCCGAGCAGCGAATCGTTGGTCTGCGTTCGATCCAGCAGGTTGATATCGAAGTTCGGGGTGCCACGGAGTGAACCGGATTGGTACTGGGCGCGGGTACCGATGGGAACGTTCACCTGTGCGCCGTTCTCCACCGCCGCCCGGATAAAGGAGTCGACATCGTTCACCCGGACGCTATTGAGGAAGGCGGCGTCCCCCTGGCTCAGGTTCGGGTATCGCCCCGCGAGGGTTTGTTGACCGAACTGCCGGCGGTAGGCGTCGAGGGAAAGTCCGGACGAGCGGAAGTCGGGAACCAGTTGATTCTGGGCGATTTGCAGGAACCGGTTGCGGTCCAGGGAATCGGGGATGAAGAAACCGGGAGTGACCGACCGGCGGTTTCCGGCGAGATCGGCGGCCGCCAGTTGCTGGAGCGCTTCGCCGGCGATCGTCGTCCGCAGTGTCCGTCCGTACCGGGTGCCGTTGATGACCAACAGGCCCAGGTCGTCCTCAACCTCGTTCCACCAGGGGGAGTAGGAGCCCCCGTTTTCCTCCGGAAGAAGGTGTGTGGGGATCGAAGACGCGGCGGAAGGCACCTCCCCGCCTTTAGGGACGAGAATCTGCTGACCGGGGCCGACGATCGTTTCCTTGCCATCCATGGTCGCGGCGACCTCACCTTCGAAGACCTGGAGCAGCATCGATCCGTCACCGAGGGTAGAGACGGCAAATTCGGTTCCACGAGCCACCGCGGTGGCGGACGGCGTCTCGATCTGTGTCGCGGTTCCCTTGGCCACCCGCATCCAGACGAGTCCGGTGTTCAACTGAATCCGGCGCAGGGAGGCGGTATCGGCGACGACCAGGTCCGTGCGTTCGTTGATGCGCAGAACCGATCGGTCCGTGAAGGTAATCTCGGCCTGGGATCGGCGAAGAGTGCGGATGCCCTGACCGACAAAGACCCCTTCGTTCCGGCCCGCCGGGACGAAACGGGTGTTTCCGCCGGCCACCGGCTGACGGGTCAGGAGTACCTGGCGAACGGTATTCAACCGGCCGATAACCGGACTCTGGGCGAAAAGCGCCGAAGGAACGAGAACGGCGACGAGGAGGGGGATTGACCCGAAACCGAGGGCACGGAGAATACCGGAACCGCGTTCGCAACGGCATGTTGCCGGAGACGATTTCATCACTACTCCTTTTATGGGGACGGTTCGCCCCGATGAATATTTCATATTTTGGATGGAACCGGAGTTTTTTCCTCAAACGGCACGATGTCGGAGGTATCTTTCAGGCCGACGACCCGCCAGCAGAGGATTTTTTCGTCCTTTCCCTTGACCGCGACCGGTCCCATCTCCTCGGTAACCACGTGGTCCCGCACTTTTTCGAAGGTTGCCTGGTCAATGACGATATCCGCATCGCCGGTCACACCCTGAAGTCGGGCGGCGAGATTGACCGTATCGCCGATTGTCGTCAGGGAGTTCAGTCGTCGGGAGCCGACGAAGCCGAGAACGAGCGGACCGGAGGCAATGCCGAAACCTTCCCTGAGGTGGTAGGCGTTCCCGAGTTCGTCGTAGAGGGTTTCGAACGAGGCGGCTCGCATGCGCCACGCCGCGCGAACCGCGCGTATATGGCGATCGGGCTGTTCGTTGGGCGCACCGAACACGACCATAATTCCGTCGCCCAGGAACTTATCGACGGTGCCCTCCTCTTCGAAGACGATTTTCACCTGTTTATCCAGATGTTTGTCGAGCAGATCGATCACCCGTTCCGGCTCGTGGTGCGAGGAAAAGTTGGTGAATCCGCGAATGTCGCCGAAAATCACCGTCGCATCATAGCGCCGCGACGCGGATTCATCGCCGTAACGCATCATATGTTCGAGATAGGCAGGGGAGACATTGGCCGACCATTTACGAAGGATTTCCCCGCGTTCCAGCCAGGCAACGCCTGCCGTTCCCGAAAGGATGAGAGCGGAAGGAACGACAAACGGGACGAACACATGGGCTTTGACGAAAAGGAAGAAGACCGTGCCGATAAATCCGATGATGGCGAGGGCGATCAGGGCGGGTCCGCGCCAGTTTAGAAACCGGCGGATCCCGAAGTTGGCGATCAGTCCGAACCCGAAGACCAGCAGGAACGTTTCCAGCGGGGACGCCATGCGAATGAACCCGTTTCTCAAAAGGGCGTGAAGGAACTGGGCCTGAACGACCACGCCGAAGACGTCACCGGTAAAATTCGCTCCGACCTTTTCCGGCGTATAGTGGGAATAGGCGGTCCGAACGGTATCATTCAACTCGCCCGCCAGTTCGATGTCGGTTACCCCGATGAAGACCGCTTTATCCTTGAAGGTGCCCGGCGGGAATTCGCCGTTAAGCACGTTCTCGAACCGCACAAAATCGAACGTCCGTGAACCGCCGGGGAAATCGGGGTAGGCCGACCCCATCGTATTTTCCGGGAAGTCGGGGTCGGGAATGGTCGGACCCGTTCGGGGGATCGGATGATGTCCGAGATAGATCCGTTGATCGGTCAGACGACTGCGGCGAATATCGCCCCCGACCAGCGCCAGGTAGGCGGCGGCGGGGAGCGACGGAAGCCATTCGCCCTGGAACTTCTGAAGCGGGTAGCAGAGCCGAACGTACCGGTCGGGCGCGGTGAGAATGTCGGCCGAAGCGATCGTCGCGTTCGCCTCGAAATCGATGCCGAGAGCATCATCGTAGTAGGGGAAAATCAGGCTTTTGCGGATATCGGTCCCTCCGCGGTTCATCCGGCACGCAAGGATCGCTTTTCCTCCGGCCGCCGCCAGGGCGTTATGTAAGGCGCGGTCATCGGCGGGGCCGTAGGGCGATTTTCGGGGCATGAGGATGTCGAAGCAGACCGTCTTCGCCCCATCGGCGACCAGGTTGCGCAGCACCTTCGCATAGGCCCGCCGTGGAATCGGCCAGGGAGATTTGAGCGTTTCGAGCGAGGACGTTTCGATGCCGACGACCGTAATGCGCGGGTCCGCCGGGGTCGGCCCACGCCAGTGAAACAGGGTGTCGTACCCGTTCCATTCGACGCCCCGGAGAGGGGCAAGGACGGGTTCGAGAAAGGGCCAGGTACGTTCGGGCGGCCAGGTGATGGCGGAGAGGAGAGCGACGAGCACCGGGACGGAAAGGGCGATCAGGCGGCGGAACGCAGTTCCGTAAATAAAGCCGAACTTTCTTTGCATTGGACGCCCCCGCGATCGCGCGGCCGGGAGACCGGGCGGAAACCGGACGGTTACGACGGTTCCGTTCGAGGCGTTTCCGTCGTTCTTTTACCTTATTGGTTGCGCCGCCCGGTATCCGGACCGGTTTTTCAGTTCATCCGGACGGGTAGTCCGTTCTGCGCGGCGGATCGCCACGCGGCCTCGGTCAGTTCGATGGTGCGCAGACCGCAGATGGGCGGGGCGGCGATTTCCTTTTCGCCGCGGATGGCCCGGACGAAATCCTCGTCGATATTGTGGGTGGGCGGGAGATTTTCGCCGTCGACGGTCGTCTTGACGCCCCGGTCATTGAAGAACGACAGGTTTCCGTTGCGATACAGGAACGCGCCTTTTTCGCACCAGATCGAGATGTCCTCGTTCCATCCGATGACGGAATCGCCGATGATGGAGATATTCCCCTGCGCCCCGTTGGTAAATCGGATCGAAAGCGCCGAGTTGATGTCGACCGGCGTTCCGCAGTTGTCGATGTAGGCAGCGACTTCGGCAACGGTCAGGCCGGTGCACCAGAGCAGGATATCGAGCAGGTGCGACCCGGAGTCGTTGATCTGTCCGCCGCCGGAAAGGGCGGGGTCCTGACGCCAGGAACCGGTCGTTCCCCGCTTCCATCCCTGGCATTGCAAGGCGCTGATGAACTGTACCTCGCCCAGTTCGCCGGAGGCGATTCGATCATGCATGTAGATGAACTGGCCCATGGCATGGCGCTGGTACGCGATACCGACGACCTTGTCGTAGGTTTTCAGCCGTTCCAGGATTCTGTGGGCATCCGCGACCGAACAGACGAGCGGCTTTTCCATCAGAATATGTTTACCGGCCTCGATGGCGTCCAGCATCTGCTGGGCATGCTGCGTGTGGGGGGTGCAGACCACCACGGCGTCCACGTCCTCCTGCGCCAGCAGTTCGTGGTAATCCTCGAAAATGGGCGTCTCCCGCAGGTAGCCGAAACGGTCGAGGGTCGTGCGAATCTGTTCGCCGTTCGTATCGCACAGCGCTACGATCTTGACGTTCGGAATGGGGGTAATCTGGCCGATATGATGCCGGGCGATGCCACCGGTACCGACCATACCGATGCGAATGATGTCGGACATGACGGGTATGGTTCCTCAACGAAGAGAGTTATCGTAGCATTGTGCGCCGGGAAACCGTTCTCCTTCCGAAAGGGCGGATTTTTCCGGTGCCGCAACCGACACCGATACCGGGGAGTCGGATTTCCGGGTCGGACCGTATGAAACGCGGGGGGCCCGGGGAAAGTCCAATGGGAGGGGAGAGCGGGTGTTTCGCCCGCTCCGGAGAAATCACGGTTTCGGGCAGGCGTGTTGTGGCGTGTTATAATGGGAAAGGATTCGGTGATGCGGCTTTTACTCCGATGGTTGTTCGGTGCGATTGCTCTGTTGTTGACCGTCAAGATCGGCGAAACGCTGGGGTTGGGTTTGAGTATGGCGCCCGGTTCGACCGGACTGGTGTCGGCGTTGGTGGTGATTCTGGCGTTGACGCTGGTCAATGCGTTCGTTCGCCCGATTCTGGCGATCCTGACCGCGCCGTTGAACTGTTTGACGCTCGGGCTCTTCTCGTTTGTTCTCAATGCCTTGATGTTCTGGCTGGTCGGCAGCCTGAATATCGGTTTGACCGTCCGCGACTTCCTTGCGGCGTTGTTCGGTTCGCTCATTTTGAGCGCCATTTCCGGGCTGTTAAACGCCTTCGTTACCGAGAAAAAGGATGAATAAACTTTCGTGACTCCCGGCCGTGACGGCGTAATGCCCACCCCGGAAACGGTTCCGCTGGTCGTTCTCACCGGCCTTTCGGGGGCGGGGAAGCAACTGGCGGCACGGCACTTCGAGGATATGAAGTGGCGGGTGGTCGATAATCTTTCCCCCGCCCTGGTCTCACTGGCCTTGCGGGAGCGTGAAGCGGACGGGACGGCAAAACCGCTCTGTGTGGTGTGCGATGTGCGTTGCGGTCGAATCGGCGAACTGGGGCCGGAACTGGACGCGCTCAAAGGCGTCGGGTTGCAGCCGATTCTGGTGTTCCTTGAAGCTTCCGATGAGGAGTTGATTCGTCGGTTCAAGGAGACGCGCCGTCCCCATCCGCTGTTCGATCGACACGGGGCGATTCCCGGCGCGATCGAGGAGGAGCGTCGATTGCTCGATTCCCTCCGCGAGAGAGCTGATCTGATGGTGGATACGACCGGTCTGTCCGCGTTCGACCTGAGAACCCGTCTGCAGGAGGCGTTACGCGAGGTCGGTGTCGTTTCGTCGCAGCCGCCGATGGCGGTAACCGTGGTTTCGTTCGGATTTAAGTTCGGAGTGCCGCTGGACGTCGACCTCGTCTTCGATGTTCGGTTTCTTCGCAACCCGCACTACGTTCCGACCCTCCGGCCGCACGATGGACGGAACCCGGAAGTCGAAGCGTACGTCCTTGCCGATGAACGTACCTCGTGTTTTCTCGAGCGGCTGTACGATCTGGTCGGATGGAGCCTGCCGCACTACATTTCCGAGGGCAAGGCGTATCTGACGATCGGAATCGGCTGTACCGGGGGGCGGCACCGGTCCGTCGTCATCTCGGAAAAACTCGGGCGGTTTCTCACCGAACGCGGATATCGGAGCATTGTCCGGCACCGTGACGCCGACCGTGAACCGCGGCTCCCGATACGGGCCGAATAACGAAGACCGCTATGGCAACCAACCTTCGCCCGATCGCAGATACGCCGCCTACGAATGCCTTTCGGAGCGGCCTGAAGTGGCTGTATCCCGGAATGCGGGTCAAGCGGTATCTTTTGTTGATACCGATCGGCCTGATTCCGGTGACGATCGGCGTCCTCATGATCATTCAACTGGGCGCCGTCGATCTTCTCGATCGCCTGGATCATATCGTCACCACGACGCTGGGGTGGCGATTGGACCGACCTGCCGTCCATATACCGCTGGGCTTTTCCTTGATCGTTCTCGGCCTGATGCTGATCGTCGGCGCCCTGGTCCTGGTCAACCGGACGGTCGTCAGCGTGATCGCTCCCGAGCATCTCGGCGAACTACCCGAAGTGATCCACCGGAAGGTGGCCCTTTCGCAGGGGGCGCGGATCGTCGCTCTGGGAGGCGGCACCGGGCTGTCGACCTTGCTTCGCGGTCTGAAGAAGTACACATCGAACCTTACCGCCGTCGTCACCATGACGGACGACGGCGGGTCCTCGGGATTGCTCCAGAAACAGCTCGCGGGAGGGATGCTTCCACCCGGCGATATCCGCAACTGCCTCGTTGCGCTGGCCGATGCGGAACCCCTGATGCAGGATCTCTTTCAATTCCGGTTTTCAACCAAGGAGGAGGGGGACGGGCTCTCGGGACATTCGTTCGGCAACCTTCTGATTGCGGCCATGTCGGAGGTCACCGGCGATTTTGAAACCGCCGTTGAGGCGACGAGCAACATTCTGGCGATTCGAGGCCGGGTTCTTCCCTCAACGACGGACTCGGTGGTCCTGGTGGGGGAGATGGCGGATGGTCGGGAGATCACCGGCGAGACCAACATCGCGCACGACGACGCGGCCATCCGGAGGATCACCCTCTGTCCGGCGGACCCGCGTCCCCTGCCGGAGGTCATCGAGGCGATCCGTCAGGCGGAGATTATCGTCATGGGGCCGGGAAGCGTGTATACGTCGGTGATTCCGAACCTGCTGGTACGCGAAATCGCGCAGGCGGTCGCCGCCTCAAAAGCGCTTCGAGTCTATGTCTGCAACGTCATGACCCAGCCGGGCGAAACGGACCATTTCTCGGCTTCCGACCATGTTCAGGCGATCGAGGAGCACGCCGCACCGTTTCTGACGCCGAAACAGCGGATCTTCGATTACGTTCTGGTTAACACGACCCGGCCCGGCGAAGCCCTGATGGAGCGATATACCCGGTCCGGAGCGGAGTTCGTGACTCCGGACGCGGACATTATCGCCGGGAAAGGGTACAAAGCGGTTCGGGGTTCGTTCCTGTCGGAGTCGGCCGTCGTGCGGCACGACCCCGACAAGATTTCCCGGGCCATCCTCCGGTTGTTCGCCGAACGGCCGTTATTCGGCAAGTGATCGCGCCTCCGGTCAGCGGCGTTTCCGACCGGGGGGCGTCGTTCCGGGAGCGGGCGTGGTGGGGGAGGGTTCCGGCGCGGCGGGCGTCTCTGCCGTTGTGTCGGGCGTCGTGTCAGGCTTGTCCGTTTTCGGGGTCGCCGCGACCGGCATCGGCGGCGGTGCCGGCTGACCAAGTCCGTTGTCCGCCAGGAAATTGTCACGATACTTCATCGCGGCGATGATCTCCTGTTCGAAAGCGGCAAGGTCCGCGATCGTTTTGCAGCCACGAGCGACCGCGACCCGCTGCGCCACGTCGTTCAGTAATCGGATATTCCCCGTATTGATTTTCCGGTCCAGCAGGCAGGCGAGTCCGGCTTCGGACTTGATGCAATCGCCGACCTTGCCGGCCAGGATGGTTCCGTCGGCGAGGGTGGCGGTCAACGGGTCGTTGGTCGGCCAGTAGTAGGCTTTCGCGACCTTGATCTGGGCGATCCGAAACCCGGGACGACGTCCGGCTCGCTGGAAAACTGCGGTCAATCGTTTATCGTCGATGATTTTCAGAACGGCGGCGTTCCCGGTCAGTTCGGCTCCCGTGGCCGGATCGACGACGGTCAGCGTTCGATCGGGCTGAACGTCGATCCCGAACCGTCGAAAATCCTCCTGGTATTCCCGCGGGCGGTTCGCTTTGAAGAGAAGCAGAACCTCCGAGAGGTCGTGCTTCCCTTCGGCCAGCGTCACGAACTGGATGAAACCGACCGAGACAAAACCCGTGTCGTAGGTCTGAACGGTTTCGAACCCACCTTCCAGTTTGGAGACGGCGGCGAAGATTCGCTGTTCCGACGGCGTAAAACCGGCGGCGCGGAACAACTCGTCCCGTTCGGACGGGGTCATGTCCTTGAGGCGTGTCCCATAGGAGGCGATTCCGCGGGGGAAACGATAATAGGCGTACCGCTCCCTGAGTTTGACATTATCGATATAGGTAAATACCTCTTCCGGGTCGTCAAAACGTACCTGATACTGCAAGGGCGTGACGACACTTGCGAACGGGGGCGGGTTACCGCAGACGGTGAGCAGTCCTGCCGGAATCGGCCCGGGCGCGGGAGGCAGGTCGTTCGTACCGGCGGTCGGTTGGTCCGGTGCCGGTCGTTTGCCGGCGCGGCTGGCAAGCAGGGGACGCGGCGTCGGCGTGGGTTTGACGACAGCGAAGGCGCGGTTCATGGCGTCGGCGGCCCGCTGCGCAACGGCGCGGTCGTAGGCGAGGCGCGCGGCGACCCAGGTTTCCCACTCGACGAACGGTCCGGTGGTCGGTCGGGCGTCCATCGTCGGCGGCAATTTCGCCTTGCCGGCGACGGTGATCTGATAGGTCCGGAACCACTGGGAGCCATCGGCGGTCAGACGCACGCGGTAGGGTCCGTCCGTAGCCGCATCCGGGGGGGCGGAAAGGATATAGCGACCCGGCGCGTTCCAGTAGGCGACAATCGCCGTGCGTTCCGTCTCACTGAAAAGCGGTGGGAGCGGAACCGGCGGTGGCGCGGTCGCACCGGTCGTACCGGTCGATGGTGGGGTCTGAGCGCAGGCGGTGCCCGACCCGGAAAGAGGGACTATGGCAAGCAGGGCAGCCAGGTAATACCGAAGCATACGAGTGTCATCCATCCTCACGCGCGTTTCGCGTCACTATGATGATGGCAACGTTGCCGTGAAATTATAGCAGACGCAAATCATTGACGTCACGAATAGAGCAGATACCTTTTCCGATCCGAGACAAACTTTTCTCGACCTTCTTCGAAGATCTCCCAGAGTTGACGGGCGTCCGCGCCGGCCAGGAAGGCTTTCCGTACGGCATCGGTGCCGCAGGCCAGATCGAACATTCGGGCGGACTCCGGGAAGATCCGTCGGTTTCGGTCCAGTGTTCGGAAGGCATCCGCGAGTTCGAAATTCAGCCGCGTTAACGGGGCGGTATCCGGATCGGTGAGGTAAATCTGGACGCCGCCGCAGCGCTGCCCCTTGAATGCGCCGTAATAGGGCGACCAGTAGTGGGGGCGAAACGCGAATCCGGGGAGACGCCGCCGTTCCATTTCCCTTGTCAGAGAAACCGCGCCGATGTCGGGCGCACCGGCCAGCTCGAAGGGCAGAGGATAACCGATGCCGATCGAGACGGTGGGGAGTTCGCCGAGAATGCCGGTCGCGGCGTAAAAATGGGGTGTCGTCGGCTGCGGTATGTGCGGTGAGGTCGGCACCCAGGGAAGACCCCCGAAGTCCTCCCAGGTGTTCCGCTCACGGGTCAGGTTGCGACAGGGAAGGACGGTCAGGGAGCAGGTACGTCCGCCGCCGAGCCAGCCCTGCCCGTTGATCATTCGGGCCACCTCGCCGAGGGTCATGCCATGCCGATAGGCAAGCGGATATTTGCTGACAAAGGATTCGAAACCGGGTCGGGTCGGGCCTCCTTCGACCCGTTGGAGTCCGACAGGGTTCGGGCGATCGAGAACCAGGAGCGGAATTCCGTGTTTCGCCGCGCCTTCCATCGCGCTTCCGAGGGTGGATACGTACGTATAGGAACGCGCGCCAATATCCTGGATATCGAAGACCAGGATATCGAGGCCCCGGAGCATTTCCGCCGTGGGAGTTTTGGTCGCGCCGTAGAGCGACCAGACGGGGACGCCGGTCTGGGAATCGACGGTGGAAGGAACGTATTCGCCGGCGGGAATATCGCCTCGGACGCCGTGTTCGGGACCGAAAAGCGCCGCGAGTTTCACACCGGGCGCGCGATGGAGCGCTTCGATCGTCGAGGTCAGATCGGGGAGCGCGCCGGTCGGATTCGTGATCAGGCCGACTTTCAAACCGTTCAGCGGACGGAAGCGGTCCTCGGCCAGGACTTCGAGACCGGTGCGGACCCGGCTCGACGGCGCCGCCTCGCCCGGCGAAGGAACGAGCGTCAGGGCGGCAGGTGCGAGAGAATGGCGAAGCAGGTTACGACGGGTCACGATGGTTTTCCTCGGTGGACGTTCGGTCGGATGGACGCACCGACGTACGGAAATGTTCGGAAATCATGGCAAATCCCTGGGCGCTCATGGCGACCGTCAGAAAGAAAAACAGGGCCTCCTCGAGGGGCAGGTGTCCCTGAAGTCGCCAGCCGATGATGCCTTCCTCCCGAATCTGCCAGATGCCCCGGGAGATCGCGAAATGGTCCGCCAGGCTGAGATAGGTTCCGCAGACCAGAAGAACGGTCACCAGAAGACGGCGTTCGCGCCATAGCGCCTTTCCCGCGACGATCCATTGCAAAATGAGAATCGGCATCGCCCAGAGGCAGAGGATGATCAGGTAGGAGAGCTTTCCGAACGGCACGCTAACGCTCCGATTCCGGTAGGTCGGCACGGTGGTCCGCCCGCAGCGCCGGGATTTTCGACAGGGTCACCCAGACGACCGCGACAAAGATCGCCTCGGCAAAATAAAAGAGGTATTCCTCCAGAGGCAGATACCCGAACCAGAACGGCGGTCCCCAGACGAAATCCTTCCCGAACGACCAGAGGTTCTTATACGCGGCGTAGTTGTCCCAGGGCGTGGTATAGACGAAGGCGAGGAGACAGACCAGACCGAGAGCGATGCCGTGATGCCGCCGGAACGAGCGGCGCAGAAAGCCGGCGAGGACGAGCGTCGGCAATACGAGGAAAAGGAGAAGGAACAGGCCGTAAGTCATCGGAGTGGAAGCGTCCGCACCCCGGAGGACGGGGTACGGACGTCAATTTATTCGTAGCGCAGGGCGACGATCGGGTCAAGTTTCGACGCCTTTTGCGCCGGATAGAAGCCGAAGAAAATCCCGACGCCTGCCGAGAAGGCGAAGGCGAGGAGCATCGGACCGACCGACAGGACGGTGGACGTATCCTGAAGGAAAACCGGAAGGGTCAGAGCGATGGTCACCCCGAGAAGGATGCCGACGATCCCGCCAAGGACGGAAAGCGTCACCGCTTCGATCAGGAATTGAAGGAGGATATCCCGTCGTTTCGCGCCGATGGCCTTTCGGACGCCGATTTCGCGTGTTCGCTCTGTAACGGAGACGAGCATGATATTCATGATTCCGATACCGCCGACCAGCAGGGAGACTCCGGCGATTCCGGCGAGCAGAGCAGTGAAGGTGTTTTGCGACTCTTCGGCGAAGGACGCGATTTCGGACTGATTCTTGATGACGATCGTGGATGGGGCGTCCGGTTTGACCTTGTACCGTTTTCGGAAAAGAGCGTCGATCTGCTCCGCCGCCGCGCCCATCTTCTCCTCCGAGACCGCCTGCGCGGAGAAGGATCGGATGCGCCCCTGCCAGAAGTTGAACAGGCGTTTCTGCGCCGTGAGGGCGGGGACGGCGACCATTTCGTCGTTATTGTTGTTTCCCGAGTTGCCTTTGGGCTTGAAGACGCCGATCACATTGACGCCGACACCGTTGATACGGATCATCGTTCCGGTCGGATCGCCTCCCTGGGGGAAAAGGTTTTGATAGACGTCGTTTCCGAGAATCACCACCTTCGCCCGTTTTTTGTTTTCGTCCGCGGTGAAATTCCGGCCGTAGCGCAGTTCGTAGTTGCGAATATCGACCCAGCTCGGCCAGACGCCGAAGACGCGGGTATTGGTGTTCTCGGAACCGGCTTTGATCTGGGTATCGGTTTGAATCTCGGGGGAGACGTTGGCGACATCCGGACAGGTATCCGGAGTGATCGCTTCGATATCGGTGAGTTTCAGCCGGTTCCACGAGCCGGCGGCACCGCGCACCGCGCCGATCCGCGAGCGTTCCGGCTCGATGAGCAGGAGGTTCGTTCCCATCGCCTTGATCTGGGAAAGCGTCTTTTCGCGCGCGCCCTGTCCGAGCGAGATCATGGCGATGACCGCCGCCACGCCGATAATGATACCGAGCATGGTCAGGGCGGCCCGCATCTTGTTGGCGGCAAGACCCATCAGCGCGACTCGGAGGTTCTCGATGACCGGCATCGAGCCCGCCCCGTTCCGTGCCTTACCGGACGGAGGATTCGGCTGGTCGTTTTTTCGCGGCAGTGTGGCTTGAATGGACATGATGAACGCCTGGTGGATTCGCTCTTTCGTCGTTGAAACCGATATCGAACCAAGATTGAATCGACATCGAACGGTTTTCGGATACTTTCGTTTTACCATATAACATAACGCGGAGGACGATTCGGCGTTCCACGCATGAAGTCGGTGCATGGTACAATCAACCCGTGAGATTTCCTTCCTTCAGGAGACAGACTTCCGGAATGACAACCGAGGAGACGATCGCCCCCGACGATGATTCCTCCAGCCCCGAAACGAATGACACGGGGACGGACGGAACCGAGATTGCCGCGTTGACGGCGCAACTGGACGAGGCCAACCGAAAAGCGACGGAACTGAACGAGGCGCGTTTGCGTGCGCTGGCCGACTACGCCAATTTGAAACGCCGGAGCGAGGAAGAACGCGAAAATCTGCGTCAGTTCGTCGCCGAGGATCTGATAAAGCGGTTGTTGCCGATCGTGGACAATTTCGAACGCGCGCTGAACGCATCGGAGCAGACCCGCGAATATGAAAAACTGATTGGCGGGGTCCAGGCGGTGTATCGTCAGCTTCAGGAATACCTTGCCAGGGAGGGAGTCCAGGCGATCGAGGCCGTCAATCAGCCGTTCGATCCCAATGTCCATAACGCGGTGCTGCGTGAGGAGGATTCGGACCATCCCGAAAACACGGTCACGGAGGAACTTCAGAAGGGGTACCTGTTGAACGGTCGCGTTCTGCGCCCGACCATGGTCAAAGTGCGCGTCTGATTGAAACGACCGGACCTGTCGAGGCGTCGTTCGACGCCTCCGAAGCCAGCTTATGGAAGCGACCAGAATCGCCGAACTGACCCCGAGGAGCCTCTGGGATATAACGGACGACGCTTTCGATCTGTATCGGGAGCGTTTCGTTCTCCTGTTCGGCGCGGCGGCCGTCGTCTTCGTTCCTGCCTATCTTTTACGGCTGTTTCTGATCGCCGGTCCCTATGCCGCGTACTACCGGCAAGTCGCCCGTAATCCGACCGACGCCGGTTCGGTCCTCGGTGCGAGCGGAGGGATGCTCGGTTACGACCTGCTGTTGTTGCCGCTGTTGATGCTCGCGGGGAGTCTGTTCGGCGCGGTCGCCGCCGAAATCGTCCGGGATCGCCTGGAGAGGGACGAGATCCGCACGATCGCTCAGGCGTACCGTCCGGTGCTGCGTCGGTTCGGTTCCGTTTTTTTCGGTTCGTTGCTCGCCGTTGTCGCGACCGCCCTCGGCTACGTTCTGTGTTTCCTTCCCGCGGTTTACATCGGTATCGCCCTGATCCTCGTCCCGCAAACCATTGTCCTGGAGGAGCGTTCGATCGGGTCGGCGTTTCAACGTTCCCAGGATCTGATCCGCCATAATTTTGCCCGCGCCTTCGGCCTGACCGCATTGCTTGCGGCGATGACCCTCATTCTGAACCTGGGATTTTCCGGTTTGATCGAAGGAGCCACGGCGACATTTTCGCCGGGTGTCGAATCGCCGGCGATTCAAACGCAGAAGACCCTCCTGGAAGGTGCGCTCGGGGGAATCGTCAACCTGATGCTCGCGCCCGTCTCCGGAGTCGCTCTGGCCTTGCTGTACTTCGATATCCGGGTGCGGCGGGAGGGGCTGGATATGGTTGCGCGGGCGAAGTCGGAGGGGATAACGCTGGCCCCCGATCCGTTCGGCGATGTTTCGAGCGAGGAAGCATTGAAGCTGTCGCGCCGACTCGGGGGGCAGAGGAGGTAAGATGGGATGGCCTCGCGCGTTCCCCTGGCTGACGGCGGCGTTTCTGGCCGGTTCGGTCGCCCTGGCACAGCCTCCGAACGCCGAGTTCGACGCCGGAGCGTATCGCGCCCTGCTTCAGGAACTGGCGGTTGCCGCCGACAGGCCGATCTCTCCCCGAACGGCGGCAGGGTTTCGCGACCGTCTGACGTCGGCTCGGAGCGTTCGGCTTCCGGATGGTTCGTCCTTTCAGCCGGATAATGCCGCCCTGACCGTTGAGTTGAACCGAATCGCGAACGCGAAACGACCGACCGCTTTGCGACCGGAGCTTCGAGGGCAGGTGACGCTGCTCTCGGAGATGACGCGACCGTCCCGCCCTGCCGGTAGCCGGGACTTGCCCGATCCGGCCGAAGTCGCGAAACGGATTTTGAGGGGTCAGGAGTTTCAGGGCGCCACCGCTCCGGAAAAGCCGAAGGGCTGGTGGGAGGAGTGGCTGGAAAAAATCCGCAAGGCAATCATGGATTTCTTCCGTTCCCTGACACCACGGACCCCGGGAGGACGATCCGGCCCCTGGGTGGAGTGGTTCGCCCGCCTGGTCCAGTGGCTCCTGATCCTGGTGGCGATGGCCGGCGTCCTGGCGGGATTGATTTTTGTGGTGCGGTGGGCGGGTGACTACCGGGGAAGATGGCGTCGGCGAACGGGAATTATCAGCATACCGGATCTTCTGGCGTCGGATTCGGAGGATCCGCTGGCCGATTCGGAACGGCTTGCGGCGCAGGGCGATTACCGGGGCGCGTTACGGATGGCGTATATCGCCTGCCTACGTCGGCTTGCAAAGTCGGGCGCGTTGGTGCTGGAGGAAAACCGGACCAACTGGGAGTATCAACGGGCGCTCCGGGGGCGTTTCGCTCGGGCGTATGACGTTCTGCTTCCGGCGACCCGGCTTTTCGATTTCGTCTGGTACGGGTTGCGACCCGCGACGGCAGAGGAGTATGCCACGGTCGTCGCGGTCCATTCCGCTCTCGAAAACGCCGTGAAACCGGTGGGGGCGCCCGAATGAAACTGCGCGGCGATACCCTGATGGTGGTCGGCCTGTTGCTGATCTTCGGTGTCCTTTCGTTTCTGATTGCGGGAAACATCCCGGAGACCCCCGAAACCACGCCACGCCGCTCGTCCTTCTCAGCGAAGCCGGGCGGATTGAAAGCGGCTTTTCTCCTTTTGCAGGAACGGGGCGTCCCGGTGAGGCGGGTAACCCGTGAACCGCGTAAGTGGCCGCGGGGCGGCGTAATGGTGACCGCAACCCCGTTTACCCTGTTCGGTTCGACGGGGTTCTGGGATGAAGGCGCGGCCGATGCGGCGATCGCCTGGGTTGAAAATGGGGGAACGCTGATCGTTGCCCAGTCCGAAAAGACCGAACTTCTGGAAAATCTGGGACTCTCGGTCCGTACCGTGTCGAAATCGGCGGTTTCGATGCCGCCGAAGCAACCGGCGGGAAACCTGGTCGGAGTTCGCCAGGTTTCGGTTCCCGACCCGGAGCGGTTTTCGGAAACGCCGCCGGGCAGCGTCGTCCTGCTGGGCGATACGGGACCGGCCCTGATCGTCCTTCGTCGGGGGCAGGGGAAGGTATTTGCGTTCTCCACACCGGCGGTGTTCGATAACCGCCACCTGGCAAGCGCGGACAACGCCCGACTCCTGGTCGGAATCATCGAGGCGGCGCGCGGCGGAAATGGTACCGTGTACTTCGATGAGTACCATATGGGCTACGCCGCCCAGGACTCGCTCCTGACGTTGATTGGTAAAGCGGGGCAGTTTGTCTGCCTGGAACTGCTGATTCTCCTATTGCTGATGGCGTACAACTCGGCGGTGCGTTTCGGGTTGCCACGGTCGTTGCCGCCCCCGGCGCGGGTATCGAGCGAGTATGTCGCCTCGCTCGCGGACCTGTACCGACGCGCCCGCGCGACCGATGCCGCGCTGGAAAGCCTGTATGGCATCTTCAAACGCGACCTCTGCCGGACGCTCGGAATCGAGTTGGACGCGCCGATCGGAGAGATCGCGCGAAGGGCGGCGACCCTGGCCGGCGACGGGGCAAGTGGCACGGAATCGCGTCTCCTGCGCCTGCTCGGAGAGTGCGAGGATCGAATCCTCGCCGGAGCGAACGCAACGGACGAGGGGATGCTCCTGCATCTGACACAGGACATGGAAGACATGCGAAAGGAACTGCAACTTGGCGGAAGCGGAAATGGTTGAAACGGAAGGGGATGCGAACGGTGGGACGCCCTTCGACCTGTCGGGTGTTTTTGACCCTTCGACCTTTGTCTTCGAACTTGCCGGACGGCTGACCTCGGAGGTGCACAAAGCGGTCCGAGGTCAGGATGCCGTGATCGAGACCGCAATTGTCGCCTTGCTGGCGGGAGGACACGCCCTGTTTGAGGGAGTGCCCGGCACCGCGAAGACGCTGCTGGTGCGAACCCTGGCGGCGGCCTGTGGGGCGGAGTTCAAGCGCATACAGTTCACACCCGACCTGATGCCGTCCGATGTGACGGGGAATAACGTGTTTGATGTCAACAGCGGCGCGTTCCATCTGAGGCGGGGTCCGTTGTTCGGTGAATTCGTTCTCGCCGACGAGATCAACCGGACGCCTCCGAAGACCCAGGCGGCTCTGCTGGAAGCGATGGAGGAGCGGCGTGTCTCGATCGACGGTGTCTCTCACCCGCTACCGGCGGTCTTCACGGTTTTTGCCACACAGAATCCGGTCGAGTATGAGGGAACGTATCCCCTCCCGGAAGCGCAACTGGACCGCTTTCTGGTCAAGGTGCTGGTGGACTATCCGGACGAAACCGCTGAGACGGAAATGCTCCGCGCCTGGGACCGGGGTTTCCGCGCGGCGGACCTGACGACCGCGCAGATTCATCCGGTATCCTCGGTCGACTCGCTGCTCCGGGCACGCTCCGTCCTGCCGGAAGTCAAGGTGGAACCGCGAATCCTGCACTATATCTCGACCATGGTTCGTCGGACCCGGGGGCATCGGCAACTGACCCTGGGGGCATCGCCCCGAGCGGCGGTCGGACTGCTGCAGGCCAGCAAAGCGGTCGCCCTGGTGCGCGGACGAATGTTCGTCACGCCGGACGATGTTAAATCGATGGTGTTGCCGGTACTGCGCCACCGGATTCTCCTGAAGCCCGAGGCCGAAATCGAGGGCGGGAACGCCGATCGCATTTTGAACGCACTGGTCGAAGGAGTCGAGGTGCCGCGTTAAGGAGCGAGGACATGCGGATTCAGGAAAACAGCAAACTGGTCTTTATCGGGGATTCGATCACGGACTGCGGACGCGCCCGTCCGGTGGGCGAGGGACTGGGCGAATCGCTCGGTCGCGGCTATGTGGCGTTGATCGATGCGCTACTGGGATCGACCTATCCCGGTCGGCGGATTCGTGTGGTGAACGTCGGAACGAGCGGAAACACGGTTCGTGATCTGGCAAACCGATGGCAGACGGACGTTCTCGATTTGAAACCGGACTGGCTATCGGTGATGATCGGTATCAACGATGTCTGGCGGCAGTACGATTCTCCGCTCCGACCGGAGATCGCGGTTTTGCCGGGAGAGTACGAGCAGACTTACCGACGAATCCTCGACACGGTGCGTCCGTCATTGCAGGGGTTGGTCCTGATGACGCCTTTTTATATCGAAACGAACCGGGAAGATGCGATGCGGGCGACGATGGACGTCTATGGCGGGATCGTGCGCGCGCTGGCGTCGGAATACGATGCGGTGTTCGTCGATACGCAGGCGGCGTTCGACGAGGTCCTGGTCCATCAGTACGCGGCGACCCTGGCCTGGGACC
>JANRLW010000100.1:0-29733 GCA_033762295.1 Capsulimonadales bacterium
GCGGCGATGCCGACCAGCAGTGAGACGATACCAAAAGGCTTTAGAACGATTCGCACGGTGATTCTTCTCTCCGAAAAGGGTTCATTCCCGGATTTACGCTCGTTCCCATTATCGGTAATCGCTTCACTGATCTTTCGTCTACATTGCGTAAGGGATCAGGAATCCTCCCGTTTTCTTCCTGCCACTTTTTGTCGGCCGACGTGTCCGATGGAGCAGGGAAAGAACCGTCCTCTGAGGCCGGACCGACCGGAGAACCGGCGGTTTGACTTCCGACAGGTATTGACCTAAAATCGATTATCCTGCGATCCCGGAAAGGCTGCCCGTATTACGGGATCAGTTCACGGAACCAATGGCCACCATTCATGACGTCGCCAAAGCGAGCGGTGTCTCCGTTACGACCGTTTCCGTCGTTCTGAATAACGCGCCCCGACCGGTCAATGCCGAAACACGGCAACGAGTACTCGCGGCGGCACGACGTCTGAACTACCATCCGAACGCCATGGCCCGTGGTCTGGTCAGTCGGCGTACGCACTCCCTCGGCATCCAGTTCTCCTCGGTCGAACCTTCCGTCGTCACCAACTACTACGCCTCCGGCATTCTGAGCGGTATTCTGGCCGAGGGGGCGATGCGGAAGTACGATATCCACCTTTTCACGTCGCTCTGGGAAAACGCCACCGTTTCCGGTTCGCGGATCAAGGCGCAGCGTACCGACGGCGTTCTGGCGATCAGTCCCGTCATCGGCTCGGATATCGCTTCCGGGCTGGAGCAGGCCAATCTCCCGGTGGTGGTCGTATCCGCGCCGTCGGGCCTGCCGAACGTTCCCTACGTCGATGTGGACAATATCCTTGGCGCGCGCCTGGCCGTCGAACACCTTCTCGAACTGGGACATACCCGGATCGCTTACCTGGCCACGGATCGAACGATGCATAGCGAACGAGAGCGGGAAGCGGGATTTCTCACCGGGATGCAGGAGGCCGGCCGGTCGGTCGCGCCGGAGTTCGTCGTTTCCACCAGTTACGTCCTCGGGGATATCACACAGTCGCTCGCCCGCTTGCTCGCTCTGCCCGCCCCGCCGACGGCGCTGTTCGTCTGCAATGACAATATCGCGCTCTCCCTTCTGAAGGCGGCGCGGGACCTGAATGTCTCCATCCCGGGGACCCTTTCCCTGATCGGATTCGATGATACCGACCTTGCCTCCCTGTCGGCTCCCGCTCTGACCACGATCCGCCACCCGCTTCGTGACATCGGGGCGACCGCCGCCCGTCTGCTGATCGAACGTATTGAGGGCCGGGCGGTACCCGAACGCCATATCTTCACGCCGGAACTGGTCGTCCGCGCGTCCACGGCCCCGCCGCCGCACCGGACCTGACCGGCATGAACTACCTGGCCCATCATGCCGTCGCCCGTCGCAAGTCGCCGGAGGCGGACCCGTTGTTCTTTGTCGGCAATCTTCTCCCGGACCTTCTTGCGCTGGAGGAAAGGGCGAGGCTGCGGGCGGTCCATCTACCGGCGCCCACGGAAACGGAGTCGCCCCTGATCGCGGGGATGCGCCTGCACTTCGCGGCCGACCGGCAGTTCCATGCCGCGCCCATCTTTCACTCCCTCTGCCGGGAAGCCGCCGAACGGCTCCGTCGGACCGGGTTTCCGACACCGTTACGTCGCACGTTTTTTCTGGCTCACGTTCTAACGGAAATCGCTCTCGACGGTTCGCTCCTTCGGGAATCACCGGCGCTTGCCGACGACCTGTACGACCGACTGAGCGACGTCGACCGGGTCCGGGTCGAACGAGAACTCGCGCCGATCCTTCCGGTATCGCCGCTCTCTCCCGTCAGCGGCAGCGTTTCGGCCATCCTCGATCGGTTCGTCGGTTACGGCTGGCTTCGCACATACGGCAGTTACCCCGGACAGGCGGCCGCTCTGCGGCGCATCTGGCAACGGGCGGGCCTGCCGGGACTGCGCGACCCGGCGGACCTCGCCCTTCTGACCGACGTCCTGGAGGAGTTCGCCCCCCGCATCCGCGCGGCAACGCCGGAACTTCTCGGAGCGGAAGGCGGACCGGACTGACCGGAACGTGACATTATTCACCGGCGTCGCCGTTATATTCACCGCTCGATTCTCCGTATGGAAGGTTAGTGCAGGCATCATCGCCTAGAAAGTCTGAGAACTCCCATCTTCAATGAGGAAGATCCACCCGGTACCCGTTTCGTCTTCGGTCGACCGCCCTGCGCCCAAAAAGCGGTCGATAGTCTCAGGATCGAAAGCAGGATCGAAGGTACGTCCTTTGGTCGCCTCGCTCCTTCTGCTCGGTCTTTTTGCGCCGTCCGTTCCCGCGACTCCGCCGCCCGTCACGTCGCCGATGACGGAGAGGTCGGTGGCAAAACCGGAACCGAGTCCTCACAACACACGGAATCGAAAGGGCAAAGCGGTCGCTCGTCCCGCCGGAACCGCCGGAACCGCCAAAACCGTCGGACGCGCCCGGTCCGCTCGCGGGACGGTGTCCGCGCCGCCCTCGGTCGACTACCTGCTCTTCTGTAATCAACCGGAACGCCTGACCCGTCCGGGGGCCTACGCGGACGCGCGCCTGATCGGCGGCCGCACCTACCGCATCTTCTTTCACTATCGGAACATGAAACGCTCTTCGGCTCCGTTGACGCTGGCCTTCCACGGAACGGCGGGCGCTCCGCTGACCGTCTCGCTGCGTAAGGGAATCGCCGACCCGCAGAACGATCCGCCGCGTGCCGGACGTCAGGCGTTGACGAAGTATCTCCGGGCGCGGTCCGTCCCGGTCACGGGTCGCAACGGGTCTATCGCCCTGCCGCTGACTCTGCGCTCGTTCGACACCGCCTCCGGGATTCTGACCGTCCGCCCGTCCGCCGACTGTCGTTTTCGCGTTCTTTTCGACGGCGGGCGGCAGACCGTTCGTGGCGCGCGGGTCACCGAAGTGCCCGCTCCCCGGCGGGAGGTGACCATCCGACTGTCGGAAACCCGACCCGCCCGGTTCTTTCGTATCGGACGTCCCGATGATCTGCCCGAACAACACGCCCCCCGATCCGGAAACGTATCCGCCAGGGACCGTATGGACGGCAGTTACGGGTTGCTCTACTCCTTTCATGTTCGGACGCCGCCGGGTCGCCGCGTTCGGATCACCTTTTCGCCGCGCGGCGGGCAATCCGGCATGGTCGCGCTGGTCGACGGTTCGGTCCGCTCCAGCAACATCGTCCCCCCGGCCGGGCTGGCTCTCTTCGCCGAAACCACCGTCACCGACGCCGGTCTTCACCTGGTGACGATGCCGTTCGGCGGGGTCTTTTACCCGGTCGAGATCGCGTTCCATCTGCGGTAAGGTGGCAGCCACCGACACATCATGCTACACTTCTGCCGAGGACCCAACGATGACAGCCAGCACCCCGTCCGTCGCCGATTCGACCGACCGCCGTCTTTCGACCGCTCTGGAGGAGGTTTCACGCCATATCCGCGCCCTGAAACCGTACATTCCGGGCAAACCGATCGAGGAGGTCAAACGCGAACTCGGTCTGACCGGGGAGATCGTCAAACTGGCCTCCAATGAAAACCCGCTCGGTCCGCCGCCGTCCGCCCTCGCGGCGCTTCGGGACGCTCTGCCACGCCTGTCTCAGTATCCCGACGGTGGCTGCCACGATCTCCGGATGGCGGTCGCTCGCAAGCTGGGGGTGCCTGCAGACGGACTGGTATTCGGCAACGGCTCGGACGAGATCATTCACCTCCTCGGCCTGACCTTTCTTCAGCCCGGAGACGAGGTGGTCGTCGGCGATCCGACTTTTGTGCTGTACGAAGCCGCAGCCACATTGGCCGGGGCCGTCACGGTCAAGGTTCCCCTCACCCGCCCCGACTATGCGCACGACCCGCAGGCGATGGCGGACGCCTTCACCGATCGGACCCGCCTGGTCTTCATCGCCAATCCGCATAACCCGACCGGTTCGCGGATCGGGCGGGACGCGGTCGACCATCTGCTGGCGCGTCTTCCGGCGCGCGCCCTGCTGATTCTGGATGAAGCCTACGGTGAGTATGTGTACGGTACGCCGGGTTTCCCCGCCGCCCTGGAGTATATTGCATCGGGCGCGCCGGTCATCGGTCTGCGAACCTTCTCCAAAATGTACGGCCTGGCCGGTCTGCGGGTCGGCTACGCCGTCGCGCACCCGGAAGCGATCCGTGCGCTGAACCAGTCCCGCTCTCCCTTCAATGTCAACCTGGCCGGACAGGTCGCCGCCACCGCCGCCATCGACGATGACGCCTTTGTCGAGGCGGGGAAACGTGCGAACGCCGCCGGTATGACGCAGTTGATCGCCGGGTTTGACCGACTCGGGCTGCGCCATATCCCCTCCTTCACCAATTTCGTCATGTTCGATACCGATCGTCCGTGCCGCGCCGTCTTCGAGGCCCTGCTCCGCCAGGGAGTGATCGTCCGTACCGGCGATATCTTCGGTATGCCCACGTTCCTGCGCGTGACCATCGGTACGGAGGCGCAGAACGCCCGATTCCTGTCCGCTCTGGAAGCCGTCCTGCCCGGCATCGCGCCTGCCGGTTAGAAAGTCCCCTCCCGGTGTCCGACCAACCGACCAACCGTTCCCAACGCACCCACCGCTCCCGTCGTTTCCTTCTGCAGGCCCTTTGCGCCCTGGCGATCGGGACGGTCGCCGCGCTCGCCTGGCAGGTGCCACCCGCCGGTTGGACGTCGAACGATGTCACCACCGGACGGCACCCCGGCTATCCCGATCTGCAGCCGCGCCGCTATGACATGTCCGTTGAAAACACGACGACGTTCGCCTCCGAGGCGTTGCGGCGGGTTCCGGGCGGGAAGGTGACCCGGACCGTCCCCGCCGGAGGCCGCGTCCATGGCGAGGCGCAGGTGCTCGGAACGCCGTTCGTCGATGATGTGGAGATTCTCGTCACGCCCGAGAACGGTCACTCCCTGGTCACGATCCGCTCCCGTTCCCGGGTCGGCAAGGGAGACCTGGGTGTCAACGCCGCCCGTATCCGGGCGATCCAGTCGACGATGGATGAAAAACTGCCCCGTCTCTAGCAGGCTCTACCGTGTTTTCCGCAACGCCGGGGTTCTGCGGGGCGTATAAATACCCGTAGACGAAGGTTTCCGGAATTCCGTGAAACGCCTTCCGTATCGCCTGGTCCAAGGATGGGAATGCTCGAACCGGAACACCCAGAATCACAGAACGCCGAACCCGAGGAAATCGCTCCCCGGCGTCTCCCCTCGTCTCCTCGCTGGTGGCTGCCGTTCGCGTTGCTGATATCGCTTGGCCTGCACCTGTTGATGGGGGTCGTGGCCGTCCGCACCGGTTTCCTCATTCCGCCGACCGTCGCCGACGCGCAGCCGGAAACCGTCCGCCTGGTTATTCCTCGTCGTTCCGACCGCGCCGATCCTGAGGGGACGGACGGACGGACGCCGACGCCGGTCCCGACGCCCCGCCCGGTCCTCCGGCCGACCCCCGCCCCGGTTCCTTCGCCATCGCCGACGCCGCTCCCGCCCGAGGAACCGGATGCCGTGCCGGTCCCGGTTCCCTCTCCGCCGCCGCGCCGTCTGCCGGTCACGAAAACGTCGCCGACCCCGCTCCCTCGCCCGACCGCCCGACCGTCCGCCGGGGCGAATCTTCCGAACCGACTGCCGATCCCGCTTCCGCGGGGGCAGGCCGACGGAAATCGTGAGACCCCGCCGAACGAGGAACCGGATACGCGCATCGTCGCGCGGCCGGACGCCCCGCCGTCGCCGCTTCCCCCGGCAATGAACGATACCGAGGCCGGCAAGCCTCCCGAACCGGCTCCGGCCACGGTCGCCGCCGTTCCCGACCCGACGGCGAACACCCCGATCGGCGAGGTCAAGACCGGCAAGGAGACGGGGACGGAGACCGATTCCGGAACCGGGATCGCGCCGGGCGTCGGCGCGGGAGCCGGGCGGGCCAACGATCTGGGAATCGTGCGCGGGATCCCGTTCGGTTCGGAACTGGGCCTGACGCGGGGCGGCAACCCGAACGGAGGGGGCGGCATCGGACGCGGGGCGGGCGGCGGCACGCGTGGGGGGGTTCCCCGCTTCACCCTCGCCCGACCGTCACGCCCGGAGGACGGCCCGCCCGTCCGGATCGTCTACGTGATTGATACGTCCGGAAGCATGGAGGAAGGCGGCAAGATGGAACGTGTCCGCTCCGCGATGGTGCAGGCGCTGTCCGAACTGAGGCCGGAGGACGCCTTCAACATCATCTTCTTCTCGAACGAGGCGACCACGTTCTCAAAAACGTTGCGTCCTGCGACCAATGCCAATATCAGCGCGGGGGTCACCTCGGTGAGCGTCATGATTCCGCACGGGCAGACCAACTTCCAGCAGGCGCTCGACCTCGCCTTCCGGGACCCGGAGGTCACCCATGTGTTCTTCATGTCGGACGGCGAACCGACCGAAGGCATGACCGACTTCGCGGAGATCGTCGAACTCGCCCGTCAGCGAAACCGTCACCAGGCGCGGATTATCACGCTGGCGCTCGGTCTGGGCGAAAAGTTCAAAGGCATGACGCTGTTGCGCCAGCTGGCGGAAGCCGGTCGCGGTAAGTTCGACTATGTCGATCTGAGCAAGTCGAAACGCTGACCGACGCAAAAGGACCGGGTTCGACCGGTGTTAACCGGTCTCCGGCGTTTCCCTGGCGAACGTCCGGATCATCTCGATCCAGGCAGGCTGCTTTTCAAATCCGAGCGCCTCGTTGATCGAAAGCATCGGTCGGTTGATCGAGGCGTTATCGGTCCGGATGGTCGGGCAACCGACGGAACGGGCGTACTCGATCGCCCGCAGTTTCAGCGCGAAAGCGATTCCCTTCCGTCGGTAGGCGGGCCGTACCCCGGTGAATCCGGTTTCGAGATCGCTGTCCTTCTGCCGCTTCCAGAGCGAGGTCACCCCGGCGACCTTTCCGTTGTCCGTGTCGACCGCCAGAAAAATCGCGTCCCACAGAATGTTGGGGTTCTCCTCAAAATGCTTCCTCCACCGGTCGATCGGCAGGAAGGTGATCGGTTCGGGGGTGGGGACGCCTGCGGTTGCTTCCACGTCCATTTCGTACCACGCCTCGAAGAAATCCGGACGCTCGTCGCGCAGTTCCCCGGCGGTTTTGATTACGATCCCGTGCTTCGCCGGTTCCCGGTAGCGATCGGCGAAGGGCGTTCCGTCAAAGGTTTCCACGTTCAGTCGGGATTCCCACTCGCGGAAATCCTCGACGAAACCGCGGTCCTGCGCGAACCGAAAGCCGCGCGTCCAGTCCTCCCGAACCTTGCAGCGCACGGAGAGCGGATCGCGTGCCATCAGTTCGTCATGGATCGTACGGAACAGGGTCGTACCGACGCCCACCCCCTGAAACTCGGGGATGACGGTGAGATCGGCGTAGAACTTTCGCGGGTGATAGGTCCAGGGGAACTGGTAAAGGCTGCCGCGTCCGACGGTCCGACCGTCGAACTCCGCGAGCCAGCGGAGGCTGAGACATTTCGGGTCTTGTTGCGCATCCCAGGCCCGGACCTCCTCGACGGTACGGGCATACTCGGGCAGAGCCGCGTTGCCGATCGCGACCCAATCCCGGTAATCGTCCTCGGAAAAGGTGAAGGGTCGCAGTTCGGTCTTATTGGGCGCTGAAACGGTCGTCATTCTCTTGCTCCTTGATTCCTTCCGCTCTTCGCGGTCCGTTTCCTTTATCTCCGACTCCTGACGCCGTGCTAAACCGGCGGGACGTCCTTCCGGACGGCGGTACGCAAACTTTTGCGGTGATGTTCCTTGACAACTCCAGTGGAAAGCCATACAATTCGGTGGATAAATCAATTTACACAAAGGTTTGTGGCTCAGTAAATTGATTTGTTTTCAATGTTGATTCGAAAAACCGGGGTCGGTTTTCGGGCCTTGTCGCCTCCTCCTTCGCTGTTTCCGCGCCAGGTCCTCCGACCGAGGGTGTTCCCGCCTTCCCGGTTTCTCCGTATGCGTACCGGCACTTATTCTCCGGCGCGACCGCGACCGGTTCGACCGAAAGGACCGCTAATTATGTTTGAAAATCGCCGACCGTCCGCCCGTCCCCGAGCGACCGCGGGCTTCACCCTGATCGAATTGCTCGTTGTTATCGCGATCATCGCCATTCTGGCCGCGATTCTGTTCCCGGTCTTCGCCCAGGCCCGTGAAAAGGCCCGCCAGACCTCCTGTCTTTCCAATGAAAAGCAGCTCGCCCTCGGCGTCCTGATGTACGCTCAGGACTACGATGAATCCTTCCCGGTCTCCCGCTGGTGGCCGGAGTACGATCCGAACGTTCCCGGCAAGCAGGGCTGGGCGGTCGCCGTACAGCCCTACCTCAAAAATCTGGGCATCTTCCGCTGTCCGAGCGACAGTCTCGGCTTGACCCCGGCGCCGGATGCTTCCGGTTGGTGCGGCGTCTACCTGAGCTACGTCGGCAACTCCTACCACGCCGGCGGCAACCCGAACGTCGCTCGCGGACCCTTCGGGTATGTGGGCGCCTTCTGGATGGAATCCGGCGCGGTCGCCCTCGCGAAGATGAACAAACCGGCCGACACGATCCTTCTGACCGAGAAGTTCGCCCAGGATAACAACAATACGTTCCCCGGCGCGAACTGCTCGAACGGCTGGCCGACCGGTGATGTCATCACCGGCGCGATGGACGACTTCGCCCAGAGGATTCCGGACGGAACCCGCGATACGACCCTTACCTACCCGAACGGACGCAACGGTGCGGTTTCGGCTCGCCACAGCGACCGGGCCAACTTCGCGTTCACCGACGGCCATGTCAAGTCGATGATCCCTGCCGCGACCAACCCGGACCCGGTCAATCGCCCGCAGGACAATATGTGGGACGGCACCCGCCCGTAACGCCTTTCCCATGGTCAGGACGCGCCCGGAAACCTTTCCGGGCGCGTCCCGAAATTCAAAGGAGAGTTCCTCATGACGAAACGAATACTGCCCCTGTGCTGCCTTCCCCTCCTGTTACTGACGGTCACCGGTTGCCGGAGCGAAGGCGAAAGTCTGGCCAATGCCCCGCGCGCCGATCAGGAGAAAGCCTTCCGTGGCGATCCGTCGAAAGCGCCGGACTCGGTCAAGCGGATGATGGCGCAGCCACCGACCGATTCCGCTCCGAATAACGCCGCGCCGAATAACGCTGCGCCGAAACAGCCGTAACCCGTCCCCTTACCGCGCCGGATTTTGTTTCCTCCGGCGCGAATCGTCCGCCGCCCTTGACAAACGACCGGGCGACATCTATACTGCACTGAATCAGCATAGGTTCCTGCGGTTATTTTATAAATATAAAGTGTTGCCTTCGATGACGATGAGTAAACCAAGGTCGGTTACGATTCAGGACGTCGCGCGGGCCTGTGGCGTCTCCCCCACCACGGTCTCCCTGGTTCTGAACAACAGCAGTCGCCGTATCAGCGCGGAGACCCGGGAACGCGTTCTTCGCTACGTTCGGGAGACCCGATACCAGCCCAGCGCTCTGGCGCGCGGCGCGGCGGTCAAACGGCTCTCCACGATCGGCGTCCTCTCCGGGTTCGGCGGCTCTCACTATCTTCACTACTCGTACTATCTCCAGGTCCTCGGCGGCGTCATGGAGTATGCCCAGGCACGTCAGCTGAACCTTCTGGTCCTCAACGAAAACCTCTGGTCCGGGGAGATGAGCGAACTCCGACTGCATATCGACGGACGGTGCGGCGGCCTGCTGCTGATCGGACCACGTGAAAAAAACCAACTGCTGCCCGCCCTGACCGAACGAGGCATTCCGTTCGTCGTCGTCGGCAAGGAGAAGGAGGATCAGGCATTTACCTGTGTCGATGTCGATAACCGGCAGGGCGCGAAAACGGTCACCGAGTACCTCTTACGCCAGGGCCATCGGCGCATCGCCCTCTTTCGCGGAAGCCTTCTCGGTTTCTTCGACGATGAGCGCTACGCCGGTTACCGCGACGCCCTGAGCGAGGCGAACCTGCCCTTCGACCCGACCCTGGTCTTCGATTCCGAACTGAGTTACAGCGAGTACGGCGGGCAGGATATGGCGCGGCAGATGCTTCGCCTGCCGCCCCGTCAGCGTCCGACCGCTATCTTCTGCGGGAGCGATCAGATCGCCTATGGCGTTCTCGATGTCTTCAGGGAACAGGGAATCCGGGTGCCGAAGGATGTTTCCCTGATCGGCTTCGATGATGAGAGAAAGGCCGCCATGACCGATCCGCCCCTGACGACGCTCCGCCAGCCGTATGAAACGATCGGCGCACGCGCCTCGCAGCTGCTGATCGAACGCATCGAAGGCGCGGAGTCCGGCGTCCAGGATTTTCTGCCCGGCGAGCTGGTCGTCCGACAGTCCGTTCGCTCGCTTACCGTCCGTTGATTCCACCGCCGGGTTCGAAGTATCCCGCCGCTGTCATCGTCGGAGCCACCGAATAGAGGTTATACTGCGCCGCGTGCCGGACATCGCCGCCAAACCCCTTCCCGGTCAATTCGACACCGCTGCCGCTTTGCAGGAGCAGTTCCGCAAGGTCGTTCTCCGCCGCCTGAAATGCACGTTCCGCCACCGTGGCCTCCGCCGACCGGGTCAGCGAGAAGGGCAGCGCGGCGAGGATCGCGCCCGCCCCGAGATAGTCCTCCAAAGCGAAGCGGAGTTCCCCGTCCTCGTTCGGTTCGGCCCACCGCTCGCCACAGGCAAGGACGGTGATCGGTCGCCCGAACGCGTTCGCCGCCTCAGCAGCCCGTTCTGCCGCCGCCCCGGCATTCAGCAGTGAACCGGCAATCAGGCACGGCACCTGCTGTCCCAGGGTGGCGCAGGTGGCTCCGTTCGGGCTGGCAACCGCGACACGAAGACCCGGGGGCGCATCGAGGAACGTCAGGGGTGAAAGAGAGAAGCGCCCTTTCTCCGAACCGTTCTGCCGGCGAATCGCCGCTTCCCCTCCGTGGCGCGCCGCCAGCGCGGCGGCTTCTTCAGGCGTTCGGCAGGGAAAGACCAGGACGCCGTGCGCCGCCGCGGTGACGACCGTGCTGCAGAACGATAGTACATCGACGACCACGAGGATATCTCCCCGTTCCGCCGCGCGCCGCGCGCCCGATCGCCCCCACTCCAGTCGCACGTCCGCCCCGGCCTGCCCGAACGGGTCGGTCCTGCCACCGATGCCACTCATGCCGCTCCGTTCAAACCCGGCTGTGCCATTCCAGTCCGCCCGGCAGATCATCGACCGCCCACTCGATATGCAGGACGCGTCGATGCTCCGCCGGCCCGGCAACGGCGGAGGAGGCATGGAGCAGAAGCGGTCGCATCAGCAGTCCGTCCCCTTTTTCCGCCGTAATGGTTTGTTCCGCCATGGTTTCCCGCGCCCGGGCGATCCCCTCATCCGAGAGTATGCCCAGACGATGCGAACCGGGAATCACTCGAAGCGGACCGCTCTCCGCCGGGCAGTCATCCAGATGCAGACGAAACGCCACCATTCGTTCCAGAATAGCGGCCGGCGGCTGCACATGGGCGACTCCGCCTTTGTCCGACCAGGGCCAGAACCCCGGCACGGTCCGTCGATCCAGAATCGGGATCATTCGGTCCTGATGCCAGGACAGCGACCAGTTCGCCTTGGGTGTCTTGTCGAAAAAAGGGCGCGGACGGCAAAGGCAGAGTCGCCCAGAATCGACCGGACGGTTCTTCGTATCCGGTCAGAGCAGACGACCTCCCGTACTGCCGGCATTTCGTTCAGTAAGTTCCGCATGCCATAGACGCTGCCGGCCCGCTCGGAAACGGCGGTCGACCTTCCCTCGAAGCGGGTGAACGCTTCGAGCAATCGATCCGTCATTTCGGTACACAGCGCCTTCGGGACCGGTTCGAATCCGGTAAGTTCAAAATCCGTTACCATTGTTATTGTCCCTGCCGTGTGTCCAATGTAACGGGCAGTGTCGTTTTTCATGATACGGATCGTACCGAGCGCCAGCCCACCGCCCCCTTCAGTATGCCGTAAATCCGTCCGAACGTAAAGGGATATCGTGTAGGGTATGCTCGCAGCGGCTTCCGTTTTCTCTGACGCTCGCTCCCGATTCCGGAAACGTCAACACGACTCCGGCCGCAACCGTACGGGCGGGCCTGCCTGGTGGCAACGGGGAAGTACGGATCGCTGATTTCCCACATGTAGCCCTCCGGAGGTTGCCTATAGCGTATATGGGTTTTATGTCTTATAATACGTTTGTAGTTTTTGAGAGGGATTTGTCCGGTTTTAGCATACCGAAACCGGACAAAGGGATTGGTGGGGATCGATGCCGAAGCCGATCAGCGAAAAAATACGGCGGCGGATACTGAAGGATGGGGAAGGTAGCATCTTCCTGGTGCGTGACTTTCTCGATTTTGGCACTCGGGAGACGGTAACGAGAATCCTTTCCCGACTGGCCGGTGAGGGGTTCATCCGTCGGTTGCAGCAGGGCGTTTACGAATATCCAAGGATAAGCAAACTGTTAGGGAAGGCGTCTCCTCCCGAACCCGGTAAGGTCGCTGAGGCTGTCGCCCGTCGCACAGGGAATCGAGTCGTTCCGACGGAAGCACAGACGGCCAATGCTCTCGGGTTGACCACACAGGTACAAGCCCGAAACATCTATTTGACGGATGGCGGAAAAAAACGTCGGGTAAGGGTACAGAACCAGACGATAGAACTACGTCCGACATCGGCCCGCTATTTTCCCAGGAACGGTAGCGAAGCCATCATCCAGGGGCTACGCTTCGTCGGCGAAGGAAATATCACCGAGGAGATGATCGAGAGGATGCAGGGCGAACTCACGAATCGTCAGAAGGCCGCTTTACGCCGGAAACTGCCGGATGCCCCCTCCTGGATGCTGCCTGCACTTCGACGTATCGTCGAGAGGAAACCCGGACCGGAATGAAAGGTTATCGTTTCATTTCCGTTGAAGACCAACGACAGACGATGGCTATTGACCAAGTATCGACGATGGCTGTCGCCAGACTAAGCAAGCAAACTCAATGCGCAAACCAACGCATAAGAAACGACAACCCTGGAACCGGACGAACGCGATGCGGGCACCCTGCACATTGTCAATACCAGTACAGCCATCCTGGCTGTACTGGCACAACTGGAACGGGAAGCGAATGAGGCCCACCGGTGACGGGAGTTCCATCCTGGTGTATCTGGTGGGAAGGGTCACTCAGGCGACACTCATTGGCACCAAATAAAACCCCGCGAGATCGTACTATGTATCCTTGAACCCGCCGGACCGCCCGTCGAACCGACGATCCGCTCCGACCCACTTCCTGAAAAACGCAATACTCGCTCCCGGTTACACCGGACACTCCGACGATACACCGGACTTCAGGGGGCCGCTTCCCCGGATCTCTTCCTTACCCGGTCGGCTCTCGTTCCGACACGTTCTCCTCGGACAACACCTCGACCTGACCGTTGCTGGCCCGCATCAGGGTCTTTTCCGAGTCCTTTGACCGGGCGTAAATCTCGTATCCGCCGCCGGGTAGCCGCCGATAGGAGAGCAGACGATCCCCTTCGAACAGCCGAAGAATCCGCTGGCGGTCCTTATCGGCCATTCCCAGTTCACGAAGCGTCGTCAGGTCGAGCGTCTCGGGCAGCCCCTCCCCGGCGTCGGCGGTCATCAGCAGGGTGGCGATCGCCTGCAATCCCACCTGCGACATACCGACCGCCCGCTGATCGTTGGCACCGGACGGTAGTTTCAGGAGGGTGTCCCCGAGACTGATCACCGGAGCGATCGTTTTCTCCTCGACCGTCGCCAGAACCGGTGGCGCTTCGGGCGGAAGTTTGTCCAGCGCCTTTTCGCCCGGTACCATCCACGGAGCGAATGCGGTCGGGGCCGCCGCAACCGGCGGCCCCCCATCGCCGGGGAACGCGACCGCCGTCCCTTCCGAAACCGGGGTTCCCGATCCGCCGGTCATCACCCGCAATCCTCCGCGCTTCGTCCCGGCGAACAGAGTTCCCCGGTTCAACGTCAAAAAGAAATGATGGCCCCGGACGATGGTCAGAGACTTCCCGACCCGAATGTCGAAGCGACGCACCTTCCGCTCCGGTTCCAGCACCCCGAGGACGCTGCCTCCGAACAGTTCCAGATGTCGGATGGTCCCGAAATGGTAATCGAGCCGCAAAAGTCCGAGGGAGGAGTTCGCCGGCAGGAACAGGCGGTTATCGGGCATGGCGAGAGTGACACTGCTACGGTCCCCCGTGGTAATCACCGGATGGTGTTCCGCGCCCAGTCGATCTCCTGCCTTCAGCGCACGCGGTTTGCCGTTTTCGATCACCCGGACCGTTCCGGTCACCTGCCGGACGATCGCGTAGCGGAACCGGTCGCGCCAGCCGACCATCCAAAAAGCCGCCAGACCGAGCAGACCGACCAGAACCGCGCCGCGAACGAGCGGCAGGATCCGTTCTCGCTGTCGTTCCCGTTCGGCGTCCCGGCGTCGCTCCTCCTGCAGTTGCCGCCAGCGCAGGATTATGAGATCCTGATCCGAAAGACGGTAGTTTTGCAGGGTTATCTCCCGACGAACCGGGCTTTGCGGAGGCGATGCGGGTGGGGCGGCCACGGCAACGGACGCTCCGGGGGTCGGTTGCGGGTCATGAATCGCATCAGGGACGAAGACCGGCGGCGTCCGCAATTCCGGTGACGGAACCGGCATCGCACCGGCGTCCGGCTCGGGAACGGGAAATCCCGGTTCGCGGTTGTTGAGCAGGTCGCCGATCGCTTCGCCGACGGTGGCATATCGATGCTCCGGTCGACGGGCAACCATCGCGGAGACGATTTTATAGGCGGTTTGCGGACGGCGGATCAGGATTTGCGGTGGCGAATAAAGTACCCGTTGCGTGATCTCGTCCGGCGTGGAACCGGTAAACAGCGGGACACCGGTCAGCATTTCGTGAAGGATGGCCCCGACCGCGTACACATCCGAGCGACGGTCTCCGGCGGCCCCCGCCATCTGTTCCGGCGCGGCATACGGCGATCCGTATTTACTCCGGGCGTGGGCCAGACCGAAATTGATCACCTCGATATGCAGACGGGGCAGACCGTTCCCGGTTTCCGGCTGTACCAGAACGATGTTGTAAGGAGTCAGGTCGGTATGCGGCAACCCCTGCTCGCCCATCCAGTCGACGGCCAGCGCCACCTGAGTAAGGATCTCGATGATCCGGGTCATCGGCAGAACCCCCTCGCGGTTCAGCAGGTTGCGCAGGGTCACCCCTTCAAAATATTCGGTGGCGATCCAGAACAGGCCGTTCTCCTCGCCGAAGGCCAGTACCCTCTGCACCGTTTTCGGAGCGTTCGGCAGGTCCGCGATGCGCCGGTGCGCTTCCAGAAGCTCCCGAAACTGGGCTTTCGCCTCCTCCCACTCGACCGGGTCCGCTTCTTCGGGACGTGAGAACCCCCGGATGACCGATCGCTCTCCGGTCGCCGTCTTCGTCGCGCGGTACACCTTGCCCAGAGGTCCCTGCCCGAGAAGCTCCTCCACCCGGTAACCGGCGATGATCGGATGGGCGTCCGGTTCCAGGTCGCCGCTTTGCGGTGCGGACGACTTCTTCGGGAGCGAAAACAGACTGTGGGAGTAGCGTAACAATTCCGAATCCTCCGACGACGATTTCTTTATAATTATCGGAACCGGAAATTCGCCCCCGGTTGCGGCCAGGCTCTGTGGCCTTTCCCACTGTTCACCCGCCATGCGTTTTTTCTCCTCCTCTACCCTCGTTCGCTATATGGAGGATTAATAAATGCAACAAATGAGCCAAAGGTCCTTTGACGGAGGATTCACCGCATGGGAACATTAAGGGATAAATAGCGAACAAAAAGGCGGTGCCGCCGGACGGAGCGTGGGAAGGCGAGTTCCCGGAGATCAAGGTTCAATATGTCCGCGTTTTCGTTACTGGGTTTCAAAACCGATCGACCGCAGCCGGAGCGTCATGTGTTTCCCTCCGGCCGCCATAAGATCGTGTATGAAACGGTCGGGGACGGACCGGCGTTGATTCTGATCCATGGCCTGTCCGGGTCCGGGCGATGGTGGAAACATAATCTTTCCACGCTCTCCGCGCACTTCACCTGTTACATCATCGAACTGGTCGGCTACGGTTCCAACCGGGCGTTTCGGCCCCTTCCGTTACGATCCGCCGCCGAGGCGCTCGCGCTGTTCATAGGGACGCAGACGCCGACCGGGCGGGCGCATGTGATCGGTCATTCGATGGGCGGACAGATCGCGTCGGTGCTGGCCGCCACCTACCCCGACCGGGTCGAACGTCTGGTGCTGGCCGCCGCCAGCGGTCTGCTGAAATCCGATATCGTCCGGATGGCCCTGCGTCTCCCGATCGCCGGCCACTACAGCCCGCTCGATTTTCTCCCTACTCTGGTTGGGGACGCCTTACGCGCGGGTCCGGTCAACCTGCTGCTTTCGACGCTCGATATTCTGGGCAGCGATACGACCGAGATGCTGCGGACCGTTGCCGCCCCCACTCTCCTGGTTTTCGGAGATCGCGACAATCTCGTTCCGGTGACCGTCGGCGAGGCGATGGACCGGCTGATTCCGGATTCCCGGCTCGAAGTGATCGAGGGGGCGGGACACGTCCTGATGTGGGACCATCCGCGCACCTTCAATCGTCTCGTCCTGGACTTTCTGCTTCCGCCACCCCCCGGTCCCCCGGACGAACCACGTGACGAACAACGTCCAGGAGACAGGCGATATAATGGACTGCCGACCGAAATGCACGGAGGAGGCGAGTAACGATGCCGCCCAGGGCGCAGGGGGCCCTCCCGATTCGGTCCGCCGAACCAAACGGAACGGCGTTCGGTCCATCGGTTAAATGTTTGGTAAGGGAAGCTATAATCGCATGTCACAAGGAAGTATCGAAAAGGCGGGACCGCTGCCCGAACATCGATCCGTCTCCTCACTCGAACGAGAGATCGTCAATATCCTCGCGCATACCACTTCCGTCACCGCCCTGAACGCCGCGCACGCGCGCGGCCGCAATCAGCCTCATCTGGCCAACCGGCTCGCCGTCACCGCCATGCGCGAAACTTTGGATCAGGAACTGCCGCTATGCGGCGAAGTCGTTATCGGGGAAGGGCTGGGCGATCGGAATCCGCACCTGTTCATCGGAGAACGTCTCGGGCCGGGCGCACCGGCACCGCACCTGTCGCTGGCGGTCGACCCCCTCGAAGGTATCCGTCTGTGCGCCCGGGGCGAACCCGGCGCGGTCACCGTGATCGCCGCCGCACTGTCCGGAGAGGGGCAACTGATGGGCGGACTGGAAGGATACCTGGACAAGATCGTGATCGGACGGGACCTGGCGGAGAAAGTGTCCGCGATGCGCCGCAAGTACCGGATCCTGCGTCAGCGAACCGGGCCGGGCGACGGACCCGACCTGACGGACGGCAAAGGTTTGCTCGACAATCCGGTGGAGGATGTCGTCCGCTGGATCGCCCGTGAGCGGGGCAAATCGGTCACGGAGGTCGTCGCGATGGCCCTGGAAAGGCAACGCAACAGCGCGATGGTCGAGCGTTTGCGCGCGTTGAATACCCAGGTCCTGCTGATTCGGGACGGCGATATCACCGCCGGTCTTCTGGCGCTCGACCCGGACCGAGAGGTCGATATCGCGCTGGGCATCGGGTCCGCGCCGGAGGGTGTGATCACCGCCGCCATCTGCCGGGTTTTTCAGGGATACATGGAGGCGCGGTCCTGGTTCGGACCGACCGAACAGGTCGGCCCGTCGACCGCCCCCCTTCTGACAGCCGAGGATCTGGCGTCCGGTCATGTCATGTTCGCGCTGACCGGTATTACCTACAATCAGTACACTCCGGGTGTGAAGTACCAGTCCGGGGGGACGGCCGTCACCCATACGATCTACGGGCGCAGCCGTTCGGGGACCGTTTACGAACGGAAAGCGATCCATCAAAGCCCGCCGCCGCCGCCCGATTTCTCCGACTGGAACCATGCCTCCGTTTCGGGCAACGGACCGGGCCCGTCCGGATAAAGAGCTGGAGAGTCGAGGGGTCAGGGAACGCCGGGCAGCAGCGGTTCGGTCACCTCGCGCAAGGTTTTCCCGGTCCCGACATCGATCAGACGCAGGGTCAACGCCCAGGCGGTGTCCCGCTGATCGACCGCGCCGAAGATCAGGCAGTCCGCGTTCGCTCCCCGCGCGATCGCGGTGATGACCTCCGTTTTTCGGCGCAGGGGACTTTCGGCGGGCAGCGCCACCGTGACCGCCTTTTGCTCCTCCTCGCTCAGCGGGGCATATTGGGTTCCGTCCTTGTGACGGATGGCGCAGACCTGCCGGAGAATCGCCGCACGCAGTTCGGTCTCGGTCGACGCCGGCATGAAACCGCTTCGCGCCGCTACCGGATCGACGCGGAGCGGGGTAATGGCGACCCGATAGGTCACCGGACTCCCGTCGGATTTCGCGCGAAGTCCGCCGGTCAGCCGGATGGCGGCACGCAAGGCGACGCTGTCCCAGTCGTAACCGCTTCGGCTTTTGGGCCGGATCAGTCGAGCATTGGCCCAGACACAGCCCAGCGCACGGTGTACGAAACGCGCCTCCTGCGAGAACTCCGTGACATAGCGGGTCACCAGACGCAGACTGCGGACGCCGCGAACCGGCACATCGATGTCCTGTGTCGTCTTCCGTTTTCGGTAGGCGGCATTGTCCACGATGACCGGCGAGATCGAGGAGGAGATCGGATCGCTCGCGAACAGCTTCACCCCGTCTCCGTAAACCTCAAACGCGCAGTAGGCCGGCCCCATCAGATGCTCGCGATCGTCGCGCCCCAGCGTCGCCTGAAACCGCTCGTAACTGCCATCCAGAGGTATGGTGATCGAGGCGAAACGCTGACCGGGAGCCGTATGATTCTGGACGCCCGTCATCAGGCAATGATCGTAGACGATCCCGTACATGGTCGCCTGAACGCTGCGATAGGGTTCGTACCCGAACTGCCGGGTTCGATCCTGGGGAATCAGTCGTTCCACATAGACCACTTCCATCGGGCCGTCGACCGCTCCGTCCTCCCGGGCCTGACCGGATGCCCCGAGGACGAACAGCAACAGGGCGATCAACCAGCTTCGCTTACACCGTCGCATCACGGTTCCTCCTGGCGGCGAACGCCGCCGGGATCATTATAGAGGCATCGGCTTGACGAATGGCCGCCCGGGGCCGTTTCGCGCGTGACTGTTTCGTGACGGATGAACCGACAGATCCGTCCGGGTAAAATTTGAGCGCACCGGTAACGGACTTTTTACGAAATCATTGGTGTACGGTGCGAAACGGTCATCAGACTCCTGCTCAGAAAGGACAATATGAAAACGGAAAACCTGCGGATCAACCAGCTGTCGCCCGACGGCTATGCCTGGTACATCTCGTATTTGACGGCGCTCGATGCCAAGGACATCACCGCTTACGGGGCGTTTCTGGCGGACGATTGCGTCATGTGGCAGAACAACCAGCCTCCGGTGCAGGGGAAAACCGCGATTCTCGAGGGGCTGGCCGGGTACTGGGCCACGTTCGGCACACTCGAACATGACCTGACCAACCTCTACGGAACGGACGACCATTTCGTTCTTGAGGCGCTGAACCATTACTCCCGGTCGGACGGGCAACCGGTGACTTTGCGGGCCGTCGCCTTTACCGATCGCAACGAACAGGGACTCGTCTCGTCATTTCGCTTTTACACGGACGTGACCCCGCTTTTCGGTTGAACGTCCCTTTCCACCGAAGACAGGGGGCTCGACCTGCCTGATACAATAGCCGGAGGCGAAACTTCGCCCATCATCCCAGTATTCCGGATAACCTTATGGCACTCAACTCCCGTTCCCGTGCGATCACCGAAGGGGTACAGCGCGCCCCGAATCGCTCCATGCTGCGCGCCGTCGGTTTCGGCGACGAGGATTTCGTCAAACCGATCCTCGGTATCGCCTCCGCCCACAGCACCATCACTCCCTGCAACAAAGGGATCGCGCCGCTCGCCGAACGCGCCGAAGCCGCCGCGCGGAGCGCCGGGGCCATGCCGCAACTCTTCGGTACGATCACCGTCTCCGATGGCATCTCCATGGGCACCGAAGGCATGAAATACAGCCTGGTGTCCCGTGAGGTCATCGCCGACAGCATCGAAACCGCCTGTATGGCGCAGAGTATGGACGGCGTCCTGGCGATCGGCGGCTGCGACAAGAATATGCCCGGCGCGATGATCGGAATCGCCCGTATGAACATTCCCGCCGTCTTCGTCTATGGCGGAACGATCAAGCCGGGCAAGTATCGCGGCAAGGACCTGACCGTCGTCAGTGTCTTCGAGGCGGTCGGCGCCCATGCGGCCGGGAAGATGGACGAGGAAACGCTGCACGGTATCGAATGCCACGCCATTCCCGGCGCGGGTTCCTGCGGGGGGATGTACACCGCCAACACGATGTCGTCGGCGTTCGAAGTCATGGGCATGTCCCTTCCCTACTCCTCCACCATGGCCGCCGAGGATGCCGAGAAGGCCGACAGCGCCGCCGAATCCGCCCGGGTCCTTGTGGACTGCATCCGGCATCAGCGACTGCCCCGACAGATCCTCACCCGTAAAGCGTTCGAGAACACCATCGCCCTCAATATGGCGGTCGGCGGTTCCACCAACGCCGTGCTTCATCTGCTCGCCATCGCGCATGCCGCCGAAGTTCCGCTGACCATCGATGATTTCGAGGCGATCCGACAGCGCGTTCCGGTCCTCTGCGACCTCAAACCCTCCGGCCGGTACGTCGCCTATGATCTGCATCAGGTCGGCGGCATACCGCAGGTGATGAAGATGCTGCTCGTCAACGGTCTGCTTCATGGCGACTGCCTGACGATCACCGGGCAGACCCTTGCCGACGTTCTGGCCGACGTCCCCGAGCATCCCCCGGAGGGTCAGGATGTGATCCGTCCGTTCCGGCAGCCGTTGTATGCGCACGGGCACCTGGCGATCCTGAAGGGAAATCTGGCCCCGGAAGGCGGCGTCGCCAAGATCACCGGTGTCAAGGAACCGCGCATCACCGGTCCTGCGCGCGTCTTCGAATCGGAGGAGGAGTGCCTGAGCGCCGTTCTGGCCGGGCAGGTCCGGGCCGGAGATGTCGTCGTCGTGCGTTACGAGGGACCGAAGGGCGGACCGGGAATGCGCGAGATGCTGGCGCCGACCTCCGCAATCATCGGCGCGGGGCTCGGGGACTCGGTCGGCCTGATCACCGACGGACGTTTTTCCGGCGGCACATACGGCCTGGTCGTCGGCCATGTCGCTCCGGAGGCCGCGGTCGGGGGACCGATCGCGTTCGTCGAGGAAGGAGACAGCATCACGATCGACGCGGAGGCCCGTCTTCTTCAGTTGAATATTACCGAGGAGGAGATGGCAAAACGTCGGGAAGGGTTCTCACCGCGCGCCCCGCGTTACGTGCGCGGCACCCTTGCCAAATACGCCGCGCTGGTTTCGTCGGCCAGTGTCGGCGCGGTCACCGATCTCCATCTGACCTGAGGGCATAGATAGACGAGCGGTCGCCGGGCAAACCCGCATTGCCCGGCGGCCGTTGACCGATGCGAAGATACGAAACACGACCACACCACCCGAAATCGTTCGAAGAAACCGTTGACTCTCCTACTCCGCAATCATGGTTTCGCCCATGGTACGGGCGACCGCCAGACATCGCGCCAGATCCTCGCCCGTCACGCCGGCATGCGGTCGTTGCGCAAAACGAACATCCGCTCCCTTTTTTACGGCGACCGAGTACTTCAGGGTTTTCTCGTTCAACGCCTCGATCTTGATTTCGCAACAGGCGATCCCCTGATCGAAAGCGCTGGTCAGGAACTCTCGTTCGCCTTCGGCGACAACGTTCCAACCGGAATTTTGTCCCTTGATTCCTTCAAAAAGCGTGGTCAAACGTCCCATTTCTCTTTCCCTTTCCGTCCGCAAATGAAATACATTTTAGTTTTCGTCGGAAACCGGTCAGGCGTTCTCCGTCGAACGGCGGATTCGGGAGGAAAAGTCCGGAAACCTGTTAAGGCAACTCAGGCCGGGTTTCTCGATCAGGCACGATTTTCGGCCCAGGTCTCCTTCGTCGCCCGGCGTCGCTCCGATTCGCGCGCCGCCGGCGGCAGTACTCCCATGGCCCGGTAGACCTCCAGCGTCCGCCGGATCACATCCCGCTCATCGAACTCGGCGACCGCCTTTTGCCGGCTGGCTTTCCCCATCCGCTCCCGCAGTTCGGGATCGCCCAGCAGCCGTTCGATCGCATTCGCCAGCGCCTCCGAATCACGGACCGGCACCTTCAGCCCGTTCATTTCGTGATCCACGATCTCGCGGCAGCCGGGCGCATCGGTCGTGACGATCGGCTTTCCCATGGCCGCCGCCTCGGTCAGCGTGCGAGGCACCCCTTCGCGGTAGCTGGGCAGCACCGCCAGCGTCGACCGACGGAGGTAGTCTTCCATCCCCTCCACATGCCCGAGCAGTTCCACGATCCCTTCCTTCTGCCACTCCTCAAGCGCGGTTTGCGGGATTGCCGTCGGGTTTCCATGGTCGATCTCGCCGGCCAGCAGAAAGCGAGCCGCCACCCCGCGCTTTCGCAATCGTCGGGCGGCGTCCACCAGTTCGTAAATCCCTTTGGCATGGGTCAGACGCGCGGCGGTAAAAATGACCGGCGTTTCGCCGAGACGCGCCGGGTCCGCGTTCGGATCGGGTCGGAAACGCTCGATATCCACTCCGGAACTGCGAATCAGGTGGCAACGTTCGGGAACGATCAGACGGGCGTCCGCGAACTCCCGCAAATCGTCCGGATTCTGAAAGATGACCTGGGTGTTACGACGGGTGAGGAGCGTCCGATACAGGCGATCGACCACGGCTCGCAACGCCCTGGTTTTCCAGCTTCGCCCCGTGTACACCTGCCCCAGTCCGGGCAGTGCGTTGATGATCGACGGCACCCCGCACAGGTTGCCCGTCATACTGCCGTACAGAACGCACTTGATCGTAAAATTGTGCAGGGCGACGGGCCGCTCTCGGCGGATAATCCCGGCAAGCGTCCCGACGACCCCCGCCTCACGAACCGGATTGATGCTTCGTCGCTCCAGAGGCAGTTCCACCCAGCGAAAGCCATCCGTTTCCAAACGGGAGACGTACTCATCCCGGGGGGCGACCATGACCACTTCCATCCCCGCCGAACGGACGGCCCGTGCGAGCGGGAGCCGAAAATTGTACAGATACCAACCGGTATTACTGACAAACAGTATCTTGTTTTCTCCCATACCGGACCCTCATTATTGTCTTTCCGGTAGTGTACCCATATCAAAGGAAACCGGGATTCCGATCCGACCGGGGTTAATTGAGGATTTGACAGCCCTTCGTGTGATCTTTTCCACATCCGGCAAAGGCCGATGTACCGCAGGAGAATGCAGGACCGGCGGAAATACCGTGAAAAATTGTGCGAACTTTTCCGCAGGGGGCCTGTTGAAAGGGGTGTGCGGGGAAGGGGGAGTGACGTAGAGGCGTTCCCTCGTACTCTCGTACTCGGTCATCGCGCCGACAGTTCAGTCTAACTTTAGAACAAGGATTCGCCTTTGCCGGCCAGCGGCCGGAACACCGTCGACGATCCGACTTCGTTCGGAAACAGTAATAGTCCGCACGGCAGCGCACCGTCTGCCCCGTCCGACAGGGCGTCCGCCAACGATTCGGCGGACGTCCTGTTACCGTCTGCCCCGTCCGACAGGGCGTCCGCCAACGATTCGGCGGACGTCCTGTTTTCGTGGGTGCCTCCGGCGTCCGCCGCTTCGTGCTAGGGCGTACCCGCGTCCGGATCGGGAACATCCGGCGCATCGAGGGCCAGCATATCCGCTTCCTCGTTGATTCCTGACAGCTTCCGCAACCGCCGTAACACCTCGGTATCGTAATCATCGAGATGCCCGGCCATCCGATAGTGGTAGATCGCCTGTGCGTCATCCCGCAGTTCGCTGTGAACATCGGCGAGCAGACAGTGATACGCGCCGTTCTCCGGCGCCAGACGCACCGCCTGCGACAATGCCATCACCGCGTCGTTCCGTAGCTGCGCCCGACGATAAAGCGCGCCAAGTCGGATGTTGTAGTAGGCGTCATACGGGCTGAACAGAGTCGCCTGCTGCATCTCGCGGATCGCTTCCTCGATCCGTTCGGCCCGCATATACAGATCCCCGAGCCAGAAGTGATAGAAGCCGTCCTGCGGTTTCAGGTGGGTCGTCTCTTCCAGTTCCGAGACCGCGCCCTCCAGGTCCCCGGCGAGCGCCAGCGCATCGCCGAGTTTGTAACGGTAGTAGGCGTTCTCCGGGGCGAACTGGATCGCCTTCCGATACTCGGCGATCGCCGATTGCAGTTTGCCGTACCGCTGGAACAGCTCTCCGAGCGAGAAGTGCGGTTCCGCTTTGCGGGGCGAAAGTTTGATGGCGCGGCGGTACTGGCGGAACGCGTTCAACGCCTGCCCGGAGTAGGCGTACGCATCTCCCAGAGTCACGCGCGACTCGGCGTTGCTCTCGGCGTCGGCGGCGGAGCGTACCGCCTCGCGGTAGTGTTCGAGCGCCTCCCCGATCTGTCCGTGCTTCATCTGTTCTTCGGCGCGGACCAGCCTTTCACGGACGCTCTCCACCGTCTCCTCGTCCTCGATCGCCAGGTGAGCGTACGGATCGTAACTTCGCTCCCCGGCCTCCTCGATCTCCTCGGCATCCTCCGCCATTGTCGCGTCGGCATCCTCCGCCGCGTGATCGGGTTCGTCATCCTGTTCAAATCGATCGGATTGGGACATCAAAACGCCTTTCTGCTGTCCAGAAGTACGGTAAAAGGGCCGTCATTGATCAACTGAACGGCCATCTCCGCACGAAAAATGCCGGTCTCGACCGGGACACCCCGCTGGCGCAGTCGCGCGACCACCGCCTCGAAGCGGGTTCGGGCCTCGTCCGGCGGGGCGGCCTCCGACCAGGAAGGCCGCCGCCCTTTTCGGCAATCGCCGAGAAGCGTAAACTGGGAAATCACCAGAGCCGACCCGCCGACTTCGACCAGGGAGCGTTCCGGCCCACCGTCCTCGACCGGATCGAACAGGCGCAGGTCCGCGATTTTGTCCGCGACGTACCGGCCGTCCGCCTCCTCGTCTCCGACCGCCACCCCGACCAGCGCGACGATTCCGTGATCGATGACGCCGACGTCCGATCCGGCCACCGTCACCCGGGCGCTGTTAACGCGCTGCAAAACCGCCCGCATATCCGCACCGGCCCTTCCTGTTACACGGAGACATCGCGCGACGTTCCGACCGAAACGCTAAAGAACCATTTTACGACCGGCGCCGGTACCCGTCAAGCCGGGGAAAGGCCGGGGAAAAGGGGGGGGGCGATGTCGAAATACCCGGTATGGCAACCGGGAAAACCACCGGAACCGACGGAGCGGACCGGGACGATCGGGAACGTCTGGACGACGCGATCGCACTGATCGCGGAGGTTCCGGGCTATGCGGCCGTCGCCGGGGAGTTGCGCACGCTCCGGACCGGCGGACGCCTGCGAATCGACCTCACTTTACGCGACCGCGCGGTCACGGACTTTCTCGGCCGGATCACGGTCGGTCCGGAAGCGATCCGGGACGATCGCGTCGGACTTGCCGCCACTCTGGTGCATGAGCGGTTCCATCGGACACAGCCGGTCTTTGCGAAGACGCTTTCCTTCTGGGGCGGCGTCTTTACGCGGACCCCGGTCTGGCGGCGATTGGAGGAACCGGCTTACCGCGCGTCCCTGGATTTCCTGCGCGTTCTCGAGGATTGGGCGCGGGATTCCGGTCGAATCGTTCTGGCAGAGGCGGCACGCCGGGAACAGGCTGTGGTCGGGACCGCATTTCGAACTTTTTACGGCGAGTGACCGGTCCAAGTTGCAAATTACTGGCGACAAAGGCACCAAATGTCCGAAAACAGGCGTAAATAATAAGGACCAGGCAACAAAATACTCCGTGCGGGCCTTCGGTCACTTCTTTTCGGTCGGGTAAGGTCCGGTATACTGTTTTCACCGGCACGGCGAGCAGTCATTCGCCTCAGGCGCCATTGCTTCGGCAGACCGAAAAAAAAGTTGCCGTACGGTATGAAAAAGGTGAACAGTGCCCCTTCTCGATACGTCTGAAACCCTGCCTTCGACGGCGTCGGAGGAATCTTCCGGCGCCGACTTGCTCTATCATACGCTGGTGCGCCTGACCCGGATGGTGCTCTTCCCGCTGGATGCGCCGTCTCCGCTCGATGACCTGCCGATCTCCCAGGTACGCTGCCTGAGTATCGTCGGCGCGGAGGAAGGGCGAAAGATGCAGGAAATCGCCGCCCGTCTGCATATCAAGTTGCCGGCCATGTCCCAGATGGTCGATCGGCTGGTTCGGAAAGGTCTGATGGAACGCCGTCCCGACCCGACGGACCGACGGGTGGCGCGGCTGCACCTGACGCCGGAGGCGCGCCGTATGGTCGCCGAGGCGCGGCGGATTCGAATGGACCATCTCCGAAAGATTACCGCCGACATGGACCCGGAACGGGTCGAACGAATCACGGAGGATCTTCGGGAAATGGTCGTTGTCGGAGCGGGACTCTATGACGACCTCGATACCCGGGAAGGTCGCCCGGCAAACACCGATCCTCTTTCGGGTGTCGCGGAAAATCAGGACCCTCTGGTTGAGATGCTGGCGCGACGCGCCCGCAACCGCCGGAATTAGGAAAACAGCGAAGATGAATCGTCGTGTGCTAGTACCCATCGTCGTGCTCATTGCGGTCGTGGGAGGGATCTTCTTCTTCACGCGTCAGCAGAGCGCCGCCAGCAGCAAAGCCGGCGTCACCCAGTACAAAGTCGCCAAAGTCGAAACCGGCGAGGTGAAGAAGACCGTTTCCGCCTCCGGAACGCTCCAGGCGTGGAACGTCGTCGACATCAAGGCGCGCACCGGCGGGGAACTCAGCCTGCTGCGGGTGGATGTCGGGGACGAGGTACGAAAGGACGACCTTCTGGCCCGTATCGACCCGCTCGACGTTTCACTGACGCTCAACCAGGCGCGCGCCAACCACGAATCGGCCATCGCTCGCAAAGCACAGAACACCAAATCCTTCCAGCTTCAGGAGAAGCAAACTGACATCTCGATTCAGGACGCACGAGCCGCTCTGCTCTCGGCGGAGGCGAACCTGCAATCCGCCCGCGCCAGCCTCCGTACCGCGCAGGAGCAGGCCAATGCTCAGCCGACGCTGACGGAGGCGGCGATCGATAACGCGAAGGCCGCCTACGACCAGGCCGTCAAGCAACTGGCGCAGTTGAAGGCGACCAACCAGCAACAGAAGGCCGCCGCGCAGGCCACCTACGATCAGGCGGTCGCGAACCGGACGAACGCCCGCCAGTCGCTGGAACGGCAGCAAGCGCTGGTCGCCAAAGGGTTCGTCGCCCAGTCCGCCGTCGATTCCGCCCAGGCCAACCTGTCGGTGCTCGACGCCCAGGTGAACTCCGCGCGCACCAAACTCGACACCGTGGACGCCGAACTCGCCGCCACTCTGCAGGCGTCCGAGGCCCGCGTCGCCCAGACCCGGGCCGCCCTTGAATCCGCCAAGGCCGGCAGCATCGATATCGTCAACCGCCGTAACTCCGCCCGACAGGCGCAGGCGGCCGTCCGACAGGCCGAAGCCCAGGTCGAACGCGCCCGCGTCGCCCTGCGGCAGGCGCTCGCCAACCGGACCAACAACGACATCCGCAAACTCGATATCACGACGGCGAATGCCACGATCGCCAGCGCGAACGCCGCTCTGGTCAACGCGCAGATCTCCATGCAGCGTACCGAGATCCGCTCTCCGATGGAGGGCGTCGTCCTGCAAAAGTACGTCAACCAGGGAACCATCATCTCCTCCGCCCTCGGAATCAACTCCGCCGGGCAGAGCATCATTCAGCTCGGAGATGTCTCCCGCATGTACGTCGATGTCAATGTCGATGAAACCGACATCGCCAACGTCGATATCAATCAGGTGGTGGAGGTGAACATCGAGGCGTATCCCGGCGTTCCGTTCGAGGGCAAAGTCATTCGGATCAATCCTCTGGCCCAGGTCGAACAGAACGTCACGACGATCCATGTTCGGGTCGAAGTCGATAACTCCTCTCCCACCTTCCGTCTGCTCAAACCCGGGATGAACGCCACCTGTGAGTTCGTCATCGGCAAAAAACCCGACGTCGTCAAAGTGCCGAACGAGGCGATTCGTGAGGACGACCAGGGGCAGTACGTCGAAATCGCCAGCGGCGGCAAGCCGGCACCGCCCGATCCGCAGGCGGGAACCCCGGCGCCCCCGCCCGATCCCAGCCTGCTGATCGATATCAAGAAGGAACGTCGGGCGATCAAGGCGGGCCTTGCCGGCAACGACGCCACGGAAATCACGGAAGGCGTCAAACCGGGTGATCAGATCATCACGCAGACCATCGAGCCCGCGCCGCCGCAACAGGCGGGAAGTCCGTTCGGCGGAGGCGGTTTCGGCGGACGCGGCATGGGCGGTATGGGCGGCGGTCGCGGCAGATAACCCCTTCCGGAACTTCGGTTCGGTTGCGCGAGGATAGCGAACGATGAGTGTTACCGATATTCAGTCAATGAAACCGGCTGCCGCGCCGCCGACCACCGGCACCGGCGGCGGCGGTCTCCTGGCCGTCACCGTGCAGATGGCCTGGAACGGCATCATCGCCAACAAACTTCGGTCGTTTCTGACCATGCTGGGCGTCATTATCGGTGTCGGGGCGGTCATCGTCGCCATCTCGATCGGGCAGGGATCGAGAGCCGCGGTCGCGGAAAGCATACAGCGACTCGGCACCAACGTCCTGACCGTCTTCCCCGGCAGCCAGCGGCGCGGGGGCATCATGTTCGGTGGCGGCACATCGATCACACTGAAGCCGGAGGATGCGGAGGCGATCCTGAAGGGGTGTCCCTCCGTCGCACGGGTCTCGCCCACCGTCAACCGCAGCCTGCAGGTCAAATACAAGGACAAGAACAACAATAACGCGATCACCGGCACCGGCACGGATTACCCGGTCGTTTCCGCACACCCGGTCGCGCAGGGCCGTTACTTCACCGCCGAGGAGGTCCGCTCCCTCCGGCGCGTGGTCGTTGTCGGTTCCAATGTCGTCAAGGACCTGTTCGATCAGCAATCCCCGATCGGGAAAAAGGTACGCATCGCCAATCAGAACTTCGAAGTGGTCGGGGTTCTCAAAGCCAAGGGCGGCACCGGCTTCCGCAACCCGGATGACGCGCTGTACGTGCCCTTCACCACGGCGATGCGCCGCCTTTTCGGGCTGCAGAGCGTCAATAATATCACCGTTCAGGCTAAAACCTTCGGACTCCTTGGCCGGGCACAGACCGAGGTCGAAGACGTCCTGCGCAAGGAACACAAGATCGGCGCGAACGGCACTCCGGACTTTACGGTCTTCAACCAGGCGGACCTCGCCGAAACGCAGAATGCGCAGCAGGACACCTTCTCCAGCCTGATCACCTACCTGGCGATCGTCTCCCTGGTCGTCGGCGGCATCGGGATCATGAACATCATGCTGGTTTCCGTTACCGAGCGTACCCGCGAGATCGGCATCCGCAAGGCGATCGGCGCCAAGCGCCGGGATATCCTGACGCAATTCTTGCTGGAGGCGCTCTTTCTCTCGCTCGTCGGCGGGCTCCTCGGAGTCGCCCTTGGCATCAGCGGGTCGAACTGGGTCAGCGCGGCCAACAACTGGCGCGTCCAGATCGAC
>JANRLW010000101.1:0-44756 GCA_033762295.1 Capsulimonadales bacterium
ATGGTTGAGCGGAAGTGAATCCGCCCATCGCTGGATTTACGGCTTCCGATGAAAAACAGGTCGAGGTTTCTTCGGTTTTTGTTTTTTGACGTATGGCAAACGAGGGGAATGCGGTCTATAATGGAACACTTCTTTGAACCAGAGTCGGAACTCCTGCGCGCCTTTGCCGGAGGAGACGACGGCTGCCGGAGACGGGATGTCGGTCGGGGGTGTGCAGAACCCTTCGTCGCGTAACTCATGCGCGGGACCGTCAGCGTTCGGAAGGGAAAGAACCTTGGGTTTTGGTTTTAGCGTTCGCATCGCCATCGAATGCAACCTGAATGAGGCGATCGAAGCGAACGAAGACGATTCATTGAATTACGCGGTCCTGACACCGCAGGAAGTTCTCCTCCGCTCCTCCCGTCCCGACGTTTTGCTGCTGGATGTACGCACGCCGCGCGAGTACGTCTGCCATCGGATTCCCGGTTCGCAGTTGATGCCCGTGCAGGAGTTGTCCGGCGGTTTTGAACGGCTCGACCCGAGGCATCCCACCATCTGCGTCTGCGAACACGGAATCCGGTCGGAGACCGCCGCCGCCTTCCTGGCCGCACAGGGCTTCCGGGAGGTGTATACCATGCGTGGCGGCATCGTCCAGTGGCCGGGTCCTTTGCTGCGCGGGCCGTTCACCGACGAGTTCACCCCCTGCGAGGAAAAGTAATCGGCAGGCCGGTTCCCGGCGGCAGGATGAAGATCGTGGAGATCCTCGACAACATCGTGTGGAACAGTCTGGCAGGGCCGCATAGCCGGTTCGCTCTGGGCGGCCCGACCGCCCGGCGGTATGCGCCGGGCTTCTCTCCGATCCTTGGCTTCGCCGATCCGGACCGTCCGGACTTCGCGTCGATCGCCGCTCATTGCCAGCGCGACGAACATTTCTACTGCGATGGGTGGGCGGGTTCCGTGCCGTCCGGCTGGCAGATCGTCTTTGAGTCGAGCATGTTCAAGATGGTCCGCGTCGGAGAGTTTACGGATGACGACGACCGGACGGGAGCGATCCCGCTCGGACCGGAGCATTTCCTGCAGGCGCAGGAACTGGCCGTCCGCCTGCAGCCCGGACCGTTCGGCCCGCGCACGCCGGAGTTGGGCGAGTACTTCGGGGTTTTCGATGGGCCGCGCCTGATCGCAATGGCCGGCGAACGGTTCCACGCCGGTCCCTTTCGAGAGATCAGCGGCGTCTGCACCGATCCGGAGTTTCAGGGCCGGGGACTGGCACGCGGACTGGTCGTAACCCTGGCGCGGCGGCAGAGCGCACGGGGAGAGATCCCGTTTCTCCATGTGATGCGAGACAACGTGCGGGCGCGACTGATGTATGAGCGGCTGGGCTTCGAGTACTATCGGGAATCGGTGGTACGGGTCGTTCGCTTCGCCTAACGGTTCAGGGATACATCGGCAACCGCGACACCGTTTCGATGGACCGGCATGGCCGTCGCCTCATCCGAGAGCAGTTCCCGCAGACGTTTCAACGCCCGCTGCTGCAGTCGGGAGACATGCATCTGGGAGATGTTGAGTTTCCGGGCGATTTTGGCCTGACTCATCTCCTCGAAGAACCGCAGGGAGATCACCTCGCGCTCCCGGGGACCGAGCGCTTCCATCGCATTTCGCAAATCGCCGTAAATCTCAAAATCGTGGAGGGTTTTGTCGGTCCGACCGACAAGATCGAACAGCGAGGAAGAATCAAGCGTGGTATTCACTTCCAGATGGGTGTCGAGCGATAGCAGATTCGATGCTTCCCCGCACTCCAGCGCCTCGATCACCTCCTCGTCGCTGATGCCCAGGCGTTCGGCGATCTCGTGAACGGCCGGAGGGCGGCCGAGTTCCTGGGTCAGGGTCTGCGTGATCCGCCGGGTCGCCTGATGAAGCTCCTGAAGCCAGCGCGGGACCTTGATTCCGGCGGCCTTATCCCGGAAATGCCGCTTGATCTCCCCGAGAATCGTCGGCGTGGCGTAGGTGGAGAAGCGGGTTCCCTGAGCGGGGTTATAGCGATCCAGCGCGTTGATCAGGCCGATATTGCCGACCTGAATCAGATCCTCCAGCGATTCTCCCGCTCCGAGGAAGCGGGTCGCGATGGAACGCACGAGCCGTTGATGGTGTAGAATGAGCAAATCCCGAAGACGAGTGTCTCTGGAAGTCGCATACTCGACCGACAACCGCTCCAGTTCCCCCGGCGGAAGGGGAGGAACGTCCACGTTATAGGGTGGTGTCAGCACGGGAGCCACACCATTCTCCGTTCGCATACCCATACCTCGGCACAGTCCTCTCGTGACAAGATCGGCACGAAACAGTCGAAGCACTCCGCCTGGTTGTTCCATGTATCTTGCGGCGGCGACTCCCTGACGAGAACGGCCCAGGTTTCGGGGCCACCGCTCCTTGCGATAACGGACCGCAACGATCCGAATGTTGGACGGACCGTGGAAAGGCCTTGTTTCGCAGGAGGGTCTCCTGTTGCCTAATCCACACCGCGCCGCCGATTTGCCGCGCTGCCCTCGGCCATTTTGCGGCCTCGCCGCCCATTCTCACTTCATGTCCGAGGAGTGTCCGGGAAATGCCTTTGCTAATGGATCGATAAACGTTTTGGCAAAGTTGGCCGCGGTTCCTGCCTCGCCCATTCCGGTCGCAATCAATTTCAATTTTCCGTGGAAAGTGCAGATATCGCCGGCGGCGTAGACACCCGGTATATTCGTCATCATCGTCGAATCGACCAGGATCGCATTCCCCTTGATTGTCAGCCCCCACTCCTTAATCGGCCCGAGGTTGGTCAAAAACCCCAGGTTGAGCAAAAGCGCATCACAGGGGATCGTCTCCTCGTCACCGGTTCGGTTATCAAAGACGGTCACGGCCTCGAGATGTTCATCGCCATGGACCGATTTCAGTTCCCAGAACGTCCGCAGTTCGGTGGGAGACTCCATAACCTTTCGCACGGTATCCTCATGCGCCTTGAACCGGTCGGAACGATGGATCTGCAGGCAGTAGGACGCTGTTCTTCCGAAGGCAAGCGACCAGTCGAACGCGGAATCGCCGCCACCGACGATCACGATCCGCTTCCCGACGAATTTGGTCGTGTCGGTGACGTAATACTGGATTCCTTTGTCGATCAGATCCTCGATGCGCGGCAGATCGAGTTTGCGCGGGATGAACGCACCGACACCGGCGGCGATCATCACGGTCTTCGTCCGATGGGTTCCCTTATCGGTCGTCAGTTCGATCACACCGTCCTCGCCCCGTTTCAGCAGGATGACCTTCTCATCGAGACAGACCGTCGGCGCATACTGCAACGCCTGTTCGACCAGTTGCTGTACCAGGTCTTTGGCCAGCACCTTCGAAAAGCCGCCGACATCGTAGATATATTTCTCCGGATACAGCGCGGATAACTGACCGCCCAGTTGGGGAAGAGAATCGATGATCTTGGTTCTCATCTGTCGGAGGCCGGCATAAAACGCGCCATACAGGCCCGTCGGGCCGCCGCCAATGATGGTGATATCGAAGATGTCGGGTTCGGACATGGTAAGGGAAGCTCTCGTGCTCGAATTACCGCTCGGCCCCGGCGAAGAAAATAGCGATTGTGCGGCAACGGAAGGGAGCAGCCGCACACCGGGAAAAGGCGATGCGGCGTTGCTATCAGTGAGTATAACCCCGTGGCGCGGGCGATGTCAATCGGGTACGCTCTCACCGGATGACGAATATATCACATAATTTGTCGGCGAAAAAACCATGATTCACGGGGTACGGAGTCTATTCACGGTGTCCTACCGTTTCTATGCCTGTTCGGATACCATGGGATAAAGGAACTCCTCAGCGTCGAATGCGAAACCCGGACGGCGAGAGCCAGGAAAGAAAGCCCGATATCACCGGAGGATCGGGACGGTCAGCGCTCTTCCTGCGGTCGCCTTCCCCCGGTGCGGTCTTCCGCTTCCTCGAACGTCACCCGCACGCGGTTCCGGGTCCGACCGTCCTCCTGCTCTCCGAACCGACGCCGCCCGGGGGATGGCGTCTCCTCACCACGGAATCGCCGTCGCCCCCGGATCTCTCCCTTCCCGGCCGAGCGCTGTCCGACGCCTTTCCGCCCTATGTCTGTCTGATTTTTTTGGGATCGGAGCGATGGGGTTACACGATCTGGGCGAACGGCCGGACGGCGGAGGAGGCGTCGGAGCCGCTGCCCTCCTCGCCCGGCCCGGTCGGTTTCCGGTTGCGTCTGCCCGGTATGCGCCCGCCCGCTCCGCCGTATGTCGCCTGGGGGAAGGAACGTGCGCTGCCGGTCGATCGGTTCCCGGCAGGCGGCGGTCGGGGGTCCGTTCCGATCGTCGAGTACCGGACGGTCTCCTCGCTGGATGAACGCGGCCTCCTGCTGGAAAACCAGCCCCGCCTCTACCGCTTCCCCTTTGCCGGAACGTCAGAGTCCGAATAACGCCGGGAGGGTCGCGACATTCGGGATCAGGTGCGTGTGCGGGCAGACGACCAGTTGATCGTGGGTATGGCTGCCCTCGGTCACGCCGATGACCCAGCCGCAACCCGCCGCCGTCCCCTGATTCAGGTCCGCCGGCGTGTCGCCGACCTTGGCCACCGTCGCCGCATCGGAAATCCCGAACCGTTCCATCAGGGCGAGGATCAGATCGGGAAACGGACGACCGTTCGCCACCTCATCGCTGGTCACCGAGCCGTCGATCCGCCCCTCCCATGCCAGACGCCGGAGGATGGTGTCCGCGATATCACGGGAAAAGCCGGTATCGAGGGCGACGCGCACGCCCGCCGACCGTAAGCGGTCGAACGTCTCCTCGGTCCCCGGAATCGATCCGACTGCCGGGTCGGTCGCATAGAACGCCAGCATCCGGCGCACGAAATCCGCATGGATCGCCGCGACACGTTCCGTCGATCCCGCCGCCCCGAGAAGTTCGGCAATCGCCAGCGGTTTGGGAATACCCATGAACGCATTGGCGCGGCCCTGCGATACCGTTACCCCGTCCGCCGCCAGCGCCTCGACCAGACAGCGCGCGACCGCTCCCTCGCCGTCACGCACGGTCGTTCCCGCCATATCGAATACGACCAGCGCCGGTCGCCTCCGCTCCGTTTGCATACGTCCCTCGCCGCTTTCCTATGGTCGGTCCGTCCCGGCCCGCTGCTCCATCACGACCTTTTCCGCCAGTCCGAACGACAGCGTCATTCCCGCGCCGCCGACCCCGGTCACCAGCGTGACGTTCGGTTCGGGCCGCGCGATCACATACGGCTTCTCCGGATGCTTGACATAGATTCCGTTCCATCGGGAGGTGACCCGGAAATCCGCCTTCAGGAAGGTCGCCAGATAGGACAGCACCAGACGGTCGATCTCCTCGCTGTCGAAAACGGAGATCGCGTCGTCGTATTCATGGGAATCGCCCAGAGTCAGTTCGCCGCGCCCGTTCTGCGAGGCCATGACATGGATTCCGTAACGCCGGTATTCGGGCATCTCCCGCTCCAGACGCTCCTTCAGCGCGGGCAGTGTCGGACAGTGCGCGAACGATCGGTAATGGCAGAGGGTGAGTCCGGCGGCAAGCATCGGCCCCAGCATCCATTCGCCCATCGGTTCCGTGCGCAGCATCTGGAGTTTGCAGCGCAACAGTCCCATCTCCCGAAACTGTCGGGGATACAGGACGCCCATCTCGTCGCCCGAACAGACATACACCTGTCCGCGCGCCGTACGTCCGTCGGCAAGCCGCACCGTTCCCGCCTCCGAATGGGTGACGGCGGTTCCGAAGCGGAACGTCACTCCGAACCGCGCCGTCAGGAAGTCGGGCAGACGCGCAACCACTTCACGCGGGTCGACGCAGACTTCGGTTTCGGAGAACAACGCGCCGCGCAGACCTTCCGGGCGGACCGCTCCGAAGCGCGCGCCGACTTCGAACGACGGGAACAGTTGAATACCCTGAAATCCGTTCGTTTTGGCCGCCTCGGAGAACTCGAACAGCACCTGCGCCTCGTCCGGATGATAGGCCAGATGCAGGCTTCCGACCGGCGCATACCACAATCCGGCGGCGGGCAGCAGGTTGAGCCAGAACGCGCGGCTTCTTAACGCCAGATCGTACATTTCGCCGATCGGCTGTCCGATCGGCCAGATCATGCCGAAATTTCGAACGCTCGCGCCCTGCGCCCGCGCGTGACGTTCACAGACCAGCACCCGGCGTCCCTGCCGCCCGAGGTGGTACGCGTGGGCCAGACCGAGAATGCCCGCGCCTACCACGATATCGTCCCACTGCTCCATTGGTCGCCCGGCTACTTGCCGCCTCCGCCGCCCTGCGGTCGACTGGCCGTGATCGTATAGATCGTATTCGGATTCCGATGCAGCGTCCGCACCTCGTACCCGTGGGACGTGAAAATATCGGAAATGTCGGTATCGCGGGACCCCGACAACTCCATCTGTTTGGGATGGATTTCAACGATCCAGTCCGTATGGTTCGCCTTCAGAAGGTTGGTCGCGCCGCGCAGGACCTCGGCCTCGTATCCTTCGACATCGATCTTGATCAGCCAGCGCGGAACGTTGTACGCGGAGAGAAGGCTGTCCAGTGTGACGATGGACACCGTGATCTCGGTCAGGGGGACGCCCGGATTCATTTTCTCGTTGATCTTGGTCACCTCGCCGACGACCGCCCCGGACATCGTATTGCCCTGGGCGACGAAGGAGGTTGTTCCCTCCTTTGAGCCGACCGCCACCTGGTTCAAAATGACGTTCCGCCGATCCTTCAGGTACAGGGACAGCATATCGAAGGCGGGCGAGGGTTCTGCCGCGACCACCTTGCCTTCCGGCCCTACGAGGCGGGCCGCCACCCCCGACCAGATACCGAAATGCGCTCCGATATCGGCGAACCCCATTCCCGGACTCAGCCTTTGCCGCAGAGCGTTGGCCATGTAGTCCTCATGGTCGAACCGGAGGCCGTCCCACATCTCCACCGGCCAGACCGTCCATTCGGAATTGACCCGTACGGGCAGACGCCGAACCCCCACATGGCGTAAACTCTTGAAGACCTGACGATACGCCGTTCCCAGCACTCGTTTCAAACCCATCCCTACGTCACCTTTCTCGCTCCGCTTTCGGCCTCAGGCGTTGCGGACCCGTTCGATACGTTCCCTGTAGTGTTCGACGTCCGGGACGTCCAATCCGGGTATTTTTGCCAGATCATCGTAATGGCGCAGACGTACCGCCTCCGCATGGAACGGGTTTTGTTCGAACGCCGCCGTCTCGTCCGCATTCATTGGTCCGCCCTGCAGCTCCAGGCTGCGAACGGACGCCGGCGACAACGTCTCAAAGTATCCCGGTTCGCGGGCGCACAGATACCGCTTGGCATCGACATGCAGCAGGACCGGTTCGGACACGGACGCCGGAAAATGCGTCGACAGCCACGACCGACCGAGCACCTCATGGCGCGTGTCGATTCCGGCCGCCGCCTTCTCCTCCCCGTCCGCCCCGTCCGTCACCTGCAGAATCCCGTCGGCGTCCGCCATCAGAAGATGACCGATATCATGCAGCAACGCCGCCACCACCAGCGTGTCGCTCACGCCGTCCTTGACGGCAAGATACGCGGACTGGAGCGCATGTTCCTTCTGGGAGACCGGTTCCCCGACATAGGCATTGCTGCCGAATCGGGTCAGCAGGTCCTCCACCTGGCGATAGATATCCGACATTTTTCGTTCCTCCGGGATCGCTCAGCGACCTGCCCTATCGGTTCGCCGTCCGGTGTTCGCCTCCCTGCCGGCCTGCCCAACGGTTTCGTCGTTCGCAAAAGGCGCGTTGCCCGTCGGACGAACCGGGTAGGGAGTATCGACGCCGCGGATCGAATGCCAGATCACGCGCGACAGAATCTCCGGGTCGGGGCGATCGATGCCGCTCCAGTCCAGGGCCAGGCTCTGACGGGTCCAGTAGAGTTCCTTCCCGGTCTGCGCCTGCACCGGCGGGTTCATCTCATCCAGCGGAACGGTGTTCGGCGTCACCGTATACGGGGTCAGGTCCGGGGTATCGGTGAAGCAGTCGGAGAGCGGCGGCGTTACCGCGTCGAAGCGGTTCATCGGGTCCAATCCGAGCATCAATTCGATCGACCGCAGCATCGAGACCGTCGTAAGGAGTGTGCTATCCGTGAACTTCCGTCGTACGTACGGGGAGATCGCCATATACACGGTGCGATGCCCGTCGACATGATCCGGGCCGCTCTGCGCATCGTCCTCGATGACGAAAATGCAGGTGTTTTTCCACTGAGGCGACTTCGAAACGGCTTCCACCACCCGCCCCAGCGCCAGGTCATTATCCGCCATCATCGCCCGCACCGTCGGATACTGCGGGTTACGTCCCTCGGTATGGTCGCACGGCAGGGAGAGGATCATCAGGTTGGGCACCCTGTTCTCCCGGCTGAACCTGGTATACTCCTCGATGAAAAGGTCGGCGCGCACCTGATCCGACTGCCAGAGCGGCCAGTAGACGACCTCGGGGTGAATGTACTTCCGCAGGCTGTCGACCCTGGTCCCGACCCGATACCGGAATCGGCCCCGCCCCCGGTCCTTCCAGATATCCATCCAGCTTCCGGGTTCGAACGGTTCGCCGTCCGGGTGTGCGGCCGTCTTTCGGCTCGTATCGAGGAAGGTCGCCATCCGGTCGTCGCAGAACTCGCCGTAGACCCGGATGCTCTTCCCCTTCTTTTCCGCCGCGTCCCAGAGGTTCCCCGACGCCGGAATCGACATCGCGAAGTCGCCGTCGTCCGGGTAGGTGCGATAGCCGGTATAGAAGTGTTCCAGGTAGTCGTTGGCGATCGCCTGATTGGACCAGGCGTGTCCGTCCGCGGAGTTGGTCCCGCTCACATACCCGTTATCGAACAGCGTGAACTCCTGCGCGATTTTGCGGTGATTGGGTGCGAAAGGCGCGAGAATGGCCAGGTTGGGATCGCCGTTTCCCTGCGGCAGGTCTCCGAACACCTCGTCGTACGTCCGGTTTTCCTTAATAATATAGAGAACGTGCTTGATCGCCCCGTTGTAGACCGCCCGTTTCGGTTTCAGTTGGTCGGCGGTGCGGTTCCAGCCGTTATTTCGGACCACCTTGGCTGTTTCGACAGCCAGGTCGGCGTTCAGATCGAGGACGCTGACCGTTCCCTGGAAATCGTGGGCATTGCCCTTCTCCCCCTTGACCGTGTTGCGTACGGAGCCATTCCCCTTGGTATTGATGACCCAGGCGGTCCTGCCATCGGCGGTCAGGGCGATTCCGGAGGGAAAGTACCCGACGGGGCGGTAACCGCGTATGGCCCGGTCGTCCTTTGCCGACAGGTCGGCTTCGGCCACGGCGTTATCGCCACCATTACACACAAACAGGGTCTTTTTGTCGGGTGAGAGAGCCAGAGCATTCGGCATCGCGCCGAACAGGCGCAGATTCGGCTGACGGACGGGGATCGTTCGCACCACTTTCCGGGCCGCCGTATCGACCACGCTGACGCTGTCGGACGCCGCACAGGCGACATAGGCACGGTTTCCGTCGATCAGGACGCCGGTCGGGTGCTTCCCGACCGGAATCACCGTGTTCCCCTCCCCGTTCAGGGAGATCAGGCTGACGGTTCCCGACGCCGGGCCGCCCAGCGCATCGACCGTGATCTCGGCGTTTCCGCTGGCGGCCTTGCGGTCTTTCGTCGTCGGCGACTTTCCGCCCCAGTTGGAGACGACCAGGGTCCTCTCGTCCGCCGTCAGTTTGACATCGAACGGCAACAGTTCGGTCCGGTACTCCCCGCGAACCTTTCCGGAGGACAGGTCGATGCGCACGACGGCGTTCAGATCGCAGCAGGCGACGAAGAGCGATGCGCCGTCGCGGGTGATGGCCATCCCGCCCGGTCTCGGATTATCGACATTGGTTCGGCCACGGTAGGATTTCCCGTTATCGTCGACCAGCAGTCGACGCCCCGCCGTCAGGGTCCGCGCATCGGTCAGGTTCATTTCGAGCACGAACCCGCCCGCCGCGCTGGCGTAGCATTTTTTGCCATCCGGCGACCAGATCAGCCCGTGATAGGCCGCCCCGGCGCCGAGGGGAACGGCGTCTCCGTCGAGGACACCGGAGCGGGAGACGAGGAAAACGCGATTCTGCCCGAGAACGGCGGCGAACTCCCCCGACGGATGCAGGGCGAGATCGATAGGTCGACCGTCGAACGCGATGGCTCCCGGTTCGATCCGCTGACCGGAGGAGACAAAAAAGGCGCCGTCGGCCTGCTTACCAAGCCGGAATATCGCGGGAACGGCGGCGACGCTCAGCAATGCGCCGGCGGCCAGCGCGAGCGTCAACGGACGGGAGAACGGGACACGCATATCTTCCCTCGGATTTACTGATTATCATCCCTGGCCGGGGACGACCGTTGCTGATCTTAACAAAACGATGTTAAGGGAAGATTAAGACCACGAAGAAGAACAGCCAGGCGGAAAAGCCTGGCTGTTGTTCGGGGGAGCCACGGAAACCGGAAACGGCTCAGGCGCGATCCGTTTCCACCTGAAGACGAATGCTGGCGATGATTGCCGCGACACGATCACACTCCTCCTTGGTCCCGGAGAAGCAGATGGCGCGGCCACGAGTATGCACTTCCCAGGCGATGGCCGCGCCTTTTTCGAGCGAACAGCCGGTCGCCTTCTGCAAAATCATGATGACGTCGTCAAACGTATGCCAATCGTCGTTGTACAGAATGACGATCCAGGGACCATCGATATCCGCACCATGGCGAATATCCTCGATTTCGTCAAAACCGGGCAGACCGAGCGGCGACGGCGAAATCGTCGGCGTGTCGGGCAAAACAGGCGTGTCAATAGCTGGCACGGGCGGTTTCCCTTTCCGGAATGGTGATCCGTATTCCTAAAAATCCGCGATCATTCTACCACGGAAGCCTTCCGGTAGGGAACCGACCGACCATCGCGCGGAGCCGTTCCGACGCCGCGACCGGGCCGGAAGAAACGGCGTCACATCGGCGGCAATTCCAGTTCCCGGCGCAGTTCGTTGTACCGTTTTCTCCAGGCCGGATCGTCCATATCGTTGATCCAGAGGATATCCGCGTTCTCGTTGTTATCCGAATAGTAGTTCTTGCGTACCGCCACCCAGAGAAACCCGTATTTCTCGTACAGACGGTGCGCGACGACGTTCGAGGACCGCACTTCCAGCGTCGCGCGGTTCGCCCCCTGCCGCCGCGCCAGAAACAGCATTTCGGAGAGCATCCGTTCGCCGATGCGCCGTCCCCGGCACTCCGGCTTCACCGCGATCGTCGTCACATGCGCCTCGTCCATGACCACCCAGAGGCCCGCATATCCGACGATATTCTCCGTCAGTCCGGTTCGGCCGTCGACGGCCACCAGATAGGTCGCGTTCGGATTCGCCAGTTCGGTGACATACGCCTGAACGCTCCAGGCGGTGGAGAACGCCGTCCGCTCGATGCGCGACACCTGTTCGATATCGGACGTCCGCATCCGGCGAACGAGGATCGGGCTTTCCCCGGGCCGGTTTTCCGTTCTCTCGTTCAACTCGACCATGGCGGTTTCGGGTTACCCGTGTCCGATTTCGCTTGCGACCGCCGGAATACCGGTATCTCCCTCGATCCAGAACGTTCCGTCCGCCGCGAACTCCTTCTTCCAGATCGGGACGTCCTCCTTGAGCGTATCGATCGTCCAGCGACAGGCGTCGAACGCCTCGGCGCGGTGCGCACTCGACACGCAGATCACCACCGCCGCCTCGCCGACCGCGATCGGCCCGTACCGATGGAGAATGGCGGACTTCAACCCCCACCGCTCCCGAACTTCCTCGACAAGCCGCTTCATCCGCTTCTCCGCCATCGGCGCATAAACCTGATACTCCAGACCGGTCACGGCGCGACCGCGCGAATGGTTTCGCACGACCCCGACAAAAAGCACGTACGCCCCGTCGGCCTCGGTCATCACCGCATCGATCGCCCTTTGCGGGTCCAGTTTCTCGGTAGTCAGAAGTACCATACTCCGTTATAACCCTACGTTTCCGGGGTTTGTTGAATCGCCCGAAAAATACTCAAAAAAGGAAACAAAAAGGGATCGTCAACGGGCGATGCCGGATCGGCTCGACCGTTGTTCCACGGGTTATATTGGTCCGTTCGCGTCTTATTCCTTCCCGGCGGTCGCCGGAAGGTAGGGTCGCAAGGCGGCCAGGAACGCCGTTTCGTTGTCGATTTTCATCCCGATACGCAGGGCATGGAACGCCGGGTCGCCCTCCCGGAGCAGCGGGGCGATTTTCACCAGGTCTTTCTCCGTCGTTACGGCAACCGGAACGTTCGCCATCGCGGCGACCCGGTCGAGGTCGGCGCGGGTATAGCGATGGTGATCGCCGAACGCCAGGTTTGCCACGAGGTCCGCGCCCAATCTTCGAACGCTGTCCGCAAAGGCGTTCCCGTCCGCGATTCCGGAAACGGCGAGGACCGGTTGACCGGCGAACGTTTCCAAAGGCAGCGTCCCCCCGTCCGATGCCCGGACCCAGTCCACCGGTTCGTGCGTCGCCGTGAAGATCGGGGCTTTCGTGTACCTTCCGACCAGAGCGATGCGCTCCTGGCGTTCGGTGTCCGAAACCCGGTCGGCGCGCGTCAGAACCACGATTCCCGCTCGTGACAGATGCTCCGGCGGTTCGCGCAGCAGGCCGCGCGGCAACACGTGACCGTTATCGAACGGACGACGCGTGTCGAGCAGCACGATGTCCGGATCACGGTGCAGTTGCCAGTACTGCAGGGCGTCGTCGCACACGATCACGTCGGGTTGGAATCGTTCGACCGCGAGACGCCCCGATTTTCGGCGGTCCCGGCAGACCACCACGGGCACTCCCGGTAACGACCGTGCCAGCAGCACGGGTTCGTCCCCTGCCTCCGCCGGGGTCAGCAGGACGGTTTCCCCGTCGCTCACCAACCGGGGGGTCGCCCGGCTCTCTCCGGTGCCGCCATGCCCGCGCGATAGCACGACCACGTGCAGTCCGACCTGCTGCAGGAAGCGGACGATCCGGATCGTCATCGGTGTTTTCCCCGTTCCTCCGGACGACAGGTTACCGACCGCTATCACCGGAACCGGGAGACGGTAGCGCTTACGGATACCCAGGTGGAACGGCAGGAGATAGATTTCGAGTCCGACCCGGTGCAGAAAGGCGAACACCCGGAGCAGGCCGCGCAGCAAAGAGGCGCCGATGCCGTGATCCCCGCCGTTGAGAACGTTCTCGACAAACGCCTCGCGTGTCATTCGCCCCGGAGTTCCGCGATGACATCGACGCAGCGGGACGCCACGCCCTGGTTCCGCTCGATCAATCCTCGCGCCCGCGCCGCCTGCGCCTGCCGTTCGCTCCCGGACCGCTTCAGCAGGCGTGTGACGACCCATGCCAGCGTTTTGGCGTCCGGTACCATGAACCCCACGGCTTCGGACATCGCCAGCGCGGCGATATCCCGCTGATTGTTCATGAACGGTCCGAAGACGGCGGGGACGCCCTGTGCCAGCGGTTGAAAGACGCTCTGGCCGCCGAACGGTTTGAGCGACCCGCCGATAAAGGCGACATCGGCGACGGCGTAGACCCGGGCCAGTTCCCCGAACGAGTCCAGCAGCAGCGTCGAGGTCGCGCGGCGGTCCTCTCTCTGCGAACGACGGCGCAGGCCGGGGCCGAACGGCGCAGCGGCTTCGTCCGCGCGATCCAAATGGCGGGGAGCGACGATGACGAACAGGTCGGGGAACGACGATCGCAGAACGGCGACGGCTTCCGCCAGTATCTCCTCCTCGCCGGGACGCGTCGAGCCGCAGACCAGCACCGGGACGTTGGGCGGAATCCCGAGGTCGGCGCGGAGGGTGGCTCGCTCGTCCGGCGTCAGCATCGTCGATGTTTCATCGAATTTGGTATTGCCCAGCATCCGCACCTTTGCCGGATCGACGCCGACCCGTTCGGCCCGCCGGGCATCCTCCTCCGACTGCATGCAAAACCGATCGACCGCCGCCAATCCGGAGGCGACGAAGAACCGTCCGCGCAGGCCGCGCCGCAGTCCTTTATCCGAAATGCGCCCGTTCAGCACGACGATCTTCGCCCCGCGCCGCTTCGCTTCGGTCAGGAAGTTGGGCCAGATCTCCCATTCCAGCAGGGCGACGACATCCGGGCGGATCGCCGCCAGCGCACGGGCCGTCACCCAGGGGAAATCCAGAGGGTAGTACACGACGAGATCGGCCGGGGGCACCTGTTTCAGCGCGACCTCCCGCCCGCCGATCGTCGTCGTCGTGACGATCAGGAACGCTTCGGGATACCGTTTCCGCAGTTCACGCAGGACCGGAATGGCCGCCATCAGTTCGCCGACGGAGACGCAGTGGACGTGCAGGCGGGGCCGCCCGGTCTCACCGTCGACCGCTTCCGGGTAGCGTCCCCAGCGTTCCGACCAGCGTTCCGTATCCTCCTTACCGATGCTGCGCCGGTAGAGCAGGTAAAGGTAGATCAGGGGAGAGAAGACCAGCAGAAGCAAATTGTAGATCGCGAGCGACATTCAGTGTGCCTTAACCGCGAGGGGTTCGGAAGCGATCGCGGACAGGGTCAGGTCGTCCGTCCGTCCCGCTTTCCAGTGATAGTATCCGGCCGCCGAGATCATCGCTCCGTTGTCGGTGCAGAGCGAGACGGGCGGGTAAAACAGCGCGAGGCCGGCGCGGTCGCACGCCTCGCGCATCCGCTCCCGGAGCCGTCGGTTCGCGGCCACTCCCCCGGCCAGAAAAATACGAGGGACCGCCTGCGCCTTCGCCGCGGCCAGCGTTTTGGATACCAGGACATCGACGATCGCCTCCTGTAGCGACGCGGCCACATCGGCGATCCGATCCGTCGTCGGGGTGTCGACGAAACGGCGGACGGCGGTCTTCAGTCCGCTGAACGAGAACTCGAACGCGCCGTCGAGGTGGGCGCGGGGAAAGGGGACCGCTTTCGGATCGCCCCCTTCGGCGGCCTTTTGTATCGCCGGCCCGCCCGGATAGTCCAGTCCGAGCAGGCGTGCGCATTTGTCGAACGCCTCCCCGGCGGCATCGTCCCGCGTCCGCCCGAGCAGCACGTAATCGCCATGCCCCCGCAGGTGGAACAGGTCCGTATGGCCGCCCGAGACGACCAGCGCGACTGCCGGAAAGTCGGCGTCGGCATGGGTCAGGAAGTTGGCGTACAGGTGGGCTTCGATATGGTGGATTCCGATCAGGGGGATACTCAGCGCCTGGGCCAGCGTCTTGGCCGCCGTGACGCCGACGAGCAATGCGCCGAGCAGGCCGGGACGACTGGTCACGGCGATGGCGTCCAGTTCGGCGAACGTCGTTCCCGCATCGTCGAGCGCCTGACGCAGCACGCGGTTTATCAGCTCCACGTGACGCCGGGAAGCGACCTCCGGAACGACTCCGCCGTACCGGGCATGTTCCGCCATCTGCGAGGCGACGACATTGGAAAGGACGATCCGACCGTCCTCGGTGACCGCCGCCGCCGTCTCGTCGCAGGACGTCTCAATCCCAAGAACCTTCATGCCGTCCATTGTAACACGCCCGGTTCCCCGGCTACTTACGGCGCACCGTCGGTCCCTGCGGCGTATCGACAATCTCGAAACCGAGGTCGCCGATCTCCTTTCGGATCCCGTCGGCGCGGGAGAAATCCTTCGCCTTCCGCGCCGCCTGACGCGCCTCCAGCAGAGCGGTCACCTCCGGCGGCACCTCGACCGGGGCCTCTTCCCTGACGACGGCGCGTTCGGCAAAATTCAGGCCGAGAATGGCGTCGAACTCCCGCCAGAGACGAGGCGAACCGTAGGAGTGCAGCAGTCCGACCGCGCGCGGGACGTTCAGGTCGTCGTTCAATGCGGTCAGGACGTCCTCCCGCGCCTCCCGATAGGCCGTCTCTGCGGTCAGAGGTTCGTCCTCCGTTCGCGCGACCCGGTCATAGAGACGGTTCAGCGATGCCTGCGCGGTATCGAGCGACGATGCGCTCCCCTGACCGTCCTCGGTATCGCTCCATTGCCAGGCCAGTTCCATCTCCGAACGGTAATGCGCCTGAAGGCAGAGATACCGGTAGGCCAGCGGGTCGTACCCGGAGTCGATCAGGGTCTGAACGGTCAGGAATCCGCCCTTCGACTTGCTCATTTTCGCCTGTTTGCCCAGGGTCAGAAACGCCGCGTGCATCCAGTAATTGACGAACGTCCGTCCGGTCGCCGATTCGCTCTGCGCGATCTCGTTGGTGTTATGGACCGGTATATGGTCGTTCCCGCCGCAGTGGATATCGAACGTCTCTCCCAGGTACTTCATGCTCATGGCCGAGCACTCGATATGCCAGCCGGGATACCCGACCCCCCAGGGCGACTCCCACTTCATGATATGGTTCGGCTTGTTGGCGAACCACAGCACGAAGTCCTGCGGAGTCCGTTTGCCGGTATCGACCACGACATCGGCGCGGGCCGCCTGCTGCTGCTGATCGAGCCGGGTGTTGGCGAGTTTCCCGTAGTCGTTCACCTTGCTCGTATCGAAGTACAGCCCTTCGGGCGTGGTATAGGTGAACCCCCGCTCCTCAAGCATCCGGTTGAGTTTGACCATCTCCGCGACATGCTCGGTAGCACGCGGCAGAATGTCCGGACGGCGAATGCCCAGTCGGTCCATATCGCGGAGGAAGTACTCCTCATACTTTCGCGCGATCTGATAGGGGTCGAGCTGTTCGCGCTTGGCGGCGACCGCCATTTTATCCTCGCCCGCGTCGGCGTCCGACGTCTGATGTCCGACGTCGGTAATATTCATGACCCAGGTGACGTCGTAGCCGTTGAAGCGCAGGGTACGCGACAGCAGATCCTCGAACAGAAAGGTTCGCAGGTTGCCGATATGGGCGAAGTTATAGACGGTCGGGCCGCAGGTATACAGGCCGACCTTGCCCGCGACCAGTGGCACGAACTTCTCTTTCGTGCGCGTGAGCGTATTGTAAATGAAAAAATCCGGCATGGCTTTCTGCATTATAGCCCGTCCATCGATTTTCCTATAAACGGATCGGTATCTCTTTCGTTCCCGGGAAGGGTATGCCGACCGGATTGCTCCGGTTCCCGCTCTCGTGCTATAATGCCCCCAACTTTCCCGTATGTCGCCTGGTTTGTCGTAAGGAGAATTTCCGTTGTTTCGCCACCCAGTTCTTTCCCTGACGCGACGGTCGCTCATTCTCGCCCTTTGCGTTGTCGGCCCCCTGGTCCTTTCGCCGGGTTGTACGTCCTCCGGCGGCGAGGGCGCCGGTTCGCCCGGCGCACCCGGTTCGGGCGCGGCGACCGGCAGCGGGCGTCCGGGGGTTCTTCGCTATCCGCTCACGGCGGAGCCGACCACGCTGGACCCGGCTCTCGTCCGGGACGGTGCGACGATCGACATGCTGCAGAGCGTTTATGAGGGACTGGTCGGCTGGAACGAAAAGAACGAGGTCGCGCCCCTGATCGCCGCCGAACTGCCGGAGGTGTCCGCCGACGGCAAAACGTACACCTTCAAAATCCGCGAGGGCGCGAAGTTCCACAACGGACGGGCGATTACGGCGGAGGATATCAAGTACTCGATCACCCGCTCGCTCGACAAAAAGCTGAACTCCCCGGTCGCTCTCAGCTATCTGAGCGATATTCAGGGCGCGACCGAATGGAACGCCGGAAAAGCGACCGAACTGTCCGGGGTCCGGGTCGTCGATCCGAAGACCGTCCGCATCACGCTGGTCGCTCCGCGCGCCTACTTCCTCGGTAAACTCACCTACCTGACCGCCGCCGCCGTTCCGAAGGAGGAGGTCGAAAAAGGGGAAAAGACCGTTGGCGGCGCGTTCACGATCACCGAGAAAAACAGTGTCGGCAGCGGTCCCTTCCGACTGAAGGAGTACCGCCGACAGGACAAGATCGTTCTGGAGGCCAACGCCGACTACTGGAACGGCGCGCCGAAGCTGACGTCGATCGAACGCCCGATCATCCTCGACGCCAAAACCGCACGGAATCTCTTCGATTCCGGCGAACTCGATTACGTCACGCTCGAAAAGGGCGACTACGAAACACTGAAGGACGATCCCTCCTACCAGGAGAAGATCAAGCGGTTCGACCGGGCATCCACCTTCTACCTGGGTATGAACCTGCGAGCCTACGCTCCGTTCAAGGATAAGCGGGTCCGCCAGGCGTTCGCCCATGCCATCGATAAGGATGCCATTGTCAACAACGTTCTTCTCGGTGTCAACCAGAAGGCGGAGGGCGTTGTTCCCAAAGGCATCTTCTCCTTCGATCCGGAGTTCAAGGGCCTGCCGTACGACGCGGAAAAGGCGAAAAAGCTGCTGACCGACGCCGGCTTTCCGGGCGGAAAAGGCATGCCGCCCCTGCCTCTCTACTTCCGCGAGCAGCAGCCGGACCTGCGAAAGACCGCCGAAGTCATCAAGGAGCAGCTGGCCGCGATCGGCGTTCAGGTCAGCCTCAACGAAATGGAATGGGGAGCTTTCCTGAAAGCGAACGAGAACTTCAAAACGGAAGCCTTCCATATGCGCTGGGGCGCGGACTACCTGGACCCGCAAAACTTCCTCTCGCTCCTTCTCTCGACCACCGGCACCGAGAACTACACCGGCTACTCGAACCCTGCCTACGACAAACTCTGCGCGCAGGCGGACAGCGAGAGCGATCCGGCGAAACGCACCGCCCTCTATCGTCAGGCGGAGAGGATTGTCGTGGATGACGCCCCGTGGGTTCCTTTGTACTACCAGCGGGACCTCGAATTGATGCAGCCGTGGGTCACGGATATTCGGGACTCGCTTTTCGGGCATCTTCCGCACCTCACCACCCAGGTTCGGTGAACCCGTCCTCGTTCGGTAACGACGGCGTCTCCTTTGTTTTAAGAAAGGAGACGCCGTCGATCGCTTAAGCTGCCTAACATAATGTTCGCTCCCTTGGACGACCGCCTTCCGAGTCAGGTTCCGGCTTCACCCCGCCCTTACCCCCTAAAATACGTTAACATTTGCACACTTTTCCTGTACTTTTTCTGACACGCAAAATCGTTTTTTGCAGGATAGAATTGAGTCGTCACCCGGTTCGGAGAGTCGGGAGGCGAGAAAATACCGAACTCTGCTCCTTTACGGACAGACAATGTTTTGTCGGATCGATCCGACAGGAAGGTGTGATGACACGATGAACGGTTTTGCGAAACTCATGGGGATGGGACTGGTGCTGGGGCTGATGGTGGCGGGCACGCCGCAGATGGCGCACGCTCAAAACACGGTGTTTGCGATCGCGGGCGATACGACGCCGAATCCGAATGTCGGTTACACCGGCGGACCGGCCGGGGTCTTTACCCTGAACGTTCCGAAGGGTTTCATCATGAGCAAGCTGGGCCTTGGCGGCAGCACGAACTGCCGGATCGACTTCACCCCGCTGGCGGGCGTCGGAGCGGCTGGCTACCAGTTCAACCCGGTGACCGGCGTCTGGTCCCAGATCCTGAAGGGGGGTGCGTTCCGGATCGTCGATAACGTGACCGGCAAGCTTCTTCTGTCCGGACAGTTCGGCGAAGCGGTCCTGCATGGCACCAACGGTTCGTCTTCCCTGGCGCTGACCCTGCAGGGGAACACCGTCAACTACGGCGTCGCCGCCCTGTTCCCCACGATTCTGAAGCGCGAGCGTGGCTCCTTCGCCATCGAGTTCAACGCGATGGACCTCGTCAAGGCCACCCATGCCGGGGCGGGCGCGTTCCGCGCCAACGACGGTATGTCCTTCGCCGCCTGGAAGTAACCGGAAAAAAGTACGACGGTTAACGGAATAAGAGAAACGGGGAGCATCACAACGGAGATCCGCACGAAGGGAAGCGCAACGAAGCGTTTCCCTTTCTCCTTTTATCCGGTCCGCGCCGAACCTGCGGTACAATACGACCTGAATGCTTCGTTTCATTGTCCAGCGGCTTTTGCTGGCGATTCCCACCCTGCTGGCGATCTCCTTCCTGGTCTTCGGCGCGGCCAGTCTGGCTCCCGGCGACCCGGTGGACGTTCTGGCGGGCGAGAAGGCGTCGCAGGAGATCAAAGATCGGGTCCGGCGGGAATGGGGACTGGATCGCCCTTTTCTCGTTCGCTACGGCGAATACGTCACCGGCATCGTCACCCGGGGCGATTTCGGCCGTTCCTACATTACGGGTGAACCGGTACTGGCACGGATCGCCCGGGGTTTTCCCAATACCGCCCTGCTGGCGACCCTGGCGCTGTTCCTGTCGCTCGCGATCGGCATACCGGTCGGGATCGCTTCCGCCGTCTACGCCAACCGTCCGTTCGATCGGATCGCCATGTCCGTCTCGCTGGTCGGCGTCGCCATACCGTCGTTCGTTCTGGCGCCGGTTCTCGTTCTGATGCTCGCCGTCCGCGCCCGACTGCTGCCGGTCGTCGGCTTCTCTCTGCCGACGCGGATCGCCCCCCAGTACTTCGTACTTCCCGCGCTGGTTCTCGCCTTCCGATCGATGGCCCTGATCGCCCGCCTGACCCGGTCGGCGATGCTGGAAACGCTCGGGCAGGACTACATCCGAACGGCCCGCGCCAAGGGTCTTTCCCCGGCGTCGGTCCTTTTCAAACACGCCCTGAAAAACGCGTTTCCCCCGATCCTGACCGTCGCCGGTATCACCTTCGGCTTTCTCCTGTCCGGTTCGTTCGTCGTGGAGACCTTCTTCACGATTCCGGGGATCGGCAACGACTCCATCCGTTCGATCACCAACCGGGACTACCCGGTCATTCAGGGTATGGCCCTGCTGCTGGCGACGATCTTCGTTCTGGTGAATCTGATCGTCGACCTTCTCTACGGCTTCCTCGATCCGCGCGCCCGCGCTTTCGGGCTTCAGGTCGCGCGAAAGGAGGGCTTGAAGCCATGAGCGTGGCCGTCGATCCCGCCGTCGATTCCGCGGTCGATCCGTCGGAGATCGCTCCGGCCTCGCCACCGTTTTGGAGCCGACTGCGGCGCAATCCCCTTGCCTTCGGCAGTCTGATCCTTCTGATCGTGCTGGCGCTGATCGCTCTGCTGGCTCCCTGGATCGCTCCCTACGACTTCGCCCGGCAGTCACTGTCGGAGCGTTTGCGGGACCCGAGCGTCGCACATCGACTGGGGACCGATGAACTGGGCAGGGACACCTTTTCGCGGCTGCTCCATGGCGCGCGTATCTCTCTCGGCGTCGCCTTCGCCGTCGAAACCGTCGTGGTGACGATCGGGCTGCTGGTCGGCTTGACGGCGGGTTATCGTGGGGGGTGGGTGGATTCCCTGCTGATGCGGACGACCGATGTCATGCTGGCCTTCCCCGACATCCTGCTGCCGATCCTCTTACTGGGAACCCTCGGAACGGCCGCGTCCAACCCGGCCGTCTCCATTTCGCTGGTGATTGTCGCCCTCGGCGTGACGGGATGGCCGCCGCTGGCCCGTCTGGTGCGCGGGCAGGTGCTGTCCCTTCGCAAGCGGGAGTTTGTGGAGGCGGCCCGCGCGATGGGCGCGACCGACGGACGCATCCTCCGGCGTCACATCCTGCCCAACCTTCTTTCTCCGATCCTCGTATCGGTCACGGTCGACCTGGCAGGCATCATCCTGGCGGAGGCCACCCTTTCCTTCCTCGGGATCGGCGTCCAGCGCCCGTTTCCGTCGTGGGGGCGGATGATCAACGACGCGCTGGACTACTATCGGTCCCATCCGCGCCTGCTGCTCTACCCGTCTCTGGTGTTATCGGCGACCGTGCTGGCGTTGAACTTCCTGGGTGACGGGTTGCGGGACGCGCTGGACCCGCGTCAGCGACGGTAACCGGTCCGAACCGATTCGAGGTAACCGGTCCGAACCGTCCCGTTTGACGGCCTACTCCACAATGCGGGCTTCGTAACCGTTCGCCTCGAGTTCGCGCAGGGTATTGCTGGCGTTCGCCCGGTTGTTGTATGCGCCGACCTGCACATGGAACGTCGCCTTGCTCCCGGACTCCTCGGTCACGATGCTGGTGGAGAATCCCCGACCCCGCAGTTCGCCCGCGATGTTATCCGCCGCCTGCTTGGAGTTATAGGAGCCGACCTGCACTCGGAAACGCGGACCGTTCGGGCGCGTTTCCGCAACGGCGGCGGCTTTGGGTTCGGGGGTCGGTTTCGGAGTCGGGGTCGCCACGGGGGTCGGTTTCGGGGTCGCGGTCACGGTCTTCGGCGCGGGCGGCGCGGCCGGGATCGGTTTCAGCGGGACCGCCCGCGCTTCGGGCGCGGCGACCGTTCCGGAATCGGGCGGGATCGGGGTCGGCGTTCCGATCGGGGCGGCGGCTCCCGCCGGGGGGTCGGCGGGCAGTTCCTCCGTAACCCCTTCAGTGATCGGTTCGGCGGCCGGCGTCTCCGCCAGTTCCTCGGACGGAATGGGCGGCGGAGGCGACGCCATCAATTTCTGTTGCCGGAGCGCTTCGGCCAGTTTCCGGTTCTCCTCCTCGAGTTTCCGCACCTTCTCCTGGTTGGCGATAATCTCGGCCGTTTGATCTTCCAGAATGATGCCCGGCTTCCCCGTGGAACGCGGGCGGGCGGCGGGAGCAACGACTCTCGTCGGTAGGTTATTCCCCTGGGCGACCTGCACTCCGGCGGGTTCCGGTTGCGGGGAACGCGGGGTCGGTCCGAGAACGAAATACCCGAGGCAGAAGCAGGCGACGATCACGCCCAGCGCAGCCAGAGTCCATTTCAAAACGGGTGTATCTTCCATGCCAGGCTCCTTGATGTCGGTACGACCGGCGCGACGCCTCTCCGAAGAGAAACAGGAAAAGGATTCGTGCGCTATTTTGCAGTTTACGGCGACACTTTTGCCTTGTCAATCGCCCCGCAGGCGTGCAGCCATTCGAAGCGCGCCCCGAGTCGGCGGGGATTCCGGGGCGACCACGCTAACATTCGGCACCCATCTTCCGATCACATGACGGAACGGCAACAGAATCCTGTCTCCGGCCGCCCAGAGTCCGCCTGCCGTCGCCACCCGCACGGTCGCCGTCGAACCGAAATCGAGTTGCCGGTACGCGGCGCGCGTCCAGGCGGCCAGCCATCCGCCTGCGCCGACGAAGAGATTTTCGGCATCGACGTCTCCCCGACGCGCGAGTTCGAGCAGAAAGGGTGTCAGGAATCCCCGCCCGTCGGTCACGGCTCTTTGCCGGGCGCGTTCCGCCAGGGCGGCGGCATCGGTGGTCCCCAGGAACTCACAGACGGCCAGCGCCATCGGGGTCATCGCTTCCACCCCGTCCAGGGCGCGTAAGGCCCGACGGACGGCATCCGCCGTCATATGCGCGCCGCTTCCCTCATCTCCGAACTCCCATCCACGCCCGCCGACCCGTACCTTTCCGCCGTGGGGATCCTCACCGTATACCACGGCTCCGGTCCCGGCGATCACGGTTATCCCCGTCCCCTCCGGCAGGGCCCCGTGAAACGCGATCACATAATCCGGTACGACAGTCCGAACCGCCCTCGGAAACCGTTGTCTCAGGAACGTCTCCCAGCGATCGGCGATTTGCGGACGAGTAAACTTCGTGATTCCGGCGCAGACCGCCGCCACGGAGTCGGCGGTCAGGTCGCCTGCCACCGGATCTTTCAAGAGGGATTCCAGGGGTTCCGGACCGCCGTCCGGCGCGGCGGCGGTCTCCCGACCGTCCACCGTCCCCGGGTCACCCTCCGTCGATACCTCCAGCCGAACGGAGGTTCCGCCGGCGTCAATTCCCAGAAGAAGGCGGGGATTTTGAGAGAGCATACTGGCTTGCGTCATCGTAGGGTATGGGTTATAATACCGTTCGTCGCCGGAACCTACCCGTAAAATTCCGGCATTTTCGGGGCGTGGCTCAGCTTGGTAGAGCGCTGCGTTCGGGTCGCAGAGGTCGAAGGTTCAAATCCTTTCGCCCCGATATTAATGGATGTGAGCAGGCGTCGGTTGTCGCGACCGACGCCTTGTTTATCCCATGTTGGCGTTGACAGGGCGAACATGGTACACTGCCGGGTTGCAGGGTGGTCCTTCGAGGTTCTTTAGGGACTTTAAGGACGCCGCGCTTCCCGTCGTAGCTCAGTCCGGATAGAGCGAGCCCGTCCTAAGGGCGAGGTCGGGGGTTCGAGTCCCTCCGACGGGGTTTCCCAATCGGGAGAGGTCGCATAGTGGTCTAGTGCGCTCGCCTCGAAAGCGAGTGAGTGATGAGCTCCGTGGGTTCGAATCCCACCCTCTCCGTTTTCCCGGTTTACGACGAAGGCCCTGCTCCGACAGGGCCTTCGTCGTGCCGGAGGTTCCTCTAACTTCCGGCGAACCGAAGAATCTCTCGCGCCTCGGGAACCAGCGTCTCCGGAACGTCGACCACCACCACGACTCCGCCGGCATGGATCGCGCTTTCATAAACGCGCGCCGTCTCCTCCGGAACGCCCGCGCCGACGAACGCGCCGATCAGGCCGCCGGTCAACCCCCCCGCCCCGGCTCCGGCCAGCGCCCCGGCCAGCGGGCCGGCGATGACGATTCCCGCGCCCGGTATGGTGATTGCCGTTACCGCCGCCACAATCGCGCCGAAGATCGCCCCGATCGTTCCGCCCACTGCCGACCCGACACCTGCGCCCTCGGCCGCCTTGGTCTCGCCGGTGGCATCCGTCGTCACCAGTTTCTCCTCCTCCCGAAAGAACAGGGAGATATCGGTGCGCGGAATGCCCAGCGCCTCCAGTCGATCGACGGCGCGTTCCGCTTCGATTTGTGAGGTAAAGAGGCCGGACAATCGTTGCCGTCCCTGCGTGGGGACCAGATAGTTCGGCGTTGCCATCGTATCCGTAACCATGCGTTCTCCTTTCCCGACACTCCCGGTCGGAGGACGCTCACTGACGGGAAGCGCCCTGCACACGACGGCAGGGCGCGAAAAAAGGTTCCGGACGACAGGCGATCGAGGAAGGAGATCGCTCAGGTGCGGCGGACTTTGGCGAGGGCGGCCTGCGCCACATAGGCGGTATCCGGGTCGGGAGAGCCGGTCAGGGCCTGTAAAGCCTCCGCCGCGCGTCCGTCGCCGATCTCTCCCAGCGTGATGGCGGCCCAGCGGGCGGTCGGCTGCCCCGCTCGGGCAGCGGCGAGCAGGGGGTCCACGGCGACCCGGCCGATCCGGACGAGCGCCTGCGAGGCATAGTACGCCACCTTTTCATTCGCGTTGCCAATCAATCGCACCAGGGAGGGAATCGCCGGTTCGCCGATCCGTCCGAACGCCGTCACCGCGTTCTGCGCCACGGTGCCGTCCGCATCCGACAGGGCACGCACCAGCGGAGCCAGCGTGTTCTCGTTCACCTCGGCCAGAGGCGGCAAGACCGTCGGCGACTCCAGCCGGGCGATTCGTTCCCGGTAGGGCGTCCGTTTCGCCTGATCCTTCTCCGCCGCAATCTGCGCGTTCAGCAGGGCGATCGCGTTGGCCTTCGCGGCGGCGTTGGCGGGACGGGCCAGTTCGAGGAACGCGCCGCGGGTTTGCAGGGACTGGAGCGCCGGTTCCAGGGCCGCGGCATCGCCGCCCGCCGCCAGCGTTTGCAGATCGTCCCGCACCTGAACGGCGCGGGCGAGAATGTCCCCGATGGATTCGATCGCGCGGGCGCGAACGGCGGCATCCGCATCGCCGAACGCCCGGACCGCCAGAGTCGGGTCACTCATGCCGCCGGTCGCCTCGGCGGCACGGGCGCGCACCGCCGCCTCGGGGTGGGCGAGGAGCGCCGCGATATTGGCCGCCGCTTTGTCTCCGGCGCGGCGCAGACCTGCGGTCGCCGCGACCGCGACCGCGACGTCGAAATCGCTGATCGCCTTCTGCATCGCCGCGTTCGCTTCCGGGGTCGCGATACCGCCGAGGGCGCCCGCCGCCGCCGCACGGGCGGAGGCATCCGCCGTCGGGTCCGACAGCGCTTTGATCAGCACCGGCGCGCCGACCGGCTGTGCGATGTTCGCCAGGGCGGTCACCGCCGAACGGCGGACATTCGGGTTCGGATCGTCGCGGAACTGGAGGATCGGGGTCGCCGCCTCCGAAACCGTGAACTTGCCGAGAATCTCGATCAACTGCGTTTTGTACTCGTTGTCATCGGCTTTGAGCTTCGGCGGGTAGAGGTAGGGCGTGATCAGGGGAACCGTCTCCGGACCGATCGACGACAGCATATCGCCCATCGCCATTCGCAGGTCCTTGTCCTCCAGACGCTTCGCCATCTCCTCCTTCAACGGGCGGCCGATCTGCTTCAGCGCGTTCCGGGACTGGTCGCGGATATTCCCGTCCGGGTCCTTGGCGGCGGCGAAGAGCAGGTCCTGATACCCGAGACCGACCTTCGCGACCGCATCCTTCGCGGCGTCCCGCACCGGGTGTGTTTTGGCCTCGACCGATTCGGTGTCGGGGTCCTTCAGCATCTGCAGCAGTTCCTTGAACGCCTGCGGGTTCTTCCCGTCCTCGGCCAGCCGGGCCAGCGTCGCGATCGCCGCCAGACGCACATCTTTGCTTGCGCCGCCCTGAAGCGCGTCGAACAGGACGCCTCGCTGCATCAGGGAGCGGACGCCCTCCTCCTGCCGGGCCGGTTCCTTCGAAGCGACCTGCGCCAGCTGCGAACGGGTCTGTACCTGGTTCGCGACGAAATTGACCAGACCGTACACCACCAGGAGACCGAGACCGATGAGGATGAATTGACGGGCGTTGAACTTCACGGGGATTCCGTTTCTCCTTTGAGACTAACCGTACTTTACCACGTCGTTCCCCGGGATTCCTTCGGCCGAAAACCGGACTTCGGACGGTTGGCCGGACCTTCGCTCACGTTCCGTTCACACCCCGTTCACGTCCGCTCGATACCCTCTCTTCGTTCGAACCTGCCATCCAACACGATCGAAAACGGAAAGGAAATACTTATGTTTCGGAATTTCAGGGCGGTTTTTTTCGGTACGCTCGGTGTCGCTTCGCTTTTGCCGCTCCTCGGTTGCGGCGGCGGGGGCAACAAGAGCGCCCCTTCCCTGGTCTATCGCCTGGCCGAAGCGGATTCCCGCGCATTGCCGGCCACGATCTTCGACGGTATGGTCCCGGAGGAGGAAAGGCCGGTCCGGTACCTCATTGAGACGACCGAAGGCACGCTTGAATTACTGCCGGACCAACGGTATCGACACGAGGTCCTCTGCCGCCGTTATCGTGAGGGGAGGCCGGACGGCCGTTACCGGCATTACGATTACGGCCGTTACAGCACGGACGGCGACAGGATGTCCTTCGTCTCCGAGTTCGTCCAAAACCGGGCGTTTCAAGCGACCCACTCGGGCACGAGCATCGTGGGTGAGCAGGATATTCTGGGTGAAGGTATCCGCAATCGCTTTACCTTTCGCCGATGATTCTTCCCACTTTAAACAACAGGGCTCCGTGCGCCGGGACACGAACCGTCCATCCGTCCGTCCGGTCGCCGAGATCCTTCCCTTGCCAGAGGTCCCGCACGGGCTGCCGTCCGGACAACCCGATCACCTTCCACGGAATCGGGACCTCGATCCCTTCCATTCCCCGGTTGAACACCCCGACCGCTATCGTTCCGTCAAACAGCGGACGTGCCCAAATCTCCGTCTGCCCCTTTGTCGACTTTCGGGTGGCAGGTTTTCCGAGCGGGTCCTGATTGACCTCCAGAACGTCGTCGTTGGTAAGTAGCGCGCGGGTGAAATCGTCCAGTTGCGTCAGGTCGCATCCGATCAGCAACGGGGCGGCCAGCAGACTCCAGAGCGTGATATGGGTGATCTGTTCGTTCGGCTTCAGCCGGGTAGGCCGCAGATTCGGTCCCCAGCCGAGTTTGCCGACAACCAGCATATCCGGGTCGTTCCAGTGCCCCGGACGGGCGAACGGGGCGAGGGCATCCTGCGAGAACCCGATGCCCGCCATGGAGGACCAGGTATCGGTGATATCCCCGGTCGTGCGCCAGCAGTTTCCGCCGACGAACGGCCCCCACTCCCAGACATTGCTCATGCCGTACTGGCAGAGGCTGAAGACCATGTCACGCGGCGCATCCCGGAACGCCCGTTGCATCAGGCGATAAGGCCAGACATGACTACCGCGTTCGCCGGACGGCGCGATTCCGCCGTACGAGCACCAGTCGTACTTCAGGTAGTCTACTCCCCAGGCGGCGTAGGTCAGAGCGTCCTGCCGTTCATGTCCGAAACTGCCCTCATAACCGGCGCACGTTTTCGGGCCGGGCGAGGAGTAGATCCCCAGTTTCAGTCCCTTCCCGTGAGCGTAGTCGGCCAGCGCCTTCATGTCGCCGAACTTCTCATTGACCAGGATCGTGCCATCGGGAGCCCGTCCCGCCTCCCAGCCGTCGTCGATATTCACGTAGGCGAATCCGTGATCGGCCAGTCCGGACCGCTCGAAGGCATCGATCGCCTGACGTACCCGTTCCGCCGTGACCGCGGTCCCCCAGACGTTCCAGGAGTTCCAGCCGAGGGGCGGCGTCAGAGCAATTCCCTGACCGGCGACGATTGTCAGACGGCGGGTCGCCGTTCCGCGCGGTCCGCGCGCGGTGATCTCGGTTCGGTACGTTCCCCTTTCCTTGACGCTGCCGGTCAGGATGCCGGTGTTCGGATCGAGCGAGACCCCGTCCGGCAGTCCGGTGGCGGAAAACCGCAGCGGTCTTTGGCCGGTCGTCGGGATGCGAAAGAGGAACGGTCGTCCGGGGGTGGTGCCGACCACGCGCGGGCCGTGGATTGCCGGTTCGGGCGGATCGGGAGCCATCCGGATCGGAATCGACGGTTCGACCGGCAGGACGGCGGTTTCCGGGCGGGCGGCCGCGTCGGATGTCAGCGCGATCGCGGCGTCCGCCCAGTCCGCATGGTCGTAGTTAATACCGTCGCCGGCATCGGTAACGACGAGGCGTAGCCGTTTCGCGCCCGTCAGATCGACCTCGACGGACTTCGCCGGTTGCTTGCCTTTCATCGTTCCGGAATCGAACGCCTTCTTTCCGTCCACCCAGACCTCGAACGTGACCGATCCCTGGCCATTTGTCTCGTCGTCCACTCCGACCATCGCCGAGAAACGAAGCGCACCGCCTTTCAGATCGATCAGCCACTCGCTGGCGGCATGGGTTCCGATACCCTCGCCAAAGAGGCGCCCGCCGATGATCAGCGGATTGTTATCGACGCTTCGCCCTTTATGCGGTTCACCCCACTCCTGGGTGATCCCGTCAAGAGCCAGTTCCTGCATCGACAGGCGGGTTTGCCGGGCGGCGGCTACGGACGTCGGGAGCCACACGGACAGCAAAGCGACAAGAAAACGGTAAGCCGAACGCATACCGGTCGTTTCCCGTCTCCCGGTCGAAAACCCTCCCCGATGAAAACTTTCGACATCCTGCCCGAATAAACCGTTCGAGTGCGTATCTTACAGGAGTGATGGTTCCCACGAAGACGATGGTCCTCCCCTTCCTTGCACGCCCGGATATGACCTTTGAAAGGATCTGGGCGCAGGAGCGTCCGCGCATCCGGCGGTTGACGGCGCGGCTTTCAGGAAACCTGGACCTCGCCGATGATCTGACGCAGGAAGTGGGCATACGTGCCCTCGCGGCCTACCCGAACTTCCGTCGGCAATCATCGGAATCGACCTGGTTGTATCGGATTGCGGTGAATGTGGTGCTTCGCTGGCGGGAACAGCAGGGCGCAGACAACATCCATGGCGTTTCCGGAGAAAAGACCCTCGCCGTCTTACCCTCTGCCTTGCCGACACCGGAGCATGCGACAATGCGGAGTGAACAGATGCAGGCGATGTACCGCGCGCTGGACGAACTGCCGGAGGATTTGCGGACCCCGCTCCTGCTTCATGTCTGGGAGGGTATGAAGTACCGCGAGATTGCTGTCATTCTTGGGATTCCGAGCGGCACGGTGATGTCGCGTCTGCATTCGGCCCGGCAGCGCTTGCGCCTCGCCTTGAAGGATTGGGAAGATGAATCGATCTGATTGCGAACGAATCGAGCCGTTGTTGCTGCCCTGGGACGAAGGCGATCTTTCGTGGTGGTCCGCCGTTCGGGTACGGCACCATGTGTCCGGATGCGCCGCCTGTCGGGAAGAGTTGGAAGCGTTGCGTGCAACGGACGGTTTGCTCGTCGCTCTGACCCCCTTCGGCCCCGAGACGCCCCGGAGACGGACGTCACCCTCGTTGCGCCTGCTGGCTTTCCCGGTTGTCGCCGTTTTGATCGTACTCTTGTTCCGGACCGAATTGGGTTCGCGTCGTCCCCCTGTCCGGATAGCGCACGTTAAGCCAGCCGCTCCCATCGCAGTGCCGGCGCGGACGGTTCGCGCTGCCGCCCGGGCCATTCCGAAAATCCGACGAACGGTGGTGAGAGCGAGCACCGTTCGTCCCAGGCCCGCTCGGCGTCCGCATCGACGATTGATGGCGCATAGCCGTCCCCGCCCGAAACGGTCGACAACGCGTCCGAAATCCGTTTTTCAGGAGGTTCTGATTCTGGTCGCCGTCGCTCCGGAACCGGAATCGCTCTATATCGAAGCGCATCCCCCCACGGAAGGAACCCCGTTATGAAACAGACGAACATTCTCGCAGGAATTTCTCTCCTCGTGCTCCTGCTTCCCTCTATGGCTCATTCACAGAGTAAGGCACCGGCGTCGGTCACCGGCACGGCTTCGGGTCCGATGACGATGGCCGCACTGCAAAACGCCCGAATCCGGTCGGTCGAACTCAACGGAGTCGATTCAACGACGGCGCTGACCCGCTTGATGGCAACGGTGCGCGTGGGTTACGATTTCGCTCCGGAGTTCTACCGAAGTGTCTATGTGGGCGGGGGCCAGGGCGTACTTCCAAAAGCCAGCTTGAACCTGCCCCAGCGTACGATCACGATGCGTCTCGAGAACGTCCGTGTTACGAAAGCCCTGGACAGTCTGACCAAAGCGATCGGCATCCGCTGGGTCGCCGAATCCGATGACGACGGCGTCATCATTCACTTCCTGCCGTTACCGACGACGAACCGCGAATTACCGATCCAGGTGGGTAGTGAGGGCGGTGGTGGACTGGGTGGTGGCTTCGGTGGCGGAGGCTTCGGTGGCGGAGGTTTCTCCGGAGGTTTTAACCGATCGATCGGCCAACCGACGGCGCGGGTCAAATTGGATGTTCGGGATACTCCGGTTCGAACCGCTTTGAAAACGCTGTTCGATCAGCAGAAGCCGGAAACCGGAAACTCTCTTTCGTTCGCCGTCGATGAGGATGTCGCTCCTGACCTGAAGGTTTCTCTGATGTTCGAAAACGCTCATCTCACCACGGCACTCGATGTGCTCTGTCAGACAGCGGGCCTCGGATGGCGGACCGAAGGAACACCCAACGGCCTCCTCATACGTGTCAGCAAACGGTATGCGGAACCCGACGCCAGCCCGTAAGAAAGGAAGTCTTGTCGGGTCGGACGAACTTTATTGCGGAGACAATAAGGTATGCTTTCCCGGCAAGGATTTCTCTTTGTTCTTACCCTCGCTCTGCTCGGAATCGTCGTTCCGGCGTTTGCCGACTCCTTCACCAATCTGGTCGATACGTCGATGCTTGCGCCGGGCGGCGGCACGTTTTCAAGTTTCGCCGTCTATCCGCGAATCAACGGCCATCGCGTTCTGATTCAGGCGACGACCGCCGGTGGTCCGTCGACCGCTCTCTACCTTCATGATGGCATGGGCCTGTCACGAATCGCCGCCGCCGGCGAGACTGCTCCGGGCGCGAACACGACCTTCGCCGGAATCGACCTCGGCTCGATCGCGTCGAACGGCGACGTCGCTTTCCGGGCCAGTTTCTCGCAGGCCGGTTTCAGTCGTACCGGCGTCTGGGTCCGCGACGGCGGCGGCCTTCGGCTTGTCGCCCGCTACAATCAATTGATCCCGAACACGACGGCGCGATTCGACGGTTTCAGTGTGCCACGGATCACCGAGAGCGGAACGGTCTATTTCGGAGCTTCCGCACAAACGGACGGTACGCAGACCGGACTGTTCCGAAGTGACAACGGGTCCGTGGAACGTATCGTACGCGCCGGCCAGGCCGCGCCCGGCGGCGGCGCTTTCTCGTTTTCGGGATTTTCCGCGCCGTCCGTTCAGGCGAACGCCAGCGGGCAGATCGCCTTTCATACCTCCTTCCAATCCGGCGCGTCGAACCAGGCGGTTTATGTCGGTACGCCGGGGTCGCTGGCGCGGGTCGCGGGAACCGGGGATGCGGCTCCGGGCGGCGGGACGTTCAACCTGCCGCTTTCGGTCGGGATCGCTTCGGACGGCACGACGTTGATCTGGGATAATCCGACCGGCGGCAGCGGTTCGACGCTCTTTACCGCGAAGGACGGTATCCTGACACGGATTATCGGCGGGGGCGACCTGGCGCCGGGTGGCGGGACGCTGAGCGGCATTCTCCCGCCCACAATCAGCGACTCCGGCAACCTCGCCTTTTTCGGGTTTTCGTCGACCGGCGGCCAGAGCCTTTACGCCCGAGACGCGCGCGGACTGCGCCGGGTAATCGCTCTCGGAGAGGCGCTGTTCGGTTCGACCGTCACCTCGCTCTCGGTCCCCGTGGGTCCGATCACCGTTAACAGCTCTCCTTCGATCAACGACGCGGGAGTGGTTTCCTTTTATTACGAACTGGCGGACGGACGCAAGGGGATTGCGCTTGGAACGGTCTCCGCGCCGGAGCCCGGCAGCCTTCCGTTTCTCTGCCTCCCGGCGCTGATTCTCGTTCTGCCAGCGGCGCGACGACTGGTAAAACTTCGTTATTTGCTGTAAAATACTGATAGCACTTTTCGAAACGGCGGGTCGCCGAACCGTGCGGTGTCGCACGCTGGCCCCGCCGTTTTCCGTGTGTTCCCGTGCGCGGCGAGTCTCCCGGTTTGACGCTGGTTTCCGAGAACTCCCCGCTCCCCGGAGTGCCACGGCAGGAGCAACTATTGATGATCAACGACCCCACCCTTCCCGCCATTCCGCCCCCGGACGAAACCCCGCCGACCGTCACGGTCGCCCCCGGCGGTTACGACGGCCCCAAGATCGAGATCTCCGAGGAGATGCGGTCGTCCTATCTCGGCTACGCGATGAGCACGATCGTCTCACGCGCCCTGCCCGATGTGCGGGACGGACTGAAGCCCGTTCAGCGACGCCTGCTCTACGCCATGCGCGAACTCGGTCTTTCCCCGAACTCCCGCCACCTCAAATCGGCCAAGGTAGTCGGCGAGGCGATGGGCAACTATCACCCGCACGGGGATCAGGCGTTGTACCTCACGATGGTCCGGATGGCCCAGCCGTTCTCCCTCCGCTATCCGCTGGTCGAAGGTCAGGGGAACTTCGGAAGCATTGACGATGATCCACCGGCGGCAATGCGTTATACTGAGGCAAGATTGATGCCTTTAGCGATGGAAATGCTGGAGGATATAGAAAAAAACACGGTAGACTTCGGACCGACGTACGACAATGAGCGGACCGAACCGCTGATCCTGCCCGGCAAGTTCCCGAACCTGATCTGCAACGGCAGTTCGGGTATCGCCGTCGGCATGGCGACCAATATGCCGCCGCACAACCTGCGGGAGGTGTGCGATGCCGCCATCCATCTCCTCGACCATCCGAATGCGACGGTCGATGACCTGATGCAGCATATTCCCGGCCCCGATTTCCCCACCCACGGACTCATTCTGGGCATGAAGGGCATCAAATCCGCCTACCATACCGGACGCGGAATCATCACCATGCAGGGAAAGACGACCATCGAGCCGATGGACGGGGGCAAGAACGCCATTGTCATCACCGAACTGCCCTACCAGGTCATCAAAAGCCGCCTGCACGAGCAGATTCTGGAAATCGCCCGCGAAAAGAAGGTGGATGGCATCACCGCCGTCAACGACTACACCGACAAATCCGGCATGCGGCTCGTGGTGGAACTCCGACGGGACGTCATGCCTCAAAAGGTCCTGAACTACCTGCTCAAGCATACGCCCCTCCGTCTCAACTTCGGCGTTATTCTGCTTTCCCTGACCGAAAACGGACGGGCGCCGCGGACGCTCTCGCTCAGAGGGCTGCTCGCGGAGTACCTGGAACACCGGCGGATCATCATCACCCGACGGACCCGGTTCGAACTCAATCGGGCCAAAGCCCGCGCCCATATTCTGGAAGGTTTGCAGATCGCCGTCCGCTTCCTGGATGAGGTCATTCAAATCATTCGTCGGTCGCCCAACACCGAAACCGCCCGGGGACGCCTGATCGAACGGTTCGATTTTTCCGGAATTCAGGCGGAAGCGATCCTGAACATGCAGCTTCGGCAGTTGACCGCCCTTGAGCAGGACAAGATCGAAGGGGAGTACAAGGACCTGCTGAAGGAGATCGGACGGCTGGAAGATATCCTGTCCGATCCGCGTCGGGTCAGCGCGCTGATTCGGAGCGATCTGAAATACCTGAAGGACAAGTTCGGCGACGACCGTCGGACGCGTATCTTCCCCTCCGAGGCGGAGGAGATCAACATCGAGGACCTCATCAAAGATGAGGACATGCTGATCACCATCACCAAGGACGGCTACATCAAGCGGCTGCCGCTCGATTCCTTCCCGACGCAGAACCGGGGCGGCAAGGGGCGTATCGGCGGGAAGACCAAGGACGAGGATAACTTCGAACACTTCTTCCGGGCGTCGACGCACGACTACATCCTGTTCTTCACCGATCGCGGGCGGGTCTACCGGCTGAAGGCCTATGATGTGCCGCAAAGCACCCGGCAGGCGATGGGTACGGCCATCATCAACCTGATCCAGATCCTGCCGGACGAACGGATCACGGCGACCATCCCGATTCGTGACCTTCGCAACGCGGAGGGGTTCCTGCTGATGGTGACGGAACAGGGCGAGATCAAACGCACCGCGCTGTCGGAATACGCCAATCTGCGGGCGAACGGTCTGATCACTTTCGACCTGGAGGAAGGCGATAAACTCGGCTGGGTCAAGCACACGTCGGGGAACGACCGGGTGATTCTGACGTCCGTCCGGGGGATGGCGATCCAGTTCGAGGAGGGGGATGCGCCCGGTCGCGGACGCGCCGCAGGCGGTGTTCGCGGTATGACGCTGGAGGGTCCGAACGACCGGATCGTCGCCGTGGATCTGGTCACCGACAACACCGTCCTGCTGGTGGTCAGCGAAAACGGCTACGGCAAACGCACCCCGATGTCCGAGTATCGGCTCCAGTCGCGAGGCGGCAAGGGAGTCAAGACCATGGATATTACCGAGAAGACGGGCTCACTGGTCGCCGCCTGTATCCTGCCGTCGGAGGGCATCGAGGATTTCCGCCTGGTCATCGTCACCGAAAACGGCATTGTCATCCGGATGCGGGTCGCCGACGTGCGTCAAACGACGACCCGGTCGACTCAGGGCGTCAAGCTGATCGAAGTCGCGGAAAACGACCGGGTCAAGACGGCCGAATACCTCGACGTTTCCAAGAAGGATCACGAGGGTTAAGCAGCGGGAGACGGACGGTTTAGCTGCCGTCCGTTCTCGTTTTGCCCACTGGCTCCGGTCGCCGGCTCTTCGTCGTTGCCCGGCTTACAGGCGTGGTCCGGGGGGTTTGATCGGCGGTTCACAGGAGAGGACCCCTGTGGCCCGCATTTTCCGCCGGTACAGTTTGCCCCCGGCGGTGACGTACAGATAGTTCTTCCCCGGCCCACCGAAGGTCAACCCACGAGGGATGCCCGGCGGCGGCAGGAGAATGCCGTTGACCCGGCCCGCCTGATCCAGCATCTGGACTCCGGCCTCCGTCGCCACGTAGAGCCAGCCGTCGGTATCCGCCGCCATTCCGTGAGCGAACGGCGCGGAATGTCCGTACACGGTCGCCAGGTCGTGATATCGCTGCCCGTCCCCGACCCCGGCCGCCGTGATCCGGTACGACAGTACGTATTTTCCCTCCTCCGGCGGCGGCGCGACGAACAGAAGCGACTGGTCCGGAGACAGCAAAAGCGTCGGTGAACGAGGGTGCTCCCCCACCCCCTGACGGAACGTTTCCGCCCATTTCCCGGAGAGCACCGAGCCATCCTCGGTCAGCCCGTACATCGTCCCGTCGTGGGCGAACGCGAGCGAAACCACCTCGATTCGACGCTTCTCCCCCTCTTTACCGTCCATCCCGACCGCCACGACCTCCCGGCTGCGGATCACATACAGCTTTCCATCCGGCCCGAACGCTCCGATACGTCCTTTGATCCGATCCGACAGAACGGTCACTTTCCCGTCCGGGGCGACCCGATAGAGCGTCTTTTCCTCGCCGTCGTTCACATAGACGTTTCCGGCCGGGTCCGCGGCCAGATTTCCGCCCGCCAGCGCCTCGCCACCGAGAGGGATCGCCGTCCAGGTTTCGCCCGGCTCAACGACGGAGGAGATCGGCTGTCGTCCCGAGGGGGTCGCCACAACCGGGGCCGGATATCCTTTCCAGGCGAAGCGCAGTGCGTCCGGCAGAACCGCCGCCCCATGCTCTCCGTTGTGTCCGCCGTCGCCGACGACATACTCCACTGCGTACCCGGCGAACTTCAGCGCGGCCGCGACATCGTTATTGCCGATGAACCAGGAGCCGGAGTAGATATCCTGGTCGTTCGAGCCTTCCTGCAGAAATACCCGGATCGGTTTCGGCTCCGACTTGCGAATCCAGGTCGGATAGGTATGTCCCCCACGCAGATCGGTGAAGGAGCCGATGAACGAAACGACACGTCGGAACAGATCCGGCCGGGTCCAGGCCGCGGTAAAGGAAGCGATGCCCCCCGATGACGCCCCGCAGATCGCCCGTCCATTCGGATCGGAGGTCAGTCGGTACTTTTTGCCGACCTCGGGCAGGAGTTCCTGGGTCAGGAAGCGGGCATAGGTATCGTCCACGGAATCGTATTCGACCGACCGATTATAACGTGGCAGAGCGTTGGGGTTCGCCGAAGGGACGACCCCCGGATTGACGAAAACGGCGATCGTCACCGGCATCTCCCCTTTCGCGATCAGATTGTCCAGAACGGTCGGCGTCCGCCACTGCCCGTTCCGGTCCTGATACCAGCCGCCATCGTTGAACACCAGAACGCAGGCGGGTTTGGTGCCGTCGTACTGTTTCGGGACATAGACCCAGCAGTCCCGTTCGGTTCCCGGATAGATCCGGCTGGAGGCGAACTTGAAGTAGGACACCTCCCCCTTCGGAACACTTTCCTGCACCTGGGAATCGGGGCCGTAGGGATATTTCGTCTGCGCGGACGCCGGCATCCGCGCCCACGGAGCCAGCAGGAGAACGGACGCCGCCACGGGCAGCCATTTGCGTTTCATGGACGTTATTTCCTTGATCTTGATTGAGGACGAAAATGCCTTCGACGGATTCCGTTCAGGTCACGTCGACCGGGGATTGCCGGTTTTCCATTCGGCCCGCGACCAGCGCCAGGACCGCGCCGATCAACACCGAGACCGCCAGCAGAATCAGCCCGTAGGCGAAACTCCTGGTCGCATCCTTCACATAGCCGATGGCGTACGGTCCGAGAAAGCCGCCCAGGTTTCCCACGGAATTAATCATCGCGAGTCCCCCGGCCACGGCAATCGCTCCTCGCTGACCCAGAGCCTGTTTCGCCATCGCCCAGAACGGACCGAGCATCGCCCACATACCCGACGCCGCCAGCGACAGGGACGCCAGCGACAGGGCAGGGTTCTCCAGGAACGCACAGCCGACCAGACCGGCGGCGCCGAAGAGTGCGGGCACGAAGATATGCAGAGGACGCTCCCCGGTCCGATCCGAATGGTAGCCGTTCATTACCAGGAATGTCCCGGAGATCAGGTACGGGACCGCCGAGAGAAACCCGGTCTGCAGCGGGGTCAGGTTCCCTATCCGCTGGATCAGTTGCGGCAGCCAGAGAGAGATACCGTACATGCCGACGACGAAGAAAAAGTAGCAGCCACACAGCACCCAGACCGACGGATACCGCAGAATATCCGTCAGATGACCTTTCTCCTCGCCGCCGGGATCCGACCGGACCTGAGCCGATCGCCGCTCCTCGCGCAGCCGTTCCTGAACACGATCCTTCTCCGCCTCGGTCAGCCAGGAGGCGTTCCGCGGGCCGTCGGGGAGATAGGCCAGAACGACGAAGGCCATCAACACCGCCGGCAGTCCTTCCAGCAGGAACATCTGCTGCCACCCGGTCAGTCCGGGAATAAACTTCGAGGTCATCAGCCAGCCGGAGAGCGGACCGCCGACGATGAAGGAAACCGCGTTGGCGGTCATGAACCAGGCGATCATCTTCGCCCGCTCCTTCGCCGTGAACCAGAAGGTCAGGTAGAGCAGAATCCCCGGAAAGAATCCCGCTTCGGCCAATCCCAGCAGGAATCGCAGGAGGTAGAAGGACGGAACCGAGTTGACGAACAGCATTCCCATGGCGACCAGGCCCCAGGAGACCATGATACGCATGATCCAGCGTCGCGCCCCGAACCGTTGCAGCAGAAGGTTGGAGGGCACCTCGAACAGGAAATAGCCGATGAAAAAGATTCCCGCTCCGATTCCGTACTCCGTCTCGCTGAAGTTCAGATCCTTCGCCATCGCGAGTTTCGCGAAGCCGACGTTCACACGGTCCAGGTAGGCGATCACGTAGAGGAAGAACAGGAAGGGAATCAGACGCACCGCCACCTTACGCATCAGGGCGTCGTCGCCGGGGCGCACGAGCGGTTCGCGGATCGGCGGGTCCGAGACGGCGACCTCCGAGGATAGGGACATGGGAAAGGAATCGTCCTTGATCGGGAATTTACGGACGATTCCACAGGCAAAAGGTAAAATCCTTCGGATCGACCGAAGGGTCCGCCGGTCAGTGACCGGCGGTTGTGGGGTCAATCGACGAAGCGGTACTTGATCAGGGTCAGGAGGGCATCGACACCATCGGTCCAGCGGATCTTTTTGCCCTGCTGGTTGGTGCGCGCCACGTAGTGGATCGGCACTTCATGGATCCGGATACCCCGCTTCAGTACCTTTGCCGTCACCTCCGGGCAGAAATCGAAACGACGGGCGCGGAGCGACAGGGAGCGAAGCAGGCTCAAACGGAACATCTTGTAGCAGGTCGCCTCATCGGTCAGGCGCGCGCCGGGGAAAAGGAGATTGGCGCTTATGGTCAGAATCCGGTTGGCCAGCCAGTTGGCGAATTTCATTCGCTGCACCGACCCCTTGAACCGGGAGCCGTACACCACATCGGCGGCGTTCTCGGTCAGCACCGGCAACAGATTCAGAAACTCCTCGGGGTCGTACTCGAGATCGGCATCCTGCACGATGAGGAAGTCTCCGGTCGCCTCACGGATGGCGGTCAGGATCGCCGCGCCCTTCCCCTGGTTTTGTTCGTGGTAGAAAACACGAACATTATCGTAGCGTCCCTCGATCTCGTCGCGGAGAATGTCCCGGGTTCCGTCGGTGGAGCCATCGTCGACGATGAGAATCTCCATCGGCACCGGCACCTCCCGCACCCGCCGGAGGATCTCCCGGAGGGTATTTTTCTCATTGTAGGCGGGAATGGCGACGGACAGGAGATAAGGGGCAACGGACGGAGCGTTGCGCGTCTCCCCGGCAGGACGTTCGATCACGGCGGCAGACATAAGTTTCAGCTCCCCGAGACGGGGAACTCCTTTCTAGCGGCGACGGCGCCGTTCGGTTTCGAGCGACATTGCCCGATACGCCGTCAAAATCCCTTCGGCGATATGACTGTATACGCACTGCCGCGGAAAAAAAGTCCGTGTTCCCGCGCTCCGCCCGACGGTTCGGAGTTCGTATTCCTGGTACAAAATACCATGCTCCCCCCCGCCTTTCCAGTGGGCGGATCGCCATAGATTGTCATAGCCGACGCAGCAAAAGCTGATCCTGACGGGCGATGTATTCGGAGATGGAGCGGATCTCCTCGCCTTCGGCGTTGCTCGGGACCTTCTCCGCTTCGAAATCCGGGTCGAGTCGGACGGTGATCAGCTTGACTGCCGACGGCGTGAAGATGGCCGCCGTGTCCTCCGATTCCACATAAAGGAACGCGCTGTCGTCCCGCGCTTTTTCCACCAGATGGGCGACATCCCGACAGGCCGCGTACATGGTCTCCTCAATCACATATCCCGCTTCCACCGACTCCGAATATCCTTCGATCGTCAGCAGGACATGGTAACGATTTCGTACGGCAGACATGATCCGAGCCTCCTTTGCCGGGGACGCCGACCGATCGGATAAAAGGACGGCGGCGTGTCTCCTTCCCTATATCGCCTTTTTGCGGACCCTGACAGGTAAATATTTATTTACTATTTCGATACCTACAGGGGGACCGGTCGTTTTACCGATAATCCGGGGGGAAGTCCGAACCGCCCCGGACGGTATCCACTTTCGCAGGACATCCAACAGGAGTTTACTATGCAACCATCCTCCGGTGTCGAACTGAAGCCGGGAGCGGCTCTGGCCCTCACGGTCGTTCTTCTTGCCTGGATCATCTACTTCCTTAAGCCGATTGTCTCCCCGGACCCGGCCGACGCCAAACCGAAACCGCGCCCGTCCGTCCGTGTTACCGCGACCGCCGCCCCTGACGAAACCGCGGACAGCAAAATCGATCAGGACATGACCCTTGCGGAAACCGCGCCGCACGGCGAACCGATCGATCGCCTGCCGGATGGAAAAGGCGTCGTCACTCTGGAGAACGGCGAGCAAAAACTTCGGACGCATGAACCGACCCGGTTGCGCGTCGAGTCCTCGAACGATTATGCCCGGATTACCGTTCTTCAGGCCGAGCCGGAGCAGTGGTGGATTCCTCAGGCCTATTGCGCCTATCCGCACGAACTGAAAGTCGGCGAGACGCTGTACCTCCACCTGAGGGCACGCTCCGCAACCGAAAACCCGGTCTGGGTCATTCTGGAGGAGGGGTCCAACCCCTACCGGAAAAACTTTTCACGGCATCTTCAGTTGACTCGCGCATGGAAGGATTACGCGTTCAAGATCCCGGTGAAGGTGCCCGATGTTGCGGATCGCACGCGCATCCGCATCCAGGCCGGAGAGAAGGTCGGCACCATCGACATTTCCCATCTGGAAATCCGCCGCCTGTAATCATGAAGGCGAAAACGGACCGGCAACGCCTACATCGCGGTGCCGGTCCGTTGTCCTCCTTTTTCCGTCTCTCCGAAAAATGTCCGCTCAGAACTGAAAAAGAGGCGACGACGTAAGATGCGCCAGTCGGATCAGTTCCAGCAACACGAGAACCGCCAGCAAACCGATCCCGCCCCGGACCGCCTGACCACGCCGTCGGTCGCCGAAATCGGTATAGAGGATAACCGCCGAAAGCCCGGTGGCGAGCAAAACACCCGCCGGGACAAAGATGCCCGAACGGATCAACCAGACGCCCAACGCGTCCGCTGACGCCGATCCGTGCGTCAACGCCGCGATACTGCACACCATATGAAGGACGCTCAGCACGAAGAATGCGCAGGCGGCCAGGATCGCCTGCGGATCCGCCGGCAGATCGAACCGCAACAGCCGAACATTCATGATCCCGTTTCTTACGTTTTGTAGTGTCACGTTTCCCGACCTCCGACCATCAGGGGACGCTGGGTCCCGAACGGATAACTTCCGTCCCGAGCCCTACACCAAGTATATTTGACAGGTTTATCCCGGCTTTGTAGGTAGAAATATGATGACTAAAGGGAATTGTTCCGAAGATTTGTCCGGGCGTCGCCACCGGAGGAACGGAAACCTCGATCCGTCCGCATTGTCACGGGAAGCAGGTTGGTGTAAAATGTTTAAGTCCGTTTAAGCGATGGTCCGCGGGGATGTATCCGTCGGGAGAAAGGGCGAACGATGCAGGCGAATCCGGTAGTTTCGATGGTCCGTCGAGGCAGGGGGCGGACCGCTCTGCTCCTGGTCGGCACTCTGTTGTGCGCGATCGTGGCGTTGTCACCCGGGCGGGTGACGGCGGTGAAACCCGCGCCTCAGTTTTTGCGTGATGTGGCGCCGATTCTCGACAAACAGGGCTGTTCCGTCGCCGGGTGTCACGGGAAGTTCGGCGGACGCGCCGGATTCCAGTTGTCCCTTCTCACACTGACCCCGGAGGACGACTACGACCCGATCGTTCGCGGCGGACGCGGCCGTCGGATCAATCTGGTGGAGCCGGAAAAGAGCCTCTTTTTGCTCAAGGGCGCCGGTCTCGTTCCGCATGGCGGCGGGGCACGCTTCGATCGCAAATCGCCCGAATACCGTATCATCCGGGACTGGATCGCCGCCGGTGCGCCGTACGACCCGGAAAAGGATGTGCGTCTCGAGCGATTGACCGTTCTGCCGTCTCAGTTCGTCCTGCCGAAGGTCGGCGCCACGCAGCAGTTGAAGGTGTTCGCCCGCTTCTCCGACGGAACGGTTCAAAATGTGACCGATTATGCCAACTACGAATCCGTGGATACGGCGGTCGCCGCGGTCGACGCCAACGGACGGGTCAAGGCGACCCGCTGGGGCGGCGGTGCGGTGGTCGTGCGTTATCTCGGCACGGTGGAGGCCGCCTTTCTCACCTCGCCGCGCGTCGATAAAACCCCCTACCCACCGGTCCGCGGAAATAACTACATCGATGAACTGGTGCTGGCGAACCTGAAACGGATGAATGTCGTGCCGTCGCGCCTGACGACCGACTACGAGTTCCTCCGCCGGGTCTATCTCGATGTTTGCGGTCGATTGCCCGAACCGGGCGAGGTCGCCGCCTTCGTCGCCGACAAAGCGCCGGACAAGCGGGCGAAAATGATCGACCGGCTGCTCGACTCGCCCGAGTATGTCGATATGCGCACTCTGCGTCTGGGCGACCTGCTCCGGATCCATCCGCGCAACTTCGGCTACAATATCCAGGGCGACCGCAGTTCGGCGCTTTTTACCGACTGGATTCGGGATGCCGTTCGGGACAATCTGCCCTACGATCAGTTCGTGCGCGGACTGATTCTGGCGAAAGGGTCCACTCTGCGGAACGGTCCCGCCAACTTCTATCTGATCGACCGCACGCCCGAGGACCGGATGGAGACGGTCGCGCAGGCGTTTCTCGGACAGCGCATGTCCTGCGCCCGATGCCACAAGCATCCGTTCGACCGCTGGACCACCGATGACTACTGGAACTTTGCCGCGTTTCTCGGACGGGTCGGCCTGCGCGGCGGTCAGAGCCGTTTGAACGGCGACCTGGCGCAGGAGAACGATGTCTTCTACAATCCGGGCGGTCAGGTCGTCAATAACAGCGTCACCGGCAAGCGTCGCGGGAAGGTGGCGCCTCCGACCTATTTGGGCGCAAAAGACCCGGTGAGCCTTGCCGTCGAAAAACGCCCCGACGGTCAACCGGGGCCGAACCTGCTGGAACAGTTCGCCAACTGGTGCGTCTCCGAGAAAAACCCGTATTTCGCCCGGGCCACGGTCAATCGTCTCTGGGGCAACTATCTGGGCCGTGGCGTCGTCCATCCGGTCGACGATATGCGAGGTACCACGCCCCCGTCGGTTCCCGGTCTGCTCGAGGCGATGGCTCGGGACTTTACCGAGCATCGGTACGATATCAAGCATATGATTCGTACCATTCTCAACTCCCGGACCTATCAAACCGCGTCGGACGTCAACGCCACCAACAAACTGGACGACAAGTTTTTCTCGCACTTCTACCCCCGCCCGATGCTCGGACAGGTCTTCCTGGATGTCATGAACCAGGCGACCGGTACCACCGAGCGGTTCGGTGAGTTTCCGGTCGAGTACAAGGCGAAACGGCTGGAACTTCCGGTAGGTTCGTATTTCCTCGACACCTTCGGGCGTAGTCACCGAGAATTCCTGGCCGAACTGGAACCGAAGGTCGAGCCGACCCTGGTGCAGATTCTCCACATTCTGAATTCGCCCTACATCGATGATAAGGTCAAGCACGGCGGCGGGACCGTCCATGCCCTGGTTTCCGATAAAGCGGTCACGGACGAGCGGTTGATCGAAGGGCTCTACCGGAAGACCTTTTGCCGTCCGCCGATGCCGAAGGAGACCGTCGCCGCCCGCAAGATCCTGAAGGCGGCCAAAAACCGGGAGGAAGCGGCGCAGGATTTGATGTGGGCGTTGCTCTCGGCCCGGGAGTTTTACTTCGTTATTTGATCAGGGCATTCGGTCACGGCGGGCAAGGACGCACGGGGCCGAAACGGAGATATCGCCGGATAACAAGCCGAAGGACGGGGAAACAACGTTTCCCCGTCCTTACTCGGTTTCTCGACTCGGTGTCTTTACTTGGTTTCTTTACTCGGTGTCTTTTGGCGTGAGCAGGCGGATATCGTCCAGACGCGTTCCCCCGTCCGGTTCGGAGGTTACCCGGACGACGAAGCCGGTCATCGTGAACTTCCGATCGACCCCCAGGTCCTTTAACGGAACGGTGACCGTTTGCCAGGTGTCCCTGGGCAGGGCAGGTACGGCAACGTGACTTCGCTCCTTGCCCCGTAAAAGGCCGGTAATTCGGAGCGTCCGTCCGCCACTTTCGCCCCCGTGAACCTTCATCGTCAACCGATCATACGGCGCGGAGTCGAACGGCTCATGAACGAAACGGATTTCGGCGCCGTCGAATCGCATCGATTTTCCCGTTCCGTTGGGGTCCGCCGCCTCCTCGGTTTTGACATCGCCCATGGCCGTTTCCCAGCCGGAACGGAGGGCGTCGTCGTAAATCGTGACCATGCTGCCGATCGTCCGATCCTGCCCGAGGGCATTGACCGCCATTCCGTCGGGATGGTCCGGGGACGGCAGAACGATCGGGTCGCCGGCACCGGGGAGGGCGTCACCGGCGGCGTTCGGCAGACCGAAAATCGTGACATAGGTAAGGGCGGCGATGCCGACCAGCAG
>JANRLW010000102.1:0-42119 GCA_033762295.1 Capsulimonadales bacterium
AGCGGACGAATATCTATCAGGGGTTGGTTCAGGAAATCGAAATCACGGAGAAGGGAGCCGGAGTACTGCGCCTCCGGTTAGACGCTATTTCCGCGTCCGCACCCTCTCACGTTCGAAATTCAGAGGGTGGGTACTCCCGAACAAGGATTCGAACCTCAGTCTTCAGAGCCAGAATCTGACGTGCTGCCGCTGCACCATTCGGGAAAGTTGCGTTCCGAAAGAACGCCCAATGTATATATCACGACCGACCGCGACTGTCAACGCCTGCCGTTCGCGTCCGGGACGTCCGAAACGGAAGGGATTCCTCCATCCCCCGTCGAACGGTGTCCCGGACACTTCCAACGAAGAGGAATGACACCATGTCTCGAATACCGATCGCCGTTCAGCTGTACTCCGTTCGTCACGATGCCGAGAAGGACCTCGCCGGCGTTCTCGCCCGGATCAAGGAGATGGGCTACGAAGGGGTCGAGTTCGCCGGCTATTATGGCCACGATGCCGCCGCCCTTAAAAAGATGCTCGATGACAACGGCCTGCGCTGCGCCGGAGCGCACGTCGGACTCGATACCCTCCTCGGCGACCGCCTCGCCGAATCGGTGGAGTTTCACCGAACCATCGGCAACCCGTACCTGATCGTTCCCGGTCTCGCCGAAAACCGCCGCTCATCCACCGACGTCTGGAGAGAAACCGCCACCCTGTTCAACGAAATCGCCGAAAAACTGCGCCCGGAAGGGATGCGGACCGGCTATCACAACCATAGCATCGAGTTCAAACCGTTCGTCGAAGGCGGCGAACTGCCCTGGGATACCTTTTTCGGCAATACCTCCACCGATGTCATCATGCAGTTCGACACCGGCAACGCCCTTCATGGCGGCGGGGAAGCACTTCCCTTCCTGAAGAAGTATCCGGGCCGCGCCGTCACCGTGCATCTCAAGGACTACGACGTCGCCAACGACCGGTTCGACCCGCCCGTCGGTGAAGGTAGCGTGCCGTTTTCCGACATCTTCGCCGAATGCGAGTCGTCCGGCGGTACCGAATGGTACATCGTCGAATACGAGGCCGACGCCTACCCGGCGATGGAAGGCATCGAACGCTGCCTGAAGAATCTGAAGGGAATGGGGAAATAGGTTCGTGGCCCGTCCCCTCCTCGTGTCCGCCTTCGAACCGTTCGGAGGCAGCACGACCAACGCCTCCCTCGAAGTCCTCCGTCGCCTCTCGGAGACGGAGGACTTCGAAACGCTCGTCCTCCCGGTCGTTCGCCTTGAAGCGCAGAAGCCGGCTCTCGAACGCCTCGGTCGGTCACCGCAACCCCGCCTCTATCTGGCTCTGGGAGAAGCCGGCCCCGACCCGGTGGTTCGTCTGGAGAAGGTCGCCGTCAACTGGGACGATTACGCGCTTCCCGATAACGGCGGAAATCAGCCGCGCGATGAAGCCATCGTACCGGGCGGACCGGACGCCTATTTCGCGTCCATTCCTGTCGGGCCGATCGTACGTTCCCTCGAAGGACGGACCCCCCTCCCGGTCGTCGTCAGTCTGAGCGCCGGGTCCTTCCTCTGCAACCACCTCGCCTATGCCGTTTCGCACCACCTCGCGGCCAACCGCGTCTGTCCCTTCGCCTTCGTCCACCTGCCCGCCTGGCGGTCCCGGCGGGGCGGCATCTTCCTCGATACCATCACCGAAACGGTCCTTTCCCTGATTCGCGCCGCCGATCGGTTCACCAACCCACCTACCGAAGGATGATCGGCTCCTTGGTACTCCGGGTCAGCACCTCACAGCCCGCCTCGGTCACCAGAACGTTGTCTTCGATTCGAACGCCGCCGACGCCTTCCAGATAGATTCCCGGCTCCACGGTCAGCACCATGCCCGGTTCGAGCGTCACTTCGGACGTCGTTCCTAACGCCGGATGGTCATGTACCAGACGACCGAGGCCATGACCGAGGCCATGGGCGAACGCCTCGCCGTACCCGGCTTCCGTCAGAAAATCCCGCGCCACCTTATCGATTTCCCTGCCCGCCATCCCCGGTCGGATCGCCGCCGTCGCGATTTCCAATGCCTGACGCACCAGTGAGTACATTTCGGCCTGCTGCTTCGTGGGTTCCCCGCCGACAAAAAAGGTCCGCGTGATATCCGAATTATAGCCATCGATCGTGCAGCCGTAGTCACACAGCACGAACTCCGTCCCGCCCGACGAACCGACGACCCGATCCCCCGGCCGACCGTGGATTAATGCGCTGTTCGGACCGGAACCGATGATCGGATCGAAACCGAGTTTCGACGCGCCCCGTTCGCGGCGCAGGAACACCTCGATCTCCCAGGCGATGTCCCGTTCCGTCAAACCGGGCCGGATAAACGACCGCAAATGCTCGAAACAGTCGTCCGCAGCGGCAATGGCGCGGCGAATCGCCCCGATCTCCTCGTCGTCCTTCACCCGTCGCAAGGCCGCGAGCACATCGGTCCGGGGAATCAGTTCCGACACGCCGTCGAGTCCGCCCGTCAATCGCTGATAGGACGTCAGGAACATCGAATCCGTTTCGATTCCGATCCGGCGAACGCCGAGTTCCTTCGCCTGACGAACGATCGCCTCCTCCATCCGGGTTCCGACCGCCGGAATGTAGTGACGAAACCCGGTGACCTCGGTCGACGCCTGGAGCGTATACCGTCCGTCCGTGATGAAAACGGCGTCGTCCGGGGTAATGAGAACGGCCGCATTACTGCCGGTAAATCCCGTCAGGTAACGCGCGTTCTCGATATTGGTTACCAGCATGGCGTCTACGGGATGTTCGGTCTCGGACAGAAGACGACGCAGGGTCGCCGTACGATGAGGAAATCGGAATTCCGAAAGCATGGTTATTGACGACTCTCCAGCAAAATGGTTTTGAGCGCATCCAGAGCGAGCACGTAGGAGTTCGCTCCGAACCCGATGATCGTCCCGGCCACCACCGGTGAGACGACCGAGTGATGCCGCCACTCCTCGCGGGCATGGACATTGGAGATATGCACCTCGACCGTGGGGAGTCGCACGGCCCGCAAAGCGTCGGCGATCGCGTACGCATAGTGGGTGTACGCGCCGGGGTTGATGACAATGCCATCCGCCCAGTTCAGCGCGTCGTGAATGGCGTCGATCAGAACCCCTTCATGGTTGCTCTGCTGAATGCGAACCTGAACCCCGATCCGTTGAGCGTGATCCTCGATACGACGATTGATCGCGTCGAACGAAATGACACCGTAAATATTCGGCTCACGCAGGCCGAGAAGATTCAGATTCGGACCGTGAAGCACGGCGAGTGTAAACGGGGATGATGGTGAGATCTGCATTTACCGCGAAACCTCCTGCTCCTGCGCCGCCGGAGCGACCTCCCGTTCGCCAGGCGGGCGCAGGTCGGGAAAGCCGAACTCCGGATCGACCGGAAAGCGATGCCCCTGTCCCTCGCAGACAAGGTATTGATCGTCCTCCGACAGGCGGAGCGGCGATCGATCCGCGCAGAGGGGACAACCGAGGAGCGCCAGAAATGCCGACGGCAACGGTTTTTCCGTCACAGGTTCTTCAGGCAGAGGCATGACAACTTATTGTACCGGCCACCCGGCGTTTCCTCCCTGAAACCGAAACGGGGACGGCCAACCGGCCGTCCCCGTTTCTCCGATGGTTGCGAGGCTACCAGTCGCCGCCACCGCCGAAATCGCCACCGCCGAAGTCGCCGCCGCCGACGTCAAAACCGCCGGCGTCGAACCCGGACGGATCCATACTCCCCGAATCGAAACCACCCGCCTGTTCGTTGTAGTTCGAACCGAAGAAGTCCATTCCGCCCACATGGTCGGGAGCCGGCATTCCGAACCCGTCGCCGACGCCTCCGACCGGCGTCGTACCCCAGCCACCCCAGGTCGCCGGGGGCGCCGCCATTCCCCATCCGTATCCGTGGTAACCCCAGGGCGCATAACCACCGTACAGTCCCGGTCCCAGCAACGCGGACAGCGTCAGAACGTTAATCAGCGTCCCGGTCGCCAGGAGACCCGCCGTGCCCCCGTAATAATCCCGGTAGGGATCGTACGACCGATGCTCGTACCACGGCACCGTCCGCCCGTTTTCATCCCGGAACGCCAGCACCGAGGGGGTTTCCCCACGCCGGATCTGTTCGGCCTCCTCGCGGGTCGCCATCACGGTCCGCGTTTGCCCGTCGATGACGATACGGACCGGCACCAGTTCGTCCGAGGGCATCGGCCGTCCCGAGAAGAAGGAAACGCCCCGCGCCTCCGGCGGAAGGGCTTCCAGGTCGGCCTGCAAACGTCGGCGTTCCGCTTCCGAACGAATCTCCTCGACCCGCCGGAACCGTTCCGCACGGGAACGGTCGCTGTCGAGCGACGGTGTTTCCGGCAACCCCATCGCGACCCCCGTTCCCCCGGTCGCCCGGTCGATCGCCTTCCGGCAATCGATCAGCATCGCCAGCGAATCGTCCAGAAGCGGACCCGCGCCATCCAGATCGGTCGCCGTTTTCGCCGTCTGCAGCAGACCCGTCGCGGTGGAGTATTTCTCATAAGCCGCCGCCCGCAGTCGTTTTGCCTCCTCGCCGTCCGCACCCGCCGGAAGCAGGTCCAGATACCCATCGACATACGCCAGGTTTTTCAATACCTCCTGGCGTCGTTCCTCGAGCGGTTCCCGCGCTCGATCGGTCTCGCCCTTGTTTTTCCAATACCGGTATCCGACGAATCCGCCAATTCCCGCGAGCGCCAGGAAAAGCAAACCCGCGCCACGCCCGGTATCGGCTCGCCGGTCCGAAACCGCCTCACCGGCGACCGACCGGATGGCTGACGCGGTCGCCTCGGTCAATCCGCCGCGTGCAAAAGCCGCATCGACGCCCGCACGCCGGAACGCGGTCTCCAGTTGCCCGTTCGACAGACGGGCGCTGCTTCCACTGATCCCGCGCGGAGTCGCGACGATCACCACCGCATCCTCGCTCAGATTCAGTCGCCGCCGAAGATCGGCCGCCAGCGCCTCTCTTGACGGATACCCGCCGAGCGCTCCGACCACCGCCACTTTCGCAACGGTCGGCTGAACGGCCCGGACCGCCTCCTCCAGGGCCGCGGAATCGACATCCGAACGCAGGCTCGGAGCGACATACACGTTCCCTTCGGTGAGCGCCGCCAGCAGCGCCGTCGGTTCCTCGCGCGGCTTAATCAGCACATTGGCCGTCGCGCTTTGCGGAGGGTTGCCTCCCAGCGCGATATAGGCCCGGATAAAGCCCTGTTTATCCCGAATCGAGTTCAATCGGGGATCGAGCCGGATCACCTCGTCGTAGGCCTTTTTCGTCGCCTCGGTATTTCCCAACCGGCGATGCGTTTTCCCCAGAGCGGCGAAAACTCGCGGATCGTTCGGCGTCTCCTCCCGCGCTTTCTCCAGGAGCGTCAACGCGCCACGGTAGTCTCGCTGCCGGTAAAGAGCCTCCGCATCCTCCAGGGGACCTGCCCAGGAACAGGTGACCAGGAACAGCGTCGCCGCCAGACCGCCTGCCCACCTGACCCATTTTCGATTTTTCTGATTCATTCGTCTCTCGTTTCCTGCCTTGCCCGAATCGGCCATCCGCCACGGCGTCGGCAATTCTTTTCCGGTATACTTACAATACCAATGCGATCCCTTCAGAGTTTCCCATGGGTGCGAACCGCCCTCTTCTGCCTTCTCGCCGTTCCGATGGTCACCGGTCTCCGCATGGCCGACTTGGTCGCCGACGAACCGAAGGCGGGGACGATCGCCCCCGTTGCCGGCCCGATCACACGCGGCGGAGTCACGTACGTTTCCGACACGCGGGTTAACGCCACGGTTACCCCCCGTTTCGATCCGAAATCGCCCCCGCCTCAGGCGCTGACCTACGGCGTCCGCTACGAAAGCGTGAACGGCGAAACGGTCACCGGTGATCTGGTACTACCGACCGCCGTCACCCGCAACGGGAAAAAGGCGCCCACCATCCTCCTGCTGCACGGACTGGGCGGAAAAAAAGAGGATGTCTCCCTGCTCGGGATTGCCCTGGCCAATCGCGGCTACGTCTCCTTCGCCATCGACATCGCCGGGCATGGGGCGCGTCGAAAGCCCGCCGCCAAACCCCTGGCAGACCTCGATCCGGAGGAGACCCGCACACTGATCGGGCAGACTCTCGCCGACCTGCATCGGGCGATCGACTTTCTTTCCCGTCGCTCCGAAGTGGACACCGACCGCCTCGGTTTCGTCGGATGCTCGCTCGGCGGCATCGTCGGCGGCGTTTTTCTGGGGGACGAACCCCGGATTCGAAGCGCCGTCCTCTGGTCGGCCGGCGGCGACTGGGCGCGATTGATGACCTCGAGTTCGCACCCCTTCGCACGGAAATATCGAACGCCGGGGACGGATCGTGAACGGATCGCCGGAACCATGGCCGATGTCGAACCGCTCACCTGCATCAGGCGGTTTCGCGGGCCGACCCTGCATCTTTACGGCAAAACCGACACCGTCGTTCCTGTCGCCTGTATCGAGGAATTGTTCGCGGCGACACCGAATCCGAAGAAGAAGGTCGTCTATCCCGGAGGACATATCCCCGATCCGCTTTCCATGATCGGTGAAACCGTGAAATGGTTCGATTCCTCCCTGAAAGCGGTGACCGGAACCGGGGCCTGACGCCACGGTCCGGCAGCAAAGGAGCGGCAACATGGGACGAAAAATCGCAATGATCGGCGCGGGCAGCGTCGTCTTCTGCAAAACCCTGATGAGCGATATTCTGGCGACCCCCGCCCTCGCCGACAGCGAGTTCGCGCTGATGAGCCCGACCGAGAGTAAACTGCGGCGCATGGAAGCGTTCGGTCAGCGCATGATCCGTGACAACGGTCTTCCGGGCGCCGTCTGGGCGACCACCGACCGACGGGAAGCGATCCGCGATGCCGACTTCGTCGTGGTCATGATCCAGGTCGGCGGGTTCGATGCCTACGGCGTCGATTACGAAATCCCGCTCCGATACGGCGTCGATCAGTGCATCGGCGATACCCTGGGACCGGGCGGACTCTTCCGGGGTCAACGCCATATTCCCGTCCTCGTCGATATCGCCCGCGATATGCAAACCCTCGCCCGGCCCGGGGCCGTCATGCTCCAGTACGCCAACCCGATGGCCGCCAACTGCCTCGCGCTCGGTCGGGTCTCGCCGGTCTCCTTCGTCGGCCTCTGTCATGGCGTCCAAACCACCCTCGACCTGATCGCCGGTTATTGCGAGGTGCCCAAGGACGAAATTACTTTTGTCTGCGGCGGCATCAATCACATGGACTGGTTCCTCAAACTCGAACACCGGGGTCGCGACCTCTATCCCGAACTGCGCGAACTGTTCGAACGTCCGGAATACTACAAGAACGAAAAGGTCCGGGGCGAAGTCTTCCGCCATTTCGGCTACTTCATGACCGAGTCGACCGGTCACCTTTCCGAATACGTTCCCTGGTTCCGCAAAAGCCGGGCCGCCCTCGATCTCTATTGTGACGAACCCGCCTTCGGCGGCGAATCCGGCGCGTACTATAAATGGGGCAAGGCGATGGCTGAAAAATACGCGCAGGTCGATCCGCTTCAGTTCGAAACCACCGCAATCACCGATCGAAGCGTGGAATACTGCTCCTATATCCTCGAGGCGATCGTGACCGGCGTCCCGTTCCGTTTCATGGGCAATGTCCGCAACGACGGCTACATTCCCAACCTGCCGGCCGGCTGCTGCGTCGAGGTGCCGACCTTTGCCGACGACACCGGCATTCACCCGACGGTCGTCGGAAACCTGCCCCCGCAATGTGCGGCGCTGTGCCAGTCGAATATCCAGGTACAGACCCTCTGCGCCGACGCCGCCCTGTCCGGCGACCCGGAGCATCTCGTCCATGCGCTGGCCCTCGATCCCCTGACGGCGGCGGTTCTCACCTTGAAAGAGATACGGGAGATGACCGCCGAAATGCTGGAGGCGCTTCGCCCCTATCTGCCACAGTTCGAGGGCAAATCGATACGGCCCACCCCCACGGTCTTTATTCCCAAAGATTGCGTTCCGGTGAACGTCCCGCTCGATCCCGCCCTCGCCATTACTCACCGATTCGGGCAACTGGTCGAACGGAAAACGGACATTACCGGGTAGATTCAATGGATTCGATGGGTTCGGCCGATGATTCGGAACCGATCTTTGCCCCCGATGCCTTCGCAGGAACGGCGACCTACTATGCCCGCTACCGGGTGCCCTATCCGCGCCCCCTGGTACAGGACCTCGTTCGACGGGCAGGCATCACCGGGAACGGAAGCCTCCTCGATCTGGCGTGCGGTCCCGGTCGTGTCGCACTTGCTCTGGCGGAACACTTTCGGGAGATCCTGGCCATCGACCTTGAACCGGAAATGGTAGCGGTCGGCAAGGAGGAGGCGGTCCGACAGGGTATCCGTCATGTCCGATGGCAGGTCGGAAAAGCGGAGGAACTGAACTCGTCCCCTGCCCGGTTCGAACTGGTCACCATCGGGGAGGCATTCCATCGTCTCGACCGGAAGTTGGTGGCGGAGAAAACGCTCCTCTGGCTGCAGCCGGGGTGTTGCGTGAGCGTGATGGGGGCTCGCAGTCGCGCCAGCGACTGGGAACCATGGCAGCATATCGTCGCCAACCTTACCCGAAAACGGATAGGCCGCGCGGTCTCCACGGGCGGGGTTTCCCCTTTACCGGTGCCGGGCGGAGAGACCGAGGAGGTCGAGCGGACTCTGCGGCAATCAGGCTTCGAGGCGGTCGAAAGCTATACCTTCGCCGAACCGTATAACTGGACGGTCGAAACCATCCTGGGAAACCTCTTTTCCCTCTCCGTCTGTTCCCGGCGCGTTCTGGGCCGAGATGCCGACGACTTTGCGGAGGAACTGACGGCGGCGTTAATGGCCTACGATCCCGCCGGGCAGTACCATGAGACCGTGCATTTCGGCTATACCCTCGGCAGAAAACCGGCTTGACGGGAAGGTGGGGCAACCCCACCTTCCCATCTTGCACCCTCGAATGGTCAGTGTGTCAGGGTTTCACGGCCTTCCGATACATTTCCAGGCGCGCCGCGATCTCGGCGTCCCCTTCCATGGCCGTTCCCTTGGCGTAGGCGACGGCCTTTTCCTGGGTCGCCAGAGCGTTTTTCCGGTCGCCGTTATCGAAATACGCCTTCGCCAGCGTATCCAGAATTTCGGGCTTCTTTCCGCCGGTCAGTTCGTTCGCTCGCTTCGCCGCCGTCAGCGCCATCGCCTGCGCGTTCTTCGTCGGCTTGCGGCGGGCCGCCGGATCGACGATTCCCCAGGCGATCGAGTTCAACTGATCCGGATCGTCCTTGAAGACGACGGTCACCAGACGTTTCAGGTACCCGTCCGCCGCTTCCGCGTCGCCGGAACGAATCAGCGTCGAATACTTCGCGTTCCCGAGCGTCGTTTCCATCTTCGGGTCTTCGGCGATGGCGGCATCCAGAACCGAAACGGCCTTCTTGAAATCGCCGTCCTTGGTCGCCGCCGAGTAATCGGCGCCAATCGCCTGCATCTTGCGTTCCATCGCCGCGCGGGTTCGGAACTCCTCCGCCGCCTTGGTAACGTCCCACTTGCCCTCGACGATGTCCGCCAGCGGTTTGTCCATCGTCATCGGATGGCCGATCCAGGCCACCTTGCCCTCGCCGTTCACCACGAACGCCGTCGGAATCCCGTTCTGGGCCGCCGCCGTCATCCAGTTCTTCGCCATCGCGCCCGCGTTGCCGTTCCCGCCCTCCGGGACGATATCGGACGCGACGGTGTAGTTCATCTTTTCACCCATCTCGGCGACGAACGGTTTGACGCGGGACTGGTCGTTCTCCCAGACCGAGACCCCGATGAACCGGACGTTCGGGTACTTTTTTTGAAGCTGGGTCAGGTGGGGAATCGAGGTCCGGCACGGTCCGCACCAGGTCGCCCAGAACTCCACCACGTAGATTTTCCCCGATTCGAAAGCGGTGACCGGTTCGCCCTTGATCCACTCCTTCACCTCGATCTTCGGGGCGGTATCGCCGACATTCAACTCACCGGCGAAAACCGGCCGAACCCCCGCCGCCAGAATCATCGCGGTCAACGCCGCAAGTAAGGTCCGTCGTTTCAACTTTTCCCATCCTCCATAAAGTCGTTGTTTCATTATACGCGGAAAATCTGCCTGCCCCGGTTTTGCGACCGTTCCCTTCATAAATTTGAGAACGATACGATCAGGCGGACAGACCGACAGCGTTCAGCCACTCCGCCATTTTCCTCGCCCGCACGGCGTCCTCCGTCGGTATCGCCAGCGGACGACCCCGACCGTCCAGCATCAGTCCGACCGTTCCGCCCTCCGCGACAAACGACTGCGGCCGGCCTTTGCCCGCCCCGATATCGAAACGTGGCGACGGTTCGACCGTCACACTCACCGTCTCATTCAATCCGAGCGGAATCCGTTTCAATTCCCCGAACCGGACCGCCACCGAATCGTTCCCGATGCGTACCGTCATGCACGGCTCGCCCTCCGACGCCACGCCGACCGGCGCAAAACAGTCCCCCAGTTTGATCAGGCAGTCCCGTTCGAAGACCTGCGTCGCCGCCTCCGGCAACAGCGTCGATAAAATGCCCAGTTGCGGCATCATGAAGATACTGTCCTTCGCCAGCGTCGTCCGGCCTTCCGGCGCGTAGGCGTCCAGCAGCATCAACGCCGTCTGCGCCATCTCCGGGGCATGCGCCAGCACGCCTCCGGAACCGACGATCATATCCAGCGTCATCATATTGACCAGCGTTCTTCCGGTGCCACGCTGTTCGAACAGGTCGCCGACCGTCCGCTCCTGCTGAACGCCGACCATTTCGCGGGCGAGTGACTTGTGATGGACGAACGCCAGTCGAAGCGCCTCTCGCGCCGCCGCCTGCTCGATCTGCAGGTCCCTCAACGTCTGCGGGATCGTCGTCGGACGGATCATCTTGTTCCGCAACTGATTGCGGATATACGCGTCCGTCTCCTCGAACGGCAGCCACCGCAGGATATTCGGCAGTCCGGCCTCCGTCAGAACATTACAGATGGAGTAGGACATACCCAGGTTCGCCGAGACGGTACGGGTGTGGATTCCCCGAAAAACCGAAAAGACGTCGGTGGTCGCCCCGCCGATATCGACGCCGAGAATGTTGATGCCACGCTCACGGGCGATCGTTTCCATGATCTTGCCCACCGCGTTCGGAGTTGACATGATTCCCGCCGAGGTCCAGGTCGTCAGTTTCCCGTAACCGGGCGCCTGCTGCATGACGTGTTCGAGAAACAGTTCGTGGATCGCTTCGCGCGCCGGTCCCAGTTCCTCGAAATCCATGGTCGGACGGAGGTTGGAAACCGTCCTCAGATCGACCGTGTCCGCCAGCGTGCCGAGAACGGCTTCGGTCATCCGTTCGCTTCCCGCATAGATCACCGGCAGTTTCAGTCCGATTCCGAGGCGAGGACGCGGGTCGGCGGAGCGGAGCAGTTCGGCGATCTCCTGCACCTGCGGCACCATCCCTCCGTCGTTCGTGCCCCCGGCCAGCAAGATCATGTCGGGCCGAAGCGAACGTAGCCGTTCCACCTTCTCGAAATCCTTCCGGCCATCATTGATCGCGATCTGGTCAATCACGATGGCGCCCGCCCCCAGTGCGGCCCGCGCCGCCGACTCGGTCGACATCTCCCGCACCACCCCCGCCACCGTCATCTGTAAACCGCCGCCCGCCGACGACGTCGACAGGTACAGGTCGACCCCCGTGCGATCGTCGGTGGCCGGAGTCCGCACCTTGCCGGAATCCGACAGAAGCGTCTTCCCGGAAAGCTCCTCCACCTCGCGAACCGCGTTGGTCACCCCGACCGTCACGTCGTCGAACGGCGCTTCGACCGTGGTCGGAGCCTCGCCGCGCACTGTCAGCCGGTATTCACCGTCCGGCTGGCGTTCGATCAAAATCGCTTTCGTCGTCGTGGAACCGCAATCGGTCGCCAGTATGGAGCGTACTTCGGTTTCGGGCATGGTCCGCAGTTCCCCGCCTTCCGGGGGATTTCCTTCTCTCTCGCCGTCCGGTTTCGCCTGTGCCGTCCATCCCGCCCATACCGTCCGGTCGTCGCGTATGCTATACTCTCCCTCAGAGCTTTATCGGAAAGTAACCGTTTTTATGAACGAACCGACCCTGTCGACGGAAACGCCGTCGATCTCCCATTCCGGCATCGTGCCCGAACGTCTGGCCAAGCTGAACGCCCTGCGCGAGGCGGGCCACGACCCGTTCGGCCCCGAAACCTTCGAACGGACCCATTCCGTGACCGCCATCCGCGATCAGTTCGAGACCCTCGACGGCGCGACCGTCCGCATCGCCGGACGGGTCGTCTCCGCCCGCGGCAACTTCCTCGACCTTCTGGACGAATCGGGCCGCGGACAGGTCTACCTCAGCGAAGAGGACCTGGCCGATTACGCGCTGATCAAGGATCACCTGGACCTGGGCGATTTTCTCGGAATCGAGGGCTATGCCTTTGAAACGAAGAAGGGCGACAAAGCGCTCCACGCCCGATCCGTCACCTTTCTCGCCAAGGCCCTGCGTGACGTCGGCGGTGCCCTCGGCAAGGAGTACCGGGACAAAACCAGCGGCGAAATGCGGGTGAAGGACCGGCTTTCCGATCCCGAACTGCGCCAGAGGATGCGGTATGTCGACCTGTTCGTCAACCGCGAGGCGCGAGACATTCTGGTCCGCCGCATCAAACTCACCCGCGCCGTCCGCGAGTTCCTCGACGCCGAAGGCTTTCTGGAGGTGGAAACGCCGGTTCTCCAGGCCGAGGCCGGCGGCGCGTCCGCGCGCCCCTTCGACACGCACCACAACGCCCTCGATATTCCGCTCCACCTGCGCATCAGCCTGGAACTCTATCTGAAGCGGCTGATCGTCGGCGGACTGGAAAAAGTGTACGAAATCGGACGCGTCTTCCGAAACGAGGGAACGTCCACCCGGCACAACCCGGAATTCACCCTGCTCGAACTGTACCAGGCCTACACCAACCTGGAAGGCATGATGGATATCGTGGAACGCATGTTCCGACACATCTGCCGTACCCTCACCGGCGGCGATACCCTCACCACCGCCGAACGTGCCGGATTTCTCACGCCCCCGCACGTGCTGGATTTCTCACGCCCCTGGGCGCGGCTATCGATGCTCGACGGCATCCGTCAGTACGCCGGAATCGAACCGGACGCCTTCCTCACCCTGGAAACGGCGCGGGATGCCGTCGCCGTCGCCAATCGCCGCCTCCGCGTCGATGCAAGAATCGATCCGGCGCGGGAAAACAGCATCGGCGGCATCATCGAGAAGCTTCACGAGGTCTTTACGCAGCCCAACCTGATCCAGCCGACTTTCATCACCGACTTTCCGCTGGAAACATCGCCCCTTGCCCGAAAACGGCCGGATAACCCACGGCTGACCCGACGGTTCGAGGCCTACATACTGGGATATGAATGCGGTAACGCCTTTTCCGAGATCAACGATCCGCTGGATCAGCGAGAGCGGTTCGAATACCAGGTGACCCAGAAGGCGGCCGGGGACCCTGAGGCCCACCCGATGGACGAGGATTTCCTTCGGGCTCTCGAATACGGAATGCCGCCGACCGGCGGGTTCGGCATGGGAATGGATCGGGTCGCCATGGTCTTTACCGGCGCGGAAACGATTCGGGAAGTGATCTTCTTTCCCCTGCTGCGGCCCGAACGCCATGGCGGCGCGGAAAGCCGGGACGAAGAAACCGAGTAGCGGCGATGCCTTCCGCAGGTTCTCGAAAGCGCCGTGCCCTGGTCGCGCTTCTCCTGCTCGTTCCCGTCGCAGGCGGCCTGGCCCTTGCTCTGACGCCGCCGCCGTTGCCACCCGGCGCTTACCGCCGGGTCGCGAACCGGATCGCGGTCGCCTCAGTCGCATTCACGCCCGACAGCCTCCGACTGGCGACCGTCGGCTGGGACGGTCGCCTGCGATTCCTCGACTGTGCGACGGGACGCATCGTCGAGGACCGACCGCTGCTGCGGGTTCCCCAGTATGACATCGCCGTCGCACCCGACGGCGGGGAGGTGACCGCCGCCAGCGTCCATTTCCCCGTCGCCCGCTGGTCGGTCTCCGACAAAACGTTTGCCGCTCGCCCTCTCTGGCCTGCCACCGTCGCCGGAACCGTCCGTTACTCTCCCACCGGTCGACTTCTCGCCGCCTCCGGGATGCGGAACGCGACCGTGGTCGTCTGGGATACCCGAACCGGCAAGCCGCGATTCGCCCTCACCGGACACCGGAATTATGTCAGCGGACTCGCCTTCTCCCCCGACGGTCAGTCTCTCGCCACCACCGACGCGCACGGCGTTCATCTTTTTGATACGGAAAACGGAAAGAAACTCCGCTCCTGGGACGCTCTGTACCCGAACTTCGTCGCCTTCTCTCCGGCAGGCGACCGGATCGCCTTCGGCGGACCCCTGACCGATGTGCGAATCGCGACGGCGGACGGAAAAGGCGCTCCGACGGTGATTCCGGAGACCGAGGTTCATCGTGCGGTTTTTGCGCCGGATGGCAACACCCTGATCATCGCCCGTGATTCCGAAGTGCTTGCCTGCGACCTTTCGGGGAGGATTCGACGGAACATCGCGCCGAACCCGAAACCGCCGACGTTCCTGATGCGTATCCTTCCACCGCTGCGACGGCTGCAGCGACTGCCGATCGCCGCCCTGGCCTTCTCCCCGAACGGTCGGTACTTCGCCTTCGCCTTCGGGGAAAATGTCGTCGTGATCCCGACCGGCGCACTGAAACTGAACCCCTGAAAAAAGGAAAAAACCATGCCCGATCCTCGTAATGCAAAACTGGCGGACGTATTGATTCGCCACTCCCTTCGACTCGAACCCGGCGAGAAGGTGCTGGTCGAAGCGGTCGACGTGCCCGATGAGATCGTCACGGCAATCGTCGATCGAATCTATGCCGCCGAAGCGATCCCGTTCGTCGAACTCCGATCCGCCACCGTCCTTCGCGCCCTCTACCGTCAGGCATCCGACCCGCAAACGGAGATCCGCGCCCGGCACGAACTGGCACGCATGAAAGATATGGATGCCTATATCGCCGTTCGGGGCAGCCACAACGCCCTGGAACTGGTCGATGTTCCCGCCGAAAAGATGCGGATCGTGCAGGGAGGGATGCGCGAGGTGCAGGATTATCGGGTCGGCAAAACCAACTGGGTCGTCCTGCGCTATCCCTCACCGGCATTCGCCCAGAGCGCCAATATGTCCACCGAGCAGTTTACCGATTTCTTTTTCGACGTCTGCACACTGGACTATGGGAAGATGGAAATCGCCCAGCAGCCGCTGAAGGAACGTATGGAGAAAGCCGACCGCGTTCGTATCGTCGGCCCCGGCACCGATCTGACCTTTTCCATCCGCGGAATCGGCGCACAGATCTGCAGCGGACTGCGAAACATACCTGATGGAGAGTGCTTCACCTGCCCGACCATCGATAGCGCGAACGGGGAGATTTTCCTCAACGCTCCCACCTCCTACCAGGGGAAACCGTTCGATTCCATCCGCCTTGTCCTGAAGGACGGCGTCATTACCGAAGCGACCGCCAGCGACACCCCCGGCCTCAATAAGATTCTCGACAGCGACGAGGGCGCGCGCCGAATCGGGGAGTTTTCCCTTGGCTTCAATCCCTATATCCTGCAGCCGATGCGCGACACGCTCTTCGACGAGAAGATCGCCGGCTCGTTCCACTTTACCCCCGGCAAAGCGTACGACCGACCCGGCAACGGCAACCACAGCCAGATTCACTGGGACATGGTCTGCATTCAGCGACCGGAGTTCGGGGGCGGAGAGGTTTGGTTCGACGACGAACTGATCCGCAAGGACGGCCTGTTCGTCCCCGAGGACCTTCTCGGACTGAACCCGGAAAACCTGATCTGAACGAAAACGGCAATTGGGTGGCGGTAACCGACCGACAGTGGCACAATAGCAAAAACGACAGGTCGGTTCCCATGCCCGTTCTCGCCCGCCATTTCATTCTCGATCGTCCACCCTTTGTGGAATGCCATGCCGTCACCGTCGCCGAAACGCGCCGAGGTCCTCTCGCCGCCTTCTTTGCCGGTCCCTACGAACGCCATCCCGAGGTCGGTATCCGGACGGCGCTTTTCGACGGCGAACGGTGGCTGGCCTCCTACGAAGTCGCCAACGGCCTGCAACCGGACGGAGAGCGGTTTCCGACCTGGAATCCGGTTCTCTTCCCCCTGCCCGACGGCGAACTGCTCCTTTTCTATAAGGTAGGTCCCAGTCCCGAGACCTGGTGGGGTATGCTCCTCCGCTCGACGGACGATGGCCGGACCTGGTCGGAACCGGAACGCCTGCCCGACGGAATTCTAGGCCCGATCAAAAACAAGCCGATCCTGCTGGCCGATGGAACGCTGCTCTGCCCCTCGAGCAAAGAGGAACCGGACGGCTACCATATCTGCTTTGAGCGATCGCCGGACGGCGGCCGGACCTGGGAATCGACCGGTCCCCTCCATCCGACCGGGCATCCCAATGTCATCCAGCCGACGGTTTTCACGCTGAACGACGGCTCCCTGTTGAGCTTCGGACGTACGCATCACGAAGGCTTCACCGCCGAAACACGCTCCGTCGATGGCGGTCGTACCTGGTCCCCGGTGGTGCTCAACTCCCTGCCCAATCCGAACAGCGGCCTCGACGGCGTGACTCTGCGGGACGGACGGCACCTGCTCGTCTACAATCACGGGGTCATTCCGCCCGGCGGATGGACGCAGCGGTCTCCGTTGAATGTGACCCTCTCCGAGGATGGAACGAACTGGTCGGCCGCTCTGATCCTCGAATCCGAGGAGGGAGAATTTTCCTACCCGGCGGTGATACAAATGCGGGACGGTTCCGTCCTGATCGCCTACACCTGGAATCGACGGAATCTGGTGTCCGTCGTATTGGACCCCGACCAACTCGTTCCGGTGCCGATCCGGGACGGTGTCTGGCCGGACGGCGTCCCACGGGTCGTCACCGGCGCGGCTTGATGTCCTTTAACTGGATCTGAACGGTGACGCTGCCGCGCCATTCGTTCACTTTCGGGGAATAGGCGATATCGATCTCCTCGCCGACCGACAGACCGTCCGCACGCTCTCCGTTGCGGAACCAGACGGCCCGAAGGGGCCGATCCGAACCCGGCAGAAGAAGGTCAGCCTGGAAGGTGTTCCGGTCCTGGCCCACACGGCGGACCTGGATGATTTCGACGCCCCGCGTCATGAAGGTCGGTTCCGGGTTATCACAGCCGTAGGGTTCGAGAAGAGACAACTGCTCAATGAATCCGAGCGTCAGCGCCCGGCCATCGGTGATTTCCGCGTCGATCGGGAGAATCACCGGGCCGGGTTCCGGCTCGATGTACTCCGCGGCAATCTCGTTCATCCGCTGGCGGAACGCCTCCAGATTCGCAGCAGCCACCGTCACCCCGGCGGCCTGCGAGTGCCCGCCGTAACGCGCCAGAAGATCATCGCACTGCGCCAGCGCCGTATGCAGCGGGAAACCGCCGAAGGAGCGGGCCGAACCGACAAAGGCGTCGATCTCCCCGCTGTACGCCAGGAGAATCACCGGCCGACGACAGGCTTCGACGACCCGGTTCGCCGCGATACCGATGACCCCCTTGCCCCACCGCTCTCTCGCCAGAACGAGGACCCGGTCGCTGAGAAACTCGTCGGACAGGGCGACCGTCAGCGCTTCCGTCGTCACACGCGCCGATTCGGTTTTGCTCTGCTCGCGCAGAGCCGCCAGGTGCGCGGTCAACTGCTCCGCTTCGTCCGCATCACCGGTGACGAGAAGACGAAAGGCCAGTTCCGCCTCCTCCATACGACCTGCGGCGTTCAAACAGGGACCGATCGACCACCCGATGTTCTCCGCGGTCACCGGCTTTCCCTCCAGTTTCAGGGACTGGAGTAGCGTTCGCAACCCCTTTTTCGTCGTCTCGGTCAGGGTTCGCAAACCATGAGAGACGAGAATCCGGTTCTCGCCGACCAGCGGGGTCATATCAGCCACCGTTCCCAGGGCGACGAGGTCGAGGTACTTCATCCGAAAGGAACGACGCGCGGTCGGACGACGGTGGCCGATCAGCGCATCCATCAGTTTGAACAGGACGCCCGCACCGCAGAGCGACCGGAACGGAATCTCGGCATCCTCCCGGTACGGATTGACGATCGCGAGGGCGGGCGGTAGCATCTCGCCCGGACGGTGGTGGTCGGTGATCAGGACGTCCAGGCCCAGTTCGTTCGCCCGTTCGACCGCCGCGACCGCACGCGTCCCGCAGTCCGCCGTCAGAATCAGCGACGCGCCCTTTTCCTTCGCTTTTTCCACCCCGACGATTTGAAGATCGTAGCCGTCCGAACGCCTCGGAATATGCGGGATGACATTCGCTCCCATCGCCGACAACGCCCGAAGCCCGAGCGCAGTGGACGTGACGCCGTCGGCATCGTAGTCGCCGTGCAGGAAGATGGTTTCCCCGGAATCGATCGCCCGGTTCAAACGCGCGACCGCCGTCTCCATATCCGGCAGCAGCATCGGATCGAACAGATCGTCGAGGCAGGGATTGAGGAAAGCATCCGCCGCTTCCGGGGTTCGAATATCGCGACGGAGCAGCAAAACCGCGGTCAGACGCGAGACGCCAAGTGCGGCGGAGATCGCCTCCGCCGCCCCCGGCTCGTCCTCGTTCAGTTGCCAGATGACATCATTTTCCAAAGTTTTGGCAAAGCACTCCTGCGTCGGGCCGTGGCCGGAAAGCCGCCGCTACATGCGCCGCCGCCGGGCGCGCGGCCCCTGCGGAATGCCGGGTTTCGGACGCGCTTCGGCGGTTCCCGAACCGTTCTCCGTTACGGAAGTGGAAGACGGGGCCGGAGTCGCCGGGCGGGCCGGAACGATCGGTCCGGACGAAGAGGACGGTCGATCCGCCAGGCTCGCTTTGCTCGGGGTCGAGGGACGGGACTCATCCCCCCGGCTCGGACCGCTGCCCGCCGCGCGTGGCGCGGTCGCCGGCTTGCCGGTGGCAAACCATTTCCGGAAATCGTACACCAGCGGCGCGGCATTGAAGATCGAGGAGAACGTTCCGGAAACGATTCCGATCAACAGGGCCGCATTGAGCGGGCGGATCACCGGACCGCCCAGAATCAACAGGGCCACGAGGGTGATGATGACCGTCAGCGACGTGAACAGCGATCGCGCAAGCGTTTCGTTGATGCTGCCGTCAATCGTCGTCGCCAGATCCTCGCCCCGATGCACCTGCAGGTTCTCGCGTATCCGGTCGAAGATGATGATCGTGTCGTGCACCGAGAACCCGATCACCGTCAGAGCCGCCGTGATAAACATCGAGTCGACTTTCCAGTTCAGCAGGTAACCCAGCGCACAGAAAAGGCCGACGAGGACCCCGACATCGTGCAGCATCGCCAGAATCGCCGCGACCCCGTATTTCAGGCCGGTGGTGAAACCGCCGACCGCGAACCGGAAGGCCAGATAGATGACGATAAAGGCCGAAGCATAGGCGATCGACAGAAGCGCGTTCCGCGTCAGTTCCGTGGAGATCGACCCCCCGATACTCTCAAACCCTTCGCGGGTCACCCCGGGAAACGACGTCTGTAGCTGCGCGACAATTCGATCCGCCTCCGCCGCCGTGACCTCGCCCCGCCCTTCCTGTTTCGGCAATCGGACGAAAACCGTGTTCTCGCCCGCGATCTGCGCGGCAGGGTCCTTGACCCCGGCTGCGGTCACCGCCCGTTCGATCTGACTTCGGGTCGGCACGTTCTGCGCGAACCGCAGGGTCAATTCGGAACCGCCGGTGAAGTCGATACCCGGCTTGAACCCGCCCATCACCGCGAAGGCGACGCCCGGCACGATAATCAGAGCGGAAATCCCATACCACATGAAGCGGCGCGGGACCACCTGCAGGTTCGGCCGCAACTGTCGATGGATGCCCCAGCTTTTCAAATCCCGTGCGCGTCCGTCGCCGACCAGCAACAGAAGCAGGGTCCGGGTGACGGTGATGGCAGTGAACATCGAGATCGCGACACCGATCAACAGCGTCAGGGCGAAGCCACGGACCGTACCGGTCCCGAAAAAGTACAGCAGAAGGGACGTGACCGCCGTACACATGTTGGAATCGAAAATCGCCGAGAACGCCCGATGGAACCCGGTTTCGATCGACTGACGCAGGGGGCGACCGGCGCGGAGTTCCTCTTTGGTCCTCTCGAAAATCAGGATGTTCGCGTCGACCGCCATACCGACCGACAGAATGAAACCGGCGATTCCCGGCAGGGTAAAGGTGACGTTGAACAGGAGGAACGCCGCGTACGTGAACAGCGTGTAGAGCAGCAGCGCGACACAGGCGACCATACCGGGCAACAGGTAGTATCCCGCCACGAAGGCGATGACCGCGCCGACGCCGACCAGACCCGCGATCAGGCTCTGCCGGACCGCATCCTTCCCCAGGGTCGCTTCGACGCTCTGCTGCTGAACGATCTTCAACGGCACGGGAAGCGCGCCGCCGTTCAACAGATCGGCGATCCCCTTCGCTTCCTTGATCGTCGCGAAACCGGAAATCTGCGCCCGACCGTTCAGAATCGGCTCATTGATATTCGGCGCGGTCAAAATACGGCCGTCCAGATAGATCATCAGGATCTCGTTGGTATGGTCCCGCGTAAACCGCGCGAACTTCTCCTTGCCGTCCCGGTTGAACTCGAGTTCGATGACCGCCCCGCCGCGTCCCGCCTGATCGAAACCGCTGCGCGCGGTCGGCAGCACGTCCGAGCCGTCCATCTCCTTTCGGGCGGCGTTCAGAAACTTGTTGAAGTTATCCGCTTCGGTCGCCAGACCCGTCACCTTGGCGACGTCCTCCTCGGCCACACGGGCGGATGTCTTTCCGGCCGCCGCCGACAGGTCCGGCAAAGGCGCAGGCAAGGGCGTCTCTTTCGCTTTATCGCCTGCCGCCGCGCCACGGTCCAGAAGCGCGCGAAGGTCGTTGTTGATCTGGTACAGGTCGCGGAACGTCTGGCCGCTCGTTCGGTCCGTGATCTGATACAGTTCCCGGTTACCCGCATCGGCGGCACGCCCGATCTCATACTGCCCGAGGTTGTTGCGATTGGTGACCCAGTTGTTGCTGTAATAGAACTGAAGCTGCGCCGTCGTCTGGAGTTGTTCGAGCACCTCACGCTCATTGCGGATCGCCGGAATCTCGACGACGAACTGGCGCTCGCCTTTGGTGGTGATCACCGGTTCCGCGACGCCGTTGGCGTTGACCCGGTTATCGATCGTTCGAACGACCGCTTCGCGGGTCGCCCGATCCCAGGCGCGTCCGGCGGGAAGCTTGGCCGTATCCGCTTCGAGAACGACACGTGCGCCCCCCTGGATATCGAGTCCGAACTTGGGTTTGATGAGGAAGGCGGTGACCAGCGCGCCCACGGTGAGGAGCACGATCAGATAAGACAGTTGCTGGGGTTTCATAAGGGTTCCTGACCGCGCGACATACGAACGGTCCATTGTCTGCGCGGGGCAAACAACGAATTATACGTCGGTGGTCGGACACCGTCAAGGAGGCTGCTCGATACGACCCCGCCGCCCGTTGTCGAACGGCGGAATCTATCGTAGCCCGATCATCGGGTGCGCGATGTCAGTGAATCCGGCGCGTCGATTCCGGCCGGTTCCCCGGTTAACGGTCGCGCCGCACGCAAGAGTCTTCCGGTTCCTGCCCCTCCGGAAGCCTTTCGAGACGCAATTGACAGTCCCCTTCATTCGTGATACACTCTACTCCGTCCTTTTGCCTCATGCCGACGTGGCTCAGTGGTAGAGCAGCTGTTTCGTAAACAGCAGGTCACCGGTTCGAATCCGGTCGTCGGCTTTTCCCTCCGCTTCCTTTCCTCTTCCCATAACTCGAGGAAATGGCCGCATCCGTCGGTCAAAGCTGACGCCGAAACACCGGGAGGCGAGCGACGCCGTAGTTCGGAACGGCGACACAAGAACCGGATTACGGAGTCCGTAAGCGGTCAGTAGTGTTTGACCCGAACGCCTCGCTTTTGGTATACTCGAAACCACACTTCCCCGAACGCAGACGAGCGACGCAGGGGCAACAGGGGGCAGCCATGAACCTGGCCATGAACCTGAACAACGACGCGCCGAACGGAAGGCGCAAGGTCCGAAGACGAAGCAGGCACCGCAGACAATGACGAAGCCGGGCAGGGCGGCAACGGTCGCGCCGCGCCGACCGTTGGCTCTGTGGACGGTCGGGGTTCTGGTAGTCTTTGCCGCGCTGTTCGGCCTGTGGGGCGTTAACGCCGCGACGACGGCAGCGGCGAAGGAGAAAGTAGCCCCCTCGTCCTCATCGCTTGCCACTCTCCCGGCGTCCTTTGCGCCCGACTTTGCCAGCCCTCCCCTGCCCATTGCTTCGTCCACCACGCCGGTAACTCCCTTCATGGGAAACGCAGGTATTGTCAAAGCGGGGGACTTAAAGAAAGGCGATACTGTCTGGCATAACGGGCGTTGGCTGACTGTGGCGAACGTGGAGCGCAAGACGGTTGAGGTCGAAGCGACTCCAACGCCTGCTCCCTCCCCGCAACCCGTTCTGGAAGCCGAACTGAATTTGGACCTGTCGGAATCCAACGGCGGGCGCACTTTCGACGTGGGAAGAATCGCTCCGTGTAGTCAACCGGTGTTCCTGGTCAGCGGAGCGAAGGCAACGGTCGGCGACTTGAAGGTGGGCGACCGCATCCACATGTCCGGCGATAACATCGGGCGTGTGGTCAGCATCACCAAGAAGTGGCACACGCCGACGCCGCCCAAGTACGACGCAAAGGGCAACGGCTATAACCGGGTTATTGCGACGACCAAGCGCATGGCCGACCGGCTGCTCTATCTGTACACGTCGGCGGAACTGGTGAAGACAACGCCGGAACACCCCTTCGCCGTTAAGGGCAAGGGATATGTGGAGGCGGGGCGGCTACAACCCGGCGATGTGTTGGAGACTCAGGACAGTAAGGTTGTCACCGTCGAGCGCACCGAAGTCCGCAACGAGGCGCAGCTTGTCTACAATCTGGAAGTCGAGAACGCGCACAACTTCTTTGTCGGCAAGAACGCGATGCTCGTTCACAACGGCGGTGACTGTGTACCTGAAATTATCGAACACATCCCTACTCGTTCTGCTGCTCAAGCTGACCCTGTAAATTTTGAGGCGATGACGCGAGGTGAGAGACAGAATTGGATGAACTTGTTGCGTGATATAAAAGAAAACGGGATTAAAAGACCAGTAGATTTTATCGAAGACCCAGAAGCTCCTGGAAAATTCTGGATTCTTGACGGAAATCACAGAACCCAAGCCGCGCAATTCTCAGGGATTGAAAATATACCTGGTATAAGAAGAACGTTGCCATTTGGTAGCTATAAATCCTGGAAAGATGTAAGAGGGTTTTAACGGTCACTGCATGGCTGTCTGGCAAGCTAAATTTAACATCTCTACCGGATATACCCTGCCGTCTGGCTGGAAGTATTGGTCAGGCTATAAACGCTTGCAAGAACGGCTGTCAGAAATAATGCCTATGGGGAACTCGTGGCATAAAGACTTGCAGTGTTGGGGACAGGATGGTGGTAATCAAGCTGAGCTATGGCTTCGTGAGGATGACAGCGGTACGTTCAATATTCGAGTCGATTTGAGAGGGGACTATTTTGATTTTATAAGCAAAATATCTCTAATACTCGCCGAATTAGGGTTGAAAGTAGAGCATGACGGCGATGTTGTAGAGCCAGATGCGAACAGGATGTTATCAATCGCGCAAGGCTCTAATGCATTCCGATTCGTATCTGACCCTCACCGCTTTATTAGGCATCTCAGGCAAGAAAGTCACAATCAATAAATATGATTAAACCCCGGCGCGGATCGCGCCGGGTCTTTTCTCCGTCGTCAGAGCCGCTTTTTCTTCTGGGTCGCTACGCCTAACCGTTCCAGCGGGCTTACCCGTTGCTGAACCTCGGCACGGTCGGAACCGAGAATGTGGACGTAGCGGCTCGTCACCTGTAGGTCACTGTGGCCCAACTGCGCCGACAGGCTGGCTATGTCGCCCCCGGCCAATGTCCATTCCCTGGCGAATGAATGGCGCAACGTGTGCGGCGATACCCGCACCCCGTCCACCTTCGCCTTCTGGTTGGCGCGGTACATCGCGTGTTGGAAACTGCTGTATTCTAACGCCCCGGTTCCGTACTCGTCGGGGAAGAGGTAGGGGTTCCCACCCATCTCCCCCGGCGTTGAAAATACGTCCGCAGGATGCCCGCCATCGTCTCGGAGATATAGACCGTGCGGGACTTGCGCCCCTTGCCGTAAGGACGGACGCGAACCTCCGCAATCGCCGTCGCGCCATCGGACGAAAACATTTCGCCCGATAGCGAAATATCCCTTGACAACAGGAGGGTTGGACGGTAGCATCCCTAGCATATGCCCGAGACCCCTGCCCCCGGTCCTGTCTCCGGTCCGGAAACCCTGCCGACCGAAGCCAACGCCGATGCCGGTATCGCCGCCATGCTCAAAGCCCTCGGCGAACCGACACGACTGAGAATCTTTCAGTTCCTCCGGTCCTGTTGCTGTCCGGTCGCCGTCGACGAATCCACCGGAGAAGTCCGCCCCGTCAGCGGACCGACCGTCGGAGAGATCTGCTGTCACATTACCGGACGGGATCGGATCAACTCCACAATCTCCGAACACCTGAAAGACCTGCGACTCTCCGGCCTGATTCTGGTCGAACGGCGAGGAAAGCAGATGATCTGCGCCGCAAACCCCGCCGCCCTTACCGCCCTCCGGCTTTTCTTCCATGGCACGGAAACCACACCGCCCATCGCCCGCGCCGACGACGAAAAAAACGCCGCACCCACCTGCTGCGAACCCACGGAAGAACGAGGTGAATAGTTGAAGATCGCCATCCTTTCCGATATCCATGCCAACCTGCCCGCCCTGCAAACCGTCGCCGATCATATCGCGCACAGCCACTACGACGCCGTCTACTGCCTCGGAGATATCGGCGGATATGCCTCACGGCCCAATGAAGTACAGGAACTCCTCGCCGGAAAGGGATGGCCCACGGTCCTCGGCAACTACGACGAAGGGGTCGGCTTTCAAAGGGACGACTGCGGCTGCCACTATGTCAAACCGTTTGACATCGCCATGAGTAACGTCTCGTTTCTTTGGACCCGGGAACGGACCACCGACCCCAATAAGGCATGGCTCCGTGAACTGCCGCGCGAAATCCGCTTCGAGGCGGACGGTCGACGCGTGCTGCTCTGCCACGGTTCCCCACGGTCGACCACCGAATACCTTTTCGAGAACCGATCCGACGGATTCCTCAAACAGTTCACCCCCGGAGGGAACGACGACGCACAGGCCGACATTATCGTCTTCGGCCATACTCACGTCCCCTTTCATCGCGTCGTCGAAGGAATCCACTTCGTCAATTCCGGCAGCGTGGGACGCCCCAAAGACGGCGATCCGCGGGCCGGCTACTGCGTATTGACCCTGGAAAACGGTTCCCTATCCACCGAACAGGTCCGCCTTGCCTACGATGTCGAGGCGGCGGCACGGTCCCTCGTCGAGGAGGGCCTGCCCGAGTATTTCGCCGATTACCTCAGAACCGGCGGTTCGGTCACACCCGAACACTATGATGCCGACGGTCGACGCCTGCCCGGATTCGTTCCCGGAACGGCGAACGCCTGAAAGGAGCCCCGGTGATTCGTCGTTACCTGGCGGAACTGATCGGCACCTTCGGAATCGTCTTCGCCCCCGTCGCCCTGGCGGCCGTCAGCGCACGCCCCGGCGGAGAGGGTTCTCTCGCCCTGGCGGCCTTCGTCTCCGGATTGGCCGTGCTCGGAATGATCTACGCGCTCGGGCATATCTCGGCGGCTCACTTCAACCCCGCCGTCACTCTGGGGTTCGCCGCGACCGGCCGGTTTCCCTGGCGGTATGTCCCGGCGTACATGATCGCCCAGTTCCTGGGAGGAATTCTCGCAACGGTCGTCGTCGCGCTGCTTTTCGGAAATGGCGCATGGGGCGTCCATCGGCCCGCGCCGTACCTCACACCGATTCAGGCCGTCGGCGCCGAATGCGTCCTGACCTTTCTGCTGATGCTGGTCATCATCTCCGTAGCCACCGATAAACGCGCGAACGGCGCGATTCCCGGACTTTCCATCGGTCTGACCGTCGTTTTCCTGGTGATGATCGGCGGCACGGCCACCGGCGGAAGTATGAATCCCGCACGCTCCTTCGCGCCGGCGTTGCTGGCGGGCGGCAGCTCTCTAGCCTCGTGGTGGATCTATCTGGTCGGCCCCTCCCTCGGAGCCGTTCTCGCCGCCCGCCTGTACGAGGCCCTTCGGGGCGGGAACGAACACGCTCAGGGTGCGCCGAACGACCTGGCGGTCGCGCTCGAACGCACTCTCAGCCATTGATCCGTCAAACGCTCTCTTTTTTCGGCGTGATCTTGAACACAACCGGACCGGGGATAAGGCGATTTTCCGGAAGGCGAACCCGCAATCCCTGCTCGTCTCGGGTCCATTCGACCGCGACACGACCCGACGCCGAATCGACGCCGAGTAACTCGACCGACCCGATGGTCTGCGGATACAGCGAAAGCATCGTGCTCAACGACCGGATCGTCAAATCGCCCGAACCCTCCGCCGCCAGGCTGATGGCGAACAGGCTCTCCTTTCCGGTCGTGAAACGAATGTCCTCTCGAACGTACTCCCCCCGACTTGTGTCGGTGAAATGCCCCTCGCCGATTCGGGTCGGACCTTCACCGAAGACTTTCCACGGGCGCGTCCCGTAGATCGCCTCGCCATGGGCGAAAAGCCACCGCCCGATGCCGAGAAGGATCGCTTCGTCCTCCGCCGGTATGGTTCCGTCCGCCTTCGGCCCGATATTGAGCAGCAACGCTCCGTTCTTGCTGACAATGTCGCAAAGGTCGCCCAGAATCGACTCCGCCGTCTTGTATTCATTCCCGACCGTATAGCACCACGAGTTCTTCGCGACGGCGGTATCCGTCTGCCAGAACAGCGGCCGAATATCCGAGGACTGCCCACGCTCCACATCGAACACCGCCGTCCCGTCGGGGAAGGAGGCGTTCTTGTAGTTGATCGCCACACCGCGCTCCCATTCGACACCCCGGTTGTAGTAATAGGCGGCAAACTTCTTTAAATACGGCTGAAATACCGGTTGTTCGATCCACCAGTCGAACCAGACCAGTTGCGGCCGGTATTTATCCACAAGCTCGCAGGTGCGAGCCAGCCAGTCTTCCAGGTACTCCTGGTTGGGGGGAAGTTCCTCGTTCTGCGCGGGACCGTAGAAATCAATAAACCGCCGATCGCGCACGTCCGAATCGAAACCCATCCCGCCATTCATAAACCACCAGTGCTCCGCCCGGTGGGTGGAAAGGCCGAACGTCAGCGATTGACGGCGAACGGCAGCGGCCAGTTCTCCGATCAGATCGCGCTTCGGCCCCATCCGAACCGCGTTCCATTCCGAAAACGACGAGTCGTACAGCGGGAAACCGTCGTGATGCTCGGCCACCGGAACCACAAACTTCGCACCGGCCAATCGAAACAGGTTGGCCCAGTGGTCCGGGTCGTAGTTCTCCGCCCGAAACAGCGGGATAAAATCCTTGTAGCCGAAGGTCGCCTGCGGACCGTACGTTCGAACATGGTGCTCGAACTCCGGAGTCCCCGCACGGTACATATTCCGCGGATACCATTCGTTGGCGAACGCCGGAACGGAGTAGACGCCCCAGTGGATGAAGATCCCGAACTTGCCGTCCCGGTACCAGTCCGGAACGCGGTACGCTTTCAGGGACTCCCAGTCCGGCGAAAACGGTCCCTCCGGAACGGCGATCGGCGATGTCATGGCTTCCCCCTCGTTCCTTGTTCTCCGGTTACGGTGTCGCCGCAACCGCCGTCGGTTTGCGCGGCAGTTTTTCGTCGCGCATCGCGGCGTTGTACAGGAACGCCGCCATGATCGTTGCCGCCTGCTTCATATCGTCTTCCTGGATTCGGTCGAAGCTGTCCTGGTTCGAGTGGTGTGTCCGCGTATCGTATTCCACCGGGTCCTGAATGAACTGGAAACCGGGAAGTCCGACGCCGTCGAACGGCAGATGATCCGTTCCGCCCGTATTCCGCAGGGTCACCGTGGTCGCTCCCAGGTCGTGGAACGGTTTTAGCCATTCCGCGAAAATCGGAGCGATCTCCCGGTTCCCCTGGCAGTAAATCCCCCGGATTTTCCCGGTGCCGTTATCCAGGTTGAAGTAGCCCGACAGCTTTTCATGTTCCGGTTTGACGCTCAGCACTCCGGACTTCCGCTCCCCGAAATGCTCCGCCACATAGGCCCGCGACCCGTAGAGGCCCTGCTCCTCGCCCGACCAGAGCGCGATACGGATGGTGCGACGGGGTCGGACGCCCAGCGCTTTCAAAATGCGCACCGCCTCCATACAGACCGCCACACCCGCGCCGTTGTCCGTCGCGCCGGTCGCCCCATGCCACGAATCGATATGCCCGCCGCACATCACGATCTCGTCCTTCCGATCCGTGCCGGGAATCTCGGCGACGGTGTTAAACACCATCCCTTTATCCTCCTCGACATACCGGGCTTTCAGTTCGAGAGCGATCGACACCTTCTCGCCCGCCTCCGTCATCCGGACCAGACGATTGTAATGCTCCGCCGATACGACGATCTGCGGCACCGTGTCCTTCGGCAGATCCTTGCTCCACGGACTGATCGGGCGCGGCGCATCCGGTCCCGGAGGGGCGGTGCCCGGTGTCGGCTGCGGTCCCGTCGGCGGCACCGACAACTGCTGAACGAAAAGCGTCCCCCCGTCGCCGACCCGACTGGTTTCCAGAATCGCCGTCGCCCCCTCCTGCTGGCAAAGCTGCAGTTTTCGGCGGGACAACACCATCGCCTGCATCATGTTTCCGCCGAACGACGAGCGTTCCCGGCGCGGACGGTCCGCATTCTCGCCCGGCGGAGCCGACATTTCCGCCAGCGCCTCGTCCGTCCACCGATTCCCCTGCGGAGTGAAATTCGCCCGAACGGGCCGGATCGGACTGATCAGGACGATCTTATCCTTCAGTTTCCCCCGGTATTTCTCCAGCGCCGCTTCGTCCGCCGCGTCCAGATACACCACGTCGCGAGTCACCGTCCCTCGCGTGCTCGGCGACCAGGCTTTCGGGAGCGCAATCAACGGGATGCAACTTGGCTGAACGACCTGCGCCGAAAAACGCTCCATTTCCCAGCTTCGCCCGAACGCCCCCCACGGCTCCAGGTGCGCGTTCTCCAGGCCCCACTCGACCAGCTTCGAACGCGTCCACTCGTTCGCTCGCTTCAGTTGCGACGACCCCGTGAGGCGGGGACCGATCACGTCCGTCAGGTACATCAGAGTCGACATGACCTGCGAACGGTTCATCCCCTCCTCCCGGATACGAGCCATCATATCCGTGTTGAGGTTCTCGGAGACGACGGGAGCCGAAGCCGTCGCCACCGAGACCGCCGAAGGCGTTTGCGCCCACGCCGCAGGACGGAAACTTGACGCGACCCCCGCGGCGACCAAAAGACCGATGCCGATGCGGCGATATTCCGGTAACGATTTCATGGAACGAGAACCCTTTGCCGTGTTTATTTGCAGTGATGGCGAAACGATGAACGTAAGCGGATGGATACGGCGGGACGACGACCGTCCGGCAACGTCACCTCTCTGTGACGGAAGGCAGTTCGACAAACGGGGGCGTTTCTCCTGCCGGAAGGGAAAATCGTCCCTGGCGTCGAACCTGCCTCCGTTCCGGCACGCACGAAAGGCCCAATGTGAACGTTTTTGACTGGTTCCGCCGCAAGCGATCCTCGCCGCCCGGCCGGCCCCTTCCGCCCCCCGACGATATCCGGATCCCGCTGGAGGTGTTACCTGCGGTCGGTTACGCCGTCTACTTTCGACGGACGCCCGGTGAGCCTTTGCCCACCGCTGCCGAAATTCGCGCTCTCAGCCTGGAATGGCTCGAAACGCACTGTACCGACCCCCTCCTGTCCGTTCTTCGAGAGATTCTGGAGCGAGATTTCGTCGGAATCGAGATCAATGATCGTGAACAGACCCCCGATCCGCCGGACGCCCTGATCCGTGCCTACAACCCGGGCGAAACCGAGGAACGACGTTACCGTGAAGCCACTCACGTCGCCTTCGTCGGCGCCGCCGATCTTCTGCTGCCCCCACGACCGGGATTCTGGGCCACGATCGCCGTCTCGCGGGCCCTCGCCGAAGCCCTACCCGGCGGGATCATCGTCGATCCCGAATTTCCCCGAATACTCCCCCGCGCGTGGAACGATGCCCACCTTCCGGGCGACGCCCGACTCTTTCTGATCGACCACATTCTCGTTCCGTACTCCTTCGACGAGAACACCGGGTTGCTCTGGATCACCACCAAGGGAATGAACCGCTTCGGACTCCCAGACCTCGAGATGTGCGACGTTCCGCCAAACCTCGCGCAGCCCCTCCTGCCCATCATGAACGGACTGGCGCAACGGGTCGCTCGCGTCGCGATGCGGTTCGCCGAAGAGAACGCGGAGACCCTGGAAATCGATCCACCCCTGTTCCTGCCGCTCAAGGCCGAGTTTACCTTCACCCTCGATGACGTTCGGCGGGCATACGATCGCGAACCGGTCAACGAGGACGAACCCGATACCTACCGGGAAACCCTGATCCGCTGGGAGATGCGTGACGGGGATGAAGACGCCGACATGAACCCGCTCATTCGGATTCTTCCCCCCCACGGAACCGAAATCGAAACCGGCGTCTGGCTCAATACCGTTCTCGATGACCTGTTCGGGTCCAATCCGAACCTGGAAATGGTCGAACACGGAGACGAAGCCATGGAAGCCGCCCATTCGCGCGCCGTCGCCGAGGTTCCCCTGGTGAAATCCCGCTTCCAGGTCGGATTCCGATCCGGCGAAGTCCTGCATATCAAATACGGCTTCCCGACCGGAGATCAAGGGCATGAATATATGTGGATCGCCGTGACGCGCTGGGACGGCCCGCGCATCTCCGGACGACTCGCCAACGACCCCCAGTACCGGGACGATCTGCGCGCCGGACAGACGGTGGAAGTGGACGAGAACGACATCTACGACTGGCTGATCATTCACACCGACGGATACATGGAGGGCGCCTATACCAATCGCGTCCTGCAAAAACCCGACGACGAATAGAAGGCAGCCGATAAATGGCCGTCGGCGTTATTCCGAATCGTCGCGCGGGATATACTCCCTTACCGAAAACAGGACGTGAGCGGCGATCAGGGTCACGACCGCGACGGCGATCAATATTCGCCAGGCGTCCGGAACCGGGATCTCGAGATTCGGAGCCTGCGCGAAAGCGAGCAACGGGTTCCCGCCACCCGATTGCGCCGGGTTCTCCGTGATCTCTCGTGCCGAAATCACCTTCAGGTACGTCATGATCGATACCCGGGCAAACTCCCCCGGCAGCTTCGGAACCACCGTTTCCCAGCCAAAGACAAACATCAACCCGTACGTCAGCGGGCGTGGAAGCGCGGTTCCCAGCAACAGGAAAACGCCCCCGTACGTCAACGCGCCCATCCAGAGCGCTACGATATCCGCCTCCATTCCCGCCTCGGCCAAACGGGACGGTTCGTACAACGCCAGACCGACCAGCAGGACGGAAACCGTCGTCACCGTCCCAACCGTCAGAAAGGCCGCCGTAAACTTTGCCAGGAGAATGCGCCAGCGAGGAAATGGACGCGTCAAAAGGTAGACGATCGTCTTGCCTTCAATCTCCTGAGAGACGACGCCCGTTCCGTAAACCACGGAAAGGATCGTTAAAGAGACCGAAAAAACGAACGGCGACACCAGACTGTCGTACACATCGCCCGGAACGAACGCGCCGCGCGGACTCAAAAGTCGCCAGCCGACCGCCAGGACCGGCGGCAACAAGAGCAGAATCAGCGCGATGATCAACCGGCGCGGTCGAAACGTGTCCCGAAGCGCATTGGCCAGCAGAAGCAGGTCGCTCATCGTCCTTATTCCGCCTTCCCGTCCAGAAGCCGGCGCATCACGGTTTCCAGATTATTGTCCGGCGCTTCGAACCGCCCGACCGTATAGCCGCCCGCCAGCACGATGCCCGGCAGATCGTTGTAAAAACGGTCCGGTTCGGCGGTCTCCACCTCCACCCGCCCCGGTTCGTGCTTGTCGAGTCGAACGCCGAGGACGCTCGGAAGGGCCATCAGTTCCGTCGCAATCTCTCGCGCCCGGTCCGTTTCGATCGTGATCCGGTGCGGATACCGGTCCATCAGATCCCGTATCGCCGATACCGCCCCCTGCGCGAGGAGTCGCCCCCGCTGCATCAGCAGAATGGTCCGGGTCAACTGCTCCACCTCATAAAGGATATGTGACGAGATCAGGACGCAACGGCCTTCCGCCGCGTAACTCAGCATCAGGTCCGTTATCTCCTGCCGCCCGATCGGATCGAGCCCGTTCAGCGGCTCGTCCAGCACCAGGATCGACGGTTCGTGCAGTATCGCCTGCGCCACCTTGATCCGCTGCCGCATCCCCTTGGAATATCCGGCGATCTTCCGATCGCAGCGATCCGCCATCCCGACCCGCTCGATCGCCCCGTCGGTGCGAGTCTTTCGCTCCTGACCCCGGAACCCCGATAACGCCGCCATCTGGGTAACGAACTCCCGCCCGGTCATCTCCTCGTAAAAGTTGTCGATCTCCGGACAGTATCCCAGCCGCGCCAGCACCTTCGGGTTGGCGAACGGCCTCTCGTTCAGAACCTCCAGCTTGCCGGTCGTCGGTCGAAGCTGTCCGGTAATCAGCTTGAGCAGGGTCGATTTCCCCGCGCCGTTCGGCCCGAGCAACGCGGTCAAACCCGGACCGATCCGACAGGTCACGTCGTTCAGTCCGATCACCTGTCCGTACCAGCGGGACGCATGTTCCAGAACGATCATCCGCGGACGACCTCCACCGCGCGTATCCGTGCCGCCGCCGCCCCGACCGGCAAGACGATGATCGCCAGGGTCAGACCGGCCATCGGGGCAAGAGGAGGCCGTCCCGGCATGTTGGGCGGCGCCTCCTGAATCACCCGACGCCGCCGGATGCGGCGACGGCCCTGCCGGAAGTTTTGCACCGCCTGCTGCGGTGTCACATCGTACAGCGACTGCGCCACCCCACGATTCAAACCGCTGACCGACAGGTTGCTGACGATCGCGATGGTTTGCGGCATCCGCCCGGCCGTATCCCGTTCGAGCAATACCTCTCCGAGAATGCCCGAGGCCAGCGACAGGATGAAATAAAACCCGGCATAGGCCGCTCCCGCCAGACGGGGCGAGCGTGACCAGGCGGAAAAGCCCAGGATCAGGCTCGTATGCAACAGCGGCCCGATCAGGGAGGCGGCCAGCATCCGCCCGAACATCCCGACGGCCTGATCGGAAAAGCCATCCTTCCAGTACGCCGTCAGAAAGAACAGGTACATAACGAGGTTCGGAACCAGCGAAAGCCCGGCGAGAAGCAAAAAGATGCCGAGCCACTTGCCCAGCAGGTAATCGCGCCTCGTCAACGGGCGCGAGAGGTAGACCAGCAGTGCGTTCGCCCGGTTGTCCGCCGCGATACTGCCGGCTCCGACCGTCAATGCCGCCGCGAAAAGGAAGAGATCGATCGAAACCAGCCCCTGATACAGCGTCAGCGCGTACGGATTGCCGGTATCCCCCGGAATGGTGACACCGAACTGCCGGACCGACTGGGTCACGTAAAAAATCGCCCCGAAGATAAAGTAGGTCAGCAGAATGAACCCGGCCGGTATCCAGAAGCCCAGACGGGTCCGGTTCACGTTCTGCCGGATGGTCGAAAGGGCGACCACCCGGAAACGAACGGAATGAAGATTTCGCGGACCCTCGTAATGACGGTACGACGTATCCGCGATGGTCGCATTCCCCGACGGATCGCGGTCCGCAATCGGCGCTTCGAGACTCAACCTTCCACCGCCTCCATGAAAACCTCCTGCAGGCTGCGCTGCGCCGGTCGAAATCCGCGGATCTGCGCTCCGGATTCACGCGCCGCCTGGAACAGCAACAGACCCGGCGGAAGTTCCGCTTTCGACAGGTCGAAATGCAGCAGAGCGCCCTGGCGAAAGCCCGGAACGCCTCCGCGACGCGTCACGCTCTCGACAAACGCCGCCGAAAACGTTCGCAGTTCCACTTCCCACGTGTCCGCGCCCGTGTCCCGGAGGGAGGCGATCGGCCCCTGACGAACCGCCCTCCCCCCGCGCATCACGATCACATGATCGCACGTACGCTCGATATCCGGCAGAAGATGCGAGGAGACCACCACCGACAACCCCTTGGCCCGCGAAACATCCTTGATCAGGGCCAGCATCCCGTCCCGACCCTGCGGATCGAGACCGTTCGTCGGCTCGTCCAGGAAAAGCAGTTTCGGACCATGTACCAACGCCTGCGCCAGCTTGATGCGCTGCTTCATTCCGGTCGAATACGTCTCCACATTCCGGTAACGCGCCTCGCCCAGCGAACAGTACTCCAGCACTTCATGCGCCCGTCGTAACGCCTGCGCCGACGGCAGGCCGGAAAGCTCCCCGGCATACGCGACAAAAGTCACTGCGTTCATTCCGGGAATGTGACAGTCCTGTTCGGGCATCAGGCCGATCTCCTGCCGGATCGCCAGGGCCTCGGAGACCGTGTCCTTTTCCAGCACCGTGGCACGACCCGACGCCGGCCGCAGAAATCCCATCAGCGTCTTGATCAGCGTTGATTTCCCCGCGCCGTTCGGTCCCAGAAGACCGACGCACCCCTCAGGGATCGCCAGGGAAAGGTCGGAAAGTACGGTTTTCGGCCCGTAGCGGACGGTCAGGTTTTCTGCGTTCGCGACGGCAGGAGACAAAGCGGTCATATCGGCTGGAGTTATCCTACCACGAGTGACACCCGGAACCCGGCAACGGTTGCCCGTTAAATTTCGTCGGTTGACAGTTGTCTTTCGCTTTATTCCGGCGGAACCCTGAAACCGAAGGACGGTTTCGTCCGATATAATACGGTATGAGGAAAGACCCTGAAACCGTCACCGACGCCAACCGGACCACGACCGTCGAAATGACCGGCTCCGACCCGGAGCAGGTGATCGCCGATGTCCTCGGTGACGTGCCCCGCGCCGCCTACTGGCGCGAACTGCGGGAGGCGTTGTCCGACCGATTGGTGGCGGCGAAGTCGGAGCGCGACCGCTGGCTCCCCGACACCGCGGAACGAACCGCCGTTGAAAAGAGGATCGCCGAACTGCGGGAACAGGTTCACGCACTCGCGACCGAAGAGGCGGTCACCCAGTTCGTCGAGGATTCCATCCGCGCCTCCCTCAACCGTCCGGTCCCCGCCGGTACGTTCGCGTTTGCCGACGATGAGTTCGCGGAGGAATTCTAAAAGAATGCCGCGCTGCCAGCGAACGTTCCGATGGCTGACCGACTCGCCGATTCGCACCGCAGCCGGCGCGGCTTCCTGGCGTTGCCCCCACTGCGCCGGACGCGAAACCTATGAAACCGTGATCGAACCCGATCTCCTCGATTACGCCGCCCTGGCGCAGGCCGCCGCCTTTCGCGACTTCGGCGTGCCGGAAGACAGCCGCCGGACGACCGTTCTCTTCTGGGGGCTGATCCCCGAATGCATCCGCGAACCCGGAGCGCGCCAGTACCATGTCTACCTGCAAAGCGGGTCCGACGGCTATCAGGCGCGACTGCAGATCGGACATGAGATGTTCCATCGAACCTGTTCCCAGGGAAGAATCTTTCACTGGACCCACGAGATGCTCGCCTGCCTGTTCTCCGTACGCCTTCTCCGGCAGAACGGTGCGGAGGAGTACGCCGATCAGACCGAACGGGATTACGGACAACAGGCGCAGCAATGCAGCTTTCGGACGCTCGTGACCACCGATCTTATCCATGGCCCCTTCCCTCCCGGTTTGTACGGACGGGCGTTCCGAACCGGACGGGAATGGCAGGAACGCTTCGGCTGGCAGGCCCTCTGCCGACTCGCTCGGACCGAAGGCCGAAACGGCGCGCCGGACCTCGCCGAATGGTTTTCCGCGGTCCGTGGAAGAACCGAAATGAGGGAACATGACCCGTCGTTTTTGAATCAAAACTAGCAGGATACGTCACCCACCGTCGATCGGACGGTACGAAAGTACCCCGCGAACACGGGACGAAAGTACCGCTTTTCCGGAACCATTTTACAGGCCCGACCGGCGATTTCAGTGTATAACCAAACACGGAGAGCACCAAGGATGCCCGTTGTCCCGCGGACACTATCGGGACAAGGTTTTCAGGAAATGAGGCACAATGTCGGAACGTTTGTGGACTCCTGACCGGGGGAATTCGGGACTGCTGGTGCTTCCCGCTCCCCGACCGCTCCTCGCGGTGGTCGGAACACGCGTTCTGACCGTCGCGCCCGGCGCGCCGGACGGAGTGACGGCGATCCTGAACGGTATTCGACGGACCGGCGGTTGGATCGGTCCGCTGACGGAGGCAGGCTCCGAACCCGAGTGGCACAGTCGCCCGGGAAGGGGCCGGGAGAACGTACCAGGGAACACGGGGAGGTTTAGACAGGTGACGCTTCCGGGATTAGTTATCGTTAGCAATGCGCGTCAAAAAGAGCCGACCCGCATCGTGGGTCATCCGGATCTGGCGTCCGGTGCCAGCGTACAGCGCGGAAATACACTGTACGTCTCGGTGACCGAGGCCATCTACCGGGAATCACGAGGCGAACCGGTCGATATTCGTCTTCACCCGACGGAGGACGACAGAGAAGCGCTGGCAGACCTGCGCGCCAGAGCGAGGCATCGCTGGGAGAATGATCGTCTCCCCGACGGCTGGACACGCCCCCTGCCGCCGCAATCCGAGCCGCCGCTCGTCGCCTCCAAGGAACGATTCGCCGATACCATGCCGGACGATCTTCGGGAACTGGCCGAACGTATCCGGGCCAAAACCGAGGAGACGCGCTAGACCGCTCCGTCCGTACCGCAGATCGCCGGAATGACCGCGTTCGCCGCAAAGTCACCGGGGGGAGGCAATGCCTCCCCCGGCGACGCGGGCGACATTGGCCCGACATTGAGCCTTCTTTCACAAACCTCGCCTTCGCGGTAGAATGACGCCATGAGCAGCGACCCGATGCCCGACTGGACGGCGATCGTCGCCGACCGAAAGATCAAGGAGGCGATGGACGCCGGCGAATTCGAGAACCTCGAAGGCAAAGGCCAACCCCTCAACCTCGACGAAAACCCGTTCGAAACCGCCGGCCAGCGGGTGATCAACCGTATCCTGAAACAGGCCGGCGCATTGCCTGAATGGGCCATGCTCGCCCAGGAGATCCACCGCGAACTCGACGCCCTCCCCGTCAGCCGTGAACGCGGACTGCGAGCCGTCCGCCTGGCAAAAAATGAGGTCTCCCGCGAACGCGCCGCCGAACGCCTGCGCCAGGCACACCGGGAACGCGTCGGAACCATCAACTCGCTGATCCTCAAATACAACTACTCCGTTCCCGCCGCCGCTCAACGTCCGTTCAAATCGCTCAAACTGGCGGCCGAAATGGAAAGTCTCGAATCCGACATCGCCGGTGCGGTCGGCACCGGGTAACCTCCGCCGGGCCAACCCGTGCTATAATCGACCCGTGATCGATCTTTCCTCCGATACCGCCACCCGGCCAACCGACGACATGCGCCGATTCATGGCCGCCGCACCCGTCGGCGATGACCAGCGGGGCGAAGACCCGACCGTCAACGAACTGCAAAACACCGCCGCCACTCTCCTTGGCAAGGAAGCCGCCCTGTTTCTTCCCTCGGCGACGATGGCGAATCAGATCGCCATCCGCACTCTCACCGAACCCGGCGATGAGGTGATCTGCCACGAAACCGCGCACATCCGTCTCTACGAAGGGGGCGGTCCCGCCCTGCTTTCCGGATGCCTCCTCGCCCCGCTGCCGGGAGAACGCGGCGGATTCACTCCCGATCAGGTCCGGGAAACCCTCCGACCGAGTGGACCGCATTTCGCCCGGACCCGCCTCGTCTGCGTCGAAAATACCCATAACTATTCCGGAGGCTGCGTTCGCTCTCCGGCGGAAATCGACGCCCTCGCCGCCGTTACGCGGGAACACGGATTGGCGTTCCACCTCGACGGCGCACGGCTCTTGAACGCCGCCACGGCTCTGCGACGACCGCCCGCCGAACTCGTCGACCCGTTCGATACGGTCACCCTCTGCCTGTCCAAGGGCCTCGGGGCACCGGTCGGCGCTCTGCTCCTCGGAAGCCGGGAAATCATCGACCGGGCGCGACGCTGGAAACACGTCTTCGGCGGCGCGATGCGGCAGGCGGGCATCATCGCCGCCGGCGGACTGTACGCCCTGTGCCACCATGTCGACCGACTCGCCGAGGACCATGACAACGCCCGACGGCTCGCCGACGGACTGGCCACCATTCCGGGTGTGCGGCTCGATCCCTACCCGGAAACCAACATCGTCTATTTCGATATACGGGACACCGGACTGACCGGCGAGGAGGCGCGAGGACGCCTGGAAGCCGCCGGAGTACGCGCCTCCGGAATCGCGCACTATCGCCTTCGCTTCGTCACCCATCTCGATGTCACCCAGGACGAAATTCATCAGGCGATCGCGATCGCACAAACCGTTCTCCGCGCCCGTCCCGTGGTATCCTGATTATCCGGAACCCCTATCATCTCGGACTTTTCGGTTCCCCGGAGGAATCATCGGTCATGACGCCGCGCAAACGTCTGCTGTCGGGTATGCAGCCCTCGGGCAACGGTCGCCTGCACCTGGGTAACTATGAAGGCGCTCTCAAGCCCTGGATTCAGTTGCAGGATCAGTACGAGATGTACTGCTTCATCGCCGACTGGCATTCACTGACAACTCTGGCCGGGTCCGAAGCCTCCCTCAAAGAACAGAGCCGACAGGTCGCCCTCGATTACCTCTCCGCAGGACTCGACCCCGAAAAGTGCGCCATCTTCCGCCAGTCGGACGTTATCCAGCACGCCGAACTGGCGATTTTGCTCGGAATGCTCACCCCGGTCTCCTGGCTCGAACGAGTCCCCACCTACAAGGAGAAACGTGAAGCCCTGGCCGATTACGAAGGCGGGGGCGAGGCGGGCGCGGCCTACGGTCTTCTCGGCTACCCCGTTCTCCAGGCGGCCGACATTCTGATCTACCGGGCGCACGCCGTACCCGTCGGCAAGGACCAGGCCGCCCACCTCGAACTCACCCGTGAAATCGCTCGCCGGTTCAACAACCTGTACAAAACCGACCTGTTCCCCGAACCACAGGCGGTCATCAGCGAGGCGACCGGTGTCCTTCCCGGACTGGACGCCGACAGCGACGGCAAACTTCGCAAGATGAGTAAGTCCTACGGCAACGCCATCTACCTGAGCGACAGCCCGGAACAGGTCGCGGATCGGCTGAAGAGCGCCTTCACCACCCCGACGAAAATCCGCAAAACGGACGCCGGAATCCCCGAAGGCTGCGCCGTCTGCCAGTTGCGAAAACTCTACGACCCGACCGGCTACCCTGTCCAGTGGGAGGAATGCCGATCCGGCGCGCGCGGCTGCATGCAGAGCAAGAAGGAGACGGCGGAGATCGTCAACGCCATGCTCGAGCCGATCCGACGGCGGCGCGCCGAACTGGAAAACGATCTCGGGGAACTCGACCGTCTCCTCGCGCAGGGAGCCGAGAAGGCCCGCGCCACCGCCGAGGAGACCATGCGCCTCGTCCGTGAGACGATGCACATCGCCTGAAAAGCCGGGGCTTTCCGAATCTCGTCGCCCGGACACAGTCCTTCGAAAGCGGGGGCGTGGTCAACACCCCCCGAATCCGATCCGCAAGGAGAAGTGTTCCATGGTGGACGTCTATTGGGAAGCTCTCGACCTCGCTTACTACGAAGTCAATTTCGCCTTTGAAGGACTTTCGGACGAAAACGTCCGGAAACGTCCGACGCCGGACCTGTTATCGATCGGCGAACTGGCCGGGCACATCGCCTACTGGGAGGCCGTCCGGTTGGCGGGTGACCCGGATGGAGTACAACCGGACCCCGCGCGATGCCGGGTCAAAAGCCCCCTGATCGATCGACGGTTCGCCTACTATCCGCAGACCCTTTCGCAGCCACCATCGGATACGCTACGGACGATGACCGCCGAACAGGTCCGAGCGGAACTTCTGCGCGTTCATGAGGAGTCCGTTCGAGATTTCCGCGAGCGCAATCCCGACCTCGATGCCATTGCCCCCGGCTCCTCGAACTTCACCTTTCGAGATTATCTGAAGTACGCGCATTTCCATGTCGCCTACCACACCGGTCAGATGTATACCGTCCGGCATCTCCTCGGCGACCAAACCACCGACAACTAAAAAACCGGGCTGGCGATCGCCAGCCCGGTTTCCCGCATTCCGTCGACGGATCTCCGTCCGATCTTTACGAGCAGCCGAGGCTGGTGCCGCAGTTCGGACAACGGTAACACGCTCCGTTGCGGATCGTGATCGTCCCGCAGACCGTGCACGGCGGCGCATCCGCCTGCGTCACGAAGACCTGCTTCTCCGCCGCCTGGGTCGGACTCGACACCCGCGCCGGAACGCCCGGATCGCCCCGGTGGCTCGGTTTCGTCACCGACCCCTCAACCGATGCCGTCGCTTCGCCCATCGCGCCGTTGTCATAGCCGTCCTGCTCGTCGGCCAGCAGACCGACGTTCGAACGAGCATCCCGGTCCAGGAACCGCAGAGCGATATACCGGAAAAGGTAGTCCATGATCGATTTCGCCATCGGTATGTCCGGATTGCCCGTGAATCCCGACGGTTCGAACCGGGTGTGCATGAACTTCTCCACCAGTGTGCGCAGCGGGACCCCGTACTGCAGGGCCAGAGAGATCGAGGTCGCGAACGAGTCCATCAGGCCCGATACCACCGAACCCTCCTTGCTCATCGTGATGAAGATCTCGCCCGGATCCCCGTCCGGGTACAACCCGACCGTCAGGTAACCCTCATGCCCGCCGACGCTGAACTTATGGGTCAGCGACTGACGCTCATCCGGGAGTTTCCGGCGCATCGGACGGTACTCTTCCTTCTTCTCCTTCTCGTCCGCCTTGCCCGTCGACAACGGCTGCGTCTTCTTGGAACCGTCCCGGTAGATCGCCAGCGCCTTGACCCCCAGCTTCCAGGCCTGCATATACGCCTCGGCGATATCGTCCGGCGTCGCATCGTGCGGCATATTGACCGTCTTCGAAATCGCTCCCGAAATGAACGGCTGGACCGCTGACATCATCTTGATATGCCCCAGATAGTGGATGCTGCGCTGGCCGTTCTTCGCCCGGAAGGCGCAATCGAAGATCGCCAGATGCTCATCCAGCAGGTACGGTGCACCCTCGATCGTGTCGTTCAGTTCGATATACTCCAGGATCGCCTTCCGCTCGGTCGCCGAGTACCCGAGTCGTTCCAGCGCCTCCGGAACCGTCTGGTTCACGATCTTGAAGAACCCGCCGCCGACCAGCGACTTGTACTTGACAATCGCGATGTCCGGCTCGACTCCCGTCGTATCGCAATCCATCAGGAAGCCGATGGTGCCGGTCGGTGCCAGTACACTGATCTGCGCGTTCCGGTAACCGACCGTATTCCCCTTCTCGATCGCGTGGTTCCACGACTCACGGGCCGCCGCGATCATCTCCTCCGGAACATGCTGGTGGTTGATCGCCTCAACATGGTCCCGATGCATCCGCATGACCCGCTGCATAGGCTGCTTGTTACGCTCGTACCCGGCGAACGGACCGACCCGCTCCGCGATCCGTGCCGACTGGTAATAGCCTTCGCCCGACAGAATCGCCGTGATCGCCGCCGCGTAGGCGCGCCCCTCGTCGCTGTCGTACGGCAGACTGCGCGACATCAGCAACGCGCCCAGGTTCGCATAACCCAGCCCCAGCGGACGGTAATCGAACGAGTTGATCGTGATCTTGTCCGTCGGATAGGCCGCGAACCCGACCATGATCTCCATCGCGGTGACCGTCACCCGCACCGCATGGCGGAACGTATCGATGTCGAAATCCCGTGCCGGCGTC
>JANRLW010000103.1:0-48288 GCA_033762295.1 Capsulimonadales bacterium
ACGGTCTCCAGCGGCTCAATCGCTCGCACGAGAACGGCTTCCGGCACCCCTTCCGGTCCCGTCACCGCATTCAGGCAGTGATACAGGCCGTAATTGATATGTATATAGGCATGTCCCGCCGGACCGAACATCGAAGCATTCGAGCGGGTCTTACCGCGAAAAGCGTGACACGCCGGATCGTCCCGGGTGTAGGCTTCACTCTCCACGATACGCCCCACCGCCATCGCCCCGTCTTCGAAGCGGCGTATCAACCTTTTGCCAAGAATCCTTCGCGCAACCAGGACCGTTTCCTGCAGATAAAACGTACGCGCGAGAGGAATAAATCGTCCATCCACTCCGACGTCAGTATACCCGGTTTGTTCCGATGAATCATTACTCCGACGAGCCGTGAAGGCATTTCGTCACAACGGATTCCAATACGATGGAACGCTTTCCGGGAGAAACACCTTGTCCGAAAATCCGCCCGCTTCGTCATCGCCGACCTCGCTGCTTCGCGAGGTGCGTGTTGCTTCGCCCTGTTCCGAATCTTGGGACAAAATGCCGGGAACGGAACGCGTCCGCTCCTGCGACCGCTGCCAGCATCGGGTCTATAATCTTTCGGAGATGACCTCCGCCGACGCTGCCGACCTCCTTCGCAAGGCGGAAGGTCGTATCTGTGTCCGCTTTTACCAGCGGTCGGACGGAACGATCATGACCCGGGACTGCCCGGCCGGACTGCAGGCCGTTCGTCAGCGGACCGTTCGCGCCGCCTCCCTGGCGATTGCGTCCGTCGGAGTCCTTCTCGGGGCCGGGTACATCGGGAAACCTCGCGGAGAACAGCCTCGCTGGTTCCGATGGGCCGCCGGGATCGTGTCGCCGGAAAACCCGTCGTCCGAATTGCCTTACGAAACGCCCGTTGCCACAGAGGAAGGGGAGGCCGTTCCGGTGGTCGGGCGGGTCGCGTTGCCCATGGCGACGATGGGTGTCATCGCCCCGACAACGGACGAAGCCCTCCCGACGCCCGACCAGGTCGAGGAACTCGCCGCCAAAAAACGCCGGTTGATGCGCGGCGCGGAAGAGGATGTGCAGCCTTCGGAACGCCCCGATCCCTTTGTCCGGCAGTCCCGCTCCGCAGGAACGACCGGCGACCGACAAAAATAAGGAACGAGAGCGGTCCCGATCGCGGTAGAATGGCGTATGCCGCTCAAACGCTTCGGGCGCGACAACGCCCCCGTCGAATCCGGGCCGGAGCCGCCGGTCCGGACGAATCCCACCATGACGCGGGCGACCGTCCGCGATCACCTGATCGTCACCTACGCGGTTCCGCCCGAAAGGGTCGTTCCCCATCTGCCCGAAGGACTGGTTCCGGATCGCCTCCCCAACGTTCAGGGGGACCTTACCGCGTTCGTCCAGGTCACCTGCGGGCTTTTCCAGTCGGCACGCTGGGCGCCGCTTCCCGAGTTGGCGGGCGATGACTTCTTTCAGGTGACCTTCCGTATCCTGGTTCGGCGGGCCGTTGCCGAACCGGACCGCGACCGGACCGAAAACCGTGGCGGCGTCTGGGTGATCCGTACTCTGGCAAGCACCGCTGAACGCCACCTCTCTCGCCGATTGGTCGATCGAAGCGCCGATTTCGCCCGGATACGCCTGTTCGTCGACGGTGATCCGGCGCGCGGACGGTATTCCCTGTATCAGGTACGAGCGGAAGCCGACGACGGACCGACGAACCTGTCGATCACTTTCCCGGAAATGCCGACCGAATCCGTGCCCGCACCGTTCGGCAGCCTGGCCGACATGACCGGTTTCCTCACCGAACGCCCCGAACAGTTTTTTCGAATGCCCATACCCGGCTCGGCGGTCGGTTATCTCTCGCTGCGACAGGATCCCGTAACCGCACTGCAGGGCGAACTGACCGCCGCACGGATTGCGCCGCTGATCGAGGCGAAACTGCTGACCGGGGACGAGGCCGCGGCGCCACAATCTACCCTGTTGATTCCGTCGGTCACCCTGCAGGCTTATCCGCCACGCCCGATCCGGTTACGAACGGCGTGACCGGTCGGGTATCCTTTGCCATGGAAAAGAGAACTTTTGGTAAAACGGGTCTGGAAGTGAGCGTCCTCGGTTTCGGAGGCGCGGAAATCGGCTTTACCCGGTCCGCTGAGGACACCGTCGGACGCCTTTTGAACTCGGCGCTCGACGCCGGGTTAAATATCATCGACACCGCGGAGTGCTACTCGAGCGGCGAGGAGCACCCCTCGAGCGAGGAGTTGATCGGACAGGCGATCTCGCACCGGCGCGGCGAATGTCTCCTGTTCACCAAGTGCGGCCATGCGTCCCGGTTTCCGGGCGAAACCGACTGGTCCCCGTCTCTCCTCGAAAAAAGTATCGATCGAAGCCTTCAGCGGTTGAAAACGGATTACCTCGACCTGATCCAGTTGCACTCCTGCGACGAGGCGACGTTACGCCAGGGGGACGTCATCGAGGTGCTCCGCAAGGCGCGCGCGGCAGGCAAAACGCGCTTTATCGGGTATAGCGGCGACCGGGACAACGCGCGCTACGCGGTGGAGTCCGGAGCGTTCGATACATTGCAGACGAGCGTCAACATCGCCGATCAGGAAGCCGTCGAACTGACCCTCGAAAAGGCGCAGGCGGCCGGCATGGGCGTCATCGCCAAACGACCGGTCGCCAATGTCGCCTGGCAGCATAACGCCGAGACGATCAAAGGGCAGTATGGCGAGCCGTACTGGCACCGTTTGCAGGAGCTGGCCTACCCGTTTCTCGCCACTCCCGACGCGGTCAGCATCGCGCTGCGCTTTACCCTCAGTCTGCCGGGAGTCCATACCGCGATTGTCGGCACGCAAAATCCGGAACGGTGGCGTCAAAACGCCGCTCTGCTGGAAGCCGGCCCCCTCGACCCCGACGTGATTCGGGCGATTCGGGACCGATGGAATGAGGTAGCCCGGCCGGACTGGGTCGGTCAAACCTGACGTAGCAGGCAGCCATCCATTTATCAGGCGTCTTTGCCGAAATTGATGGCAACCGGAACCGGACGGGAACGTCCGCCGATTCGTGACGTATAATAGTTCTGTACGATCCCCGAAGCGGCGTTCCCTCCGGTTCGGAATCGCACCACAAGATTTCGGAGTTCGCCGGAAGGTAGACGTTTTAGTGAACCAGCCAAATAAAAAGGTATTCATCGGGGCAGCGATCGCCTTTGCGACGCTGGGCGTAACCGGGGCGGTCGTTCAATCGCAATCGGCGCCTCAGGGGAACGCCAAACAGGACCTGCGAGACATCGCCCGCGCCCTTGCGTCCACGGGTGGCATCGCCGCCGGTGATCCCGGCGAGGCGTTGACGATCGCCGCTCGTCGGTTTGCCCATTCCGATTCGCTGGCCGAGGCCGATGATGCCGGTAAAGCCGCCTTTATCATCGCGCAGATGCTGGCCACCGAACACTATTCCCGAACCCCGGTCGATGAAAAGATCTCGTCGCGCCTGTTCGACCAGTACATCGATAATCTGGACCCCGGACACTTCTATTTCCTGGCGTCCGATATCGCGGAGTTCGAAAAGTATCGGCCTCAACTCGGCGAAATGCTCAAAAAGGGCGATCTAACCCCCTCGCGGGCGATTGCCGCCCGTTTCCGTCAGCGTGTCGCCGACCATATGGCCTTTGCCAAGAAGACGCTGGCGAACGCCAATTTTAACTTCAATGCCGACGAGTCCTTTTCCGTCGACCGGAAGAAAGCACCCTTTCCGGCGAACGAAGAGGAGCAGCAAAAGCTCTGGCTTTCCCGGCTGAAAAACGAATACCTTCTGGAAACGCTGAATCAGGCGAAACCGGGCGTGCCCCAGACAAAGGAAGCGATCGTCAAGAAACTCGATAACCGCTACCATCGGCTCGAAAAAATGTACGCCGACCGGGACGAGAACGACACCAGCGAACGCTATCTTTCCAGCCTGATGCACGTTTACGACCCGCATTCCGATTATCGCGGCAAGGCCAACACGGAAAACTTCAACATTCAGATGCGGCTCTCGCTCGTCGGTATTGGCGCACAGTTGCAGGCCGACGATGAAGGCTACGTCAAGATCATGGAACTGATTCCGGGCGGTCCGGCGATCCGAAGCAAACAGCTGAAGCCGGGCGACCGGATTACGGCCGTCGCTCAGGGAGAAGCGGGCGAACCGGTCGACGTTGTCGATATGAAAACCGATAAGGTGGTCGAACTGATCCGGGGCAAGAAGGGGACGGTCGTCCGAATTACCGTCATTCCGGCCGACGCGCCCGACACATCGACCCGCAAAACGGTGACGCTGGTGCGCGACCAGATCCGCCTGGAGGAACAGGCCGCCAAGGGCCGCATCTTCGAGATTCCGTCGGGGAGCGGGACCAGCCGGATCGGTTATATCGAACTGCCGTCGTTCTACGGCGATGAACGGGGTAAAAGCGCCACCGCCGACGTCAACCTCCTGCTGAAGAAGATGGAAGCCGAAAAGGTGCAGGGGATTATCCTGGACCTCCGTCGAAACGGCGGCGGACTCCTCGAGGAGGCGATCAGCCTGACGGGACTCTTTATCAAGTCCGGGCCGGTCGTTCAGGTCAAGGACTCCTCGGGGCAGCGAGCGGTGCACATGGATAACGATCCGGCGGTCGCCTACGATGGGCCTCTGGTCGTCATGACGTCGCGCCTGTCGGCCTCCGCCTCCGAGATCGTCGCCGGCGCGCTTCAGGACTATGGGCGTGCCGTAATCGTCGGCGACTCCTCGACGTTCGGCAAGGGAACCGTCCAGAGCGTCATGAGCCTCGGTCCGATCTTGAAAAGCATCCGGATGGCCGCCAAGGACGATCCGGGATCGTTAACGTTGACCATTCGCAAGTTCTATCGCCCGTCCGGCGCGTCTACACAGTTGGAAGGCGTCAAACCCGATATTCAATTGCCCTCGGTAACCGATGTGCTGGATATCGCCGAGAAGTCGCTCGATAATCCGTTGCCCTGGGATACCATCGCGGCGGCCAACTTCGCGAAGGTGAACCGGGTTCAACCGGTGGTCGAGACCTTGCGACAGCGAACGCAATCGCGCATCGCCTCGGACAAGGAGTTCGCCCTGCTGAAGGAACAGGTGGAACTCGCCCGGAAAGTCAGCCAGGAGAAGACCGTCAGTCTGAATCTGGCCCGGCGTAAAGCGGAGAAAACCGAAGCCGAAGCCCGTTCGAAGCGATGGAAAGCCGCTCTGGCCGCCCTGCCCGTACCCAACGAGAAAATCTATACCCTGAGCCTCGAAGCGGCCGTCAAACCGGGACTCCCGCCGGCGCAGTCGCCCCGTCAACTGGCCGAGACCAATCGGAAAGCGGCGGAGAACCGGGTAAAGGATGAAAACGAGGAAGAGGACGTGACGACCGCGATCGAGCGGGACGTTCTCCTGGATGAAGCCAAACGGATCGCTCTCGATTACGTCGCGCTGATGAAGAAATAGCGAAAAATCGAAACGTCGACCGGTTCAGAACGGTCGGCGAAGCTGACGGAAGGTGGCAAGACGACGACCGGCGTCCTGCCACCTTCCTTTTTGCAACGATCGAACCGCCGATGCCAGCCAGTAACGACGCAGTGTTGCGTATCGTTCTCGCCCTCCATCCAGCACGGCGATATACTCGGGCGTGTTCGGCGGCGTCCGCGCCAGAACCTTCCGATATAACGCCATCTCATTCCGGTGCATCCGCCCCTCGCTGCCGGACGCGTTTCCTTCATGCACCCGGTAAAGGAGGGATACGGTCGGCTGAAAGCGGAACGGGCCGACACGGACAAGCCGGAGCCACAGGTCGAAATCGTCCACACCCCAGAGGTCGGTGTCAAACGGCGGTTCGTCCAGTTTCCCGAGGGCCGATCGACGGATCAACGCCTGCCCCGGGGAAAGCAGGTAATTCCTTCGGGCAAACGCCTCGAAACAGTCCCCCTCCGGGCCGTCCGGCGGCGTGGAAATCCGCCCGTTCGCCGCTTCCCGGGGCGACAAAGGTGCGTCGTCCGGGCCGATCAGGCTGACGCGTCCGTACACCATCGAGGCCGCCGGGTCGCTCTCCAGAACACCGACCTGCCGTTCAAGTTTGTCAGCCGGCCAGAGATCGTCGTCGTCAAGCAATGCGATAAATCGGCCGCGGGCCGCATCGATTCCCCGGTTTCGCGCGGACGCCTGCCCGGAGTTCTCCTGCCGAAAATAGCGGATCGAACCGGCGTCGGCGAGCGGCATGCACAGTTCATGCGTCCGATCCGGCGACCCGTCGTTAACGACGATCACCTCGAAATCCCGGAACGTCTGGTTCGCCACGGAACGCAGGGAACGCAGAACAAAATCCGCATGGTTATAAGCGGGTATAATGACGGAAACGCAGGGGTGGAGCGACATTTCGTTTCGTTTGCGGCCTGTGGGAGCACCTGTTATACTATACCTTCGGAGGGACGCGGGAGGCAAATCCGCCGTCCCGCAGGCACATTCTCCCGGTTGCCACCTGACTTCCTTCCGGTCGTTGCCGGTATCCATACCGTTATGAACGAGACCACCCACCCCACCGTCGACTCTTCGGAAGGCGGTTCTCCGATCGTCCGGGTACGGAACGTTTCGAAGCGGTTTACCATCGGTCCCGGACGCGCCGGGGATCTTCGTGAACGGTTCCGCAGTCTTCTCCCTTCCACACGCCGGACGGAGACGGTCGCGGACTTCTGGGCGTTTCGGGACGTCTCCTTCTCGCTCGACCGGGGTCAGACCCTCGGAATCATCGGTCACAACGGTTCGGGCAAATCGACGCTACTGAAAATCCTGACCGGTATTCTGCCGCCAACGACCGGCTCGGTCGAAATGCACGGACGAGTCGGCGCACTGATCGAAGTCGGCGCCGGCTTCCATCCGGACCTCACGGGAAGGGAGAATATCTTCCTGAACGGGTCGCTGCTTGGGTTGTCCCGCCGGGAAATCGCCGAACGTTTCGACGCGATCGTACAGTTCGCCGGCCTCGAAACGTTCATCGATACGCCGGTCAAGCGGTACTCCTCCGGCATGTATATGCGGCTCGGGTTTTCGATCGCCGCGCATACGGACCCGGATATCCTGATCGTGGATGAGGTACTGGCCGTCGGAGACGCCCTTTTTCAGGCGAAATGCATCCGTCACCTGACCCGGTTTATCGAGAACGGCGGGACGGTACTTTTTGTCTCGCATGTCATGGCGCACGTTCGCGCTATCTGCAAAACCTGTGTCTGGCTGGACCGTGGCGAAGTCCGTTTCGTCGGTCCCACCGAATCCGCGATCGAACGCTACGAAGCCGTGGTCTCCGAGCGTGAGGAGGAGGAGTTCAAGCGCCGGTATCCCCTGGAATGGGAGACGTTACAGGCCGAGAAACGCCTGTCGGAGGAAACCCGAATATCCCCATCCGAATCGGATTCGGAACCCGCCGCCGAACTCCCCCCCTCACCGGAGGAACTTGCGGAGCAACGGCGAACGGAGCATGAGGCGCGCCTTCGCGATCCCTCGGCCTGCTGTGTGCTTGACCTGCTACTTACGGACCAGGACGGTAACCCGCGCCCTTCGTTTCCGGTCGGCCTCCCGCTCTCCGCCGAGATTCGTTATCGATTGGGACGTCGTGTTCGGCGTCCCGTCCTCGGTCTGGAGATTTTTCACGCCGACACCGGCCAGCATCTTTTTTCCACCAGCAACTTCGATCACGATCGCTGGCTGGAACCGGAACCGCACACCGGGCGCGCGCTTCTCACAATCCCCTTCCTTTCGCTCAATGAAGGGCGCTATCGACTCCGTATCAGCATCTACCCCGACAGCACACAGCCGGACTGGCACCTGGAACCGGAGGACGCGGTCGACGACGCCGGTTATCTGGAAGTCAAAGCCGGGCGATTCGGGCACGGAGTCGTCTACCTGCCGGTGGAATGGGCGCTGGTCGTCGATTTGCCGACGGACGGCTTCGGCCCGTCGGAGTCGCCGGTAGCGACGGAAACCGCCATGACGGCCGGACGAGGGTAAAAAGACGTGAGGAAGATTGCCAGATCGCTGCTCTCCATTTGCCGCCCCTCGGAAACCGAACGCCAGCTACTGGAAAGGGTCGGAGCGCTGGAGGCGCAGCTGGCGGAGACGCGACGGGAAGCCGCCTGGGATCGGGAATTCGCCACCCGACGGGCAGAACGCCTGGAGGCGGCGATTGGCGAACTGGCAACGCTGACGGCACGCCTGGAGAATCTACATACCAAAAGCGACCTGTACCAACAGGAAACGCGCGCACTGATGGAAAAACTGCGCGTTGGCCTGGGACGGATCGAAGCCCGTCAGACACGGGACGCCGATTGGGACGAAAGCGAATTTCAGGTCTTTTCGCAGTTTGGCGAGGACGGGCTTCTTCATTTGCTGGTTCGCCTGACCGACATCCCCGATCGTCGTTTCGTTGAGTTCGGGGTCGAGGACTACCGGGAGGCGAATACACGGTTTCTCCTGTATCAGGGATGGTCCGGCCTGGTGATGGATGGTCGTGAGGAACATATCGCCGCCATTAAGCGCGACGCGATCTACTGGCGATTCCCGTTAAAGGCCGAAAAGGCGTTCATCACCCGTGAAAACATCGACGAACTCCTCGCCTCCAACGGTATGACCGGTGAGATCGGACTGCTCTCCATCGACATTGATGGAAATGATTACTGGGTATGGGAGGCGATCTCCGTCGTCCGGCCCGCTCTTGTCGTCGTCGAATACAACTATCGGTTCGGCCCATCGGCGACCGTCGCCGTTCCCTACCGGGCGGATTTTACCCGGACCTCCGCGCACCCGTCGACCATATATTTCGGCGCGTCGCTGGCCGCTCTGTGCGCGCTTGGCACGAAAAAAGGGTACGATTTCGTGGGTTGCGGTAGAAACGGCGTCAATGCGTTTTTTATTCGGACCGATCTGCGTCCTCCGACACTACCGCGCCTCCAACCGGAGGACGGATTTCGCCCGGGAACGTTCTCCGAATATCATGACGAACAGGGACGGATCGTCAAACGCTCCGACGAGGAGCAACAGAGACTGCTGATGAGCCTGCCTCTGGTTTCCGTCACGCACCACGAATAAATCGCCTTCCATGGCACGAAACATTATGAGATTTTCGCACGCCGCCTGTACCATCGTCTCGAAGAACTATATTGCCAGTGCGCGAACCCTTGCCGAATCGCTGCGGCGGCAGATTCCCGAACTTCCCCTGTATGTGCTTCTCGTCGACGAACTTGACGACACGATCGACCCGCAGCACGAACCGTTCACTTTGATGGCGGTCCGTGACCTCCCGTTACCGCACCGGGAACCGTTTCTGTTCAAATATGATATCCTCGAATTGAACACCGCCGTCAAACCGTACTACTTCGCCTATCTGGCGGAAACGTACGGATTAACCAAACTCCTCTATTTCGATCCGGATATCTACGTTTTCAGCCCCCTCCCCGATATCTGGGAGGCGCTGAACGGCGCATCGATCGTGCTGACCCCCCATGTGGAAGAGCCGGTCACGGATGAGCGAAAACCGAACGAGATCGATTTTCTCCGGGTCGGCGTCTACAACCTCGGGTTCCTGGGTATGGCCCTCGACCATCCGCGAACGCCGGAACTGCTCGCCTGGTGGCAGAAGCGACTCTACGACGGGTGTCGGGTCGATCTGGAAAACGGTTACTTTACCGATCAGAAATGGATGGACCTGACCCCCGCTCTTTTCGAGGATGTTCGCATTCTACGAAAGCCGCAATATAATGTCGCCTACTGGAACCTGGCCTTCCGGCAGAAACAGGTCGTATGGACGGTGGCACCGGACGGTTCGCCCGACTGTCGCATCGATGGCGAACCGCTGGGCTTCTTTCATTACAGCGGTTATGATCCCGGCAAACCGGACGCCGTTTCCAAACATCAGGACCGCTTCGCCTCGGTCCGGGACGTTGAACCCGTACGCCCCCTTTTTGAATTTTATGCCGAACGTTTGCTGGCCAACGGGTTCACGGAGACGCGCAAACTTCCATATGCTTTCGGACGATTCGCCAACGGAACGCGCATACCGGCCTTGACGAGGCGTTTGTACCGCCAGATGCCTCGTTACGAAACCCGGTTTCCGGAACCGTTCGCCGCAGGCGACGGGTCTTTTTTCGCTTTCCTTAATGAGCGGTTTCGTGATGCCTCTGCCCACACGCGATCCGAAAACGGCCTGTCCCGGCTCTGGTGGTATATCTGGCAGGCGCATCCGGCCCTTCAGGCCTCGTTTCCCGATCCGGCCGGACGGGATCGCGCCGCCTATTATGCCTGGATTCATGGGGATGGGCGAACGGTTCTAAGCGATATCACCGATTCCCTCCTGCCCCCGGTGCCTTCAGGGACCGGGGATTCCGGCGGAACCGACAGCGCTCTTTCCGCCTCGCCCCTTCTGACACCGAACCCCGACGCTCTGGCGAAACCGCGCGTCCCACCGACCATCCGAAAAGCGATCGGCGCACCGCTAAAGGCGCTGCTGGGCTCCCGAAATCGTGAACTCCTCGAAAAGATGTACTACTGGGCGCTCGGCCCCGAAGTCACTCGTATCCTCTGGTCCCGACCGTCCGGATTGCCCGCCAACCTTCCTTCCCTGCCCGAATCCCTGGAAACGGTCGGCCAGAACCTTCCCTACGGCATCAATATCACAGGCTATCTGACCGGGGAGTTCGGCATCGGGGAGGCGGCCCGCTCGCTCGTCAAGGCGATGCAAACCGCAGAAATCCCCGTCGCCCTGTCGAATCTGGTGGCCGAGAACCAGAGCAGCCGGGATACGACTTTTCAGGAGTTCGGCGAGGAACGACCGTATGGCGTCAATGTGATCGCCACTAACGCCGACATGGTCGGAGCGACGCTCCGGGAGAAAGGCAGCGACTGGCTCAAAGGTCGGTACAACATCGGCTTCTGGTTCTGGGAACTGTCCGAGTTTCCGGAGACCTACTGGCCGATGTTCGCGCCCTTTCAGGAGATCTGGGTGACCAGTTCTTTCTGTGCCGATGCGATCGCACGCGTTGCCCCGATCCCCGTCGTAAAGATCACCTACCCGGTCGCCTTCGATACGACGCACATCCGGGAAAACCGGGCGCGCTGGGAACTGCCCGACGACGCTTTTACCTTTCTCTTCCTGTTTGATTATCACTCCTTTATGGAACGGAAAAACCCCGTGGCGGCGATTGAAGCGTTCCGGCTGGCATTCGATTCCGTTTCCGAACGATCGAATGCTCTTCTGCTCCTCAAAACCATGAACGGCGACCGTTACCCGGAGCTGGCAAGCCGCCTTCGGGAACGCGCAAAGGGGCTGAATATACGGTTCCTCGACCAAAAACTGACCCGGCAGGATACCTATGAACTGATCGCCTCCTGCGATGCGCTGGTTTCGCTTCACCGCGCCGAGGGGTTGGGCCTGACCATCGCGGAAGCCATGTATCTGGGGAAACCGGTCATCGCTACCGCCTACAGCGGCAATATGGACTTCATGGACCTGAACAACAGTCTGCCGGTGCGATTCCGTCTGGTGGAGATTGAGGAGGACTGCGGTCCGTATCGGAAAGGCAACCAATGGGCCGAAGCGGACGTCGCGGACGCCGCCGGGAAAATGCGCCAGTTGTACGAGGATCGGGACGCCGCCCGCCGCCTCGGGGCGTTCGCCGCGGAGGATATTCGCCAGCGCCACAGCCTCGACACCGCCGGGCGGCAGATTCGCCGCCGACTGGATCGTATTCGATCGGAACGATGAAAATCGCGATCGTCCACAATACCGCGCCCGGAGGATCGAAACGCGCCCTTTTCGAGCACGTACGAGGACTTGCGACCCGCGGACATCGGATCGATGCCTATCTTCCGGTCGAAGCCGAGGAGCGCTACCTCCCGATCCGTGAATACTGCCATTCGTACCGCGAGTATGGCGACGCGCCTGCCTCGGTCGGTGGGTCCCCCCTCACCAATGGGGAAAGCGGTCTGCGTCGCCGGTTGCGCCGCCTTCTCGGCCCCGATGTGAACGACCTTTTGCGCGACTACTTCTGGGTTCGCCGACAGCGGAGCCGGGCGCAGGCGCTGGCCGAAAGATACCGTCAAATCGCTGACGATATCGACCGCAGTGACGCCGACCTCGCCTATATCCATCAGTGCAACCTTCGCCTGGTCCCGGACGTCGTTCGCTTTCTGAAGCGGGTGCCCTCGGTGGTCTACATCAACGACACCCTGAGGCGCGCCCACGAATGGGTAGCCGAAACCGCAACGGACTACGACGCCCTTACCGAGACACGTTTTCGGCGGAAACGGCGCGGCCGGATCGCTACCCCGATCTTTCACGCCTGGCCGGAGGAGGAGGATCGCGCCGCCGCCGACAATCTGCGCCGCGCCGGAACCGTCCTGGTCAACTCCTATTATTCCCGCGAAGCGTTTCTGCGCACCACCGGGGTTTCGGCTCGCGTCCTCTATCTCGGAACGGACACCGAGTTCTTCCGTCCGATACCGGACGCGCCTCGTGCGCGGGAAGTACTGTCCGTGGGCGCTTTGCGTCCGGAAAAGCGCCATGAGTTCGTGGTGGACGCCCTTGCGACGATCCCGTCCGAATCCCGTCCCTCGTTTCGCATTCTCGGATACGGACTGTCGGACGGGAAGGGCGGATGGACCGTCAATTCCCAGCGCCTCCGCCAGCGCGCGGACAGCGCAGGCGTTCACCTGATCATCGAGGAGGAGGTCAGCGACGACCGCCTGCGAGATGCCTACCGCAACGCTTCCGTCTTCGCCTTCGCGCCCTATCTCGAACCGTTCGGACTGGTGGTTCTTGAAGCGATGGCGTCGGGTCTGCCGGTGGTCGCCCTGAGGGAAGCGGGACCCCGGGAAACGATCCGCGACGGCGAAACCGGCTTTTTGACGGATGCCCGGCCGGAAGTCTTTGGCCGTGCCCTCCTGCATCTGCTCGACGATGGAGAACGGGCCGCAGCGATGCGGCAGGCGGCCCGTCAGGACATGATCGACCGTTGGACCTGGAACCGATCGGTCGGCGAACTGGAGGAAGTCCTGACCGGCGCACTCGGTTCCCGCTGACCGCCGAACCCTGCGGGGTATACTGCCCCTATGTCAGATCCCATCCATTTCGGCTTTTCCGCCGAAGAGGCGGCCCGGATCAACGAGGAAACCGCCCGAAAATACCAGCAATATGTCAGTCCGGCAGTTCTGGGACTGCTGCGCCTCGGAGGCTACGACGCCGTCGAATGGCAGGGCGTCGGTTCGACCATGTACGATGTTTCGGGCAACGCCTACATCGATTGCGTCGGCGGTTTCGGTGTCTTCGCTCTGGGCCATACGCATCCCGAGGTGCTCGAAGCCACGATCGAACAGATGCGCCGCCTGCCGTTGTCGTCCAAATCGTTCCTGAACAAACCGCTTGCCGACCTCGCCGAACGCCTTGCGCAGATCACTCCGGGTGACCTGCAGTATTCCTTTTTCTCCAATAGCGGGGCGGAAGCCGTGGAGGCCGCCTTGAAGTTCGCGCGGATCGCTACCGGGCGTACCCGCATCGTTTCCACGGTCGGCTCCTACCACGGAAAGACCTTCGGAGCGTTGTCCGCCTCCGGTCGAGAAACCTACCGGGTCCCCTTCGCGCCGCTGCTCCCCGATATCGTTCACGTTCCCTACGGAGAAATCGGAGCGCTGGAGGAAGCCGTCACCGAAGAAACGGCGGGCGTCCTCCTGGAACCGATCCAGGGGGAAAACGGCATTCGCATCCCGCCGGACGATTACCTCCCCGCCGCCCGCCGGATCTGCGACCGGCGACGGGCGCTTTTGATTCTCGATGAGGTTCAGACCGGCCTGGGACGTACCGGGCGAATGTTCGCCTGCGAACACGCCGACGTCGCGCCGGATATTCTGACCCTGGCAAAGGCGCTCGGAGGCGGAGTCGTTCCGATCGGCGCGACCGTCGCGACCGCCGCAATCTGGGAGAAAGTCTTCGCCGAAAATCCGTTCCTTCACTCGTCGACGTTCGGGGGGAACGAAATGGCCTGTACTGCGGCCCTGGCAACCCTGAGGATTCTGGAACGGGACGGACTGGCCGCCGCCGCCGTCCGAAAAGGCGAGCGTCTTTTGGAGGGGCTCCGCCAAACGGTGAAGGAGTTTCCCGATCTGCTGGTCGAGGCCCGGGGACGCGGCCTGATGATCGGCGTGGAGTTCACGGATACCGACATCGGAAAGCTGGCGATCGGAGCCCTGGTCAAACAGGGAGTCATCGCCGTCTACACCCTGAACAACCCGAAGGTCACCCGGTTCGAACCGCCGCTCATCATTACCGACGAGGAGATCGATCGGGTAGTGGTCGCGTTCCGGGCTGCGATCGCGGAAACGCAAGCCCTGCTTCGCGATCTCCTGGGTTAGGAACCACAGGGGCCACTCGATGACGGTGGCCCTGAGCTTCCCTAACGGAAACGCCTCAGGGGCACGTCGATCTGTTCGCCAACGGCGGGCTTGAACCGCGCCGTTCGAAAATGAAGGTCCTGTAGGTGTACCCGCCCGATCTCCGGTTCGAATCCCAGAGCCTCCTGCGCGGCATACGCATAATCCGATGCGTCGTCCAGTGCCTCGAAAAGGAAGACGTAGTCCTCATTGGTGCCCGGTTCTCGGTGGACGACCAGTTCCTCGCCGCGGGTGCCCGGCACCTTCAGGCACAGGGCGCTCGTCGGAACGGCGGTCGGTTGGTGGTTAAAATCGCGCTCGTCGTAACGTTTTGGCATATCCTGTACTCACAAAGAATCCCTTGATTCGACTACCATCAACTGCAACTCTTGTGCCGCAATGCCATTCGGCAATGCGATTCGGCACCACTTTCACCGTTCCTTCGGCAGGCGATTCGACGGTCAAAACTCACTGGCGATCGGCGCCAGTCGATACCGCTGGCCCATCGGTCCCGCATCGGCCACCCGCCCTTCGTAGAACCGCGCCCGCCGACGCTCCTCAACCACCGCATCGGTGTACGCCGTCCACTGGCGCAGTTCCTGGATGGCTCTCCATTCCATCTCCTCTGCCGACGGCCCGACCGTCGCCGCCAGATTCACCGGTGAAACCGTCGGGGCGAATGTCGGTGTCCGGTACGAGGATAACGGCACGTAGGTATAGGAATACCCCATTCCGCCTCCACCGACGGGCCACGAGGACGCCACCAGAGTCGGTGCCGAACCGAAGTCCCCGGTACGGGAACGTACGATCCCTCCGCCCGTACCCGACTGGGTCAGAGTGATGACTCCCAGCAGCACCAGGCCGACCAGCAGACCGGCGGCGCCGGCGTAGCGTGCCGTGGCGGACATCCACCAGGGATCACAATCGGGGCAGCGACCATCCGGGTTGCGCCGGCGGCCGCAGTTGGGACACCAGGAGGCGGTGCGGTCGACGGAAAAGTTGTACGTGCTGGTCGTCCGAACCGTCGTATCCGATGCCGTGTTTCCGGACCAACCCTCAAAATTACCGGTAGCCATCAATAGTTTGCCCCTTGCCGAGATTAGTTTAATTCAACGAAATCGTTTTGTCAACGGAACGCCCGGGCGACATGCGTCAATCGATTTGCGGAAACCTTTTTCCGATTCTATAATCCCGAGCAATGGCCTCCTCAAAGCCGCATCCCGGCGACCCGACCGAACCGATGCCATCGCCCGCGGCGACCGATCTGACGGCGGATCTCCGGGTCCTTAATGGTGAGATCGTTCCGCCCGCAAAACGGTTCCTCTTTGTCCGAAATCTTTTAACCTGGTATGAGGCGAACCGCCGTCCCCTGCCGTGGCGGCGTACCCGTGACCCGTACGCCATTTGGATCTCCGAGATGATGCTTCAGCAAACCCAGGTCGCTACCGTTATTCCATACTGGGAACGGTGGATGGAACGGTTCCCGACCGTCACCGCGCTGGCTGACGCCCCCACCGACGATGTTCTGAAACACTGGCAGGGACTCGGGTATTATGCGCGCGCCCGCAACCTCCACCGCGCCGCACAGATGATTCGCGACCGGTTCGCCGGACGCTTCCCCGAGAACATGGACGACATTCTTTCCCTTCCCGGAATCGGCCGGTATACCGCCGGCGCAATCTCGTCGATCGCCTTCGGTCACGAAACTCCGATCGTCGATGCCAACGTGATCCGCGTTCTGTCCCGCGTCTTCGGGATTCGAGGCGATCCGAAATCGGCGGATGTACAGACTCAGTTATGGTCCCTGGCTGAAACCTTGATTCCGCAAGGACAGGCGTCGTCCTTCAACCAGGGAATGATGGAACTCGGAGCCCTCGTTTGTCGAAGCCGACCGGCCTGTTCACAATGCCCGGTGCGCACGGAGTGCTCCGCCTTCGCATCCGGCGATCCGACGTCTTTTCCCGCACCGCCCGCCAAACGCCTGTTCACAAGCCAAACGGATGTTTCCGCCCTCGTTTCCGATCCCGCGAACGCCGACCGGCTTCTGCTGGTTCGCCGTCCGCCGGAAGGACTCTGGGGCGGACTCTGGGAGTTCCCCCGCGCGACCCGAACGGACGGCGAAACCGTCGGTGACACCGCCATCCGGGCGGTCCGTGAGACGACCGGTCTGCTCGTCGAATCGGACGGTCAAATTCTGGCGACCGTCAAGCACGGGGTTACGACCCGCCGAATTACTCTTCTGGCCGCCGAAGCGCGTCTTGTCGGCGACCGACTGCCGCTGCCGACAGCGACATTTCATTCCGCGTGGATACCTCGATCCGAAATTGGCCGGTACGCCCTCTCCTCGCCGCAGGCGGAACTGCTGGAAAAACTGGTTGCGCCCAAACCCCAGGGAACCCTTTTCGACCTGTCCGATTGAAGGAAAATCCGCTCCGTTCGTTGTAACGGTCGTTACGATGTTTTCCTTGAACGGCAAAGTGGCGCTCATCACCGGGGCGGCGTCGGGGATCGGTGAGTCAATCGCCCGCGCATTCTCCGACGCGGGAGCGTTCGTTTACGTCGCCGACCGGGACCCGCGAGGGCGAACGGTCGCCGAAAGCCTTCCCGCGTCCTCCTTTCTCTCGGTCGATGTGGCGCAGGAGGACGAGGTGCGCGCAGCGGCGACACAGGTTGAGGCGGAACACGGACGCTGCGATATTCTGGTCAACAATGCCGGTATCGGCCATGTGGGCACCGTTCTGACCACGACGGGCGCGGATCTCGACCGGTTGATCGCCGTCAACGTCAAAGGCGTCCTCCACTGGTCGCAGGCATTTCTCCCCGGTATGATCGAACGACGTCAGGGTTCGATCATCAACCTGGCGTCCATCGGCGGAATCGTCGGCATCCGTGACCGCTTCGGCTACTGCGCCACCAAGTTCGCCGTGGTCGGAATGACCCGATGCATGGCGCTCGATCACGCGGACAGCGGAGTGCGGATCAACTGCATCTGTCCCGGACGAGTGGAGACGCCGTTCGTCGCCGCCCGTCTGGCGGAGTACCCGGACCCCGACCGCGCCCGCGCCGAGATGTCCGCGACCCAGGCGCTGGGACGCATGGGAACCCCGGACGAAATTGCCGCCGCCGCGCTGTATCTCGCCTCGGACGAGGCCGCCTTCGTCACCGGCAGCGCACTCATTATCGACGGCGGCTGGAGCGCCGGAAAATGAACGTCACCGACCTTTTTCGACTCGATGGGAAGGTAGCCCTCGTCACCGGAGGCAGCAAGGGCCTTGGTTATGAGATGGCGCGAGCCCTGGCGGAGGCGGGGGCGGATGTCGCCCTGGTCAGCCGGACCGAACATGAAGTGAGGACCGCGGCACAAAGCATCGCAGCCGCCACGGGACGCAAGGTCGTTCCGTTCGTCGCCGATGTCGCCCGGACGGACGCCGTTCGTCTGCTCGCCGACGACCTGGACGGGACGTTCGGACAAGTGGATATCCTGATCAATAATGCCGGCGTCAATATCCGCGGCTCCGTCGAGGAGTTAAGCGAGGAGGACTGGGACACCGTCATGGCGGTCAACCTGAAGGCCCCGTTCCTCTGCGCGAAACACTTCGGACCGCGAATGGCCGCTCGTGGGTGGGGCCGCATTATCAATCTGGGATCGATTCTTTCGGTGATTGGCATTCCCGGACGCGCACCCTACGCCTCCGCCAAGGCCGGTGTCGCCAACCTGACACGCGTCCTCGCTCTGGAATGGGCGGGCAAAGGGGTCACCGTCAACGCCCTCTGTCCGGGACCGTTCGCCACGGACATGAATAAGCCTTTGCTGAACGATCCGGCAAAGTATCAGGCATTCGTCGCCAAAATCCCGATGGGACGCTGGGGTGAACTGCACGAAATCACCGGTCCCGCCCTGTTCCTGGCCTCGGACGCCTCATCCTTTGTCACCGGGACCATGCTTTTCGTGGATGGCGGGTGGACCGCGCAGTAACCGAAACTACCGATAGGACAACGATTGTGACAACTCCCCCGCCTAAAGTCGGGGGCTTCTTGCAGAACGCTTGGGGCAACCCCCTACGTTAGCCTGCAAAGGCAGTGTCCCTGCCCTTTTTAGAATGTTTATCGCCGCGTTGTGGTCGCGGTCAAGAGAGAATCCGCAATGCTCACAGGTGTACAGACGAACAGACAAATCAATCGGGACGGTTGGCAAACAACCGCAGTGACGGCACGTCTGCGTCGTGTGGGACGGGTTCACAGGGGCTATCGAAACGGCGGCACATTCTGCCTTCTGCCTCAATATCTCCAGGAACTGCGACCAACCTGCGTCATGCGTAGATTTGGCAAGGTTCAGAGAACGAACCATGCCTTTGACGTTCAAATCTTCGTGGGCGATAAGCCCGTAGCGGTCAATAAGCGACTTGGCGACCTTGTGATGAAAGTCCTTCCGCTGGTTGGCAACGTGAGCGTGAACACGGGCGAGACGTTTAACCGCCTTGCGTCGGTTCTTCCCGCCGCGCTTCTTTCGGGCAACCGACCGTTGACAGCGGCGAAGTTTCGCCTGTGCCTTCCGATACAGTTTCGGTGGTTCAACGGATTCGCCGTCGCTGGTAACGAGGAACGACTTCAATCCGAGGTCAATACCGATAGGCGGATTCGGCGAAGGCTCCGTCACCTTTTGCTCCACCTCGCAGACAAAAATCACATACCAGCCGTCCGCACATCGGCGGAAGGTGGCCGTCTTAATTTCGCCCTCCACGGGTCGATGCAGTTTGACCTTGACTTCGCCGACGTTCTGGAAATAGGCTTTGCCTTCCTTCGTCAGTTTGGCTCCGTCGCCGATTGTGAAGTCAACGCTGTCGAACTGACCGTAGCCACGGAACCGAGGGTATCGCGCCTTTTCTCCCGTTTTCAGTCGGCGGAAGAACGCTTGAAATGCGCGGTCAAGCCGCCTGAGGGTTCTCTGACAGGAGGAGAAGTTGCAAAGAGCCAGATACGGGTTGACTTTCCGTTCGACTTTAAGTTTGGCAGATTGCTCCCCGTAGGTCACGGTGCGCTGTTCGGACTCGTAGACACACTTCCGTTCGGCAAGGGCATTGTTGTACAGGCGTCGATGCGCTTCAAGAAGGCTTGTCATAGCCTCCTCCTGCTCCCTGTTGGGATATGCGCGATACCGAAACGCCCGTTGCATCTATCCGCGTTCCTTCTGCTTCTCAATGTAGGCTTGGATAACTTCCGCCGATACGTGTCCAGCACTGCCGACGTAATAGCTTCTACTCCAAAGAGACGGGAGACGGGTTTTGAGGGACGGGAACTCCTCCCGAAGAACTCGCGATGTGAAACCTTTGAACTGGTTGGCGTAGAACTGCGGGGCGTTTGTCGGGGGAACCGCAACGAACAGGTGAACGTGGTCGGGCATGACTTCAAGCCCTTCGATTTTGACGCCCAGTTCCTCTGCCTTCTGGTAGAGCAGTTCTTTCAGGCGCGTTTCAATATCGCCCGTAAGTATTTTTCGGCGATACTTCGGGCACCAAACCATGTGCAGATGCAGGTTGAAAACCGCTCCTGCTGTTCTCCGATAACGCGCTTGTGCCATGCGGTTATTAGACCGCTTTGTTCGTTTGTTGTCAACTATCTAACGCAGAAAGGAGGGGGGACGGGGTAACGGCGGCTGATACCGCCTTCGGTCGTTCTCGGAAGAACGACGAGACAATTCCCCGTGTCGCCTTCAGGCGACAGTCCCCTTGTCTTAATTTTTATGGAACTGACGGGCAAAGTGGCTCTCGTTACCGGGAGCGGACGGGGTTTGGGATTTGCGATCGCGCAGTCGCTCGCACGGCAGGGAGCGGCCGTCGCGCTCCACGATGTCCGTGAGGACGCACCTGCCGAGTTTGGCGAGTTTCCGTCGCTTTCCGCTTCCGCCGATGCGATCCGAACCTTCGGAACACCGGTCACTTACGTCGTTGGCGACGTCGCCGACGAAGGGACCGTCGCCCGAATCACGGCTGCCGTTGCATCCGAACTCGGGCCGATCTCCATTCTCGTCAACTGCGCGGGCGGTGACATCGCGCTTCGAGGCGGCAAACCAAAACCGAACAACGCTCTGGGCGTTCCTCTCGAGGACGTTCAGGCCATTCTGAACCGGAACCTCCTGTCCGTGATGCTGGTTTCGCGGGCGGTCTGCCCCGGAATGATCGAACGAAAGACAGGCAGCGTTGTCAATATCGCTTCGACCGCCGCGCACCTGGGAGTCGCCGACGGAGTCGCCTATGCGGTCGCCAAGGCGGGGGTCGTCGAATTCACCCGCTGTCTCGCCGTCGAACTGCGGCCCCACGGGGTCCGTGTCAACGCCGTCAGTCCCGGACCCACCCGAACCGCGCGCTTCCTGAATACCCGCCCGATCCAATCCGCGCAGATGAGCGAAGGGCCGACTCTGGAGCGATATGGCATCCCCTCCGAAATCGGGGACGTCGTCGCCTTTCTTGCCGGCGACGGGGCGCGATTTGTCAGCGGTCAGGTTTTACGGGTCGACGGCGGGGGCGGAACCTTCCCTGCCTGACCCGTCTCCGACCTTTCGGGTATACTGCACCGGAAGGTTGCCTACATGAAAGTCCTGCACATTCACGCCGAAACGCTTTATGGCGGCGTGGAAACGTTTCTCCTGACCCTCGCGCGCGAACGTCACCTCTGCCCCGAAATGGAACCGATGTTTGCGCTCTGTTACGATCAGCGATTGACGGGCGAACTCCGCGAAGCCGGGTCCCCGGTGACCCTCCTCGGGGAACCCCGCCTGAGCCGACCGCTGTCGGTGCTTCTCGCGAACAGACTCCTCGGCAAATGGATCGACGAACATTCGCCGGACGTGATCGTCAGCCACATGCCGAAACCGTACTCCCTCTTTGCCGGTCTGATCCGGCGACGCCGGATACCGCATGTCCTTTACCTGCACATGCCCCTTTCCAAAACCGTATTCGAGACGCTCGCCGCAAAGACGCCGGTGGCCGACCTGATGGTCGGTGTCAGCGCGCACACCGCGCAAACCGGGCGGGAATTCGTCTTTCCCCAGGCCAAAACCACGGTCATCCATTGCCTGATGCCCTGGCCGGTCTCGCGCTACGCCGGAAACGCGGAGCAACGCCAGGAGGTCCGCCGCGAATTCGAGACCGCCGAGGAGGACGTCGTTCTGATTCAGGCGTCCCGGCTGGCGGCATGGAAGGGCCACGTCCGGTTGTTGGACGCACTGGGTCATCTGAAGGACGTTCCCGGATGGGTTTTCTGGGCGGTGGGCGGGCCCCAGACCGACGAGGAGGTCTCCTACTTCGAAGGACTGAAAGCCCAGGCGGACCGACTGGGCATCCGGGATCGCATCCGGTTTGCCGGTCAGCGCAAGGATGTTCCGCGCCTGCTTCCGGCCGCCGATATCTATTGCCAGGCCAACACCGCCTCGGAAGGTTTCAGCATGAGTTTTATCGAGGCGTTCTCGGCCGGTCTCCCGGTCGTCACCACCGACATCGGGTCGGCACGGGAAGCGGTCAGCGAGGATGTCGGATTTACCACCCCGGTCGGGGATGCTCCGGCGTTCGCCGCCGCCCTGAAAACCCTGATTACCGATCCGGAACGCCGGGAAAAGATGGGCGATGCGGCAAGAAAGCGGGTCGTCGCCCTGTGCGACACTGCGCAACAGATCCGCCGCCTGCACGACGAATGCCGGCAACTGCTCTGAGGACCGTCCGTTGATCGTCCGTCAGGGGATCAGGAGTACCTTCAAACTGTCCTTGCCGGTCCGAACCAGGTCGATCCCCTCCTCGAACCGTTCCAGCGGCAGCCGGTGGGTGATAAAGACGTTCCCATCCACCGCGCCGGTTTCGAGCGAGCGAATCACGCTCGGATAGCAGTAGGGGCCGAGATGCGACCCCATCAGGTTCAATTCCTTGGTGTCGCCGATAATCGTCCAATCGGTCGTCACCGGCTCGCGCATCACGGAGAACTCGACAAACGTTCCGGCCTTACGAATGGCAAGAAGCCCCTGCTCGACGCTCGCCGGATGGCCCGTCGCCTCGATATAAACATCGCATCCGTACCCGTCCGTCCAATCGAGTATCGCCTGAACGACGTTCTCGCGGGTCGGATTGAGCGTTTGGGTGGCGCCCAGGCTCCGCGCCCGTTCCAGCCGGGATTCGGCCAGGTCGATGGCGATCAATTCCCCCGGCGACTTCATCCGCGCATAGGCGACCATTCCCAGACCGAGCGTCCCGCAGCCGGCGATCACCACCGTGTCTCCGAACTCGATATTTCCCCGTTGAACCGCGTGCATCGAACAGGCCAGCGGCTCGATCAACGCGGCATGGTCCGCCGGAATACTCGCCGGTACCCGATGGTTCAGCGAGCCTGCCGGAAATTTCATATAGTCGGCGAACCCGCCCGGCGTCCGCTGCCGGAACCCGTAGATATCGTGAGGACGGCACAGGTGGTACTGTCCGCGCTGACAGTAGCGGCACTCCCAGCAGGGAACGATCTGCTCCGATATCGCGCGGTCACCAAGGGCGAGACCGAACTTTTCGCCCGCCCCTTCGCCCAGGGCCACCACCGTCCCGATAAACTCATGACCGGCGATGATAGGCGGTTGGCAGTAGCCGACCCGATTCGCATCGCCCCAGAACAAAGGCGCGCCGGTGTAGCACTTGACATCCGAAGCGCAGATCCCCGCCGCGTCCACACGGACCACGACCTCCCCCGGTCCGGCCACCGGCGTCGGCACCTCCTCGAGGCGGTAGTCCTCCGGCCCATGACAGACTACCGCCCGCATCGTCTTCGGCAGGCTTTCCTGACTTGCTGTTGCCATCCTCGCTCCTTCGCTCGACGACCCGATTGTCCTCCACCGGGCAGGCTCTACCGTCCCGGTTCGTCCGCCTTCTGCCCTACCGCGTCCAGAGTCTGCGGGGCGACGCCGAGGGCCAGTAACAACTGCCGCGCCATCAGCCGATTCCCGACCGCATTCATATGGACGCCGTCGGTGGTCAGCAGGTTATCGATCCCGCCGGTCTCCTCCCGATAAACGCGGATCAACCGACGGAAGGAATTGTAGAGGTCTACAAAAGGACACTTATGCCGGACCGCCAGATCCTTCAGTATCGCGTTATACTCGGCCAGTCGGGTGTTTTCCGGCGACGACAGGTCTTCATAGATCGGGGTTGCCGCCAGCAAAACCACCCGCACCCCGTCCTCCGCCGCCAGTTTCATCATGCTTTCGACATTTCGGCGGAAGGCGTCGGGTGGGACGCCGTTCGGCAGGTTCCCCTCCGGGTAGTTGCGGTTGCGGGCAAAATCGCGAAACGCATGCCAGACATCGTTCACCCCGACGCTGATGGTCACCAGGTCCGGTTTGCGATCCAGCACATCGCGGCGGAAACGCGCCAGCATATCATTCGACTTATGGCCGGAGATACCCGCATTGAGTACCTCGATCGGCTGCTCGGGAAACGCGGCTGCCAGGGTTCGCCGCACCCGGCGAACGTACCCCCCCGGATTCTCGCCCTGCTGGGTGATCGAGTCGCCCAGGCAGACGATCCGGCGGACGTTGCGCAGGGTCAGCGGGACCGGCGTCGGCGGTTGGGCTTCGGCGGACAGAGTACCCGCCCACGCGACGACGATTCCGAGCAGCCATTTTGCGGCCTGTAGAAAAGAACGACGCACTTCTCTCGTGCCCTTTCGGTCCCTGCCGGTCGTCGTTCAGAGTTCGTAACGGAACTCGATCGGCGCATCGATCTCCGGGTGGAGGGATGCGTGCACGGGACAGGTATGCGCTACCTTTTCCAGACGTTCACGAAATTCCTCCCGCACGGAGGCGGACAGGGTGACGACCACCGGCAGACGCGCGATGCGCCGGGGCGCGGTCACGGACATCTCCTTAACGACCTTCGCCTGTGCGCCGGTCAGATCGATCTCATGTCGTTCGGCATACATCGCCATCGTCGTCAGGATGCACGATGCCAGCCCGGAAGCGACCAGATCGGTCGGCGAGAACGCCGAAGCGTCACCGCCGATATCTCGTGGCGCATCGGTCATCAGAGTTGCGCCCTCCGGATGCGTCAGATGACACTTCTTGTTGCCGGAATATACGACGTCGATTTCGACTCCCATACGATCCTCCCGCGACCGGAAACGTCCGGCCGCACCGCCATATCCTGATTGCCGTCGCTATTTTACCTCGGACCGGACGGTCCGAGGTGTACCGGATCGCGGACGGGGTTTACCAGGGCAACACTTCCTCACGGAAGAAAAACCCGCCGCTCGGCCCGTCGTCCGGCAGCGTCGCCAGTAAAACCGAGGTTTTCGCGCCGTCCGTCAGTTCCATCGTTGCCCCTTCGCCTCCCATATCGGTCTTGACCCACCCGGGATGCGCCGCATTGACCTTGATTTGCGTCCCGGCCAGTTCCTTCGCAAGATGGATCGTATACATATTCACCGCCGCCTTGGACGCCGAGTAGGCGGTCCCGAATCCCGACGCCGCGCCGGTCGGCGAATCAGGGTCCGCCGCGTAGGCCAGCGATCCGAGAATCGAGGTCAGGTGAACGATCCGACCGGCCGGGGATTTCCGCAGAAGCGGGAGAAACGCCTGGGTGACATGCACCAGACCGAGGACGTTCACCTCGAACGTGTGTCGCCAGATGCCCGGGTCCTCCTCCGAAGTCGCGGTCCCGAAAATACCGACGCCGGCATTGTTGATCAGTATATCGAGCCGTCCGTACTCGGATTCGATAACGCGCACCGCCGGGCCGATCATTTGCGGGTCGGCGACGTCCATGCGCACGAACCGAACCGGCAATCCCTGCGCGATCAGGCGCTCCGCCGCTTCCGCGCCGCGTTCGGCGTCTCGGGCCGTCATCACCACGGTAATTCCGATGGTTGCCAGTTGCCGGGCCGTCTCCAGACCGATCCCCTTGTTAGCTCCGGTCACGAGAGCGATTCTATTTTCCGCCATAGGTTTTCCCACTTTCCCTGTCGCAGTTTGCTGCTGATGCAAACGATACACCGGACGCTGCGCAAACGCTCCCGAAAAACGCCGGACGCCGGAGCCATTCCGGTTACCGGAGTGCCATCGGAGTCTTCCGTTGGAACTTTACAGGTCATATCCTGTAAATATTAGGGGGTATCCCATGAGGAGTGCACAAAAGTGAGAATTCAAAACGGCATTCTGGTGCATCTGGGTTTCGGCAAGTACGTTCGTTCGGATCAGGTAACCGCCGTTATCCCGATCGAGGAGGACCGGGGACCGGGACGACGGACCTTCGTTTACCTGGAAGGAAAAACCGATCCGCTCGTCGCCTCGCGGGCGGAGGACACGATCATTCGTGACCTGGTTCAGGAACCGCGGGAGGTCACACAGTCGCGGCAACAGCAGGAAATCCTACGCGACTTGTTGACCGACCTCAGCGCGGTCAACCAGACGGTACGACGGATCACACGGGACGAGGGCGGATTGGATCTTGACCTTCTGGAACGCCGCATACGCGAGGTGACGGGTCAGGAGGACTGATCTTTCCCCGATGGGTCGGCCCATCGGGGTTTCTTTTTTGCGGACCGCCGCCCGATCCCGCTACGCCTATTCCTGTTCGCGGAGCCAGACGATCATCTGACCGGGGTCGCGGTTGGCCCAGGCGTAATAAGGCACCAGAGTCAACGGGCGCATGGCATGGCTCGGTTCGAAAAAGCGGGAACCGTACAGTCGCATCGTCACCGGCGACTGAATCAGAGTGCTTCCGCGCAGAGCGACCACACCGGGCAGGTCCCACACGGTCGTTTTCTCGAAGTCCGCGGGGTCCGCCACATAGGCATCCTGCAGATTCGGGATCTCCCCGTTGTCCGTCTTTTCGGCGCAGTACAGCAGCGGACCGACGAATACGGCGACACGCGCCGTGTTCTCGGAAACGTACGGATGCGAGCGAAGGAACCTCGGTTCGAACGGCAGTTCCAGACGGATGACATCCCCGGTTTTCCAATCGCGGCGAAGCCGCGCGTACGTTCCCGGCGTCGCGTCCGCATCCTCCCCGTTCACGGAGAGACGCGCCCCGCCAGCCCACTCCGGCACCCGCAGACAAACCCCGAAATCGCCGTCCGCTCCGACCGTGATCTCGACCTCGCCGTCGAACGGGTACTCCGTCGTCACGGTCATCGGGATGGTCCGTCCGTCCGGAAGCGCGATCTGCGCCGAGCCACGGGCGTAGAGATGCACGAAAATATCCCCCGCATCATCGACCGAATAAAAGTACCCGGTCAACTGCGCCAGAAGCCGGGCGACGTTCGGCGGACAACAGGCGCAGCCGAACCAGGGTTGACGGCGATGCGCTCCGTCGTTCTCCAGCGGATTCTGGTAGAAGTAGTGCTGACCGTCGAGCGACAGGCCCGGCAGTACGGCATTGAAGAGCGTATGCTCGATCAGGTCGGAATACCGGGCGTCGCCGGTCGCGAGCAGCAAACGCCAGTTCCACATCACCGATCCGATCGCGGCGCAGGTTTCGGAATAGGCCCGATCGTTCGGCAGTTCGTAGTCCTTCCCGAACGCCTCTCCCTCATACCGTGCGCCCAGTCCGCCCGAAACGTAACTGCGCCGCTCGGTCATATTGTCCCACTGCCGCATCATCGCGTCCCACAGCGCCTGTTCCCCGGTTTCGAGATAGACGTCTGCCGCCCCCGCCGCCAGGTACATCATGCGAACCGCATGCCCGGTCACTTCCGAAAGCTGCCGATACGGAACATGGTCCTGATGATAGCGCCGGTCGCCGCCGCGCCCCTGCAGGACGGCGCTCGGTTCCTGACCACGGGCGTCGATCATGCGCTTCGCCAGAGCGAGGTAACGCGTCTCCCCGGTTGCGCGATAGAGTTCGACCAGTGCGAGTTCCGCTTCCTCATGCCCGCAAGCGCCCGGTTCTCCCTCCGGTCCGTACTTCGCGTCCATATGGTCGGCAAGACGACGGGCAACGTTCAACAGGCGATCATCCCCGCCGGACCGGTAATGAGCGACCGCCGATTGAATAAAATGCCCGGCGCAGTACATCTCATGCATATCGCGCAGATTGGTCCAGCGATCTTTCTCACGTTCAAACATGAAGTAGGTATTCAGATAGCCATCCGCCTGCTGCGCATCCTGAATCTCGACGATTGCGGTCTCGATCATCGGCTGCAACGCCGGGTCCTCCCTGCCCTCGACGACCGCTCCTTCCAGCCACTTGTAGACGTCGGAGTCGTTGAAGTAGATGCCGACAAAGTCGATGCCGGTCTTCTTCCCGGAGGCGCGTCGGAAGTTATCCAGTCGGGAGGTGTCTTCGATATGCCGGAACTGTGTCGGCAGCGTCACGCGGCGGTTGATTTCGCGGCGCGGTTCCCAGAAAGCGTCGGTCAGGGTCACGGCCTCGGTCGGCACCGGGCGCAGACGGGCAAACGGACTGCCGGTCGAATCGACAACGTTCATATAATCCCTCGAAGAAACGGCGTGCTTCCGCGATCACGAAACGACGCCATTGTGCGGTGACCGGAAACACGCCTCGGCGAAAGAAGGCCCGTCGTCGTGCACGGCCCCCGGTGTCAGGGTATTCTACCCTCAAGATCGCCCACCCTCGCCCCGACTTCCGACCGCGTAACAGGAGAACGAGATGAACCGAGTTTCACCGCAAACACCGCTTTCCGCCGTGCTCGAACCGTTCGAACGGGATGGTTACGTTCTGATGGAGAACGCTCTGACGCCGGCGCAGTTAACGGAGTTGAACGACGCCTATGATCGTCAACTGACGTTGCATCCACGACCTCCGAAAGCGACGCGGGTTGAAGTGCCACGGATACTGGAACAGGACCCGGCTTTCGAACCCCTGATGGACCTCCGACCGGTTTTTCGGGTGGCGAGGGCGATTATCGGCGCGGACATCGAACTCGCGACGGGCGGAGAACTTGACCACAAGTTCGCGAAGACACCGGCCTACATCGGTTGGCACGGGGATTTTCAATGGATGGTGAATGTGCCGTTCCCCCGCCAGAATTACTTCGTTCGGTGCGTCTATTTCATGACGGATGTCGAACCGGACATGGGGCCGTTTACGCTCCTTCCGGGAACGCATCGGGCGGACGGTCCCTGTCCCGGCTGGAAAGACGAGACGGGGCAACCTGCTTACCGGGAAGGACAGATCGGTATCACCGGACCGGCGGGTTCCTGCCTGATCTGCAATACCGAGATATGGCATACGAACTGTCCCAACACCGCCGACCGCGACCGGCGGTTGATCATGATCCTGTACAAGCACGCCTGGATGAAGCAGTGGCAGGAAGGGTATGAAACGACCCCGGAGTTTGCAGCCCGCCAGACCGATCCGCTTCGCCGGCAGTTGACGGGCGGGTACGTCTGGCACTACGACGAGCGCCATTTCCCGGCGGCGTCATACCCGCTGGAGGACTGACAACGAAGAGGTCGGCGCGGTACGCCGACCCCTTCGGTCAATCGAAACTAAGTGGCTCAGTTGCAGGTGCCGGGGTTCACCGCGTAGTCCGGCACCACTCATTTCAGGTCGGTTGGTGCGGTCTCGAATCCCACGGCGGCTGGAAATTCCGGGGCGTTCCCGAACGGTCTGTCCATCAGGTAATATTTTCCATACAGGCTGACTGCAGGAATTGGCCAACAACGAGGGGAGAAAAATAGTGGTGTGACGCCGTGGTTTATTCACCTTCTGGGCGACCTGCGCGCCGAACGGGAGGGACAGGTTCTTACACAGTTCCGAACGCGTCGAGCCGCCGCGCTCCTCGGACACCTTTCGCTTTTCCTGCACCGCTTCCATCCGCGTGAGACCGTAATCGAGCTTCTCTGGCCGGAGACCGACCCGGATGCCGGACGTCTTCGACTCCGTCAGGAGCTCCACGCACTGCGCCGACAACTGGAACCTGCGGGCATTCCCCCCAATACGGTCCTGATCGCCACCCGATTCGGGCTCAAATTGAATCCGGACATGGTGCAGACCGATGTCGGTCAGTTAGAGCGGGCGGTGCAACGCAGTCGGCAAAGCGACCCTGCCGAGCGTGTCCGCCTCCTTTTCCCTCTGGTAGGTGGGCAGCGTCCCGGTGACCTGTTGCCCGGACTCTATGACGATTGGGTCCTGCGCGAGCGGGAGCGACTGGCTGCGCTGGTTGATACGGCATTTGAACTCCTGACGGAAGCGCGGATTGCGCTTTCCCGTGCCCGCGCCCCTTTCGACTCGCGGGAGCCCGAAACATCGAACGAGACGGAGGTATGGCTTCCGGTCACTCTCACCCGCTTCTTTGGTCGAAACGACGAGATCGCGCGGATAGAGCGGATGCTTTCCGGACCCGACGCGGACCGACTGGTGACCCTCACCGGACCAGGCGGCAGCGGCAAAACACGGCTGGCGCTTGAAGCGGCGCGAAAGATCGTGGGCTCGTTCCCGGCGGGCGTCTATTTCGTCCCGCTGGCGGAATTTACCGATCCGGCGCGCGTGCCACTGGCTGTGCAGCAGGCTCTTCGCCTGCCGCCCGCCGATGTCCAGGTATCCGTCGAGGATCAAGTGATTAGCGTGCTGGCGTCACGCGGACCGACCTTGCTGGTGGTCGATAACGCTGAGCATTTGCTGACAACGGTCAAGGCGCGTACCTGTCTGACGGATTTCTTTCGGACGCTACTGGAACGTGCGCCCCGCGTTTCGATCCTGGCAACCTCGCGCCGCCGCTTCGATCTGCCGGGCGAGCGCATCCTGGTCGCGGATTCGCTGCCCCTGCCTTCGGGCGAGGCGCTTCTGAATGACCTTGCGGCTACCCCCAGTATCGCGCTTTTCGCCGACCGTGCGCGTAGTGTCCGCGCCGACTTCGCGGTCACGGAACGGAACGCACCCGCGTTGATCGAAATCTGCCACCATCTGGACGGTCTCCCGCTGGCGCTGGAACTGGCGGCGGCGCGTGCGGCGATTCTGAGCCCAGGAGAGATCCTGACACAGCTGACGGAGCGGTTCGGTAGCTCCCTGGATCTCTTTACCCAGGGCCATTCCGGACGTGAGCAGACGCACCGCCATCGCTCGCTTCGCGCGGCGCTGCAGTGGAGCCAGGATCTTCTTCCCCCTTCGCTCCAACGGATTCTGGCCCGTCTTTCAATCTTTCCCGGGGGATGGTCGGCGGAAATCGCCGGGCAGGTGCTGGAAGAGGTGGAGATCACGGCAGCGCTGAAGGAACTGTGCGCCAGTTCTCTCGTGCGTACCGTTGAGACCGAGGACGGTTCGCTCCGCTTCTACCTCCTTGAGACACAGCGGGAGTTCGCACAGCGGCAACTCGCTCCCCAGGAACGCTCCCGGCTGTTGTCCCGTCTTGCTCGCATTTATACGAACCATCTGAAGCTTCAGCGGGAACGCTATGGTATTCCCACGGAGCCTGCCCTCCTACACTTTATCCGGACGGAGTACGGGAATATATGCGCGGCCCTCACTTGGTGCCTCACCGACGATCTGATACAGGGGATTGCGCTGGCAGTGCAGATATTTGTCTTCTGGCTGATGCGCGGACAGTACGCAGAGGGCATCCACTGGCTCGACGCCCTGTTCAGCCGCATTGACTCGAGCGGTCTTCTTCGGGAGGTGGACGACGGCGTCAAGACTCTGTATGCCCGCCTCCAGGTTTCCGGTAGCGCGTTTCTGCTGATGCTCGGACGGCCCGAGGAGGCGTTAGCACGCAACGAACGGGCAGCGGAGATGCTGATAGGAATATCGGTGCGGGATACGGAGGCGGAGGAGTGGCTGGGCTGGGCTTATTGCCATACCGCCCTTGCCTTCAACGCGCGCCGGGATTACACCACGGGCGTTCTCTGGCTGGAGAAGGCGCTTTCCTGTATGCGCCGCACCCCGGAAACGCGAAATGCCGGTGCGATTCTCTACCGCCTCGGGCAAGCGGCGTTTCACGCGGGCGATCTTGCGCGCGCGGAGACATGGCTTCAGGAAGCGTTTACGCTGTTACGGAGCGATGACGATTACTGGCAGGGTTACGCACTGGCACTGCGCGCGGCCTTCGCGATAGAGAAAGAGGACTATGAGGCCGCAAGACGTTTTTTCGAGGATAGTCTGTTTCACCTTAAGCGCATCCCCTCTGCCCCGCAGCACGCCGATACCGAGATGGAACTGGCGATTCTGGAGCGGGATCTAGGAAACCTGTCGGGCGCAAAAGAGCGGGCAGAGAAGGCTCTTCATGTCTTTTCCGTAACCGGGGCGTGTCATCGCGCTGCCGTACTGCATAGCCATCTGGCGCTGACCGCCCTTTATGCCGGTGACTATGACGCCGCTACGCGGCATGTAGGGGAGGCGGAACGCCGTTTCGAGGCGCAGAACGAGGCGGCGGACGCGGCAAGTTGCCTGCTCCTCCGAGGTCAAATTGCACTGGAACGGGATGCCGATCCCGACCGGGCGGCACGAATGATTACCCGGGCGCTGCATGCTCTGCGCGACACACCGATGCGATTCGACAAGATTCCCGCAGGCTTTCATCTTCTGGCGGAATGCGCGTGGCTGAGTGGTGATCGTTACCGGGCAGCCGTCCTTCTGGGGGTAGCGTGCGGCGTTCGGGAACGGCAGTCGCACCGTGCTCGTTTACTGCCACTCCCACAGGCCCGCTTCGATCGCACGGTCGCTCAGGTAAAGCGGGCGATTATGGACCCTGCCGCTTATGACCTGGCCTTTGCCGAGGGTTATTCCCTCTCCCCGGAGGCGGCCTTCGCTCTCCTCTCCGTCTCCGCGCCGACGGCCGGTTAGATTTTTCACTCGCGTGCCCCCTGTAACGGATTTGTAACGCCTTCCCGGTAGACTTGCGCGTACCGGGAGGCGGCACGTCCGCCTTTCCGGCAGGCTTGTATAAGCCGCATTTCAGGTCAGGAGGATAGAGTCATGGTCTCTCGCTTTACAATGACGTTCCGCGCCCTCGGAGCGTGTCTGCTGCTGGCGCTGCTCGCCTCGCCCCGGATCGGCCATGCCGCCGATGTCTATCTCACCAGCAGCAGCAATGCTGCCCTCAATGCCGCCCTGGAAACCATGTTCGAGGGATTCGGACACGATGTCACCCTGGGCGTCGAACACTGGCAGTTTGACGGTACACAGAGTCTGGCGGGCCGGACGGTGGTTTACCTTCAGCCCAATCACAACTTCAATCTCGATATGCCGCTGGCAGGACAGACCGCGCTGATTGATTTCGTTAACGGTGGCGGTGGATTGGTCACCAGCGAATGGACGGTCTGGGACACCGCATTCGGCTTCTTCAACCTGCTGGAGCCGATCCTACCGGTTAACCCGACAGGTTCCTTCAGTGGGAGTCCGTCTACCACACTCAGTCAGGCAACCGCTGACCCGGTTTTGAATGCCGGTCTCGCCGCCGCATTCGACATCCCGCTGGAAAGTATCGGGGGAACGGAAACCATTTTCTCCGATCTGAAACCGGGTGCGGTGGTCTACTACAACTCCAGCAATACCGGTGCGCCCGGCCTGGTCGGCGGCACGGCCGGTGACGGTCAGATACTTCAGTTCTCGACGGTCAACGGCCTCGGTCAGATCTCCGATCCCAACTTCGCCCGGCTGCTGAGCAACTCCCTGACCTTTGTCGCCGGAGTTTCGATCATCAGCGCGGCCCCGGAGCCGGGTTCGATCGCTCTGCTTGGGTTCGGACTGGGAGGCTTAGCACTCTATCGACTCAAACTCAGGACGCGTCACAGAGGTCGGCGCGGTACGCCGACCCCTTCGGTCAATCGAAACTAAGTGGCTCAGTTGCAGGTGCCGGGGTTCACCGCGTAGTCCGGCACCGCTCCCGGATAGATCTGCTCCGGTCGCAGACTGCCGCGCCGATGCCACTTCGCGTGCCCGTCGGAGAAGGCGAAGTTCGCACCGTCGTTATGCCGCCAGTCCACCGCCCAGGCCGCCTGGCCGCGTGATCGAATATATTCGTCGGTCGGCCTGTACTGCTGCTGGCAGCGCAGACTCGCCCAGTTCGGCGTGTTGCCGTCGTTCTCATGCCACGGGTTCATCGTGGTCGCCGCTCGAATCAGGCTCCCGTCACCGAACCAGTCGTTCACTCCCGTTTCCCCGAGCATGATCAGGTCCGCCGGTCGATCGATCGCGCCCAGCGATTTGCCGTCCGTCATGTGCCAGTTCAACGCATACGCCGGACCCGCCGCGAAATGCGTGGTCACCGTCATGTCGCTCGGGTTCACACGGGGACCGCTCGGACAAAGGTAGACATTACTATTCTTAACGTAGGGGTACAACCGTTGTGGCCAGTGTGTCGCGTTCTTTTCGCAATCCTCCGCGTCGCCGGCGTTCAGCGGCGGACAGGCGAAGAAGCCGGCGATGGTCTTCTCGTCGTAATCCTGCGTGTACATGGCGATACCGAGCGCCATCTGCTTGGTGTTCGACAGACATGACGTCTGGCGAGCCTTCTCGCGCGCCTGGGCGAAGACCGGGAAAAGGATGGCTGCCAGAATCGCGATAATGGCGATAACCACGAGCAACTCGATCAATGTGAAAGCGGAATTTCGGACGGACGGAACCGGGGAACTCCTCCGTGCGGAAAACGATGCGGACATATCGGGACCCTTCCTCGGGCAGTCTCGTGAGGTCAATGTGATGTTGACAAAGATCACCCTATATCTATCATAATATGAGGGCAAATCACTTTCAAGCGATCAGTCTTTAATGCCAATTAAAAGTTCGTTCCCGCCTGTTTTTTTTCGTCGCTCCCCGATCCGTCGCTTCTGAAAAGTTACGAAAATTCTTGACATTTCTTACGACCGCAGTATAATCCGTTCTGGCAGTCGCCGATGGTGACTGCCAATTCCAATCGAATATTCGTTCCCAAATCCCATTGCGGAGGCTACTAATGACCATTCGTCCGCTCGGAGACAAAGTTGTTGTCAAGCCGTCGGAAGCCGAGGACAAATCGGCGGGCGGAATTATTCTGCCCGACGCCGCCAAGCAAAAGCCCCAGGAAGGCACCGTCATCGCGGTCGGCTCCGGTCGGCTTCTCGATAATGGCGAACGACACAAAATGACCGTCCAGGTCGGCGATGTCGTCGTCTACAGCAAGTACGGCGGCACCGAATTCAAACTCGACGGCGAGACCGTCGTGATCCTCGATGAGGACCAGATCTACGCGATCAAGTGACCCCTGACCCCTGACACCTTGCGACGAAGGAGCATGATAGATGGCAGCAAAGGAACTCCTGTTTGATGAAGCCGCCCGGCGCGCCCTCGAACGTGGCGCGAATGCCGTGGCAAACGCCGTGAAAGTGACCCTCGGTCCGCGCGGCCGCAATGTCGTGATCGAGAAGAAGTGGGGCAGCCCGACGATCACCAAGGACGGCGTCACCGTCGCCAAAGAGATCGAACTCGAAGACAAGTTCGAGAACATGGGCGCACAGCTCGTTCGTGAAGTCGCCTCCAAGACCAACGACGTCGCCGGAGACGGCACCACCACCGCCACCGTCCTCGCCCAGGCGATGGTCACCGAGGGTCTGCGCTACGTCGCCGCCGGCGGCGCTCCCCTCGCCCTGAAGCGCGGAATCGACAAGGCCGTGGAAGCCGCCGTCGCCGCCCTCCGGGAGAATGCCACCGAGGTTTCCGATTCCAACGCGGTCGCCCAGGTCGCCGCGATCTCCGGGAACAACGATGAGGAGATCGGCCGGATCATCGCCGAGGCGCTCGATAAGGTTGGTAAGGACGGCGTCATCACCGTCGAGGAGAGCAAGGGCCGCGACACCGTCCTCGAATTCACCGAAGGGATGCAGTTCGACAAGGGCTATATCTCCCCCTACTTCGTTACCGATCCGGAACGGATGGAAGCGGTCCTCGACAACCCGCTGATCCTTCTGTTCGAAAAGAAAATCTCCGCCGCCGCCGATCTGGTCCCGGTGCTGGAGAAGCTGGCGCAGTCCCGCCGCCCGCTGCTGATCATCGCCGAGGACGTGGATGGCGATGCGCTGGCGACCCTGGTCGTCAACAAGATTCGTGGCATCCTGAACGTCACCGCGGTCAAGGCTCCCGGCTTCGGCGACCGACGCAAGGCCATGATGGAAGATATCGCCGTACTGACCGGCGGCCGCTTCCTTTCCGATGACCTGGGAATCAAGCTGCAGAACGTCGAGTTCGATATGCTCGGTTCGGCCAAGAAGGTCACCGTCACCAAGGAAAATACGACCCTTGTCGAAGGCGCGGGCACCTCCGAAGCCGTTCAGGGCCGTATCAAGCAGATCCGCGCCCAGATCGACACCACCGACAGCAGCTACGACAAGGAAAAGCTGCAGGAACGACTGGCGAAACTCGCCGGTGGCGTCGCAGTGATCCAGGTCGGCGCGTCCACGGAAACCGAACTGAAGGAGAAAAAGCATCGCTTCGAGGACGCTCTGTCGGCGACCCGCGCGGCGGTCGAGGAAGGCATCGTCCCCGGTGGCGGCGTCGCGTTCCTGAACATCCTTCCGGCGCTCGATACCGTGACGACCGAAGAGAAGGATGAGGAAGTCGGCGTCAATATCGTCCGACGCGCCCTCGAAGCGCCCCTCCGCACCATCGCGGAAAATGCCGGACTCGAAGGCTCCGTCGTCGTCAACAAGGTGAAGGAACTGCCGAAGGGCCAGGGCTTCAACGCGCTGAGCGAGGAGTACGGCGATATGATCGGCTTCGGCGTTATCGACCCGGTCAAGGTCTCCCGCTCCGCTCTGTCCAATGCGGCGTCGATCGCCGGTATGCTCCTGACCACCGAATCGCTGGTGGCGGAAAAGCCGGAGAAGAAGAAGGCGGCGGCGGGCGGCGGACACTCCCACGACGACTACGACTATTAATCCTTCAACGGATTAACCGTAAAAACGCCCCGGCGCATAGTTCGCCGGGGCGTTTTTATTTCGCTCGCACCCGAAACTTTCGGGTGTTTAGCACCGCAAAGTTATTCTTCTTATAATTTAACACTGCCTTAACTTCCCTCTGCCCTGTTTGTGTTAAAAAGAATGGTGACAACGGGGCAAAGGCTTGTTCGTTTGCCTGAATAACTCGTTGTTATTTCCTACCTATCGGAGAATGATATGAAGAAAGCGTTTACGCTGATCGAACTTCTCGTCGTTATCGCCATTATCGCCATTCTGGCCGCGATCCTCTTCCCCGTTTTCGCCCAGGCGCGCGAAAAAGCCCGCACCATCTCCTGCCTTTCCAACGCCAAGCAGATGGGCACCGCGATGATGATGTATGCGCAGGACTACGATGAAACCCTGTTCCTGTACCGCAACCGTATCCCCAACCCGTTTACCGGTCAGGCGGGCGTCGGCACCAGTTCCGCTCCCCTGACCTTCTGGAACCAGACCCTCCAGCCGTACATCAAGAGCTTCGATCTGTTCCGCTGCCCGAGCAACACCTATGGCGCCTGGGTCAACACCGAGCCGACCAGCACCAGCGCGCAGTTCGCAGGTTACGGCGGACAGAACTCCTATTCCGTCAACCGCTACTGCTTCCAGCCGGACTCCGGAGCGGTTGGAAACTCGACCGGTCTCGGCCTGAAGATGGCCGCCGTGTCCGCGGCCGCGGACACGCTCGTTATCCTCGACGGTCGGTACTATAACACCTCGCCGCGATTCACCGACGATGCCGGCACCCGTGTGCTTTCTTCCGTTCTTATCGGTGACCCGACCCAGCAGAACCTCTGGGACGTCGGCTACAAGAACTACTGGACCAATATCGGCGGCGGTGACTTCCTCGGCGGTCTCCAGGCCGGCGCGTTCGGCACCACCGACCTGACCGCGGATCAGATCGCCCGCCAGAAGAACCTGGGCCGTAGCCGCCACAGCGGTGTCGTCAACTGCACCTTCCTGGACGGCCACGCCAAGGCCTGGCAGTACGACCGCCTGATCGACGACCTCGTGCGCAACCCGAACAACTCCGTCTGGGACCCGTACAAGGCCGGCGTTCGCCCGCTCTAATCTCCGCCCAAACAAAAACTCCCCGGCACGAATCACCATTCGGGCCGGGGAGTTTTCCGTTCTCTCCGTTTCTCTAATTCACCGTCGCTCGCTGAGCCTTCAAACGGCTGATGATCTGGCTGGCCTCGGCACGGGTCCGGGGAGGATCGCCGTCATAGCCCAGCTGGCGAAGCATATCGCGTTGTCGGTCCGTCGGCTCCGCTTCAAATCCCGAGGAGACCGGTGCCGGTGAGGCCGGTAAGTTTCGGGGGGGCTCTTCCACGAAACGTTCCTCGTCAGGGTAGGCGTCCCGTACCCGGCCGTGATCCCGAGGGACGGTTCCGTTGCGTCCGTACCCGTCGTTCCCCCGACCGTTCGACGCCTGATAGTTCTGGGAGTAAGCCCCGGCCCGTTCGTTCGGCATCCCGTTCCGCACCCCGTTCTCGGCCCGAGTCGTCGCGGTCGCCGAATGCCCGTCATCGTCCTCCGCCTTCATTCCGAAAAGCGACATCAGAGCGTAACGGCGGGCGTAGGTCAGAGCGCTTCCGTAGGCTTGCGCCCCGGTCTGAGGCACCGGCATCGGCGTTACCATCGACAGGTTCTCGCCGCTCTCGGCATGAATGACGATGGTCTCCAGTTTCAGGACCCCGGTCGTCTCCGTATCGAGCGTTCGCTGCAGAACGACCAGCCCGGCTTCGTGGCACTTGGGCAGCAGCTCATCCAGAACGTCCGGCAGGGTGGCGTATTTGCTTTTAAGATGAGGATTCTGACCCGATTTCGCAACCCCATCGAGCGTTTGTTGAACGCTGAGAAGGGCTTTGGTGAGGTTTTTTCCGAGTTCCATTTTCTCTCCTTGTTATGGTTTCGTTGATGAGACTACGATGGTCGACGGAAAAACGGAAAACGAATGTTTGCTAAACCTCGCCGGACGGACACCGATCATGCGACCGGTTCAAAACGTCCAGGACGGCCGAAGGGCTGCAACCGTAGATCCCGGCTCCCCAGACCGGATTGGCTTCCACCACCGCCCAGCCACGGTCGGGAATGATGCCGACATCGATGGCGACCGCCGGCGGCAGTTCGACGCTTCGGTCCTCCAGCAGTTCATGGACGAACCGAAAGAGTTCCCCCTCCTCGGCGGCGGTGGCCGTCCAGTCGTTGTTGGCCTGGTGTTCGCCCTTTCGGGCATAAAGCGAGAAAGTACGCAACTCCCGGTCGGATACGAAGCAACGGAACTCCTGATCGAACGTCACGATCTCCGATACCAGGACCGGCATATCCTCGGGGAAATCCGTCGGAATCGTCTCCGATGAATAAACCGCCGCCGGGAAACTTTTGTCGTTCGGCGGCTTGACGAACGCCGGCAACGGACCGCGACGCGCCTTTCCCAGGGTGGTCAGTTCGATGCTGCGTTTTCGATACCGTTCCGGCAGACGCGGCAGCCAGTCGAGCGCGGGTTCAATCAGGGTCACCCCCAGTTGGTCCGCCACGAACGGGGCCGTCAGGGCTTCCACATAGAGGATCGGGTCGGTGATCGGTCGATCCGACTCCGGAAGGTTCCACTGACGCAGACGCATCACCTGCCACCCGCGCTTGATCGCCGCCTGCCAGAGCAGGCGCGAATCATCCGAATAACGAGAGGAGAGGATCAGAGTTTTCACGTTGCGGCCCTCACCGAAATAACGATCGATTTGGACGCCGGCTGGTTGCTGCCGTCGGCGACACTGTCCATCGGCACCAGCACGTTGGTCTCGGGAAAATAGGCGGCGGCGCACTGACGCGGAATCTCGTAGGCGACGACCGTGAAACCGAGCGCCTGCCGCTCCTCCCCCCGGAAATGGCTTGTGATATCGACCCGGTCGCCGGACGTCAGTCCCCGATCCGCCAGATCGTCCGCGTTCATGAAAAGCACCCGCCTTCCCCCGTAGATTCCCCGATACCGGTCGTCCGGTCCGTAAATGGTTGTGTTGAACTGGTCATGGCTCCGAATCGTCATCAGGAGCAGTTGGTCCGGAGCGAGCGAGTGGTGCGGAATCGAATGAACCGTAAACCGCGCCTTCCCGATATCGGTCGGAAACTCGCCGTCGCGCGGGCCGTTCGGCAGATAGAACCCGCCCGGCTCTCGAACCCGACGGTTGTAATCGTCGAACCCCGGAACAACCCGGCTGACGTGATCGCGGATGCGGTCGTAGTCCGCGACCAGTTCCTCCCAACGAATCCGGCTACGCTCTCCCAGCGTCGCCCTGGCCAATCCCGCAACGATCGCCGGTTCACTCAACAGATGCGGGGAGGCCGGTTCCAGATTGCCACGCGATGAGTGAACGACCCCCATCGAATCCTCGACGGTGACAAACTGTTCGCCGGTCGCCTGAAGGTCACGCTCGGTTCGTCCGAGACAGGGAAGGATCAATGCCTGCTCCCCGGTAATCAAATGCCCTCGATGCAGTTTCGTCGAAACGTGCACGGTCAGGCGCGCGCGACGCATCGCTTCCGCCGTGAACTCGGTGTCCGGCATCGCCGAGAGGAAGTTTCCGCCCAGCGCGAAAAAGACCCGTACCTTCCCCGCATGCATCGCCCGAATGCTGTCGACGGCATCCAGCCCGTGCTCCCGCGGCGGATCGAATCCGAACTCTCGGCCGAGCGCCTGCCGGAACCACTCCGGGACTCGCTCCCAGATACCCATCGTGCGATCGCCCTGGACATTGCTATGTCCGCGCACCGGACACAGGCCCGCTCCGCGTTTCCCGATCTGTCCCCGCAACAGGTGCAGGTTGACGACCGACTGAACATTCGCCACGCCGTTCTTGTGCTGGGTCAGTCCCATCGCCCAACACGAGATCAGGCGGTCCGCTCCGGCAACGATATCCGCCGCCTCCTCGATCAACTCCCGCCGGAGTCCGCTCGCCGATACGATCTCCTCCCATTCGGTCCGTGCGAGGTCTTCGGCAAACGCGTCAAAACCTTCGGTATGTTCCGCGATGAAGGTCCGGTCCGGGCCGCCGAGGCGCGGTTCCCGCTCCAGAAGAGATTTCATCATGCCCTTCAGAAGGGCGACATCTCCGTTGATCCGCACCGGGAGAAAGAGAGAGGCGATCGGCGTTCCCTTCCCGATCAGGCCGGACAACTCCTGGGGATGCCGGAAACGGATCAGACCGGTCTCGGCCAGAGGATTCACCGAAACGATGCGACACCCGCGCCGCGCCGCCGCCTGCAAAGCGGTCAGCATTCGTGGATGATTGGTGCCGGGGTTCTGACCGAAAACGAAGATGGCGTCGGCATGGTGGAAATCCTCCAGCTTGACCGTTCCCTTCCCGATCCCGATGCTCCGGTTCAGGCCAAGACCGCTGGATTCGTGGCACATATTGGAGCAATCCGGCAGGTTGTTCGTCCCGAACTGGCGCACGAACAACTGGTAGAGGAACGCCGCTTCATTGGACGTCCGGCCCGACGTATAAAAGGTGGCTTCGTTCGGCGAAGCGAGCGCATTCAACTCGGACGCGATTAGGATGAAAGCGTCCTCCCAGGAGATCGGCTCATAGCGATCCTTTCCGCGCCGAAGGACCATCGGACAGGTAAGCCGTCCCTGCTTTCCGAGCCACATATCCGAATGACCGGCCAGTTCGTCGATCGTGTACCGCGCAAAAAACTCCGGCGTCACCCGGGCCCGCGTCGCCTCCTCGGCGACCGCCTTCGCGCCGTTCTCACAGAACTCCGCCGGCGACCGGTGGTCGTCCGGATCGGGCCAGGCGCAGGACGGACAATCGGTGCCGCCTTTCTGGTTCAGCGTGAGAAGTGTTCGAACGGTCCGGGCCGGTCCCATCTCCGTCAGACCGAACCGCATCGTCTGCACCACCGCCGGCAATCCGCTGGCGGATGTCTCCCGATGACCGATCTCCAGGGGTTCCGGCAGCGCGGGCGGCTGCGCCTGACGGGTGCGGGGTTCGTTCGTCGCCGGCCCGTCGTCCGACGCTTTATTCTGCTCCATCGCTTCCCTCCTACCCTGCAATACGCTGCCCGCCGCTGTAAATGTTAAAACGATTTCCGCGAACGAACCCGAGAAGCGTGAGATCGGACTCCTGCGCCAGATCGACCGCCAGACTCGACGGTGCGCCAACGGCGGCGAGAATCGGAATGCCCGCCATTACCGCTTTACGTACCAGTTCGAAAGAGGTCCGTCCGCTGACCATCAACATCGTTCCGGTTAACGGCAAGTTTCGTACCGAAAGCGCACAGCCGGTTAACTTATCCACCGCATTATGCCGTCCCACATCCTCTCGGAGCGTCAGCAGTTCGCCTTCGGGAGAAAACAGCCCCGCGGCATGGAGACCGCCCGTTCGGTCGAATGTCTCCTGCGCCTTTCTCAGCCGGTCCGGTGCCGACAGGACGACGTCAGGAGTTACCGTGACGCCATCCGTGGACAGGTCGAACGGGCTGTGCGTTTGAACGGCGGCCACGGAGGAGGAACCACAGACGCCGCAGGCCGAGTTGACCACGAAGGACCGTTCGGACGGTGCTCCCTTCGGAAGCGCGTCGGGCGTCAAATCCACCTGGACCACCCCGGCGAACCCGGTCTCCGTTACCGCACGCTCCTGAACGGACAAAACCGCATCAGCCGAGGGAAGAATGCCTTCCGACCAGAGGAATCCCAGAGCCAGGTCCGTATCGTCCCCCGGCGTTCTCATCGTATAGGCGATGGTTTTCACCTGACGATGGCGGATCGGTCCGAAACCAAGTCGGATCTCCAGAGGTTCCTCGACCGCCACGACGTCGTCCCGATCGCCCCTCTCCGTCCCGTTGACGAATTGCACCCGCCGTTCCGCCACGGTTTTCATCGTCGGCCACCCTCCGTTCACGTTCTGTCAGGTAAAATGGCGTGTGGACTTCCTTCATCCTGCCGCTGTCATTATCGGCTGCCTCCTGATTCTCACGATACTCGTGGAGGGATTTGAGGCGCTTGTGTTACCGCGTCGGATCGAACGGCGCTTTCGCTGGACCAACCACTTCTATCGGGCGTGCTGGAATATCTGGGGGAAAGCGTCGCTCCTGATTCCCAAAGGACAACAGGATAACTTTCTTGCCGTCTTCGGACCCCTATCCCTGCTTCTGCTATTATCCCTCTGGGCGTTCGGACTGATCCTCGCCTTCGCCCTGATCCAGTGGGGCCTCTATGCCCGTATCCTTTCGCCCGAACCCACGCCGACCTTCGAGACTTACCTTTACCTGTCCGCAACTACGTTCATTACGCTCGGATTCGGGGATGTCGCGCCACGCTCCTCCACCGCGCGTCTGTTAGCCGATCTGGAAGCGGGCCTCGGGTTCGGGTTCCTGGCGATCGTCATCAGTTACCTGCCGGTTCTTTACGGGGCGTTTTCAAGGCGCGAGGTGGAGATCGCCATGCTGGATGCCCGCGCTTCCTCGCCACCCTCGGCGGGCGCACTGCTACAGCGGACCGCCGGTTGCCCCGGTCTCGGCGATCTGCCGGAGCGCCTGCAGGCTTTCGAACGCTGGTCCGCCGAACTCCTCGAAAGCCATCTCAGCTACCCGATCCTGATGTACTATCGCTCGCAGCACGATCGGCAATCCTGGCTTTCGACCCTGACGACCATTCTGGATACCTGCGCGTTCCTGATCGCTTTCGTTCCCGATCGAAAAATGGCGTGGCAGGCGCGCATGACGTTCGCCATGTCCCGGCACGCGGCCATCGACCTTTCCCTGGTCTTCGATACGCCGCCGACCGCTCCGGCGACGGACCGACTCTCCCCCGAAGGTTTTGACCACCTGATCGACCTGTTGAGGGACTCGGAACTCCCACTCCATGTTACGCCGGAAACTCGGACCCGGTTCGAGGAACTTCGATCGCTCTATGAACCCTTCGTTGTGACGCTTTCCGATGTGCTCTGTCTCGCCTTACCGTCCTGGCTGCCCAACCCGGCGCTGCCCGACAACTGGCAGACATCGGCATGGGACCGGAGCGACCATTTCTTCCGCACGGCAGACCAGCCGACCCCGGTCCGCCGCCGGATCAAATAGACCGTCCTTACTTCCGCGCCGCCAGGTACCCCCACACATAGATATTGGGAGCCCAGATATCGACCGTGAACTCGTTGGTCGACGGAGCCAGGAAAATATCGAAGTACGCTTCCGTCACCGGCCAGTCGTTTGCGGGCGGGGTCAGTTGCGGATTGAGGAAGTACTGGTTTACCCATTCCGAGAAATCGGGGATGCTTTTGCGATCCCAGTTCCCGTACACGGTCAGGCCGGTCGGCGCGGGAACCCCCATCCGTCGTGTGTCGAGAAACAGCGGGTTCTTCGGGGGATTGTTTCCCAGTCCCGTCGTATACGTTCGGTTGCCCGGATTGCAACCGGCCTGAAACTGCGTCGCCTGAACGGCCCCGGCCAGATACTCGGAACGCTTTGTCAGATAGTGCGCCCGGCAGAGTTCGATCGCATCCGGCGTCGAAAAGAAACCGAGAATCAGCGGCTTCCCTTTGTCGGGGGTGGTCAGATTGAACGCGTTGCCGCGAGCATACTCAAGTGCCGCATCCGCCTGTCGGCGAAGCCCGTCCACCGCCGTATCGCGCAGGATCGGATCGGTCAGGCGGGACGGCAGCAGCGTATAGGCGAACGCGGCATCCCGCTGGACCGCCGTTCCCCAGATAAATAGACTGGTGTTCGGGTCTTTCAGCACCGTTTCCTCCTGAAAGACCTCATGCCACCGGGGGTCCTCGGTCAGTTCGTACAGAATGACCGCCGCCAAATTGCGGTCGTCCTTCACCGTCCAGGGAAGTTGCTTCAGCGTCCCCGCTTCCTTTCGCTTCGCACGATCCGCTTCCGCCCACAACATCGCTTTCAACGCGCTTTCCCGATAGGTCTTCGCCAGTTCGGGCGAGTATTTCTTCAGCAGTTGGGCGGCGCGTCCGGCGACAGCGGCGTAGTAGTAACTGGACGCCGGGTCCGGGGCATAAACGTACGCGGGCATCGATTGCAGGAAGGAAACCTCGCCCTCGACCGGATCGCCGTCCGTCTCGATGCCGAATGGCACCCCGCCGTCCGGTTTTTGCAGGCGTCGGAAGCAGTCGATCTCAAACAAGGCCTCGGTCAGGACGTCCGGAACACCGGTCTGATGGGGGATTGGCAGCGTCATTTTGCCGAAGAACTCCGGAAACAGCTTCAGCATCTCCAGCTGCGCCATCGTCACCCGCATATGCGTCACGCGCCGGGGATTCCAGTCGCCGGCATCGTGGTAACCGCCCCACGCGTCCGGAACCCGCTGACCGGTACTGCGTTTCGCCAGTTCCGGACTCTCCGACGAACCATCCAGGATCGAATAGGTCGATTGGAACACGGGAACGCCCAGGGCCGGTTGAAAATCCGGCGGGCGGCGGTAATCGGCGAACGGGGGGGCCAGTTCGACTCCGCTTCGCTCATTGGCCAGACCGCGCATCTGCACCCGAAACGCCTTCTCCCAGACATCGGCGGCAATCGAAAACGGGTAGGAGCAGCCCATACCATCGACGACGATCCGATACCGTCCGGGGGTTCGTACCCCCGAAAAGTCCATCCGATAGACATTCGTTTTGGAGAAGTTGTCGGCTCTTTGCAGCTGTTCGTTCTCCTGCATACCGAGAACCTTTTCCACTTTTCCCGTGAAAATCGCCTTACCGGACATATCTTCCACGACCCGGAAGTTAAGCGTATCGGGGTAGGTGTACGGGCCGCCCGTCCCCATCCACAGGGAGAGAAAAGCCCGCTTCACGGGGTCATCCGGACGATACCCGATCTGATGGACATGGATGGCTTCCGAACGAACGCGGTCGACATCGGCGCTCAGCACCGCCAGGGGCTTTTTCACGTTAATCCCCTTCAGGCCGATCAGGTGGGCGCGTCCGGTCCCGAGCGGTCGCCCCATTTTCAGATAGATCGTATGCTCCATCGCAAAGACCTTCGATGGCTGAGCCCAGTCGGTCGCGCGTGTCTTCCGAAATACGGCGATCGGTTGGGCGCCGTCCACGCTGTAGTTCGCCGGCTGGTCCGCCGCGAACGTCAGAAGCGGGTCGCCGATAAACTTCTCAAAGGTGACCAGATGGTCCCGCTTACCGTCAGGGACAAACGCGCCGCCGATCAGCCATCCGACCTCCTGCCCGCCCCGTTTCAAAATGACCTGACGGTCCCGCTCGACACGTTCGTCACCGGCCTGCGGCGCATAGGGCGCCAGAGTCGACGGAACCACCCGTCCGGACTGAATCGTCAGACTGATGACATCCGGAGCGACGCGGGAAACCTGCCGGATGACCGGAGCATCCGGCGCCCCCACACGATACCGGGCCGACAGCGCCTCCTGCTCCTTTCGCACTCGCTCCCGCTCGTCCGCGTCCTTCCGCTCCTTCTCCGCCCGGGCCGCCAGGATCTCGGCGTTTGCCGGAATGATCCCGATCGATTCCACCTCGATGTCACAGGGCTTGTCAGACCAATCCCCCAGAATCTGCCACTGCCGTACCCGAGAAAGGTCGAAGGGGACCCCCTGCTTCTCCAGCGACATCGGCGTTCGTAGCGCCGTTCCGCCGCGCGCATACACGGTCACGAACTCCTCGCCCGCAGGGGGCACAACGAATTCGTACGTCGCGGCCTGTTCACCCGCATCCCGTAGCAGAACCCGCAAAAGGCCGACTTTGTTTTGCGGTCCCACCCGCAGCTTCAGGTACGGACTGTCCTCCGCCGACGCGGAAAGGTCGAGCGACACATTCGCGCCGCCGCCTCCCTGCCCCGTTACCCCGTCGCCCCGCAATCGTGCCTTTCCCGCGACGACCGAGGCGCGGTTCTCCCACGAACCGTAGGTGAACTGAAACGGCGTATCGAACTCGGACAGTACCAGCGGAGGCGCTCCGCAGACCCCCCCAGCAAACCAGACAACGCAAACGCCAGCCGAGAACGCACGAGCGAGAGACATATCTCTAATTCTCCTTCAAAACACCGCACACTCCGGAAAATACCGGGGACCGAAAGCCCGCCCGGTTTCCCGACTCTCCCATTATCGGCGGTCTTCCGAACGGCAATCAGTCCCGTAGACCGATCCACGTAAAACTTAACTTACCGTAACCGACGGTGAGGGTTTCGTCAAGAACGAAGCCGGGCGGAAGGAGATCCCGTCGCCCCGTCGAATCCTGAGGAAGCAATCCTCAACGGCGACTTCAACGGAGTAAACCATGCCCCTTTTCCTTGGTTTGGATACCGGCACCAGCGGCACCAAAGCGGTGCTGACCGACGAAAGCGGCGCGCTTCTAGCGACCCATACCCGACCGTACGAACTGTCCACACCGCAACCGCAATGGGCCGAACAACATCCCGAATCCGACTGGTGGGACGCCGCATGTGAAGCCATTGCCGCCGTTCTGAGTCACGCCGGCATCTCCGGCGACCAGGTGGGCGCGGTGGGCCTGACCGGGCAGATGCATGGATCGGTCTTCCTCGATGCCAACCATCGTGTACTCCGTCCGGCCCTTCTCTGGTGTGATGCGCGAACCGGGGAAGAATGCGTCGAAATCACCGAAGCGATCGGGGGACCGGACGCCCTCTACGCAACCATCGGACAGCCGGTCTTCACCTCGTTTACCGCCCCGAAAATCCTCTGGCTGCGAAAGCATGAGCCGGAAAACTTCGAAAAGGTCGCCCATGTCCTCCTGCCCAAGGATTTCATCCGCCTGAAGCTGACCGGCGAGTTCGCGACCGATGTTTCGGACGCCTCCGGCACGTCGCTGCTCGATGTCCGCGCCCGGCGTTGGTCGGACGCCATGCTTGCCGCTCTCCGACTTCCGGCCGAATGGTTTCCGGCCGTTTTCGAATCGGTGGAGGTGACCGGTACCGTCACACGCGAAGCCGCAATGATCACCGGCCTGAAGGAGGGGACGCCCGTCGTCGCCGGCGGAGGCGATCAGGCGGCGGGCGCGGTCGGCTGCGGCATCGTTGAAAACGGAGCGGTCTCGCTCTCCCTCGGGACGTCCGGCGTGCTTTTCGCCCACCTGGACCAACCCTTTTTTGCCCCGGAGGCCATTCAAACCTTCTGCCACGCCGTACCCGGCAAGTGGCACATGATGGGCTGTGTCATCTCCGCCGCCGGTTCCTTCGAATGGTACCGCGATACCTTCGCTCCGGCCGAACCCTACGAATCCATCACGGCGCGGGCCGCTTCCGCTCCCGCCGGATGCGAGGGCCTGATTTTTCTCCCCTACCTCGCCGGTGAACGCAATCCCTACTTCGACCCGGAGGCGCGGGCCGTTCTGTTCGGTGCGACCCGACGGACCGATAACGATTTCGTCGCCCGTGCGGTCCTGGAGGGGGTCGCCTACGGGTTCCGGGACCTGTTCGGACGCCTGAAAGAGACCGGCACCGAAGTCGGCGAGGTGCGCGCGATCGGCGGAGGGATCAAATCCCCCCTGTGGCGACAAATCCTCGCCGATGTCACGGGAAAAACGCTCTGCCGGATGAACATCGAGGAAGGTCCGGCCTTCGGTGCGGCGCTTCTGGCCGCCGTCGGTACGGGCACGTTCGCCTCCGTCCCGGAAGCCTGCGCCGCGACCCTGCGTACCGTCGATTCCACAATACCCGATCGTTCCGTCGGTCCGGTCTACGACGGCTATTATGCCATCTACCGTCAGCTGTACCCGCTGCTGAAGGACGCGTTCCACGCCGTCGCCGAACGCAGCCGTTCGTAACGCGTAGAACCCTCATTCCTCCCGATATAAGCCCAAATGCAAGGGCCGTACGGAACGGTCTCCGTACGGCCCTCCGGTTCCTTATCGGTCCGTTGCGGCGTTGAGCGTACGCGTCCGGTTAGAAGCCGCTACGGCGACCGCCGCCGCCCAGGCTACCCCCGCCGAACCCGCCGCCATAACCACCGCGACCGCCGCCATAACCGACCGCTCCCCGGCCCTGGCCGCCTTTAC
>JANRLW010000104.1:0-18266 GCA_033762295.1 Capsulimonadales bacterium
CATCAACCGGCATCGCTGCGGCACTCCTTCACTTGGGTACGGTATAGGTACTACATCATACGGCAAAAGGCGGGTTCCCGGTTCCCCGCCTTGCTCGTATCCTGTTTCAGTGTACCGCTAATTCGCCGCGGATTCTTCGTCCTTCGCCGCCATACGCTCGGTATGGTACTCCTCAATATCGGCATAGACGCCCTCGGGAAAGGATAATTCCCGGTACAGGTTTCCGGAATCCGGGTCGTCCTCATCGATGATCCGAAACTCCTGCTGACGTTGCATTTCCAGGAGGCGTTCGCGGTTCGGCGGGTTATATCCCTTTTCACCGATCCGCGCCACCATCGCGTTCGCCCGATCCTCCGACATCTCCGGTTGCCGCACCAGCAGGTCGGCGATCTCCTCGTCCTTGAGAAAATGACGCGCCGTTGTCACGAAGACGAACTGGCCGTAATGCCCGATATCCTCACCGCGGGAAAGGGCTTCGATCAAACGGGCCATCGTCGGCGATTCGCGCAACGCCTCCATTCCCTTCCCCTCGGTCGACCTCTCCTCGGATGCCGTCGTGTTCCGTCCCGCCATTGCCTTCACCTCTTCCATACTTCGGTCAAACTCTCCGAATCCGTGTTCCGGTGAACATAAGTATGATTCGACCTGTACCGGGTTCCGGATTGCCCAACCGGTACGTCCGCGCTATACTGTTATTCCGAACGATTCATAAAGGAACTCTTTTCCGTTACAATGTCTGTTGCCACGAATGCCGTTTCTCCGCTGTCGCGCCGCGCCGCCGCCTGCGCACCATCGCCGACCCTCGCCATTACCGCGAAAGCGAACCAGATGAAGGCCGACGGCATCGATGTCATCGCCTTCGGTGCGGGAGAACCGGATTTCGATACGCCGCAGCACATCAAGGACGCCGCGATCGAAGCCCTGGCGAAAGGACAGACCAAATACACCCCGTCCACCGGAATTCCCGCGCTCAAATCCGCCATCATCGAAAAACTGCACCGCGATAACGGTCTCGCGTATGCCCCGGGCCAGATCATCGTCTCCTGCGGCGGAAAGCACTCCCTCTACAACATCTTCCAGGCGCTGTGCCAGGAAGGGGACGAGGTTATCATCCCCGCGCCCTACTGGGTGTCCTACCCCGAGCAGGTGAAACTCGCCGACGCCACTCCCGTCATTATCGAAACGACCGATCTCCACGGGTTCGCACCGGCGATCGAACAGATCGAAGCGGCCATCTCCCCGCGCACGAAAGCGTTCGTTCTCAATTCGCCCTCCAACCCCACCGGAGCCATGTGGCCTCGCGCCACCATCGAAGCCCTGGCCGAACTGGCGGTCAAACACAACTTTTATGTCATCTCCGACGAGATCTACGAAAAGATCGTCTACGATGGAAATCAGGCGGTCTCCATCGCCTCCCTCGGTCCGGAGATCTACCGGCGCACCCTCACCGTCAACGGCCTCTCCAAAACCTACTCCATGACCGGCTGGCGAATCGGCTACGTGGCTGGTGATCCGCACATCGTCGCCGCTATGGGACGCATTCAGGATCAGGTAACCAGCAACCCGACCTCGATCGCCCAATGGGCCGCGGTCGCCGCCCTCAACGGTCCCCAGGAGTTCCTCAACGAGTGGGTGGCCGAGTTCGATCGCCGTCGTCTCACCATTACGGACGGGTTGAACAACATCCCCCATATCACCTGCCGGAAGCCGGACGGCGCTTTTTACGTCTTTCCGAACGTGCTCGCCTGTATCGGACTGCAAACCGGTCAACGCGTGATCACCTCCGGCGACGACTTCGCCGATTACCTGCTCCAGGACGCCCGCGTTGCGGTCGTACCCGGCGGGGGATTCGGCGCTCCCGGTTTCCTGCGCCTCTCCTACGCCACCTCGATGAACGCCATCACCGAGGGACTGAGACGTATCGGGGAAGCGGTCGAACGACTGCATTCCTGAGGTCGCCATGATCGGAGAAAAGCGGGGATGACGCGAAACGCGGACGAACCGGCGTCGGTTGCGCCGGAATCGCTGGCGTCCTTCGCCGAAAAATGGGGGTTTTCCGGGTCGTCCGAACGCCTGAAACAGGCCCTGACCCATACCTCCGCCGCCACAAACGTCGCCGAAAGCAACGAACGCCTCGAATTCCTTGGCGATGCGCTTCTCTCCTCCTGGGTCGCCCGGTACCTGTTCGCCGCGTTACCACCCGAGACCCGCGAGGATACGCTGTCCCGGGCGCGCGTTCGCATCGTTCGCAAGGAGACACTCGCCGCAGCCGGGCGAGCGCTTCGTCTGTCGGACTGGCTGGACGTCGGACGGGGGGAGCGGAAGGAAAACCGTCAGGAACGCGATTCCTTGATCGCCGACGCCTTCGAGGCGGTGGTCGCCGCCCTGTTTCTTGATGCCGGTGAGGAGGCGATGAACCGATTTCTCCGCGTGACCCTCGCCGAACCGCTCCGGGAGGTCATCGAATTCCCCCCGGAGGACGATCCGAAAACCCGCCTGCAGATTCGTCTGCAGGCCGACGGCCGGGGACTGCCCCTTTATGAGACGATCGAGGAGAAAAGGGACCGGGAACACCACCATTTCACCGTCGCCGTTCGCACGGCGGATGGAACGATTCTCGGCACCGGGTCCGGTTCCAGTAAACGCGCCGCGCAACGTATGGCCGCATTGCATGCGCTGGAACGAACCGAACCGGCGCCCACGGACCCGACGGACCCGCCTACCTCGCCTTCGGACGGCAGAGGAACCATGCCTGACTGCTGAACCATCCCCCCAGAAACCCGAGCGGCGAATACAGCGTCTTCTCCACCGTCAGCGATTGTTCGATCCGCTTTCGCAGACGCCGCCAGTTGAATCCGTAGTGGGAGTGGAACGGAGCCTCCTTCGAACCGTATATCGGGCGCTCAATAACGGAGTCAGCCGTGGCAAGGATCATTTTCAACGCAGCGGCCGGAGTGTATTTCTCATAGTGCCGGTAGTCGCCGATGCCGCGCCACCCGGCGACCGTTCGAATCGAATACTTCAAAAGAAACGTCGGGCCGATCTCGATCGGAACGCTGATGATGATGCGGGCATCCGGAGCCGCCAGACGAACCATATCCGACAGAACACGATCCACCGCGGGTTCCGGGCAGTGCTCCAGCGTTTCCATACAGGTGATCACCCGGTAAGCCCCCGTATGTTCCGGAGCGAGCAGTTCCTCGATCGTATAAAACTCCATGTTGGAGTAGGCGCCGAAACGCTGACGACAGTCGACGATCTGATCCTCCGCGATATCCGACCCGGCGCAAACCGGGAACCGATCCCGTACCATCGCCAGGAACGAACCGTCCCCCGACCCGTAATCGAGAAGTTTTCCGTCCGAATAGGCGGAAGCGAGTTCGACCGCTTTCTTAAAACGGGCGCCGTGAGACCAGGCGATCACACGAGATTTGCAGCCGATCTGTTTCTGGGCGTAATGCCCTTCCAGCATGGAATCCAAGGGTACCTCCGAAACCGACACCGGAGTGAAAAGGAAGGTTGAATTATGGCGGCGTAGGTCGGTCGTATTCTACTCCGCTTTGCCAATCGCTTGCAAACCCGTCGGCACTTCCCGTTAAGTCCCGCCGCAAACAAACCGCCTCCGACATCGAACGCCCCTTGCTAACCCGCGAAGCACTTCGATACACTGGCACGAAACACCGTTCTTCAGGAGGTGACTGTGCGAATAGCGATACTGCCGGGTGACGGGATCGGCCCCGAGATTATTCACGAAGCAACGAAAGTGCTGGAAGCGATTCGGGAACGATTTGCCCTCGACCTTGAATGGAACGACGCTCTCATAGGAGGCGCGGCCTACGACGCCACCGGGCATCCCCTTCCGCCGGAAACGCTCGATCTGTGCCGTGAATCCGACGCCGTCCTTCTCGGCGCGGTGGGCGGACCGAAGTACGACACGATCGAACCGCCGGAACTGCGGCCCGAACGCGGCGCGCTCCTTCCCCTGCGTCGACATCTGGGCCTGTATGCCAACCTCCGCCCCGCCATCCTCTACCCGGCCCTCGCCGACGCCTCCTCCCTCCGACCGTCGCTGGTGGAAAACGGACTCGATATCCTTGTCGTCCGGGAGTTGACCGGGGGCATCTACTTCGGCCAACCGAAATCCAACGACGGCGCTACCGCAATCGATACCGCCATCTACAACCGGACGGAGATCGAACGCATCGCGCGCATCGGATTCGAAGCCGCCGCCCGTCGTGGAAAAAAACTCTGCTCCGTCGATAAAGCCAACGTTCTCGAAACGTCCCGACTCTGGCGAACGATCGTCCATGAGGTGGCCGCCGACTATCCCGAAATCGAACTGATCGATATGCTGGTCGATAACTGTGCGATGCAACTGGTTCGCAACCCGGGGCAGTTCGATGTCATCGTTACGGAAAATATGTTCGGTGACATTCTCTCCGATGAAGCCGCCATGCTGACCGGTTCCCTCGGCATGCTGCCGTCCGCGTCCCTGGGCGAACGACGGACGTCCTACGGTACGTTCGGTCTTTACGAACCCTGTCACGGGTCCGCGCCGGATATCGCCGGCCAGGGCATCGCCAATCCCCTCGCCACCATTCTGTCGGTAGCGATGCTTCTCCGCTACTCCTTCCGCGAGGAGGATGCCGCGGAATGTGTCGAGGACGCCGTCCGTTCGGTCCTCGCTCAGGGATTGCGGACACCCGATATCGCCGCCGCCGGTCAGCCGACGATCGGCACCGCCGAAATGGGCGATGCGGTCGTGGACGCCGTCCATACGGAATTCATTCCCGGCGACTGACGGGGTTCGCGATTTCGATCAGGTTGCCGTCGGGATCGCGAGCATACAGAGACAACAGGGGGCCGGTCGCTCCGGTACGCGCGACCGGCCCCTGTTCGATAGCGACACCGATCGAACGCCAGTGATCGGCCACCTCCGCGAGAGGCACGTCGGTCAGGAAACAGAGGTCCGCCGAACCCGGCGTCGGCAACGATGCCTTCGGTTCGAACTCCCGTCCGAACAAATGCAGATTGATCTTCTGATCACCGAACGACAGGGCCGTTCGCCCCTCTCCGAAGGAAACGATTGACAGGCCAAGCGCGCGAACGTACCAGTCACAGGTTCGATCGATGTCTCGAACCGTCAACACCAGATGGTCAAGCGCCGTCACCCGCATCCTTGCCTCCGGAAGGCCACCGCCATCAGGGGGCGGTCAATGGGTGTCAATGGGTGTCAATGGGTCAGGAAGTACGACAGATCCTTCAAGGGAACCGCACGCTGTTCCTTTTCCGCCGTTAACTGGTTGCGCAACTGGACGACCCCCTGCGCCAGTTCCTCATCCCCGATGATGACGACATAGTGGGCCTTGACCCGGTCCGCCTGTTCCAGCATCGTTTTCAGTTTCCGGCCGGTATAGTCCATGTCGGCGGCGATCCCGGATCGCCGTATGGTCGCCAGCAGACCGACACAGGCATCCCGCGCCGCCTGACCGATCGGACAGAGCATCACACGGGGCGCCGGAGGCTCGGGAACCTTCACGCCCGCCGCCTGAAGGGCGATCAATGCCCGCTCGATCCCCAGGCCGAAACCGATTCCCGGTGTCGGCGGCCCGCCGATCTCCTCTACCAGACGGTCGTACCGACCGCCGCCCGCCAGTGCGGATTGCGCCCCGACATCCGGTGACACCACCTCGAACGTCGTTCGGGTGTAATAATCGAACCCGCGCACCAGCAGTTCGTCGTGTTCGTAAGAGACGCCGAGAGTTTCCAGATACTGGCACAACTTGTCGAAATGCGCCCGATCCTCATGGCTCAGGAAGGCGGAAAGTTTGGGGGCGGTCGACAGAATGCGAATATCCCGCTCGTCCTTGCTGTCCAGCATTCGCAGGGCGTTCTCGCGGAACCGCCGCTGATTATCCTCGCTCATCTCCGACAGAAACGGCTCGGCGTAACCCCGCAACGCCTGAATGTAACGCGCCCGACTCTCGACGTTCCCCACCGAATTGACCTTCAGGGTCAGACGGGCGACTCCCAGACGTCGGAAAAACGCCATCGCCAGCGAGATGATCTCCGCGTCCACATCCGGTCCGGCGGCTCCGAGCACTTCGACCCCCACCTGATGGTGCTGGCGGTAACGCCCCTTTTGCTGCCGCTCATACCGGAAGATCGAGGAGATATAGTACAGCTTCGTCACCGGACGTTCGATGTAAAGACGGTGCTGTACGAAGGCGCGCAGTGCGGGCGCCGTCCCCTCCGGTCGCAGCGTGTACTCGTCCCCGCCCTTGGTCGTGAACTCGTACATCTCCTTGCTGACGATATCCGTTCCCTCGCCGACCGCCCGCTTGAACAGGTCCGTCGATTCGAACGTCGGCGTACGAACCTCGTCATATCCGAACTTCACGGCCAGTTCGCGGAAAACGTTCTCCAGCCAGTGCCACTTATCGATATCGTCGGCCCAGTCGGTCCGATCAGGCCCGGCCGGCAGAAGGTCATGGGTGCCTTTCGGCGCGGAAAATCGCATATCCGGCATTGTACCATGGGACGCCTCCCCGGAAGGGGTTCCGGATTGTCGCCGCGAAATACCTCCCGGAGGAATGTCCATGGATTTTCGGTTGACTCCCGGCAACGTCGTTCGCGCGGTCCTGCTCGTCGCCGGCTTGACCCTTCTCAGTCCCCCGGGCCTGGCGCAGCCCCGTCCGGTGGTCGTCGTTTCCTGGGACGGGGCGGCCGACTGGATCGTCGACCGACTTCTGGCCGAAGGCAAACTGCCCAACGTCGCCGCTCTGGCGAAACGCGGTGTCCGGGCCGCCTATGCCGTGCCCGCCTTCCCCTCGAAAACCGCCTGCGGACACGCCGCAATCTGGACGGGTACGTACGGCGATGGCAACGGTATCACCGGGAACGCCGTCCCGGTTCTCCCGCGGAACGCCCATTCGATCCTGGAAACGACCTCCGGTTTCCTGGCGACCTCGATGCGAGCCGAACCGCTCTTCGTCACCGCCGCCAAAGCGGGCAAAAAAGTGGTCGTCCTCTCCGCGACGCAGAGTTTCCCGCCGGAACGTTATGCTGAAACCCTGGCCGAATCGAAAGTGCCTCGGGAACGGTTCCTGACGTTCGACGGCTTCGAATCGCCGATCGCGCCCGAAGTCGTCCGCACCGGCGACGAGTTCCGCGATGCGCCCGAATCGCCGGCCCTGCCGCCGCATACCGGCAAGGTGAAAACGTCCTCGTTCGATATCGCCGGAACCGCGGTCACGGCCTTCGTCCTGGATGACCCGGCGGACCCGGTCAACGGGTTCGACACCGTCGTTCTGCGCTTCCCGTCCGGAGGTGACGAACTCCGTCTGAAACCCGTCCCCGCCTCCGATTCCCTTGCCGCCTACTCCCGACGAATTCCGATCACGGTCCGCGACCCGAAACGTGGCGAACTCTTCGGGTTCACCTGCTTCCGACTCTTCGAACTCAACCCGGCCGACGGATCGATGGTTCTCTTTCAACGAGGTGTCAACGGCCTGCGCGGAACCTCCACCGTCGCCGAGCGACGTGAATACCTCGATGCCTATGGCGGCTTCCATAGCGTTCCCTGGGACGCCTACGACCGGGGTCGCCTCGGTAAAACCCTCTGGCAAGGCGGCGACGGCGAGGCCGAAAAACGCCTCCTGGAAACCATCCGCCTGGATTGCCACTACCTCAAAAACGGAACGGCCTTCGCTCTCCGCACCTACCGACCCGATCTACTTTTCCATTACGGTCCGATGATCGACAGCGCGGGACACGAATGGATGGGCGCGCTCGATCCGGAAAGCCCCCGCTACGAACCGGAAAGGGCGAAGCGACTGATGCCCTTCTACGAACAGGTGTACGCCCTCTACGATGACTGGCTCGGACAGATCCTGAAAGACGCCGGGCCGAAGGCGATGATCTGTCTCGTCAGCGACCACGGCATGTCCGGCGTCGGAAAGCGGTTCTCCCCGAACACGGTTCTGGAAACGGCGGGCCTGATGAACCGAACCGCGGACGGCAAGGGGATCGATCTCACCCGGACACGCATTTGCGCCCCGCCGTGGGGCGACTATCTGCTGACCGTCAATGGCACCGACTGGGCGCAGGGAATCGTCTCGCCGACCGAACGTGACAAAACTCTCCAGGAGGCAATCACCGCCCTGCTGGCCTACCGGGACCCGGATTCCGGAAAGGCGGTCGTCCATCGCGTCTTCCGGCCCGAGGAGGTCGTCGGCCTCGGAATCGGTGGCGAGGCGGGCGGCGATCTGTATCTGGACTTCGCTCCCGGATATGTCCCGACCGGACGTTGGGAACCCTCCGCCCTTCTCCCCTACGGTTCCGACATCGGTGGCGGCGTCCACGGGTTCTTCCCGCTGCGAAAGAAAATGCAGGCGATCTTCTTCCTCGGCGGACCGGACGTCCTCCACGATCGGGAGATTCCGGGCGTTCGGCAGATCGATATTGCCCCGACCCTGGCGCGAATTCTCCGGATACCCGCTCCCGCCGATTCCGTCGGTCATATTCTCGGCGAATGCTTCCGCTGACGCCCCGGTACAATAACGCTCAGGAACGACGATTTTGAGAACAGCTATGAGAACAACGAAATGGGAATGAACTTTATCAACGGTGAATGGACGCCCGGACGGAGCGGCGCGTCGTTCGAACGCAGGAATCCGGCCGATACGCGCGACCTGATCGGGCAGTATCCCGAATCCGGTCCCGAAGACGTGAACGCGGCGGTTGCCGCCGCCCGAAACGCCCTGCCGGGGTGGCGACGACTTTCGCCGGACGCCCGCGCACAGTTTCTCTTCAAGGCGGCACAGATTCTGGAAAGCCGCAAGGCCGAAGTGGCCGCCGCACTGACCCGCGAGGAGGGTAAATCCCTCCCCGAAGCCACCGGGGAAACCGGTCGAGGCGTCGTCCTCCTCCGTTATTTCGCCGGAGAAGGACTGCGTGTCGGAGGCGAGGTGATCCCGTCCGTGCAACCGAACGCCCTCCTGTTCACCGAACGGGTTCCGCTCGGGGTCGTCGGGTTGATCACGCCCTGGAACTTCCCGGTCGCGATTCCGCTCTGGAAAGCCGCCCCCGCCCTCGTTTACGGCAACACCGTCGTTCTTAAACCGTCCGAACTGTCTCCGGAGACCGCCCGCCTGCTGACCGAAGTTCTGCACGAGGCAGGGCTGCCACCGGGCGTCTTCAATCTGGTACAGGGAGGCAGGGAGGCGGGAGCGGCCCTGACCCGATCCGAACTCCACGGGTTGTCCTTCACCGGTTCCGTCGCGACGGGCAAGGCGATTGCCGCCGCCTGTGTCGAACGCGGGATTAAGTATCAGCTCGAAATGGGCGGAAAAAACCCGGTCGTCGTGCTCGAGGACGCCGACATGGCGCAGGCCGTCGAACTGACCGTCCAGGGCGCGATGAAGTCCGCCGGCGAGAAATGCACCGCCACCTCCCGCGCCATCGTGGTGGAAAGCGTCGCCGACGAATTTACCCGCCGGGTCGTCGAGCGTGTCCGGCATCTGGAGATCGGCCCCGGCACCGATCCGAACGCCTACCTCGGCCCGGTCATCACGGCTGAGGCAAGGGAAAAGATTCGGGCGCATATCGATCAGGCGGTCTCCGGAGGCGCGCACCTTCTGTGTGGCGGTTCCCCCGCCCACCGGCCCGACCTGATGTACGGCCATTATATCTGGCCCGCCGTTCTTGATCGGGTCACTCCGGAGATGCCCATCGCTCAGGAGGAGGTTTTCGGGCCGGTTCTGGCGATCCTTCGAGTTCCGGACTTCGATACCGCTCTGAAAGTCGCCAACGGGGTCGCCTACGGTCTTTCCGCCTCGGTCTTCACCGCCGATATCGGGAAGGCGTTGCGGTTCGCACGGGAGATCGAAGCCGGTCTCGTCCGCGTCAACGGCGAAACGGCCGGGGTGGAGCCGCAGGCCCCGTTTGGCGGTATGAAAGCGTCCTCCTCCTTCTCACGGGAGCAGGGTCAGGCGGCGAAGGAGTTCTACACCCAGATCAAGACGATCTCGCTCGAAAAGGCCGGTACGTGAAAAACGGGAAGGCGACGAAGCCTTCCCGTTTCCGTTTTTTCCGAAAGCCGTTTCTACGGCAACTCGGCGGCTTTCTCCTCCGTCTTCAAGGCGTTGCCGAAGACCGCCAGCGTCGGTGCCCAGAGACCGATAAAGATTCCGAAACGCTCGCCGTACGCCGCGTCCTTTTCCCGCTGGCTGAACCAGACGGCGACCGAGAGACCGATCGATGCCAGCGACGCCGCGTACGCCATATCCGAAGTCAGTCCCGCTTCTCGTAAACGCTTGATCAACATTCCCTTGCCCCGTTTCCGCATGTCGGACACCGCCGATTCGGTGCTGCCGTTTTAACCTCGCGACGCGCCGGGGCGTTCCCGCATTTTCCGAAGGTCAGAGCGTGACCGTTTCGAACTCGGACTCGTCTGGCGCGCCGTCGGTCAGGTGCAGCGTTTTCGTTTCCAGGTCCATGATGACGGCGGTGACGGTCGTGTAATGCTCCTCCGGGCCGACGTTCGGATCGCGATGCCGACACAGTCCGAACGGATCGTCCGTCGTATCGCGCAGGGCGGCCTGAATCGCGTCAACGGTTACCGGTACCGCCGCCAGCAGCCGTTCCCGCAACCGTTCCTCCCGCCGTCGGGAGAAGATGCGACGATCGTTCGGCGGTTCGACGATCCCGAGCGCGTCCGGATCGACGAAGTGATTCGCATGTGTCAGGCAGCCGTCCCGGCAGGAGAGAACATTGACCTTATCCGGAGCGGCTTCGAGGTCCGCGACCCGGTCCGGCGTCTGCGCGATCAGGAAGTTGGTCGAACAGGAGCGCGGCTCATCGGTAATCACACCGGCCGCCTCTTCGAAGGTCCGTGCCTGTAGAATTTCGTAACAGCGGACGTGGAACGGTTTCGCGAGGCGTGACCAATCGTCCTCGGTCGTCGTCATGCCGTTGATCGCCAGTCCGATCCCGGCGCTGTTCAGGCCGATCTTGATTCCGACGATGCCCGCCTCCGTGTAGCCGAGCGAACGATGACCGTCGACATCACGCCGCAACACTCCGCCCTGCACCTCCGGGATCCAATCCCAATTCTGACCGATCGTCAGATGTCCGGATGCGGTCGCTTCGGGCAACAGAGCGAACGCCGTACAGCCGTCGATCTCGTACCCCGGCGGCAGTTCCCCCCGCTCCCGTCGCGCCTGCAGTTCCAGCGCGATCTTTCCGAACTGGTAATAGAGGATTTCATACCGAACATTTAGCGCGGCGATGTCGATGAAGTCGATCCCGCAGCCCTCGGCCACCCCCTCCATTTCGGAAAAATAGCCCGCGTTCGCACGGCGAATCGCGTCGGCGTAGACGGAGGCGATCTCCCGGACGGCAGGACGATCGAGGCCCACCTCCCGACGAAACCGCTCGAAGTAAAGGTCGACATTGTGACGGATGCGCGGAGCGAGGGAGCGACCGTGGGTCAATCCCTGATCGAACGGGGTTCCCGACAGGTCAACGATGGGAAGGCTCATGCGGCGGTTGGAATCCTTTCGTAGACGAAGCGAACGATATTGTATCGTTTTTGCGCGGGGCAACGACAAAGAAAATCGCTCGCCCGGTCGCATTTAATGTTCGCTTAAACATTGTTCCCTACGGCCGGGGGTATCCTCTTGCAGGGCGCATGATCGCCCGCTTCCATTTTCCCTGACCTGTGAGGATGCCATGCACCATCGAACGCACAACGCCTTTACGCTGATCGAATTGCTCGTCGTCATCGCCATTATCGCCATTCTGGCGGCGATCCTGTTTCCCGTCTTTGCCCAGGCCCGAGAGAAAGCCCGGCAGATCTCCTGCCTCTCAAATCTGAAGCAGATGGGCCTCGCCTACGTGATGTATAACCAGGACTACGATGAAACCGGTCCGACGATCGACGGCGGCGACTGGATTCCCGGAGTCAATCGCTCCTCGGAATATATGAAACTGTTCCCCTATATCAAATCCGCCGATCTGTACCGATGCCCGTCCGCCGGAAGCAATGAAAACGACTGCTGGCCCAATGACGTGGCGCGGCTCCTCGGCTTCGTGGACGGTCAGGACGCCAACGGGAACTGTCTGCCGAACCGTCGGTTCAACTACGGCTACAACTGGGGCGTTCTTATCTATGCGGGCGGTGGCCTGGTGGGACGGGAAACGGCGTCCATCAATAGCGCGGGGGGCGCGTCCGACTACCATCCCGGACGTTCGATGGCCTCGATCGTCGCGCCCGCCGACGTTTTCGTCTACACGGACTCCTACGACACCTTCCGCCCGTCCAACGGAATCGACTGGATTCTCGACTCCTACCGGGGCGGCGACCGGAACGGTTCCCTGCGTCATGGCGGCCGGTTCAATGTCTGCTTCGCCGATGGACACGCCAAAAACATGAAGTTTATCGGGGTCAACGTCGCCGCTGCCGGTCTGCGGACCGTCATTCCTGCGATTGAGGCCGACCGGGCGAAATGGTGCTCCGACCCGAACGAAATCCTCGTGATGAATGTTCCGGATCGGTACTCCTACGGCCTGCCCGATCAGCCCTGCGGAACCCTCCTGTCCAACGCCAACCTTCAGGCGCTGGGCGCGACGTTCTGGCAGGAATAGGCGGGGGGGACACGGTATGACAAGACGCTTTCTTCTGTCGCTGCTGCTGGCGATGCCGTTCTTCGCCGGATGCGCCCCGAAAGAGGACCTGACTCAGTACACGAAACCGACGGCGGAGCACGCCACGCCCTATCCCGGCATGGAAGGGGCAAAATTGAACCCGAAAGGCGTTGCCGGAAAGCCCGCCAAGTAACGTTTGGCGGGATTCCCGGATGTGACCGCCTCCTTCCTCCTGCCGGGAAGAAGGAGGCGGTGCGCGTCTACGCGATGGTCGCCTCGCGGCCGGTCGCCGCGGACTCGTAGAGGGCATCCATGATCTGCGTCACCATCATCGCCTGTTCGCCGGTCGCCGCGCCCATCTCCTCGATGGTCCGGTCGTCGCGAACCGCCGTCAAAAAGGCGCGAATCTCCTCGCCATGCGTCGAACCGACTCCCGGCAGCCAGCCCGGCTTGGTATCGGTTAACGTCCCGAACTCCTCGCGGAAGATCGTGATGTCATGGCTGTACCCGTCGAGATACGCCCCGGCTTCCGTCCCGAAAAGATGGGTGGAGAACTCCTCGCGGGCGATGTTCGCGATAAACGAGGCTTCCAGAGCCATCGTCGCGCCGTTCTCGAACCGGATCAAGGCGGAGGCGAAGTCCTCCACCAGATAGTTCTCCGGCGCCCACGTTCCCCACATCCCGATCATGCCGCCCGGTTTCGTCCCCATCTTGTTGTAGGTCGCGCCGAACGCCCCGACCGGCTTCGGATGTCCCATCAGCCAGAGCGTCATGTCCGTGATATGGACGCCGATGTCGATCAACGGTCCGCCCCCGCTGATCTTTTTGTCCAGAAAGTTCGGCGACGTCGGCACCTGACGGCGGCGGATCGCCCGCGCGCGCGCATAGTACATCTCGCCGAACTCACCGGCGATCGCCGCCCGCTTCAGGCACTGCGCCCCCTGCCCGAACCGCATATTGAAACCGATCTGCAGTTTATTGCCGGTTTCATTCGCGGCGGCAATCATCTCGCGGCACTCCGCCGTGTTCATCGCCATCGGCTTTTCGCAGAGAACGTGCTTTCCGGCGCGGAGCGCCGCCACCGTCGCGTCCTTATGCACCCCGTTCGGCGTACAAACCGAGACGACATCGATCTCCGGCATCGCCAGCAGTTCGTTGAAATCCTCGAACGTATGCGCGATGTTCCAGCGTTCGCTCCGGGCGTCCGCGAGACGCTCCGGGAGAATATCCGCCGCCGCAATCACTTCGCACATGTCCGGGAGTTTGGTGTAACCGCCCATGTGCGCGCCACGGGCGATGCCGCCAAACCCGATAATCCCGACCCCGATCTTTCCGTCCTTCATGGCTTCCCTCAGGTTCCCTCGCTTGCACGGAGGGAACGGTTTCTCAGGCAAGGTTTCGCCAGGATATTCGACGTTTCCTACGCCGCGTATTCGCCGTTTCCTTCCGCCACCGGCACCCGCCCGCCACAAAACCTCTTTTGTCCGATTTGCGACCAATTCCCGCCCGATTCAAAGCAACTTCCCGACGGACGAAAAAAATTAGAAAAAACGGCCATGTCTTAATATGTGCTTAACAATAGCGCGTTATAATCCCTTCGTTTTGCAAAGAGGTTAACCGTACGGTCGACCCCCTGGCGAGCGAATTCCACGCTCGCAAGAGGAAAGTCGGACCACCCACAGATAGAGACGGAAAGGTTCGCACAACCATTTCCTTCGGAGGCATCCATGCAGACCCGAAAACAGAGCGCGTTCACGCTGATCGAACTGCTCGTCGTCATCGCTATCATTGCCATTCTGGCCGCTATCCTTTTCCCGGTTTTCGCCCAGGCTCGCGCCAAGGCTCGTGCCATCTCCTGCCTTTCCAATGTGAAGCAGGTTGGTCTTGCTTTCGCTATGTACGTGCAGGACTATGATGAGACCACCCCGTCCGGTCGTGGTCGTGGTTGGGAATGGTGGACGGAACTCTATCCGTACATCAAGAACATCGAACTTCTGTACTGCCCGGATCGCAATGATGGTCCTGTGACCACCCGCAACGTCGGCGACTCCGGTCAGAGCTTCCAACTCCGCAAGTATACCGGTTATGGCTACAACTGGGGCCCCTACGGTTGGCGTGGTGGTGGTCTGCTTCAGCGCCAAACGGCTGACCTCGTTCGTGACCCGAGCGGTAAAACCAGCCACATCCCCGGCAAGTCCCTGGCCTCTATCCAGTTCCCGGCAGAAATGTTCGCGTTCGGCGATACCTGGGACACCCCGCGTATGACCATTGGATTGGGCTTCGCAGCAGATACCTGGAACGGCACCAGCAACGCCTCCATCCGCCACCAGGGCTTCCTGAACTACGCCTTCGTGGACGGTCATGCCAAGTCCGTCCGGGTTCAGGGGGGCTGGTGGCCGGGTGCGTTCAACAACCGCTTCCTTGCCGTGCGTGACCGCAACCTGGGGGCCCGTGCCTATTGCGCCGACCCGAACGAAATCCTGCCCGACGAGGATCCGAGATTCAGTGTGCTGGGAGCAAATCCGCCTGCGCCGAGTGGCTTGGCCTGTGGCGCGATCCACGGCTGGCTTCTGGACACCCTGCCGAACTGTCCGTCTGGTGCTAATGGCTCCACCGCCTGCAAATTCACCGACTAATCCGTCTATCAGCCAACCGACGACCCTGATACCCGTTATCAGGGTCGTTTTCTTTCGTCTTTCGCCATTTTTCAAAGAATGTCCGATCCGTTCGGATAAAGGTAATAAAAATGAAGGTCTCTCGAATCGCCCTGTTTTTTGCTCTATCCTTTCTCGTTTCCCTTCTGATCGGTTGTAGCGAACCTACCCGCCAGATTGACCCGTCCAAAATGACGGACACGGAAAAGGCCGTACGACAGGAAAAAGCCGGGGAATAAACCCGTCGATCTACTCCGGACCGGGGAGGAAGCCTCCCCCCGGTTCGGGGAATCTTTCAGGGGTCGCGACCGTGCGCCCCTCCTATTCCGTTTCGCGTCAGGAGTTGTCATGCGTCGTCTCACTCCCCACCTTATTCCCGCGTTGACGCTGATTTCGGCGTTGCCGGCTCTCGCCCAGGAATCCCCCTATCTCCGCGCCCCGGCCGGCAAGGAGTACGCCAAAATCGTTCCCGGCGGAACGACCATCCTTCCCAACGGTCGCTTTTTGACCCCGAAAGGCGAACGCCTCTATACCGGGGGCGACCTCTGGAACGTCGCCGTTCGGCCGGATGGAAAGGTCCTCGTCAGCTTCAGCGAGAACGCCGTCGTCGTCTACGCCCTTCCCGCCCGGACGGGCGACGTACCGCGCGTCCTCCGGACCAAGGGGCTGGCTCCGGTCGGAGTCTTCACACCCGACGGCTCCCGGCTGATCCTCAGCAACGGCGACGAAGGCGGCATCGAAATCTACGATACGAACGGGTGGGACACCCCGCCGGCAAAACCCGCCGAAGGCCGCTTCGTAATGTCCGACCTGAAGCCCCTGCAAACGATCTCGGTCAAGGACGCGGAGTACGACGCCCCCTACCTCAACGATATCGCGCTGTCCCCCGATGGCCGCCACCTCTTCGCCGTCGATGTCGCCCACCAGCGGGTCGTGACCATCGATCTCACCGCCGGTAAGGTGGTCGCCACGGCGAAAGCCGGTCGCGAACCGTACGCTCTCGCGCTTTCCCCGGAAGGCAAAAGCCTGTTCATCGCCAACATCGGCATCTTCGATTACTCGGTCATCCCCCCGCCGATGCCCGGCGGCGGCAGCAACCGTGGCCTGTCCCGACCACCCTTCGGCTTCCCGTCCAAAGAAAGCGAAGTCGGCGTGCTTCAGGAGGGCCGGAAAGTCCCCGGACTCGGCAAACCGTACGTTCCCGATGCCCAATCCGTCTGGATGTACGATGTTTCCACCCCCGCCATGCCCGTGGTGAAGGCCAAAGCCACGTCCGGAATCCTCATCCATGCCCCCGCCGATGCCGGAAAATCCGTCGGCGGCAGCGCCCCGAACAAACTTCTCCTGTTCGGGAAGAAACTGTTCGTCGCGAACGCCAACAACGACACCGTCCAGGTCTTCGACGCCGATACCCTGAAATCGCTCTCCGTCATCAAACTGTCGCCCTCGCCGATGGTCGCCAAATATCGCGGCGTCATCCCTTCCGGCATGACCATGAATAAGGCCGGAACCCGGCTGTATGTCTCCGAAAGCGGACTGAACGCGGTCGCCGTCATCGACGCCACGAACAACAAGGTGCTCGGTCACATCCCGACCGGCTGGTTCCCCGTACAACTCGCCCTCTCGCCCGACGAACGAACGCTGTTTGTCAGCACCCAGAAGGGACTCGGACGAGGACCCCGGGGCGAAAAGCAGAAACGGACGCCGGACGACGAACGGTACGGCCTCACCGACATGCCCGGCATGGTCAATGCCGTCCCGCTGCCGGACGATTCGACGCTGAACGCCTGGACGGCGGAAGTCCTTTCCAATAACGGACTGGTCGACCATAAGGCCGAACTGGCGTCCCTGCCGCCGTCCGCCATGGCACGCGTCCCCGGAAAACCGAGCGACAAAATCAAATACGTTGTCTTCATCACCAAGGAAAACCATACCTTCGATGGCATCTTCGGTGGGCTGAAAGGCGCGAAGGGAGAGCCGGATTACGCGGAGTTCGGCATGCAAGGCTGGATCGCCGAAAAGGGAAAGGCCGAACGGATGCCGATCATGCCCAATCACATCCGCCTCGCCGAGCAGTTCGCCATCTCCGACAACTTTTACATGGAACCGCAGGCGTCCGGCGACGGTCATCGCTGGCTCGTCGGCGTCTACCCGAGCCTCTGGACGACCCGCGTCTTCTACTCCGGGTGGAACTACAAACAGTCCGATAAAACCAAAGGACGCCTGGTCTCCTTCGGTTCCGACGGTTCGCAGATTCCGGAGGACTACCTCGAGAACGGATCGCTCTGGGAGCATCTTCAGCGAGGAAACATCACCTTCCGAAACTACGGCGAAGGATACGAGCTGCCGCAGACGGATGAAGGCCCCATGACCAACAAGGCTGGGACCTACTACATGGTGAACTACCCCATGCCGAAGGCCCTGTTCGACAATACCTGCTTCGATTTCCCGGCCTACAACAACTTCATCCCGGATATCGCCCGCGCCGACTGGTTCGTCGAAGACCTGGAAAAGTATCGCAAGAAAAACAAAGGGCAGATGCCGCGTTTCCTCAACATCGCGATCTGCAACGACCACGGTTTCGATCCCCGGCCGAAAGACGGCTATCCGTATGTCTGCTCCGGAATGGCGGACAACGACCTGGCCCTCGGTCGGATCGTCGATTACCTCTCACACCAGCCGGAATGGAAGAATATGGCCATTTTCGTCACCCAGGACGATTCCGGCGGTGACAACGACCATATCGACCGACATCGTTCGTTCGTCCTGTGCATCAGCCCGTACGCCAAACGCGGCTACATCAGCCGGGACCATACGAGCATCATGAGCATTCTGAAGACCATTTACCTGATCTTCGGACTGGGGCCGAACAACATGTTCGACGCCCTGGCGACCGATCTCTCGGACATGATGACCGACAAGCCCGACTTCACTCCCTACGTCCACGTACCGTCGAACCGAACC
>JANRLW010000105.1:0-33223 GCA_033762295.1 Capsulimonadales bacterium
TCGCCTGCCCGACACTGCCCGCCCGTCCCGTTCGCCCGATCCGGTGGACGTAGTCCTCGGGAACGTTCGGCAGGTCGAAGTTGAAGACGAACGGCAACTGCCGGATATCCAGTCCGCGCGCGGCGATATCGGTGGCGACCAGAACCCGGACCGCGCCCACCTTGAAATCGTTCAACGCCTTCGTCCGCTGCATCTGACTCCGGTTGCTGTGGATGGTGGCGGTCGAAATCCCGTCCATCTCCAGTTGCCCGGCCAGTCGATCGGCTCCGTGCTTGGTCCGGGTGAAGACCAGCGCCTGAGTGATGTCGTGTCGCCGGATCAATTCGATCAGGACCGAGCGCTTGTGCTCCTTCGGTGTCAGATAGGCGATCTGCTCCACCAGCGCACTGTCGGCGTTCGCCCGCCCGATCTCCACCCGTTGCGGCGCGTTCAGCAGTTCATCGGCCAGGGCCTTGATGTCCTGCGAAAAAGTGGCGGAGAAAAGGAGGTTCTGGCGTCTCTCGGGCAGCAAAGCCAGCACCCGCCGGATATCGCGAACGAACCCCATGTCCAGCATCCGATCCGCCTCATCCAGAATGAAGGTCTCGACCCGGCTCAGATCGACGGTCCGCTGCCCGACGTGGTCCATCAACCGTCCGGGCGTCGCGACCAGAATATCCGCTCCCTGGCCGAGCGCCCGGACCTGCGGACTCATACTGACCCCACCGAACACCACGACCGATACCAGCGGCAGATGCTTTCCGTAGGTGCGAACGCTCTCCTCGACCTGCGCGGCCAGTTCGCGCGTCGGTGTCAGCACCAGCGCCCGAACCGGGCGGGGCGGGGCGGAGCGACGCGCCGGATGCCGGTGTGCGTGCGGTCCCCCGTGAACGGTCGGCCGGTGCGTTTCCATCAACCGCTGCAGCAGGGGCAGGGTAAACCCGCCCGTTTTTCCGGTCCCGGTCTCCGCGGCGGCCAGCACGTCCTCCCCCTTCAAAATCAGCGGGATGACCGCCGCCTGAATCGGGGTGGGCGTCTCATATCCCTTCTCCGCCAGTGCCCGCAGCAGTTCCGCCCGCAGACCGAGAGCGGCGAACGACGGCATGGTTTCGACCCCGTCCTGCGGGGTCCCAGTCACTATTTCCGACATAAGTAAACGAAATTCTCCGACATCGGCCCGCATTCGTCGCGCGGCAACACACCGCGCGGGGTATCCGGTTCGGGCCAATATCAAGGTCAGGTGCAGAAAGGTCGGGGAAGTTCGGAAGAAAAACCACGAACTAAAGGCGGCAACGCAAACCGGGGTGCGCAACAACACAATGCACGGTCAATACGATGCCTATCATCTTATCACGGACCCGACAGGATGGCCCGGATGGCTCGCAGTCGAAATACCCGTATAATGCTATTGCCTGACAAATTTATACTCCGGCGGACACCCATGCGATACGGAACGGTTCCGCCGAAAAAGGCAGCGATGACTTCACCGACGTACGGCTTTATCATGACGCAGGTCGCCGGGCATACCGCTTTCTACCGGAGCATTCGGCCGATCCTCTCCGCGGAACCCGGCATACGGACCGTCTGGAACGAAGTCCACTATTCCCGGTCCGGCGACCGATTGGATCGCCTCGTCGCCCGCCTCCCCTTTCTTCCCGCCCACCCGGTCAACATCCTTCGCGCCGTCCTCGATGTGCGCCAGGGACTGCGGCAAGGCCCCTACGACGCTCTGTTTCTTAATTCCGATGAAGCGATCTTCTTCCCGGAACGCATCCGCCGGATCCCGACCCTCTTCTATGCCGACGCGACCCCGCTCCTGATCGACCGGATGGCCGCTTACCATCACCCCGACGACGGAAAACTGGTCGGCGGCCTGAAATATCGTCTCTTCCGGCAACTGGTCCATCGCGTACGGTACGTTGTCGCCTGGTCGGAATGGGCGCGTCAGTCGTTTATCGAGGATTACGGCGTGCCCCCCGAAAGAACGCTCCTTCTTCCTCCGGGCCTCGATCCGGCAACCTGGCGGTATTTTGACCGCAGCGGACGCGCCCACCGCACACCGCGCGTCCTCTTCGTCGGCGGGGATTTCGAGCGCAAAGGCGGCGATCTGCTCCTGGACTGGTTCAAACGTCAGCCGACGGGGTCCTGTGAACTCGATGTCGTCACCCGCGATCCCGTAGACCCCCATCCGGGGATGACGGTGCATTACGGAATGACGCCCAACTCGCCCGCCCTGATGGCTCTGTATACGGAAGCCGACCTCTTTATCCTGCCGAGCCGCGGAGAGTGTTTCGGCATCGCGACCACCGAGGCCATGGCGACCGGACTTCCCGTCATCCAGACCGACGTCGGCGGCGTACGCGACATTATCGAAGAGGGAGTGAACGGTTTCATCATCCGGCCGAACGACCCGGATTCGATGGATCGCGCCTTGCAGTCCCTGTTGCAAAACCGATCATTGCGTCTGGAAATGGGGCGCGCCGGTCGCGACCGGGCGGAGGAAAGGTTCAATCTGGCCCGAAACGCGCGACAGATCCTCGACTATCTCGGGCGGATGCGCCAGTAATATGGATGCTCAGACGGGCCGGCCACACAGCGCCTCGATACGGGCCAGCAGTTCTTCCGGGGTCATTGTCGCACCGTGCGCCGCCGCCGCCGTCACCGCCGCCGCGCCCATCTCCGCCCGCGCGGCCCTCTGACAGGCGTCCTGACTCTCCTCCACATGCGGCGGCGGAGCGATTCCGATACGCTCTCGCAGGCTCGCCGCCGCTCCGGTGAATCGAACGGCCTCCTCGAACCGGGCGGTCTGCAACAATAATGACGCGAGCAGGTCCAGGCCGAACGCGATCAGACGCCGATCCTCCAGTTCGTAGAAGGCGATGATCGCGAGCCTCGCCTCCTCGCTCGCTCGCTCGATCTCCCCCAGCGAAAGCAGCGTCCCGGCCAGGTTATGACGCGCCAGTGCTTCCCCGTGACGATCATTCAGCTGACGTCGGACCGTCAGATTGCGCTCGAACAGGGAACGGGCCAGCGGCAGTTCCTTTCGTTCCCGGGCGAGCATGCCAAGATTGTTCAGCGCGTTTCCCTGACGGCGCAGGTCGCCCAGTTCGGTAGCCGCTTCCAGACTCCGCCGGTAGTAGGGAAGGGCATCGTCCGGACGTCCCTGACTGAAGGCGATATTTCCCAGATTGGTCAGCGTATCCGAGATCCCCGCTCGATCGTCCAACGCCTCATAGACCGCCAGGCATTCCCGCTGACGGGCTTCCGCGCGTGCGTAATCACCCTGCGCATAGCTCACATCCCCGAGCCGACGAAGGGCGGTCGCCGCCGCAACCCGGTCGCCGACGACATCCGCCAGGGACAGACTGCGTTCGAAACAACGTTCGGCATCCGCGAATTCACTGCGAAACCAGGCGAACTGCCCCGTCATACGAAAAGCCGCTGCCCGAAGGGTCGGCGACGCTCCGTCGCCGCTCGCTTCCAGCAGACGTTCGGGATAGTGACGCCCCTCGCGAAAATACCCACGAATCTCCCAGAGAGGTTGCAACGCTACCGCCAGACGCAGACCGGGGACCGCTTCGGTCGCCTCCCGCAGACACCAATCGAGCGCGAGTCGGAAGTTTCCGTGCTCCCGCTCCAAACGATCCAGCGTCTCCGCGCGTTCGAGGGCCTCCGGTTCGCCGGTCGCCGCCTCGGCGAACACCAGCGCCCAGTCCCGATGCCGTGTCCGAACCGTCTCCCACTCCCCCGCCTCCCGCAGTTTCTCATGACCGTACTGTCGCAACGATTCCAAAACCCGATACCGTGCGCCCGCTCCGCTTGTCTCCCCCGCGAGATCGATTCGGATCAGACTGTGATCCGCCAGCAGACTCAACCGTCGCTCGGTCTCCGCCGGATCGACCGGGTTCATCGGATCGACAGGGTCCGGAGGAGGGAAAAGCACGGTCGCCGCCTCGGCCGAAAACCCATCGGCAAAGACGGTGATACATCGAAAATCGGCTTTTTCCCCGATCGTCAGTCGATCGTAGGTCCAGTCGATCGTATTCCTGAGGGAGAGATGCCGCACGGGCATATCCCGCATTTGCGATGTGAGCAAGCGCAGGCGTTCGGCCAGCGCGATTCGTATCTCGGCGACCGACAGACGACGCACCTGGGCGGCCGCCAGTTCGATCGCCAGCGGCACCCCGTCCAGATCGTCACAAACGGCGGCTACCTCCGCACGGAGGACGGCGTCGGCAACGTCGGCAGCGAACCTCCGATTCGCCTGCTGTGCCCGCGTCCGGAACAGTTCTTGCCCCTCCTCCGGGGAAAGCGGCGGCAGTTCGTACGTATATTCGGCCCGGAGATCGAGCGGCGAGCGTGACGTCGCCAGTATCGCAAGCGAGGCGCAACGCCGCAGCAACTCGGCAATCTCCGGAGCGGCGTCGAGCACCTGCTCGAAGTTATCGGGGATGAGCAGCAAACGTTTCTCGGACAGGAACGCGATCAATTGCTCCAAAAGCGAGTTTGCCGCTTCTTCCCGCAAACCGAGTGTGCGAACAATCGCCGGTAACACCTGTTCATGCGTTTCGAGACCGGCGAGATCGACAAACCAGACGCCGTCCGGAAAGCGTTCCAGCACTCGCCGTCCGACCTCCTGCGCCAATCGGGTCTTTCCCATTCCGCCGAAGCCGGTCAGGGTGACGAGTCGAATGCCCTCCCCGGTCAGCAGGGAGCAAATTTCCTGCAGTTCGGCGTCGCGTCCGATGAACGCTCCGGCCGGAGCGGGCAGATTATGGGGGTGGGTCGAGAGTGTTTTCAACGGCGGAAACCGCTCGGGAAGTCCCTCGGCGCAGACCTGGAACAGGCGGACGGGTTCGGGGATATCCTTCAGGCGATGGCTGCCCCGATCGAGAAAACGGATATCCCCGGCCCCGCCGGTTGTCTCCTCATAGGCGAACTTCACCGATTCGGAGACGATGACCTGTCCTCCCGACGCCGTATCGCGGATACGCGCCACCCGGTTCAGCGCGCTACCGTAGTAATCGCCTTCCCGGTACTCGGCCTCACCCCCATGGATCCCGATTCGGACTTTAATCGTCCCGACGGTCTTCCAGTCTTCGCCCGCCAGATTCCGCTGCGCTTCCACGGCCGCCTCAACCGCCGCGTTCGCATCGGGGAAAGCGACACAGAAAGCGTCTCCGATCGTCCGAAAAACGTGCCCCTGCCGCCGCTCCGATGCCTCACGCAGAATCGCGTCATGCCGCGCCAGAGCCGCCCGCATCGCGATCGGAAACCGCTCCCACAGACGCGTGCTGCCTTCCATATCCGTAAACAGAAATACGTGCTCGCCGATCGGATTCATGGACATACCTTCGCTTCCGCACTATTATCGCCCATTCTCCGGTGTCACGAGATAATTTCTTCCCGATAGCCGGATCCTCCAATTTTATGATCTATAATTACTTATCTTGCTTCCGCTCAAAAAGGAACCTTTTCATGCCTTCCGTAAACATGTTAAATCCCGTACAGATCCCTGCCGGCGGTGGGTGGGAACCCGTTGTCGGTACGATTACCGGGGAAAGGGAAAAAGTGATCGTCATTACGGGAGTGTCCATTCAATCCGTCGAATGGCCGGAAAACTATACCGGACCACAGTTCGGTTTTTCCCTTTTTGGCGGGAGTTTGTTGCAAGCCCTCGATAATAAAACCTGGGATGGCGGTCCGAAAGGCGTTCTGCTTATGCCCGACGGAATCTTCGAAGGAACGAATCCCGCGGGCCTGCTTCAGTTCAACATTCAGGGGCAGGGAGAAATGACGGCGGGCATATCCGTTACGATCCGCCTGACGATGGAATATCTCGCGTTTCCCGTTCACCCGAAATTAACGTCCGGCGCACCGATCCAACAGGATTCCATGGACATTTCGCTTCTCTGTCGGATTACGGATAGGAATACCTGAAGCGACTCCCGGAGGAGCGACGCCCTACCGGAGGGATAATAAAGGAGTGGCTTGATAATCTGAGCCAGTTATTTCGGGCGGCGGTCTGCGTCGTCCGACCACCACTCGGGTTCGTCTTCCTCGGGTGGGGTGAAGACGGTGCCGCAGGCAGGACAGAGGAACTGCCCCTCCGACAGGTCGGCGAAATGCCGGCCGGTGTCGGAAGCCGGGGTCACGGGTGTCGCGTCCATGTCATAGTCAGTCGCCGCGTAGACGATGAGGAACCCTTCCACGGTAACGTCTTCGACCAGGCGGCAGTGCGGACATTCCAGGAGCGGGCGATCGTTAACGAAGAGGCCGAGTTCGCGGGCCTGCGCGTTCAGCCGGGCTATCTCCTCACACAGCGGCCGGAGCGCGTCCACGATGCCGGAGACATCGGGCGTACCGTCCTCGTCGTTTTCGTCTTTTCGCATTTTCGGATAATCATTACACCAGCGTCATGACGGCGCTATGCCGAGCGCCGCCCGTAAGGCCTCCCAGAAGAGGCCGTGGTCCAGCGGGCCGCTCGCCTGACGTTCCGCCTCCGCGAAGCCAGGGCCGGACGGCTCGCCGTAGAGCCTCGCCGCCGCAACGCGGACTTCGGCGGCGACCGAGTGGTTCGCGTAGCGCGCCGCCAGTGTCTCGGCTTTGGCAACCTCGTCCGGTGTCAGCATCGCGACAAGTAGATAGACGTCGAAGGCGTGCTTCTCGGCAAAAGGCTTGGGCCGCTGTGTCCAGTCGTCCGCCGCCTTCACCTTCATATTGAGCCAGGCGTAGGGGTGCGGCACAAGCACGGACGCTTCGACCGGAGTTCCGTCTGTCGCCACTCCCGAGACGGCGACGGACACCGGCGCGTCCTCGACCGCGAAGGCTTCGGGCGTCTCGCCGCCGTGCAGGTCAATCCCCGTCCCGGAGCCTACGCGCGACGGGTGGCGCGTCGGGTCCGCGGCGCGGCGCACCGGTATGTTCTCCTCGGGGAGCGGCGTCCGGGCGAGTAAGTCCACCTTGACCGTGCGCGCGTCCGGCGCGAGCGCCTTCTCGAACTTGAGGTGCGGGACGCGCTCCCGGTAGCCCAGCCGATCCAGGAGGCCGCGCACCGCCGCCCCCTTGTCGGCGTCCGACCACAGCTCCATCCGGAGGAAGAAGTCCAGGTCCTGCGTCGCCCGCGCCGGGGGGATTTCGGCGAGGAGCGTCCGCGCGCCCGTCCGGCGCAGGTGTTCCTGCTTGAGGCGCAGGCCGAAGCCACCCGCCAGGATGAGACCCTCCGAGGCCGGGTCGGCGAGGACGTCCAGAAGGTGCGGAAACAGTGGGTCCGCGATCCGGGCGCTTACGGACGAATCGTTCCTCACGGCATCTCCTCCGCCTCCCCCTTCAAGAGGGCGTCGTACAGGCCCCCGGCGGCGTCGCGCTCGCGCGGGCCGCCCGTCGCCATCTCCAGCCAGACCTGTACCGGCGAGGCCCACCGCCCGTCCGCCCGCTACCGCGCGTCGAAGTACACGGTCTCGTCGTCCGTTTCGACCAGTTCCACGTCCGGGAAGACGCGCGTGGGCCGGACTTCCAGAAGCCGCGCCGCCTCGTCCGGGTCGGAGACGTACAGCGAGAGCCGGTCGGGGCCGGAGAGCAGGCCGTAACGCCCCACCGAACCTTCCCCCGTGGCGACGGCGCGGAGGCGGCCCGCCGCATCGCCCGACGTGACCGTGCGGAGCCGCTGCCAGACGTCGGCGGGACTCAGGGCCGTCTTGCCCTCGATCCGCGCGCCCGACGGCTTGCGGTAGTTCTCGCGCAGGCGGTCGAGGAGCCGCGCCGGGTCCGAGAGGCGCACGCCGCCCCGCCCCTCGCGCCGGACGATCAGGTCTTCCTCCAGGGATTGGACGACTTTAGACGCGGTTCCTTTGACAAGTTGCGCCGCGTCGTCCGGGGCGACAACCCGGTCGCGGGCGAAGGACTGGAGCGAACGGAGCGAGTCGAACGCGGGGCGGAGCAGGAGGGCGCGAGCGAAGAGCGAGCTGGTCCCCCGGTAAACGTTGCGGATCGGCTGACTGCTCCTGAAGCGGTTGGGGGCGCCGCCGCGAAAGACGGAAAAATCGGCGGCGAGCAGGACGCCGTTGCCGCACAGGTCCACGCCGCTCACGCCCTCCCCTTCCAGTCGTCGAAGACTTTCCTCCGAGAGGTAAGGGGCGATGACGAGGGGGCGAATACCCGTCTTCTCCGACCAGAGGCGCGCCTGAGCGACGGCGGTTTCTACGGCTTTCGGCGTGCCGAGTGACTTGTACTCCGCGACGAACCGTTCCCGACGCTCGCCCCAGGTGGCCACGAACACCCCATCCCCGATCGTATCCCCGGTCGGCAGGGTCGCCTCGTCAGCAAGGCGCAGAACAACAGGCGCGAGGCAGAGTCCGTCCGCGCGCGCCCGCTCCCGAAACTGTGCCTCGGACCAGGGCTGCTGGCGAAGGGGTAAGTCAGATGTGTCCGTTTTTGTTCTTCGAGACATGGCTAAGTTTCCTCAATAGTACACGATTCTTAAACAGGAAACAATATATTTTCAGGAAACTTTGAGCAGGAACGGTAAATCTTTCGAGGAGGGTGATGGTCTTGCGGAGAGGATACTTTCCGAAGATCGATTACCCGCTCCTGTATGTCGTCCGCGCGGCGGGGGCGTCATTTTTCGTAGGGGTGGAGGAACACACACTGGAAGGGGTTCGGGTCCGGGTGACGGGGGTTGCCCGGACGGTCGCCGACTGCTTCAAGTACCGGAGCCGGGTAGGTCCGGATGTGGCCCTCGAAGTCCTGTACGACAGCCTGTGTAAGCGAAAGGCGACGCTAACGGAGATTAACGGTTGCGCCCGGGCCTGCCGGGTGGAGAAGGTGATGCGCCCGTACCTGGAGGCGATGGCCGTTCGGCGTTGCGAGGGGCGCATATGATCGGGGAGCGATATGCCGGAAGACAACCGGATCGCAACCGCGGAAGAGATGGTCGGGCACGAACAGTTCCTGCACGAGGTCAAGGCAGAAGGGGCTTTCCCTCCGGAACTTGCGCTCGTTCATGGAAGCACGTCCCGACGCCGATTTATTGCAACGACCCGTTCCAACATTGTCCTGAGGCCAGAACGTCATCCTGCCGGACCGGCCGGGCACCGAAGGACCAACGCTGGTACGAGGACGTGCGGCCTCCAAGTTCCTTGATTTCGCGGAGGCACGCGGCGTCTTCGACCCCAAGGCGGTGCAGCCTATGCTGGTGGCGGACGGGGTGGAGACGGAGCAAAAATTGCATGAGCCACAGACCGTCAAGCAGGAGTTGGCCGCCGTGCGATGCCCTTCGACCGGATGGTCGTCGGGCGAATGCACCGATAGACCCGGCACGAACCGTCCCGTCCGGAAACTACCGCACCGCCAGGAACGGTTGCATCTTCTCGTACTTTTTCGGTCCGATGCCTTTGACGTCCTTGATCTGAGAGACGTCGGCGAAGCTTCCGATCTGCTGGCGGTATTCCAGAATCCGTTGCGCGGTGCTCGGGCCGACACCCGGTAGCCGCTGCAGTTCGGACAGGCCCGCCGTGTTCAGGTTCACCGTGCCGTCGCCCGGATTCCTGAACTTGGCCGAACCGGACCCGCCGCCCGGTTCGCTCTCGGAGGACGGTTCCGCCGGACGCTCCGGATTCGCGCTGTCCCCGGCGACCGTCGCCCCCTTGCCCAGAACGCGCCCCGGCTTCGGAGAGGACGGGGACGCGGACGGGGAGTGCGCCGATCCGCGTCGAACGGCCCGCGTTTCGCTCGATGCCGAACGCGCCGGTCGCCGGACCGGTTCCCGCGCCGGAACATGGTACTGGTCGGCGTCCCGCACGTAATCCGCCAGGTTCAAAACGTCGGTCCGGGCGTTCGCCGTAAACCCGCCCGCCGCCTCGATCGCCTCCTGAATCCGGTCCCCCGGCTTCAAACGATACACCCCGGCGCGTTTGACCTCCCCCGACACGAACACTCTGGGCGCGGAGGGTGACGCGGCGGCGGTCGGGGTCGGCGACGGAGAAACCGGGGGCGTGACGACCGGTCCTTCGGCCAGAAGGGTCATCGGCGGGGCGGGCGTTGCCACCGGAACCGGAGCGATCGAGACCGGTTCGGACCCGCCGGACCCGCTCCTCAAAGACAGTCCGATCGCCAGCAGAGCCAGCACCCCGCCGAACGCCGACATCCCGATGACCTGACGCCTGTCCCATTGCATACTCCGATCATACAGAAAATCGGAGCGAAAGACGAGCAGACACAAAAGCAGACAAAGGAAGGCGCAAAGCCGTCAGTCGTCACGTCCTCCGGTCGTCAGGCGACGATATTCACCAGCTTGCCGGGGATGACGATCACCTTTTTCGGAGGGTTGCCCCCGGTGAACTCCCGTACCTTCTCCGACGCCAGCGCAGCATTGCGGCAGGTCGCCTCGTCGGCGTCGGCAGGCAGCGTGATGCGGTCACGCAGTTTGCCGTTCACCTGGACCACCAGGGTGATCTCCTCCTCGGCGGCGACCGACGGATCGGCCGTCGGCCACTCGGCATTCAGGAGAAAAACCCCGTCGCCGCCGAGCCGTTCGTTCAGTTCATCGGCGATATGCGGCGCAAACGGCGCGAGCAGTTTCGTCAGGACGACCGCCGCCTCGTGGGCCGCCGGGGAGGCCGCTCCGTTCGCCGCCGTGAATTTGCGCAGGGCGTCGGCATGGATCATCAGCCCGGAGACGGCGGTGTTGAACCGCAGTTCGGCGATCGCCTCCTGCGTCCGCTGAATCGTCTGATGGGTTTTTCGACGCAGCGCCTTCTCGTCCGGCGAAACCGCGTCCGCCAGTTTGTCGGCAAAAGCCCGGTCGAACGATGCCGCGACCTGGGTCACGCTGTCCCATGTCCGCGCCAGGAACCGGAACGTCCCGCTCATTCGCTCCTCGCTCCACTGAATGGTGTCCTCGTAGGGCGCTTCGAACAGGACGTACAGGCGAAGCGCATCCGCGCCATACTTTTCCGCCATCTCATCCGGGGTGACCGAGTTCCCCTTGGACTTGGACATCTTGAGCCACTGGTACTCGATCCGATCCGGCGTGAAGCGTGACAGTTCGTCCGGCTTGATCGGATGCCCGGACTCCTTCTCCACCGGTGTCCAGCCCAGCAACATGCCCTGATTCCTCAGTTCCGTCGCCGGTTCGTCGACCGAAATCAGACCGGCATCGAAGAAGACTTTGGTAAAGAACCGGGCGTACAGCAGGTGACCGACCGCATGCTCGCGGCCGCCCAGGTACAGATCGACCGGCATCCAGTAGTCCGCAGCCGTTTTCGTCCAGGCGTCGGCGGCGTCGTGCGGCGACGTGTAGCGCAGGAAGTACCAGGACGAGTCCACCGATCCGGCCATCGTATCGGTCTCCCGCCGGGCGTCCCCGCCGCACTTCGGGCATCGGACATGAACGAACTCCGGGATGGACGCGAGCGGCGAACTGCCGTCCGGGCCGGGCTGATAGCTCTCGACATCGGGCAACACGACCGGCAGGTCCTCGAACGGTACCGGCACGATCCCGCAATCGGGGCAGTGAATGACCGGGATCGGCGTCCCCCAGTACCGCTGGCGCGACACCAGCCAGTCACGCAGTTTGTAATTGACGCGCCCCTGCCCGATCCCTGCGGCCTCCAGCCAGCGGATTACCTTCCGGACGGTCTCCTTGCCGTTCGGTTCCCCGGTGAAGGGCGCGTTCAGGGCGGCGCGGAAGGTTCCGCCGGTCGGCAGGGCGACCGTCATCTCCTCCGCTGTCTGCGTCTCGTTCTCGGCATAGACCGGGACGACCGGCAGATCGAACTTGCGTGCGAACTCGAAGTCGCGCTGGTCGTGCGCGGGAACCGCCATGATCGCTCCCGTGCCGTATCCCATCAGGACGTAATCGGCCACCCAGATCGGGATCGGTTGTCCGTTGACCGGGTTGGTGGCATACGCGCCGGTGAAGACGCCGGTCTTCTCCCGTCCCTCGGCGGTACGGTCGAGATCGGAGGTCCGTTGCGCGGCGGCCCGATACGCCTCGACCGCCGCCCGTCGTTCGGGCGTGGTGATGGCATCGACCAGCGGATGCTCGGGCGCGATGACCATAAAGGTGGCCCCCCAGAGCGTGTCCGGACGCGTCGTAAAAACGGTCAGCGGTTCACCGCTTCCGACCACGGAGAAGGTCACCTCCGCGCCCTCGCTCCGGCCGATCCAGTCCCGCTGCTGCGTCTTGATGCCTTCCGGCCAGGCGATCCGATCCAGCCCCTCGATCAGTTTGTCGGCATACTCCGTGATCCGGAACAGCCACTGCGGCAGGTCACGCTTGATTACCGGGCCGTCACAGCGCCAGCACATCCCATCGACCACTTCCTCATTGGCGAGGATCGTCGATTCGTTGACGCACCAGTTGACGGGCGCGTTTTTACGATAGGCGAGACCGCGTTCGAGCAGCAGGAGGAACGCCCACTGATTCCATTTATAGTACGCAGGATCGGTCGAGTTGATTTCGCGATTCCAATCGTACGAAATTCCGAGCAGGGATAGCTGACGGCGATACTCGGCCGCCAGCTGGGGAACGATATCCTTGGGATTGACGTTGCGCTTGATCGCATCCTGCTCGGCGGGCTGGCCGAAGGCGTCCCAGCCCATCGGATGCAGCACGTTACAGCCCTGCATCCGCCGGAAGCGGGCGACGACATCGCCGGGGACGTAGTTCTTGCAGTGACCGACGTGAAGGCCCGACCCGGACGGGTACGGGAACATGGTCAGAACATAGTACTTGGGGCGGTCGCCGCCCTCCTGCGTGCGGTAGACATCGGCGTCGGTCCACCGTTTCTGCCATTTTCGTTCGATCGCCTGAAAGGGATAACGCTGTCCGTCGACAGCGGTTTCTTGGGTTTCGCTGCTCATAATCGTGTAGGACATTATACCGCAGGCAACCGCGCCCGCTAAAGCGGCGCCACACGACCGACGGAGGCGACTCACGACCGACGAAGGCGACGGAGCGAGCGCCTAGCAGGCGTTCAAACCGTGGGCGCGGAAGATCCCCACGACCGACGCCACCTGCTCCGGGGTGGGCGGAGGCGTCTCTTTCAGCGTGTACGGAATGCCCAGCCGCTCCCATTTCGGCTCGCCCATCTTGTGGAACGGAAGCACGTCGACCCGTTCGACATTCCCAAGACCCGCGGCAAACCGCGCGATGGTCTCGATATCCTCCGGATCGTCGGTCAGTCCGGGAACCAGCACGAACCGCAGCCAGACCGGCTTCCCGATCGCCGCCAGGTACCGCGCCAGGTTATGTACCCGGTCGGGATACACCCCGGTCAGCCGGAAATGCGCCTTCCGGTCCCAGGTTTTGAGATCGAGGAGCACCAGATCGGCCTCCTTCAACGCGATCGAGGCGCGTTCCTCGTCGGCGTACCCGGATGTGTCGACGGCGGTATGAATGCCCTCCGCCCGGCAGGCACGCAGCAGTTCGGCGACGAACTCCGGCTGGATCAGCGGTTCCCCGCCACTGATCGTCACGCCGCCGTCCGACGCCTCGTAAAATTCCCGCTCCTTTCGGATTTCGCCCATCAGGTCCTCGACCGTTCGCAGGTCGCCGCGCAGGAGAATCCGCGCGTCGGGGTTATGGCAGTACCGGCAGCGGAGCGGACAGCCCTGCATAAACACGACGAACCGAATCCCCGGTCCGTCGGTCGCGCCGAAGGATTCGGTCCCGTAGATGCGCCCCCGGCGCTCGATCGGTCGATCCGCCGACTGTGGCGGAACGGCAATGGTCTTTTCGGTGTCTGCGAACGGCAACGGTGTCATATGGCCTCATGGAACGTGCGTCGTATCACTTCCCGCTGCTGTTCGCGCGTCAGCTTGTTCCAGTTGACGGCGTACCCGGAAACCCGGACGGTCAGTTGCGGGTACTCCTCCGGGTGATCCATCGCGTGAAGCAGGGTCGCCCGGTCGAAGACGTTGACGTTGATATGGTGACCGCCGCAACGAGTGTAGCCGTCGAGCAGTGCGGTCAGGTTTCGTTCGCGGTCGCAGGCCGTCCGTCCGAGGGCCGGCGGTACGATCGAGAACGTGTAGGAGATGCCGTCCTGCGCGTCCTCGTACGGCAGTTTGGCGACCGAACGCATCGAAGCGACCGCGCCGCGCGTGTCTCGGCCATGCATCGGATTCGCGCCCGGGGCGAACGCCTCGCCGCGCTTGCGTCCGTCCGGCGTACTGCCGGTCATCTTTCCATAGACAACATTCGAGGTTATGGTCAGCACGGACAGCGTCGGTACCGCGTTTCGATAGGTTTTCTGCCGCCGGAGTTTCTCCATGAAGTTTTCCACCAGCTCGACCGCCAGCGCGTCGGCCCGGTCATCGTCGTTGCCGTAGCGCGGGAAATCGCCCTCGATATCGAACTCGACCGCCAGTCCCGCCTCGTTCCGGATCGGCCGGACCCTCGCATAGCGGATGGCGGACAGAGCGTCGGCCACGACGGAAAGACCGGCGATGCCGGTGGCGAAAAACCGGGTAATGTCCCGGTCGTGCAGCGCCATCTCCATCCGCTCGTAGCAGTACCTGTCATGCATGTAGTGGATGACGTTCAGCGTTTTGACGTACAGGTTGGCGAGCCAGTCGGTGATCTCTTCGAACCGCTCGCGGACGGTCGCCTCTTCCAGGTACTCGCCCTCGATCGGCGGCAGCTTCGGGCCGACCTGCTTGCCGGTCACCTCGTCCCGCCCGCCGTTGATCGCATAGAGCAGGGCCTTGGCGAGATTGGCGCGCGCCCCGAAGAACTGCATCTGCTTGCCGATCTTCATCGCGGAGACGCAGCAGGCGATGCCGTAATCGTCGCCGAACGTCAGGCGCATCAGGTCGTCGTTCTCATACTGGATCGCGCTTTTCTCGATCGAGACGCGGGCGCAGTAGCGTTTGAACGAATCCGGCAGGTCCTGCGACCAGAGGACCGTCAGGTTGGGTTCGGGCGCGGGTCCGAGGTTATAGAGCGTATGCAGCATCCGGAAGGTGGTTCGGGTCACCAGCGGTCGTCCGTCGAGTCCCATCCCGGCGAGCGCCTCGGTCACCCAGGTCGGGTCGCCGGAGAAAAGCTCGTTGTAGGCCGGCGGTCGCAGGAAGCGGACCATACGCAGCTTCATCACGAACTGGTCGATGATCTCCTGCGCCTCGCTCTCGGTCAATCGGCCCTCGGCCAGGTCGCGTTCGAAGTAGATATCGAGGAAGGTGGTGACGCGTCCGAGCGACATTGCCGCCCCGTTCTGCTCCTTGATCGCCGCCAGATAGCCGAAGTAGAGCCACTGAACGGCCTCCTGCGCGGTCGCCGCCGGTTTCGAAATATCGAAACCGTAGCCGGCCGCCATCCGTTTCAGTTCGTTCAGGGAGTGCACCTGCTCGCTCAGTTCCTCACGCAGGCGGATGATCTCGTCGGTCATCTCGGGGGTGTCGAGGGTATCGCGTTCGCACTCCTTGCGGGCGATCAGGAAATCGACACCGTAGAGCGGGACGCGCCGATAGTCGCCGATGATCCGTCCGCGCCCGTAGGCGTCGGGCAGTCCGGTAATGATCCCTGCCGATCGCGCCGCGCGCATCTCCGGGGTATAGGCATCGAACACGCCGTCGTTATGGGTCTTGCGCCAGAGTGTGAAGACCTCCTCGGTCCTCGGGTCCAGGGTATAGCCGTAGGCTTCCAGCGAGTCCTTGACGGTCCGGATGCCGCCGAAGGGCAGGATGGCGCGTTTGAGCGGTTTCTCGGTTTGCAGGCCGACGATCCGTTCGAGGTCACGGTCGATATAGCCGGGCGCATGAGAGGTGATCCCGGACGGGACGACGGTGTCGACATCGAGGACGCCCTTTTCGCGTTCGACGCGCATCAGTTCGCGCACCTGTCGCCAGAGTTCCTGCGTTGCCCCGGTCGGTCCCTCGAGGAAGCGGGCATCGCCGAGGTAGGGAGTATAGTTTCTCCGGATGAAATCGCGAACATCGATCGCATCGGTCCAGGGACCGGCTTCAAAACCGCACCAGGCCTCAAACATGATGGTCTCTCCTGCCCACGGGCATCGTCGCGCCGTTTCGTTCCTGGAGATATGGTGCCATCGCAAGAACGGCCCGGAATCCTCCCGATGGCGTATTTTCCCGAACGCCTTCAGATAACTTGAATAAAGCGCTTGGCGGCGGCGGTCGGCCCGAAGGAGGTGACCGCGAGAGGGAGCCGGAGTTTCTCGGCGACCCGGCGGGCGTACTCGTCGGGGTCCGACGGAGCGGCGACGTATCGCGGGCGGACCAGAGCCAGTTCCCGACCGCGCCGCTCGCTGACCGTCAGGTTGTCGGCGTCGAACGTTTCCGGTTCGCAGGGCATGCCGTGCAGCGAGTACCCGATCGCCACCTGCGGGTTTGCGGGAAGCCGGTCCAGACAGGTGATCGCCAGCGCGTCGATCCGACCGGCGGCGGCGAGGGCGTAGCGGGTCAGGACCAGATCGAGCCATCCGACCCGAAACGCGCCCTGCCAGGGATTGACCGGGTTGCTCGTGTCGGGCAGCGCGGCGGTCAGTTCGAGGGATTCGGTCGGCAACGGCCCCGCGCCGTGGCGCGTCTGGTAGGCACGGATCAGTCCGAGACGGATCGTCTCGCCCCGGAACCCGCTCCGGCAGAGCAGTCTCTCGGCGTTCTCCGGTGTCGTTCTCGACCAGGTGGTGTTCGGATGGAAACCGTAGACCTCATCGAGCAGCACTCCCTGCGCCCCCTCGAAGATCGTGACGCCGGGTCGCCGGAGACGATCCGCGAGCCGTGTGATATCCGTCTGACATACCCGCTCTCCGACATATCGGAACACCTCGACCGTCGCCTCGAACTCCTCCTCGCTCTCCAGTGGTTCGCGAAGGTCCGCCGTATCCGCCGCCGGAAGCGACGCCAGTTCCACCCGTTTGCGACGACGTACCCGCCCCAGTTTCTCGCGCAGGACGGATTCGTCGCTCAGTTCGTCCGCGTACAGGGTATCGGCGGGATGTGCCAGACTGTCCGCCACGGTTTCGCCAATCCCGAGACCGCAGGAGCCGTGCCGACCGGCCCCACGGGCGATCTCGCGCCAGCGGTTCGCGATCCGGTGATAGGGCGTCGTCACCTTCGCTCTCCCATCGACATACAGCCGGGAAAAGGCGTCCGTGATACCGATTCGGCGCAGGTCGCTCTCCTCGGCGATCAGCGCGATCGGATCGAAAAGAACGTACTCCGAAAGCAGTGTTTCGACGCCGGGAACGAGCGTCCCGCTGCCGAACTGATGAAACGTATGCCGCCGACCGTCGCTCGTCTCCACGGTATGCGCGGCCTGCGCTCCGCCGTTGTACCGGACGACCAGCGTCGCCCGATGCCGCCGGACGAGAGCGTCGGTCAGACTCCCCTTTCCGGCATCCCCGAACCCCAGATCGTTGACAATGATCGCCCGGTGCATGGGTGCGCTCCTTTCCTAACGATGCGAATCGTAACGAAACGTATGCGGCGAAAGCGTTCGCCCCGCCGTCCGGGCGATGCGGGGATCGAACCCGCTCGCAATCATGGCATTCACGGCGGCCTCCGGATTGTCGCCCGCCATCAGCGCGATGGTTCCGGCGATCTGTGGGACAATCATCCGCCAGTCATCGGCGGGAAGGACCTGCTCCCGACCCAGAATCCGTTCCCACGAGGCGGCGATGGCGGTGTTTTCGAAGTGCGACGTTCCTCCCGGCCGGATCAAAAAGACCTCCCAGCGCTGCCGCAGTTCGCGGGCCACGGTCGCCGTCGCCACGTTCTCGGTCAAAGACGCCCCCAGGAACGTCTGCGCCTGATCGCGAGGGACGGTCGGATAGTAGTTTTCGTCGCCGATCAGGAACAGAAACCCCTTCTCACCGCGCTTTTCCCAGGCATCGGTCGCAACCTGCCGCGCAAAGAAGAGCATGGCAAGCTCGTAGGACTCCCGCGCCTGTCCTCCGCCGCCGCCCTCCAGAAACAGGTTCGCCAGATGCGCCTCCGCCCGTTCGTCGTCGGCCTCGAACTCCCCGATCTGCACCGGGACGCGGTCGCAGTACGCATCGCCGACCGCGCCGAAAAGAATCTGCGGGTAGGCGACGATCCGTCCCTGAATCATTCGCATCAGCTGGCTCAGTTCTCGAAGCACCAGTCCGGGAATCGCGCCCATGCTCCCGGTCACATCGAGCAGTACGGCGATCGGGACGCTGGTCGGGCTGTCGGCGCTGTCGCGGCACTCGCGATAGGGCTTGCGGGTCACATCGAGCGCGGGATGGAGGCAGGGCGCTTCCCCGCGCCGAGCCGCCGCATCGTGAGCAAACGCCGAGGTTCCGGTCGCCGCCCGGAACGCCGCGCGCGCGGCGCTGGCGGTCGTGTCAAAGGTTCCGTATCCCATCCTCTTTCCTCCGAATATCGTGTTTATAAAACACGAACTTGTGATGACGTAATTCTAACACTAAGTCGACGGCTCCGCAAGGGGTTCGTGTCAAACGGACAAAAATACGGATTCGCTCCCCTTCTTTGCTTTTTTCGTCGTGCGATCGATAATGGGCAGGGAGGAATAATGGATACGTTACGGATCGACGGTTCGATGGGCGAGGGTGGCGGCCAGATTCTTCGGACGGCGACGGCGCTGGCGGCGATCACCGGCAAGGCGACGGAGATCACGCACATCCGCGCCCGCCGATCGAAGCCGGGCCTGCAGGCGCAGCACCTGACGGCGGTCCGGGCGGCGGGCGCGATTTGCGAAGCCGAACTGCACGGCGCGGCCCTCGGGTCGTCGTTTCTGCGGTTCGTGCCGACCGCGCCGGTGCGTCCGGGCGCTTATGACTTCGATGTCGGAGAGGCGCGTTCGGGCGGTTCGGCGGGCGCGACCGGCCTGGTGCTGCAGACGGTGCTCTTGCCGCTCACCCTGGTCTCCGCACAGGCTTCCTCGACCGTGACCGTGCGCGGCGGAACGCACGTCCCGATGGCCCCCTCGGCCGATTATCTGGAAAGGGTCTTTCTGGCGGCGTTGACGGAGATGGGCGCGGGCGTTCGTCTTTCCGGGACGCGCGCCGGGTTCTTTCCGAAGGGTGGGGGCGAGGTATCGATGACGGTGACTGCGCCGCCGTCCGTTCCGCTCGACCGGAGCGAACGGGGGAAACTGAAGCGTCTGACCGCCGTCGTCACGACGTCGGAACTGCCGAAGACGGTGGCCGAACGCGGCGTGGCGCAATTACGGAAGGACCTGAGCGACTACGGGGTGCCGATCGTTCCGGAGATTCGCGACCTGCCGTCGTCGGGCGCGGGCGCCTCGGTCGTGCTGGTCGCCGGGTGCGAACGGACGACGGAGGGGTGGCAGTCGCTCGGCGAACGCGGCAAACCGATGGAGCAGGTGGTATCGGAAGCGTCGCGGGCGTTCAAAAGGTGGTACGCCACCGGGTGCGGGACCGACGAGCATCTGGCGGATCAGCTCGCTCTGCCCGCCGTTCTGACCGCCGGGGTTTCCCGCTGGACGACCGCCCGTGTCACCGAGCATCTGCGCACCGTCCTGACGGTGATCGGGAGGTATCTGCCGGTCGAAATCCTCCTGGAGGAGCGCGAGGACGGTTCGGGAGTCGTCACCATCACGCGGTGAACCGTCCCGCCCGCCGACCGGCGTGTGGCTTCCCATTGGACGCAAAAATTTTCACTTTCGGCAACCTGCCTCTCTCCGATATAGTGCGTCAGACAAGGAGACGGAGCGAATGCTGGCGGTTGTCGAGTCGAGTACGCTGCTCGGGGTGGACGCGTATGAAGTCCGGGTCGAGGTGAACGTTGCCCCGAGCACCCTGCCGCAGTTCACCATCGTCGGACTTCCCGACGCGGCGGTTCAGGAATCGCGGGAGCGGGTCAAGGCGGCGATCAAGAACAGCGGACTGATCTTTCCGTTCGACAAGCGGATCACAATGCTTCTCACACTTAAACGGTTGTCTCGAACTCCGACGACCGGTGCGAAGTGAATATGGATCATTTCCGGCTGGGTCGGGCGCTTCGACCAGTGCACGGCCGTCGTATTGCGCTCATGCGGTTCGATCTCCACCCGATCGATCAGCTTGCGCAAAATCGCGTTGCAGGCCGTCTCATCGCGCTCCGGGTGCAGCAGAACCGCCTCCGCCAGCCGCCCCGCCCCGGAGAGCAGCAACGCGATATCGTCGGGCGTCAGAGAAGCGGAAGAAACGGAATTTGCCGTCGGAACCGCGGGCATCTCTCGAAGCTGCTCTTCCAGCGATCGCAGTTCCTTTTGCCGCAACTGTAACTGTGCCCGGTACGGCCCGGTATCGATCCCGTCCCCGATCGCCTGAATCTGCGCCTCGACAATCGCCGCGATGCGCTGTTCGATGCGCTCTTTCTCCGTTACCAGCGCCGCGCGGCGATCAGCAGAGGGGTAACGACCGTTTGCCTCCCGCGCCTCCTCCGTGAACGTCCTTACCGCCTCCCGGATGCGCTCCGGTGCCTGGGCGATCAGGGCGACCCCCCGAACGACCAGCGGCTCCAGAACGTCCTGGTGGTAGCAGGTGCTGTTGTCGCAGGTGCCCTTCTTCCGATAGCACGGGAACTGTCGGCGACAGGCGTAGTAGTTGCGTTCCCGCCCCGATCGCTTGCGCCCGCTCACCGGATCTCCGCAAAACGGGCAGCGGACCAGGCCGGTCAGCAACCATCGCCGATCCGGACGACCGGACGTTTTCGCATTTTCCTTCAACCGCTCCTGACAGCGGTTCCAGGTCTCCGGGTCGACGAGTGCCGGGGCCGGGATGGTGATCCACTGCGCCGGGTCCGCCCGCCGCTTCCCGCGATCACTGACATACCCCTCGGTCAGTCGCGATTCGTCGGTATAGTGAACGTTGCGCCCGAAGACCGCCTCGCCCCGATAGACCGGATTGCGCAACATGCCCGCGATCGTGGTCGCCGACCAGTTGGACAGTCCCCGTTTCGTTCGGACACCCGCGCTCTGAAGCTCGCGTACGCAGTCGTACAGGGAATTACCTTCGTGGGCATAGCTGTGGAAGATCCGCCGCGCCCAGTGCGCTTCGCTTTCCAGGAGCACGTACTGCCCTTCCTGCTCGGGACCGAACTCTCCCCGGATGACATCGACCTTGGTCACCACCCGATAGCCGAACGGCACATAGCCACGGGCGACCTGCTTGCCTTCCCGGGCCCGGTTGCGTTTCCCGTCCCGGCAACGCTGGCGGATCTTGTCCTTCTCGTAGGCGGCGATCGATCCGACCACGCCGAACATCAGTCCGCCCTCGGGGCTGTCGTCGATGGTGACGTCGCCGAACAGGAGGCGCCCGCCGGCGTTGGCGACCCGCTTGCGGATGGCTTCCTGGTGCTCCCGATCCCGGGAATAGCGGGAGAAGTCCGCGATGATGAGGACCTCGAACAATCCGGACTGCATATCGGTCAGGGCCTGCTGCAGCCCTTGACGTTCCTGGTAGTAGGCACCGGACACCCCGGCATCCGTATAAACATGGACCACTGTCAGGCCGTGGCGCTGCGCCACCGCCCGGCAAAGGATCTCCTGTCCGTCGAGACTCGTGCCCTTCTCCGCCTGTCCCTGTGTCGAGACACGGCGATAGATTGCGCAAAGCTGCTTCACTTCATTCCTCCCTCGGGCTTCGCCAGTACGGTGAAACGGATTTCACCAGCGCTCCGGCCCGACTTACCGGGCCGCCCGGTTTATGCGGTTTATCAGGAGTAACCGAAGTCGGCTTGTCCGTCAAGCCGTTCGTATCGGCCAGGTGCTCGCGACGGATTCCGAGACGACGCGCCTCCGACAGCAGGAACCGATAGAAGTCCGGAAACGGATCGGGTTTGCTCTGGTTCTTCATTCTTCCGGCCTCCGTGCGCCGGGCCTGTCGGGGTTCCGCAGTCCGGCGCAACTTCTTTGTGCTGAGACGGGTTTCATACCCGCATCTTCATCTGCCGTTCGTTCGGCGACATAGGACGGTCTTCGATGCATTCCCCGGTATCCGTGCGGATAACCCGGACCGTACCGAGTTCGTAGTTGAATCGGTATTCCACCTCGACATCACGCCATTCGATGCCGGTTCTCACCATGTCCGATTTTTTGTTGACGACGTTGCTATAGAACTCCAAACGCTGTTTGAATTCGGCGTTGGCTTCCTTCTTCTCGCCCTCCACGTTCAGGCGCTCTTTGACGGCCTGCGCCGATTCGCGGGCGGCGCGGGCTACTTCATCTTCAGTGAGCTTGCAGGGCAGGTTCTGCGTTCGCATTTCGGTGCGTACTTTGTCCATTTTTGTCACTTTGAGTCCAATCGAGTTCTTTGACCGTGAAGCCACGGCTCATCATTTCGGCCCCAACCACGGAGCGATGGCACCCGTCAGGGCGACCACAGGCGCACATCAACACGACCGGCGTGCGGCCATTTTTAAGCATCTGATCTATCCGGGCGATGCCACCATCCATGTCCGCGATACGAATGTCCCCGATCCCGGCAGGGTTGCTTTTTGCCGTGTTGCCGAGTTCCGGCAGGTGGGTGTATCGGGATTGGAAGAGGGATCGTAGCGCGGACCGGTCGAACTCCTCCCGCAGCTTGCTGTGCGGCCAATGGCGAATATCCACCAGCCACCCGCGGACGGACTTGATGCTCTCGAAGAGATCGCCGACCGGGCGGTTGCCGTAGCCGGTCAGATACACGATCCTCGGGGCCATCCGGGGCGACGGTTTCGGTCCTCCGGCCAGACGGTACGGGATGGACGTGCGAACCCGATACTCGTCCGGCGGGGAGTAACGCCAGCAGCCGAATTCCGCCTCCGTCCCCGGCCAATGGTAGATCCACCGCTCTCCCAGATGGCGGGCACGAGCGACGAACAGACCCGGGGAGATCTCCCACGGCTCGTAGGTCCACCCCCTCTCGTGCATCCTCCGCAACTGACCCTCGTCCGGCATGCCGAAGATGGTGAAGGTTGGATGGGTGATTTTGGGAAGGAGGTCAGGCATGGGGTACCTCCTCAAACAGGCTTCCGACCGCTTTGCGCCCCATTCGCTTCGCCCGGAGATTCGCCTTCCGAAATGGAATGTCGTACCGGTTATGGCATTGCTGGCAGAGGGCTTTCAGGTTCTCATCCCGGTTATCCGCCGTATCGTGATTCAGATGCGCGATCGTCAGCATGACCACAAACCAGTGGTTTCCGTCGCCGTCGCAACAAATGCCCGTTTCGGGATCGGTGCAGTCGTTGTACTGATCCACGAACTCCTGCGCCTCGGCAAACGTCAGGCGGCGGTTCTCGCGATACGCCTCACCCCAACCGGAATAATCGCAAAGGATGTTGCCTCGGTTCGGATGGAACTGACCGTCGGTATCGCGATAGCCGACCGCGTGATGGCAGACCTTTCGGCAGCCCTCGCAGCGGTATCCGGCCCTCCGAAGTATCCGCTCCCGGATCTCCTTCCAGTCGGCAGGGTACTTGCGCATATCACAGGGCATCACGCCACCCCTCGCCTTTCCATCTCGTAGATCTCCCGCAGCCGTCGCCGGATCACCGGGATCAGCGTGCGCTGGAGATCGGGCATCGCCAGCGCGGCTTCGCATTCGATCCGGGAAAACCGCTGAATATCGGATTTGCGGCACTCGACGACGACGGAGGCGACCCATCCGCCGATGGCCTGTTTCGCGAACGGGTTGCCCCGGAATCGCTCCGGGGCATCGGGGTTGATAACATCGCGGTAGTCGGTTTTCATGGCTACGATCGCTCCTCCCAGTCCCGCACCCGGCCCGCAAGAAACAGCAGAGCCATCCACAGCCCGATCAACATGGCAACGGTACGGATCGGTAGTTGGTCCGGATCCAGGACCAGCATCACCGCGAACACCCCCCACCCGCCCGATTCGAGGACCTGCGCCCGGACCGGAGGTTTCCGCCGCGTCTTTCCGGGAAGGGAGGACAGACCCGGCAGGGACGGCAGAGGGGGCATCTCTTCCCTCTCTGCCGACCCCTCCCCCGGATTGTCCACGGAGGGCGCTTCGGAAATCACGAAGAACGGCTCCCAGGGGTAGTCACCGAAATGATGGAGGTTCCCACCGGATTTCATCGCAGGTTTCATCGTACGCCTCCCGTGCGATACGGATCGACGCTCCAGGTACCGTCGCGCCGCTGAACATGGGTTTCGAGGATCTGATCGCGGGGGTGGAGCAGCGGTCCGCCGACCGCTTTGGCATAGAAGGTTTTGTTGGCGGACCGGACGATATGGAACCGTCCCGGGTAGAAGATTCGGCCCTCTTTCGCCGCTTCTTCGGCAGTGGAGGCACCGGTTGTCGGGTCGTTCCGCAGGTCAAGCGGTGTCGGTGTCGGTGTCGGTGTCGGTGTCGGTGTCGGTGTCGGCGCCGCCGCGCTGAAGATCGCCGCCGATTGAACCGCAGCCGGAATCGGGGCAGCGGGCGGTGCAGGGGCAACCGGGGCAACCGGGGCAACGGCTGCAACGGCTCCAACGGCTGCAACGGTGGGAACAGGGGCCGTGACCCACGCTTCCGGGAAGTGATGCTTCAAGTACTTGACATCGCTCAAAACCGTCGGCTTGGCCCGACCGTTCTGCCAGTTGTAGATCGTGGACACGGACACATCGAGCGCATCGGCCAGGCTCCGGGCGGTGACCCTTTTTAGGAGCATCGCATCCTTGAGTCCGGGTCCGCTGAATCCGACCAGCAGGGATGTCAACTCGCTGAACGCCTCCGGCGTGAATCGAGCGACAGGCGCGGGAGACACAGGAAACGGGACAGACGGCACAGAGGCTACGGGAACATCAGGCGCGGGTGCCGGTGGCGCAGGCGTCGCTCCGTCTTGAACAGGGTCCGATACGGCATCGGCGGGAAACGTGGCATCATCAGCGACCTCAGCGACCTCAGCGACCTCCCCCTCCAGCCCCGCCCGGACCACGGCCTCGGCCAGGGGTGCGCCGTTCTCGATGGCATCGATGATCTGGGTCAGTGTCTCGACCGCCGCTGCGGGCAGTTCCTCGGTCGGCTCCTTTCCTCGCAGCAGGTCGCCGAACAATTCCGGAGCACCATCCTCGGCGGCGAATTGAGCGTGCTGAGTGGCCCAATCCGTCGGGTCCGGTTCCGGGTCAATGACGGCCCGGTATGCCTCCACCTCCGGCTGACACTGCTCCTCAGCCAGTATCTCCTCGTAGGTCGGTAAATCCGGGAGAGCGTCCTGCATCGTCAGGTCATCGAAGCGCTCGGGTTGCCCGGTGTAGGCGATGCACTCCTCGTGATGGTAACCCGTCCCCCCGCATTCCCGGCATTCCTTCGGCAGTGCCATCATCAGCGAATCCGCATCGGAGTCTGGCACTTCCGGCACTTCGGCTGCCTCGGTCACGGCTCCGGTGGCCGGCGAGCTCAGGTAATCGATCGCGGGCAGGAAGGACGTCGGCGGCAGGACGGACGGAACCCCGTTCCTGCCGTCGGGGAGAGCAGGCCGGGGCAGCGTCAGTGTGATGGCGTCCTGGCCGATGGAGAGCCGGACCCCGATGCGCTGCAGTTCCAGGTGGGCGGCGATCGACAGCTTCTCCAGGTCGGCGCTCCGCTGGCGTTCGAGACAGGCTACCGCTTCCCGAAAGGCAGCTTCGCGCTCGGTGCAGGCGAGCTGGTAGTGCCCGAGGACGTCGGCGGCTTCGGCAAATGTGGCCAGCAGCGGGAGGGAAATAGGGGTCTCAAACATATCAGACCTATCGGACATACACCACCTCCCCGCGTCGCTCCATCGACTCCCTAGACTCGGTCGATTCCACCGGCTCCGTGGATGCCATCGCCGCGACCAGTTCCCGCCAGCGCGCCGCGCCCTTGTCCTCCGTCAGTGGCAACGCCGCCCCAATACTGTTGTACGCCTTGCTCCGGACCCGGACGGTACCGTCGGGTTCCCGGTCGATGACGTACAGGAACCCTGGCAGGATACCGTGGCTGCGCACCCAATTACGGATACCGATCATCGTCAGCCGGGCGCACCAGGCGTAGCCTGGGCTGGCGACGCTCTCGGTCCCCGTCGTACCGGTCGGGGTGTTCGTCAGCTTGGCTCCGACCGGCACCCGAACCGCGAAAAAGGACATTCGATGACGGGGTAGCCCCCCTACCAGCACTCGTGGTATGCTATGTTCTGGTTTGTTATGCGTCTTTTGCAATTTAGAAGCCTTTCCGCCGCCGTGCGACAACACGGCGGCTTTTGTTTGTCTCATCCCGCCTGGTTTCAGGAAGTTACTCCAGCGGCTTGCCGGAAAGGTCGACCTTAGTCTGCCCCACATGCACGCCCGTGAAATCGTCGCACCAGCCCGGCGGCGCGACATTCCCAGGATTTGAATGCCCGCTCATCGAAACGCGGAACGTATGTTCCTGCCAGCTACCGAACGCGCCGGACGCGATCAGGGCCTTGGCCGCCTCTTTTGCCTGCTTCACGGCTTCCGCCGCTTCCGGGAGTTCCGCCTGCCCGAGAAACGGCTGCGCGTCGATCAACTCGGAAAAGTTCTGCGTCCCCTTCGGGATCAAAAACGGACTCACACTCCAACTCATTTGGTTTTCATTGCCTTTCGTGTAGCGATCTTTCTCGACAATCCCGACGAACCGGTTACCTCCGGTCTTCGTCTTGTCGTCGAATTCTGCGACTGTGCCCGGAGTCCGGCGCTATCACGCTGCGCCGGTTCGCGGTCGGGTATCGCCCGGTGCTTATCGGTCCCCGACGAACCGCGCACCGCCACGTCCTTCCTTGCGTTCACGTGGTTTTGTTCAGGCAAAAGGTCGGGCGGATGATCTCACCACCGCCCCAGATCACCTGAGCACCAGCTAGCTCCGCTCGCATGCGTTTGTCACCTCCTACGGTCCACCCCACCTACATGGGGAGTTTTCCTTACACCGCCCAATCTGCCGTCCGCGTGCTCACGGTCTCGCCCCTGGCCGGCGGCGAACTGGCCGCTCGCGCCTTCTCGATCAGGGACACCGTCCGACCGTATCGCCCCATCCGGTCAAAAATCTCCGGGTACTCGGATTCGAGCAAGGCAATCGTCAATTCGTGTTTACACTGCGGCCACGCTTTCCTTGGCAGGGCCTGATTGCGGGTAATCCCTGCCGCAATCAGCAACTGCCGGGTGCGCACGACGATCCCAGCCGGTCGCTCCGCTGTGGGCGGAGCGTGCTCGATACAGGAACACGTATCGTTCACCGGATCAACCGTCACCGGCTGACAGCCCTCGGCCTGACGACGCATCAGAATGGTTCCACCGAGGCAGGAATGAACTCGATATTGGGTGTACTGCGCCTTCGCTTCCCGGATACGGGTCTGTAAAATTCCCTGCGCTTTGCGTATCAGGGCGGCGATCATTGCCTCGGTCAGTTCGGTGGGCGGTTGGGTCGTCGAAACGTTCGGTCCCATTGTCAGGACATCTCCTCGGTTTGTTTTCTATATTTTGAATTAAATTCACAACAAACGCAAGGGTTTTCCTGAATTAAATTCACAAACCGGCAACGACATCAGGAGATTTCCGAACGCGCCGGAGCACTTTCCCAAGCTTCTTTGTGTTCTCGTTTGCCTCCATCACTACTTCGAGGGGCTTGCCCAAGACGGCGGCCGTCGCTTTCAGATAGGAAAGTTTATCAGTCCCTTTGAGTTCGACATGAGACACTGCGCTCTGGTTGGTGGGAGCGTTGTCCCACACCTGCGTCAGTGCCTCATGGAACGCCTTCTGCGACAGCCCCGCAGAATTCCTTAGACTGACGAGCGTTTCGGTTGACTGTCGTTCCATACCGGTATTATGATTTGTTTTCACAACAATCGCAAGTAAAATCGGCAACCAAGTGGTTAATTATGTGACTTATCTTCATAATGGCAAGTTGTGAAATAATTTCATAAAATGGGGGATAGTTTATTGCTAAAAGTTGTGCCTACTCTGCCGGTGAATCGGCTTTACCTACCAATGCCAAAGACTTTCGGGGACTGGCTAAAAGAAGAACGAGAGAAGCGCGGGCTCTCGCAGAATCAGCTTGCCGATCTTTCGGGTGTTGACGCATCGACTGTCAACAAATACGAAAGCGGCCTGGTGGAGATGCCAAGAAAAGGCACCGTGAAGAAACTCGCATCCGGCCTATCCTCTACCGGAATTCCAATGCCGGAAACCGAAGCGCTGGCAGCTCTGGCAAATTCGTTCAGTCCCACAGACGAACTGATTCGGGAGCGCGACCCGGACATGGCAATTACCATCGAGCGGTACAGCGGTCTCGGAAAACCGAGTCGGGAGGTCATAGATCGCATTGTTGAAGCGATGTTCGAAAAGGAGAAGGGAAGTTCCGGGGACAATGATGCCCCTGTTTCTGATCGAGGAGACGATTGAGGAGGCCGCGCTGGTGATCGCTGACCGGCTGCGCCGCCTGGCGGACGGAGCGCTGAACGACCCCGAGACCTGGCTGCGGGTCTGCACCCGTATCGACTGCCGCGCCGTCACCTACGATGTGCCCGGAGCCGGCCGGGGAGAGTTCGCCCCGTATCCCGGCCCGACACCGCCCTGCCTGACGGGCGTTATCGCCATCAATATGGCCTATCCGCCCGACGAGGTCTGCCGTGCCTGGGTGCACGAGTTGGCCCACGCGGAACTGCATCGCTGGCACCCGCCGCAGTTGGAGGAAGCCAAAGATTCCTGGATGTATGAAGGCGCTCCCGAGGATGTTCGTCACCGGATCGCCCGCCGGGTCGAGGTTCTTATTTTGGGACATTTTGGGGATAAGGTTGTTTGAAAAACCTGCCGAAGATTTTGAATGTGCGGGAATAGGAGATTTTATGCGCTTCATATTTGTGTTAATCTTAATTCTTTCGGCGAATGGCAGTTTCGCTCAGACAGCAAAGCCTGAAGACATTTACAAAAGGGCTCTCCCGTCAGTTGCCACATTATCGGTAACGACACAAGGTGGAAGTGTCCGTATCGGCACTGCATTTTTAGCGATCAAGGACGGGGTAGCCGTTACTGCGTGGCATGTTGTTTCAAAGGCGGAAAAAGCCACAGCAAAATTTGCCGACGGTGAGGTATTCGAAGTTTCCGGTGTAATTGACAAGGATATTAGACGCGATATCGCTTTGATAAAGATCAAGACAGCAGGTCGGGATCTCTTGCGGTTAGCTAAGGAGGTACCTGCCGTCGGCCAAAAAGCATTTGTTATTGGTGCGCCAAAAGGCCTCGATTTCTCTTTTAGCGAGGGGAATGTTAGCCAAATTCAAAATGCCGATGGTTGGAAGCAATATCAATTTACCAGCCCGGCCTCTCCGGGTAACAGCGGAGGGCCGCTGTTAAACGAAAATGGAGAGGTGATGGGGGTCGTCTCGTTTCAAATAACGGACGGACAGAACCTCAATTTTGCCATTCCTGCACATTACGCGGCGGGATTGGATTCTACGCTACCAACAACGCCCTGGAGTGCACTTAAGGATGATTCGAATACGCTCTCGGACTCTTCGGAAAGCGCACCGGCCCTTCCAATCAATATTCCAGGCATTCAAGTAGAGCCCACCGAAGTCTTCTTTAAAACCATTTTTGAGGCACGGGCCAAAGCCAAAAAGACTGCTTTCGAAACCGATGAGGAGTTCAAGCAGCGCACTGAAATAAAGATCGATACTCAGCGGACTTATTATTTTGTCGCGGAAAGCCAGATCATTGGTGGATCAAAAAAGACAGAACCGTTCAGCTACGATGCCAAAAATCAGACGCTTTCCGTTCGTGGCGGCATTGGATCAAACATCTCTAATGGAGGAATTCGCCTTGGCGTGATTCCCATGCCAATTCGTTGCACGGTCAAGGTCGGAGAACGTTACGAAGCGCGGAATGGGTTCGGGGCTAGAGTTAACGTCACTCCGATAATCTACCAGAACTTTATTATTGGCGTCACTAACAATAAAGCGTTTTCGTCTGCGGCAATAGATTTTCGTCAACATGTATTCGGTGTATCAGTCCGCCGAACACGCGAAAATGCGGAAGCCCTATCAAAAACGATGGCGGTTCTAGTTGGCGTTCGGTTTCCCGACCCTAGCCAATTTCGCTTCTGGCAAACACGCGATAAACCGACTTTCGATATTCCTATCGACGAGATCAACCTGAATTTTTACGCTGAAGCAACCGTGGAATCAATAGTCCTCATTGACTATTCAAAACAGGAGATTGTCGAGAGAATTGAACCCGTTCGGAAGTGATCCATGAACCTGTTCTCATCCCTGTAGTTCACCATTAGGGGTGGGGCCCTAAAGAATGAAAGGGGCAAGTGGACTATGAGAAAAAAGAAAGACGATCCTCCTTCCGGCACGTTTATCGCCGACTTTCCCAGTGCCGAAGATATTCTCGGGCGGTGCTTGAATTCGTCGCCGGGCACGCCGCCTCAGCGTCCCGCAGAGGTGCACTGCACCTTCGGTAATCGACTTTGGGCAGCCAGCGTGCTCCTCGCGCTGCTCCTGTTCGCCTTCCCGGCGCTGGCCCAGGACCTGGCCGGGAAAGTCGTCGGTGTCCATGACGGTGACACCATCACGCTGCTGACGGAAAGCGACGGACGGAACGGACAGAACGGACAGAAGCGATCGATCAAGATCCGCCTGAACGGAATCGACGCACCGGAGACGGATCAGCCTTTCGGGCAGGCATCGAAGCAGTTCGCCAGTAAAGCGGTCTTCGGGCAGCAGATCACCGTCAAGAGCCAGGGACAGGACCGGTACGGACGAACGCTTGGTGTCGTGATGACGGCGGACGGCAAGAACCTGAATCAGGCACTGGTCAAGAACGGATACGCCTGGTGGTACCGCAAGTACGCTCCGAACGACGGGGCACTCAAGCAACTGGAGTTCGAGGCGCGGCAGGCAAGGCGCGGGTTGTGGGCAGAGTCCCGCATCGCGATCGCGCCCTGGGAGTGGAGATCGGGCCGACGGGCGAACCCACCTCCCCAGGTCAGAACACGTAGGGCGACAATAACGGCACCTGCAATCGAGAAGGATGTCACGGTCTGGGTCAACACCAACAGCGGGATTTACCACTACCCCGGCCAACGCTGGTTCGGAAACACGAAGCACGGGATGTTCATGAAGGAAAAGGACGCCCAGGCGCAGGGGTACCGGGCGACGATGAACGGGCAGTAGCAGACTCTTTGCAGATTAAAGCGTGAATCGATTATGAGAAAAAAGAAAGACGATCTTCCTTCCGACGCGTTTATCGGCGACTTTCCCAGTGCCGAGGATCTTTTCGGGTGGTGCTTGCATTGCGAGCACGTTTGGCCAACAGAGGATTGGACCAAGGCAGGGGACGAGTGTCCAGGCTGCGGAGCCGATTTATGGGATCGTTGGCCATGGACGAAAGTCCGGTCATTGAATCCTGAGTACCCGGAGACACCGGAATCCGGTGCGTATCATCCGATGTATCCCGAAATACCCGGAACGAAAGAGAGATCCGATGACCTTTAAATTTCCTGAAAACAAAGACGACCTACTCCGCAGTTACCAATGGGTAATAACATTTGCTGACAGGAGGTGTTTTGATTCCACTTACGGCGCTAACCTCTTGATTGCTAACCCACCTCCGCCCGGATCGTTGATTATTGATATTTATAACGACTCCGAGAACGGAATCAAGAAATTTGCCACAGTGTGGCACCCGGATTTCGCCGTTTGGCAGCCCGGCGCCCCTTACTGGGACCTTCAAATGACAATCGGTGGGAGCATTCCTGATCCATTTATTGTCGAGCTACGAGCGGCCTGGGAAGAGAAGCAACGGCTGATGGGAGAGGCTGCAGGCAAAACGTGGCAACCGTAAAATAGCAGGGAAATCCGGCAAGCGCATAGTTCGCTTGCCGTCGCGAAGCCAAGCCGTAAAAAACGACGGAAAAGACGCGTGTCGCGGATTGCACGCTCCCATTTAATTATAGCTGCAATCCTATCGGCAATCGGAGACCTACAATTCGCACTCAAAACGAAGGTTGCTTAAAGGAGGACGGGCATGCCTCATGCTGTGGGGTTTGCAGATGCACGAGCACGACAACAGCATTACGACCATCATTGGCGCGATTTTCCCTGTAGGAATGCGGAAGAATATGAGAAGCAGGCAATAGCATTTCTGACCGCCGACCGTGCGAAGATTCGGGCCGAGGACTGCCAAGATTCAGGAGGCGACTTCATTCGTTATTGCCAGATTACAGAAGAATTCGCTATAGTAGCTCCAAATGGAATCATTCGAACGTATTATAAACCGGTTCCTCTACACCTAGCACAACCGGGGACGCGGCCCAGATTTAACCATTCGTTTCGAACCAACCGAGATTATTTTCTGTCTAACTGTAACCAATGAAGATTCAATGTCCCGTTTGCGGCTATCCAGATATTCCTGATACCCGGTTAAAATGGAGTATATGCCCATCCTGCGGCACCCACTTCGGGGTATCGGATTCGGTATATTCGCATGACCAATTACGGCAGTTTTGGATCGAGGAAGGTGCTGAGTGGCATAGCCGGGCGTATCCGAAACCCGAAAACTGGTCGCCCGTTCTGCAACTTCACTCAATCGGCTATCAGCCAACGATTTACGATCTGAGACATATGAAGGTTCAAATTGTTGAATCAAGGAATCCTCTCTCTGCCAACATACCCGTTGTTGGTATGCTCTCTGATAAGTCCGTGGCGATTTTTGAGTCGGTTTGGAAGCCATCCCGCACATTGGAAATCACTTCAAAAACGCAGGTTGATCCGCGCAGGCTACAGACGAGGACCGAAGAAAGTTTCGACCTATCCTTGAGAAGAACAGCATCCGCCACGTTGGTAAGGAGCACCTAATATGGCACGGCTTTTATTATTTGCGATCAGTAAAATGGCTATTATCAATAGTAAGGACGGTTCCCTTTCGGTTATTTCAGCAATTGGAGGTCTAATGATCACCAAGCCATCCGAAACTGAACCACCTTTGGATAATGATGCTGTTGTTCCGTTCCCTTGGGTAGCTACCGCATTCTGGCGTTTTTATCCAGAGGACGAAGGTAAGTTGTTTCGTCAATCGATCGAGTTGATCTCTCCGTTCGGTGAAATTAAAGGTGTGGCAGTACAAGAATTTCGAAAAGAAAACAATCCTATTCATTCCGTGACGGCTGACGCGCAGTTCTTCCCGATCGGCGTACCTGGAGAATATACTGCAAGGCTTTCTCTGTCCGAACGTATTGGCAACGATGCATGGACGGACCCGATGATGATTGCAGTTTATCCCATCGAGGTTATGTATCATTAGTTTCGAGACCGAAAACAAAAACCCCGGCAGG
>JANRLW010000106.1:0-52134 GCA_033762295.1 Capsulimonadales bacterium
CCACCGTGGACTGCAGCCCGGCGGCGATCAGCAGCAGAAGCAGAAAAAACAGGAGGGCCGGGGGACGCGGCGCCGCGATTTCGGTGTTCACGGGGTGAACAACACCTCCCGAAGCGGTCCGGGCATCGGGGCGAAAGGCTCGATACGCGCGCGTTTCAACGATCGAACCTTGTCTTCGGTGATTTCCATGATCGTTCCGACCGGGATATCGGCGGGGAAGACGGTTCCGAAACCGGAGGTCCGAAGGAGGTCGCCGGGACGAATATCGTCCTCCATCTTGAAGTAGACCGCTTCCGGGCTGGCTCCGCGTCCGCGCCCCTGGACGACTCCGAAGGGTTTGAGCGGTTTTCCGTTGCGATACACCAGGACATGAACGCGTGAATCGGTATCGGAAAGAAGAAGAACCTGGGAGGAGAGAGGACCGACTTCGAACACCTGGCCGACCAGTCCGTCCGGTGTCCGGACGATGGAACCGATGCGAACACCCTCGCGCGTCCCCGCGCCGATCTGAAGGGTCTCGAAATGCGGGGAGGGGAGCCAGCCGATCACCGGAGCCAGTCGGTAGTTTTTCTTCTCCGACCGGGAAAACTTCAGCACCCGGCGCAATCGTTCCGCCTCCGCCGCGTCCCGGCGCAGCGATTCGACTTCCAGTTTCAGACGGAGATTCTCGGCTTCGAGGCGCGTGTTGTCGCGTGCCACGGTCCGTGCCTCGAACAGCCAGTCCCAAACCCCCCAGAGGTTGGCTTCCATTCGCGACGCGCCCCACTGGAACGGATAAACGACGGTCGAAACGACCGCAAGCACCGGATCGGGCCGATTTTCCGAGCGGAGTTTTTTGTGAAGGATTCCGAGAGCGAGGCTCCCGGTCAAAGTGAGGGCGAGGACGACCGGCGCGGAGACGGGAAGGCTGCCGGAGGAACCTATCCGACGGGGGAGACCGGAGCGACGCTGCCAGGGGGACATCTCACCGTTTACCTTTCACGCTCAGTTAAGGAAGTGGCTGCTGGAAAGGAGCGCGTTCCGCAGTCCCGGATGGTGTTCGGCCTCCTCCAGCACCGCCCCGGCGCCCAGAGCGACACAGGAGAGCGGATCATTGGCGATATGCACGGGCATCGAGGTCTGCACCCCGATCAGCTTATCCAGGCCGCGCAGCAGTGCGCCGCCGCCCGCCAGATAAATTCCCTGGTCCATGATATCCGCCGCCAATTCGGGAGGGGTGGCTTCCAGGGCGACTTTCACCGCTTCGACGATCTGGTGAACGGGTTCGCTGATCGCCTCACGGATCTCTTCACTGCTGATGGTCGTGGAGCGGGGAAGGCCGGAGATCAGGTCACGTCCGCGAACGGTCATGGTCAGTTCCTTCTCCAGCGGAAATGCCGAACCGATCTGCAGTTTGACATCCTCGGCCGTGCGGTCCCCGATAAAGAGCGAATAGGCACGTCGGACATAGGACGTAATCGCCTCGTCGATCTCATCACCGGCGATGCGGATCGAGCGGGAGGTAACGATTCCGGCGAGGGAGATGACGGCCACTTCGGTGGTTCCGCCGCCGATATCGACGATCATGCTGCCGGTCGGTTCGGCGACGGGCAGACCCGCGCCGATCGCGGCGGCCATCGGTTCCTCGATCAGAAAGGCGTCCCGCGCCCCGGCCCGCTTCGTGGCGTCCAGAACCGCCCGCTTCTCCACCTCGGTAACGCCGGACGGGATGCCGACCACGACCTGGGGATGCACCCACATGCGTCGCCGGTTGACCTTCTCGATGAAGTAACGCAGCATCTTTTCGGTCTGGTCGAAGTCGGCGATCACACCGTCTTTCAGGGGGCGAATGGCGACGATGTGACCGGGGGTACGCCCGAGCATGCGCTTGGCCTCCTCCCCGACCTCCAGAACCCGCTGGTTATTGATATCCAGCGCGACAACGGAGGGTTCGCGCAGGAGAATGCCTTTGCCGTGCACATGTACCAGGGTATTCGCCGTGCCGAGGTCGATACCCATGTTGCGCGAAAATCGTCCGAAAAGATTGCTGAAGAAGCCCATCGCCGCCGGTTCCTTACCGGGTAGTTGCCGCGTGCGATCCAGTTCGGAGACAGCGACCCGGGTGTGGGTATTGCGTGCGGGCTTCCTGCGCCACCGGGGATCGACGCACAGACGGACAGGGCAGGGCGCAACAGAGGAAAACGCGACGCGAGTCTCAGTATATCACAGGTTTGGAGGAAGCGGGGCGAGGCAGGAACCGTTTGCGATGAAAACGGTTCCTGCCCGATCCGGGGGAGCGACCGTCGGTCAGAACTCGGCCGATGTCTGGGGAGCGGAACCCGCGGCGGGTCCGATCACGGGTACCGAATTGCCCGCGACGGGAGCGGCGGGAAGGGTGACGGGAAGGACGCCGTTCGGAGCCGACGGAGCGGTTTCCGGAGCGGCGGCGGCAGTCTGCGGAGCGGTCGGCGCGACGTCGTCCGCCGATCTCGTCGGGCGAACGATCGGCAGCGATTCCGTAGTGCGGGCGGCCGAAGCGACCGTACGACCCTGAGTGACATTCTGACAGGCGACGGCGATCTTCTGACGAACCGTGACCTCGGAAAGACGCTGGCGGCAAGAAACGGCGAGCGCCTTGAAGACGTTCGGCTGATCCTTGTCCCATTTGCCCCAGACGATCATCCGTTCCCGGTCGGGAATCTGATCCGGGGACACGATGAACCCCTCGAACCGAACCCGGGTGAACGGCTGGAACTTGATTTCCGCGAACTGGCCGTTGTTGGAGATGATGCTCATATGGCCGTTCTCCAGAACGGTGTCCAGCGCGATCGCCTCGATCGGCTGGCCCAGCTTCACGGGATACACTTTTTTCGTCCGTCGGGCTTTCGCCTGGCGGGCAATCTGTTTTGCGACGGGAATCGCGGCAAGAACGGCGCTGCCCAGCAGCACGGCGGCAAGCAGACCGGCAGTCTTTTTATTAATCACGATAAGCTCCTCCTCTCCCTCATTATTTGTCGATGATCGGTCAAACTTTAGGGAGAACGGGCCGGGCGGCAGGATTCCGGACCGAAATCGGCGAAATCGAGGGCCATGAAGATCGCCGTTCAGCATAATCTGGTGCCCGGAGCGTCGCTCGGCGAACGGTTCGAACGCGCCGCCGGTTTCGGTTTTGAAGCGGTCGAAATCACCGCCTGGGGGTTTCCCGACCCGATCGCGAACCATGTGGACGAGATTGTGGCCGCATCGAGGGCCAGCGGACTGCCGGTCTCGACCCTCTGCAGTATGGGCGGCGATGATTTCGTACATCCCGACCCCGCCGAACGAAAGAAACGACTGGACGGACTGGTCGCCTATCTGGAAGCCGCCGAGGCGATCGGGGCGCGCGGGGTGGTGGCATTGCCGATCCGTCCGCCGGTGCGCCTTCCCGATCTGTCCCCGGCGCACACCGAGCGGGACCTTATCACCGACATCGCCGTCGCCCAGTTGACCGCCGCGCTGGAGCGGACGCCGGATGTAAAGGCCGCCATCTTTCTCGAACCGCTCAACCGCTACGAGGCGAACTATCTGCGGACCGTCGCCCACGGGGCGGAACTGGCGGCGAAGGTCGGCTCGCCGCGCGTCCAAGTCCTCGCCGACGTCTTCCATATGAATATCGAAGAGGCGGACATGGCAGCGACACTTCGAACGCACCGCGAATCGATCGGGGCGGTGCATCTGGCCGACTCCAATCGGCTGCTTCCCGGACACGGGCATATCGAATTCGTCACCCTTCTGGAAGCGTTGTTCGAAATCGGCTTCGACGGCTACTGCGCCCTGGAGTGCGGCGTACCCGGCGATCCGACCGAAACCCTGCCGGAGTGCGCCGAATATCTGAAAAAGCGCCGCGAAATCGCCGCGTCGAACCGGGCAAACCTCTGAAGGGTGGTGACTCTTCGGTTCAGGCGTACGAAACGGTTCGCTTTCTCGATAAATTTAACCGAAATTTAACACAAAGGCGGATAAGGGGCGGTACATTACTGGGGAACCCGCAGTCCATTCGCATTCCTTTATCCTTTCGCATCGGATCGGAGATTTGTTATGACGTCCCGAAATCGCCGTGGGGGCTTCACCCTCATCGAATTGCTCGTGGTGATCGCCATCATCGCCATTCTTGCCGCTATCCTTTTCCCGGTGTTTGCCCAGGCGCGTGAAAAAGCCCGCCAGGCGACCTGTACCTCCAACCTGAAGCAGTGGGCGCTCGCCTACATGATGTATGTTCAGGACTATGACGAGCGGTTCTTCTCCTACAACCATCGTGCGTTCGTTCGTAACGCCGCCGGTCAGACCGTTCAGACCTCCGGCTGGATCGCCCTGCTGCAGCCGTACGTCGAAAAACTGAGCAACGTCAACGACCGCGGCAAGTCGGTCGACGCGCCGGACTCTAACAGCGGTGTCGGCAACTTGCATCGCTGCCCGTCCCACAGCCCGGATCCGCGTAGCTACTTCGACGGCAGCGGCAACCCGCGCGCTTCCGCCGGTGGCGCGACCAGTGCGTACGCTCTGCCCTCCGGCTACAACTCCTATCCGACGCTGGCCGCGATCAACGCCCCGGCCGACATGATCCTGATGGCGGAAAACTACCTGAACTTCACCCAGATGGTTCACTACCCGCTCGACTGGGATGAGACCGTGGCCGCCAACAACAACAACTATGCCCGCGACCGCGCCAACGGCTCCGACTGCCGCTTCGAGAAGAACGTCGACTGCGTCATCGGCGGCGCGACCTACAAGACCCGCACCGATCTGATGCCGGGCGTTGTCGGCACCTGGGCGACCAACCTGCACACCCGCCACAGCCAGGGATCGGTCTACACGTTCGCCGACGGCCATGCCAAGTTCATGCGTCCGGCCCAGACCTTCCGCGTCAACGCGGACGGCCGCAGCGGCGACTTCTCGATGTGGACCCTGACCGGCAAGTGGTTCCGCGCCGAATAGACCCGTCACGAAAACGTTCCGCAACCGCCCGCCGACCCCGGCGGGCGGTTTCTCCGTTACAACCCACAATGAATGACCGCCCCATTTCCCGCCGCGCCCTTCTGCATCACGCCGGAGGCATCACCTTTCTTGCCCTGACCGGTTCGGGCCAGGTGGCGTTCGCCGCCGACGACCCGCGTGGCGCCTCGCCCGGAAAACCGTTGCCACTTTTTCAGGTGCTGCCCTACCTTCAACCGGGGCCGAACGGCTCCGTGCTGCGTGACGGCGAGGAATCGATTGTCGTCTGCTGGCAGACGAACCGCGTTGCCGCCGACTTCGCTCTGACCTTCGGAGAAAAGGGGAAGCCGCACGGCGCGCCGCTCCTCCCGGAACGGATCGAACATTTCAAGGTGGATGGGACCGACGGTAAGGATTTCTATCGTTACGCCGTCACCCTGCGCGGAATGGCTCTCGAAACGGCCTACGAATACCGCATCACCCTGAATGGCGGGCGACTGGCCGAGGGGTTCTTTACCACGCGGAAGAAACCGGGACGGAAGGCGCGTTTCGTCGTCTTCGGCGACAACTCCTTCGGGGATATCTCCGATCGGCATATCGCCTACCAGTGTTACCTTCAGAAACCCGATTTCGTGGTCAATACCGGGGATACCGTCTACGATAACGGTCTGATCAACGAATTCACCCGCCTTTTCCTGCCGGTGCATAACGCCGATGTCGCGCACCCGCGGGTCGGCGCGCCGATCCTGCGGTCGGTGTTATTCTATACCGTCCTCGGAAACCACGATACGGTCAAGGACAATGCGAAAAGCGTCTCGTGCGCGGATTTTTCCGCCGAACCGGACGCCGGAGGCTACTATGTCTGCCTCCACCTGCCGGAAAACGGTCCCGCCGCCCCCGCGTTTCCGATGCCTCTGGAGGGAAACGAGGCCCAGGTCGCTCTGTTCCGAAAGAACGCCGGGTCACGGTTTCCTCGAACGGCGAACTACTCTTTCGATTATGCCGACGCGCATTTCCTCTGCCTGGATTCCAACACCTATGTCGATCCGACCGATCCGGAACTGCAGGCATGGATCGACCGGGACCTGGCCGGAAGTCGGGCTGCCTGGAAGATCGCCGTCTGGCACCATCCGTCGTTCAATATGGGACGTCAGCATTACGCCAACCAGCATATGCGCGTTCTCTCGCCCCTGCTGGAAAAACACGGGGTAAGCCTGGTATTCTCCGGCCACGAACACGTCTACCAGCGGACCCGCCCGCTTCGCTTCGCGCCCCGCGACACCGCCCGGGCGAAGGATATCACTACGGGTAATCGTCTCGTCCCCGGCGACTTTACGGTCGACCGGGGATATGACGGGCTGAAGAATACGGTCGCAAATGGCATAATCTATGTTGTCTCCGGCGCGGGAGGGAAGTATCTGTACGACGCCGATCAGAATGAGGCCCCGCAGAACTGGACCCATGCCGAGGATGACCATGTCGAATACGGTGCCCGATTCCTCTCGGATCGGCACTCGCTGACCGTGATCGATATGGACTCGCGACGGCTCACCCTCCGGCAGATCGATGAGTGGGGAGCGGAAGTCGACCGTTTTGTGTTGACAAAGAGATAGTTGCCAGAGGAGTACCTGCCATCGGACTCCCTGTGGTACACTCCGCTTAATTCGGAAGCGTTCTCATGAGACTGGCAGAACCGGCGGATGCATTGCTGAAAGCCATGCGGACCACGCTCTTTCGTAGCGTGGCTCTTCTGCTCGTTGCCGCCTGGATCGTGAACGTCGCGCCCCCCCTGCTTCTCCCCGTTGCGACGGCCGGGGTGGCGCCGGCTCCGCAGCACGGACAGGAAACACGGACGGCGGATGCGCATGCAAAAGTCTGCAAGTGTCGTCGGTGCGGTTTCCACAACGGGAAGCGTTGCTGCTGCACCGGCGTGGCGTCGGCTGTCGACGCCCTCGCCTTTCGCCCTCTGTGCGACTCCGACGAGGTCGCGCGGAACGCGCCCGTCGTACCGCCTGCCCGGATTCCCGACCGGGTGGCGCCGGGAACGCCGGTCCTGACCCCGATACCGACGCCGATCGACACGCGCGAGACCGTTGCCGTCGGACGAACGCCGGTGCCGCCCATACTGCCGCCCCGATTCCTTTCCTGACCCCTCCTTTGCCACCGGTTCGACCCGGTCCCGGCATGAATCCGCATTTTACCTGCACTTCCGACCAACTTTTCGGTTGCGTTCGCGGATATTGGCTCGACGGTCATGGTTGGGCCCTGTTCGCCTGCGCCCAGAGAGGACTCTTTTCATGCGACAACTGTCCCGTATTCCGTTTGACAACGTGTCAACGTCTTCGTCAACCTCCGCACGAACGTCCGGTGCGGCACGCACTGCCCGCGCGGGTTTCACGCTGATCGAACTGCTCGTCGTCATCGCGATAATCGCGATTCTGGCGGCCATCCTGTTTCCGGTCTTCGCCCAGGCACGGGAAAAGGGACGTCAAACGTCCTGCCTTTCCAACGGTCGGCAGATCGGAATCGCGTTCCTGATGTACGCGCAGGATTACGATGAATTTCTGCCGCTGACGACCTTCCCGGTCGCCGCCAACACCTGGACCGACCAGACCCAGCCGTATATCAAGAATCGGGGCATCTATCGGTGTCCGAGCGATCCGAGCGCGAACTGGGACACGCCGCAGACGACCAAAGCCAGCATTCTGGACCCGACCCCGCCGGTCGTCCGCCGCGCCTCCTACTTCCTGAACGCCTATATGGCGGGAAGCAGCCGGTACGGCAATCTGGCGGCGATTTCCTCTCCGGCCAGCGTCATCTACGTCGCCGAGAGCCTGGAAGGGATCACCCGAGACCATTTCCACCCGTTTAACTGGAACGGCAATCTGGAAACGCCGACCCCGAATCCGCTTTTCAGCGGTTTCATGCATATGGCGACCTGGGACGATGCCAGAAACGAGACGAAGGAACTGGCCTTCGCCCGTCACAGCGGCGGCTCGAACTATGTGTTCCTGGACGGTCACAGCAAATGGCAGCGCTGGTCCCAGGTCTACTGGCAGAAGCCCGAACAGGGGATCTGGCAGGGGGCCTTCGATCCGCGACAGCCTTAGGAGAACGAAACGATGACAGTTCGTTTGCGGATCACGCGAATGGTGGCCGGGCTTTGCCTGGCCGCCCCTCTCCTGATGCTTCCCCGACTCGTGTTCGGGCATGATACCTGGGTGCAGACCAATATCCATCTGATCCGGGTCGGCGACCTGGTCCATATCGACCTGATGCTCGGGAATCATGGAAACGCGCATCGGGACTTCAAACTGGCGTCCAAGGTCGACCCGGTCCGTTCGACCCTGACGGTCATCGCGCCGGACGGTAAGCGTTACGACCTGAAGGACCGACTGACCGACACGGGATACGCGCCGAAGGAGGGGTACTGGACCACTTCGCTGGCGGTCGACAGGTCGGGACTGTATACGGTCGCGCATACGTTCGATGCCGTGATGGACTACGCTCCGGAGCGATCGATCAAGAGCGCGAAGGCGTTTTTCGTCGCCAGTCAAAGCCTGGATAAACCCCGAACGGAGAACCCCGGATTCGACCGGCCTCTCGGTCATCCGCTGGAACTCGTCCCGGTGGCGAATCCGGTGACGCCGATGGGGCCGGGGACTCCCATTTCCGTTCGTCTGCTCTATCGGGGCAAGCCCCTGGCGGACGAGCGGATCGCGTTCATTCCCCGAGGCGTGTCGCTGAAGGCGGAGGGGCCGGATGACCGGTTCGAGAAGATCACCGACGCGAACGGCATCGCCACTTTTGAGCCGAAAGAGGCCAACTACTACCTGATCGTCGCGCACCGTGAGGAGAAAAACGAGGGGGGATCGCTCGACGGCAAACCCTACCGATTCACCCGATACGGCGCGACCCTGACCGTCTATGTCCCGCAGGTCTGCGCCTGCTGCGGAGGCTGACCTTGTCCGTCCCGGTCGCGAGCTTTCGTCCGATCGCCGCCCTGCTGATCCTGGCATGGTGTCTGCCCTGGATCGCCCCCCGGTTCCTGCCGGGGGAGGCCCGTTCGTTCGTCTGCTCACTGATCGGAGACAAAACGGCGAATCTTCCTGCCGGGGAAGCGGCCGTGGCGGAAAGCCAAGATCCGGAGGTCGAGCACCGGCGGGTCTGTCGCTGCCTCAACTGCTCCGGTGGGGCGCGTTGCTGTTGTCTCACTGCGCGCGGGCCGCGCGAAGGGACCGTTCTGCGCGCCCTCTGCGATATCGGACTACCGGAGACGGTGGTTTCCGTTTCCATGTTCAAGGTATGTTTTCCGTCCCTCACGGCGATCGGGGAGGTTCCGACCGTCGACCTTCGGGCGACCGGCCTTCCGAACACCGCGACTCGGACGGTCGCTTCCCGCTTTCCCGAACCGTCGGTACCCCCGCCTCGCCTTTCGTAAATCGGACTCACTTGCATGCTCCTTCCCGGCCGTCATCGAGGGTCTTCCCCGAGGGCGGTCCGGGATTCACTCCGATTTCGAAAGGTGTACCATGAAAGACAAACGAAACTCGTCAAGGTCGGTGTTCTTTGCTGCGTTCACGTTGATCGAGCTGCTCGTCGTCATCGCCATAATCGCCCTGCTCGCGGCGATTCTTTTCCCGGTCTTCGCCCAGGCGCGGGAGAAGGCGCGGCAGACCTCCTGTCTCTCCAACCTGAAGCAGATCGGTCTTGCCTATACCATGTATATGCAGGACTACGACGGGAGTCTGCCGCTCACCATCATGAATGGCGGCTTTGCTTCCTGGCTGAACGCCTGTCAGCCCTACATCAAAAACCGGCGGATGTTCCGCTGTCCGTCGGACAACAGCACCCGTCCGTTCCCCTCGACCGAAGCGGACTGGAACGCCGACTACTATCTCCCGGGAACCTTTGACCCGAATCCGGACTACTTCAAATTTCGTCGCACCTCCTATACGTTCAATGTCTGGTTGATGGGACCGGTGCCCGAATTCCCGATGGTCAAAGGGAACGACAGTATGGTTTCCAGTCCTGCCAATGTCATCTATGTGGCGGAAGTGAAGGACAATTCGGACCTGGACCATTTCTCGCCGATGTGCTGGGACACCATCGAACCCGATGTCCGGTACCCCTACTGCTTCAAAAGCGCGTTCGGCTGGGATGCCGCGAAAAAGGAGCCGACCGAACTGGATATCAACCGCCATAACCAGGGAGCGAACTATGCCTACATGGACGGACATGTCAAATGGAGCAAGTTCTCCCGTGTCTTCTGGCAGGATATTCCGAACGGTATCTACGAGGGCAACTTCGACCCGGCGGCCAATCGTTAAGGAGAAACCTCAATGAATCGACGCGAATTTACAAAAATCGTCGGGGCCGGGACGGTCGCCTCGGCGGTCGCCACCCTGGTGGAATCGGACGCCGGGGCGCAGGACAGCGGGGCGAAACCGACCGTGCGACCGGCGACGGCGAATCACGATATGTCCGGATATAATATTCCGAACGGACCTCCACAGCAGATCGCCATGTTCGTCTACCCGAACATGACCGCTCTCGATCTGGTCGCGCCGCACCTGATGTTCACCGGCCTGATGAATGTCGCCGTTCACCTGGTGGCCAAAACCCTGAAGCCGATAAGATCCGATAACGGACTCACCATCGTCCCGACCACGACCCTGGCAAAGTGTCCGAAAAAACTGACGGTACTCTTCTGTCCGGGCGGCTCGCAGGGGACGCTGGCCATGATGAAGGATGTCGAGGTGCTGAATTTTCTGGCCGATCGGGGAAAAACCGCCTCCTATGTCACGAGCGTCTGCACCGGATCGCTGCTTCTCGGAGCGGCGGGCTTGCTCGAAGGCTATCGAGCGACCTCTCACTGGGCGGTTCGGGACGAGATACTGCCTCTGTACGGAGCGATTCCGGTCAACGAACGCGTCGTCGAGGATCGAAATCGGATCACGGGAGCCGGAGTGACCGCCGGAATGGATTTCGGTCTTCGACTGGCGACGTTGCTACGCAACGAAAAGTATGCGCGCGCCCTGCAGCTAGCCTTCGAATACGACCCGCAACCTGGTTACCGTGCCGGGACACCCGAGACGGCGGGTGAGGATGTGGTCGGCATGATGAACGCCATGTACGCCCCGCTGGTGACCGATCTGAAAGCGGTGGCGGCAAAACGACCCCGGCGGGGAACGACCCGCGGATAAGGTGAAAACAATGAAACTACGGACGATGAATCAAACGACAAAAATCGCCGCGCTTCTGGCCGTGCTTATGGTGACGCCCTTTGCCGTTGCTCAGGAAAAACCCTCGGCCAAATCGGGCAAGGCAATGGCCTGCGAGAACTGCGCTCCCAAAACCGGGGCGAAGAAGGCCGGACGGGATGCCTGCGCGGTGCCGAAGACCATGACTCTGTCCGGACTGGACTGCCCCGGATGCGCGAACGGAATCAAGTCGGCGCTGGCCGAAGTGACCGGCGTGGAAGAGGTGACCGTGGATGTGAAGGCGCAGAAAGCCGTCGTCTGGGTCTGTCCGCATAAGAACGTGACGACGAAGGCGCTGACCGAAGCGGTGACGGGCGCCGGATTCAAGGTCGTTCGTGTGGAGGACGGCACGCCGAAAGCCCCTCGAAAACCGAAAGCCGGCAAGCGCGGCTAATTCGAATGACGACGAATCCCGTCCCGAATTTCGGGGCGGGATTACCGGTGAAGGGTTCCGCCCGGACGGTATGATGATTTTATGGTCATCAACTGGGATTACTGGTTTGTCTTTCCGTATGCCGTTTTTGTGGCCGTCATGGCCAATGCCTCCGGCTTTTCCGGAGCCGTTCTTTTCCAGCCATTCTTTAACTTCGTTTTGAAACTGCCGATCGCCAATTCGATCGCGACCGGTATCGCCACCGAGACGATCGGAATGACGAGCGGCGCTCTCCAGTACGTGCGCCTTCGTCAGGTCGATTTTTCCGCCCTTCGCTTTCTTCTTCTGCCCATTCTGGTGGGTGTCGCCGCGGGCTTGTTCCTGTTCGTCAACGTTCCGCGTGATATTCTCCGCCTGCTGGTCGGGGTCGTGATCTCCGCGATCTCGCTTTACCAGTTTCTGCGGGTGGCGAAGGGACTGCTGGGAACCGGTCAGACGATCAACGGGGAACGATTGAAACGCTGGACCTGGGTCAGCGTCTTTTCCGGGCTGTTTTCCGCCTGTACGGGGACCGGCGTTGCCGAGATGAACCAGCCTTTGCTGGAGGAGCAGGGAGAACTGGCGACGAAACGGGCGAACGCGACCGCCATCCTTCTCGAGGCGATCGCGGACTGGACGATTACGATCGTTAACCTGAAGCTGGGTTTCCTTCGTCCGGATATCCTGCTTTTCAGCGCGACCGGGGTCTTGATCGGCGCGCAGATCGGCGCGTTGATCTCCCGGTTTTTGCCCGATCGCCTGTTGAAACTGATATTCGCGGTCGCGGTTCTCTTTATCGGGGGCGTCTACATCGTGACAACGGTCGGTAAATTCCTGTCGGGCGCGCCCCTGAAGTAGGAACGCGCCCCCGGATAACGATCAGCCGGCGAGACAGGCGTTCAGGTGTTCGACCGTGGCTCGAATGTTCGCACGTCGCGTCGTCTCGTCAAATTTTCCGAGCGATTCGTCCTCGATGCAGAGGTCCCGTTCGTATCCGGCCGTCCTCAGAAAGCCGACAACCTTCCCATGGTCGATGTCACCCTCGGGGACCGGGCAGCAGTATTTGCCGTACTCGAATCCCATCGGACGCTGCACATGAACCATTTCCGAGGGGTATCGGATGTTTTTGATGTGCGTATGTTTCGTCAGGGGAGCGAACTTTTCCAGAATTTCGTAAACGCGTTCGAGGGGATACCCGAACCAGTAGAAGTTGCCCGTATCGATGGTCATACCGAGGCGCGGCGAGGCGACGCGTTCCATCAGTCCGTCGAGGAACTCCGGGTCGTTGCCCTGGAAACCATGGTTCTCGATGCCGAGGTCCACCGGCAGTCCGTCGGTCCCGTTCAGGACGGTGCGCACTCCCCGTGCGAAAATATCCTGACGCTGAGCCGTCGGCAGGTCGCGTTCCCCGTGCATGATCGCGTCGATCCGAACCGCCGGAATCCCGAGGTCCGCCGCCGCGCGGATGGTTCGGACCGCCCAGGCGAGTTCCGTTCCGAGGTCGGGCGCGTTGAAGTTATTCCCCATGAGCAGAGCGGAAATACGGATACCGGACGCGGACGCCTGCTCACCAAGCTGTCGGACATCCTCGTCCCGATCGAGATAAAGGAAAGGGCGATCCTCCGTCGGGGTAAGGGCGCGAACACGGAAATCACGGCCGACGTTCAACTCTACGGCGTTCAAACCGAAGAATTTCAGTCCCTGGGCAAGGCTGTCGAAACCGGTCGACAGGACCATCTCATCACGAATGGAGACGTACATACGGCAGGCTACTTTCGAGGATTTTCAAATCTGTTACCCGTCAGGCGGGCGTAATCCTGCCGTTGGCGGAAAGGATTCGCTCCGATCCGTAAAACGGGGGAGGGCGCAAGCGAATTTTCCGGTAGCATGGAAAGGATGAAACTGTTTTTCCGAGCGGCGATTGCCTGCCTTTGTGTGCTTCCGGCAGGCGCAGTCTACTGGGTCATCGCACAGGGGCGGTCCGTACCCGTCAAGGCGGCGCGGCGGGTGCTCTCCGACGGAATGCCTGCCCCGGATTTCACCCTGACCGCACAGGACGGGAGGACGTTCCGCCTGAGCGATTACCGTGGCCGCACCGTCTTTCTGGCGTTCGTACCCTCCTGGACCGATGAGAAAACTCGTGCGGAAGCGCGCGCCCTGGCCGGGTCCCAGGCCGAGTTCGACGCGGTCGGCGCGAAAGCGTTCCTGATTTCGGAGGATGCTGCGGAAACGGCACGACGATTCCACGATGACGCAAAACTGCCGTTCCCTCTGCTGATCGACCCGGAGAACTCCCTGGCCCGGCAATACACCGTTCCGAACGGCGATTACCGTACGACCTTCGTGGTCGATCCGAGCGGAATCGTCCGCTATCGTATCGGAGATGCCATCATCGAACCGGCGCGGGCCGGGAAGCAGTTGATCGAGATCAGCCAGTGCTGTGTGGACGAAGTGCTGGCGGCGCGGGCGCACGGGATCGGAAAGCCGGTCGGCGAGTTCGGTCTTCCACGGGTCGATCGCGAAGGGCGGATGGAGCCGTTGATCGGCAGGGAACCGGCGAAGGCGACGGTTGTGCTGTTCCTGTCGGTGAAGTGCCCCTGTTCGAACAACTACAACCGGCGTGTGCGGGAACTGGCCGACCGACTATCCGGGGTACGTGTCGTCGGCGTCTACTCGAATCAGGATGAGACGGCGGCGGACATCGCCCGTCATGCGCGTGAGAACGCCTTTGCGTTTCCGGTTTTCCGGGACGAGCGGGCCTTATGCGCGGACCACTTCGGCGCGGCGGTCACCCCCGAGGCATTTGTGCTGGACGGGCAGCGCAGACTTCGCTATGCCGGTCGGATCGACGACAGCCGGGACCCGGATCGAGTAAGTCACCCGGACCTCGCGCGGGCCATCGATGAGGTAATGGCCGGACGCAGTCCGGCGCAACCGGATACCCCGGCGTTCGGCTGCGGAATCGTTCGAAAGGAAAACCCCTGAAGCGTCCCCTCCCTAATCGGGCGGCGGGGAAAACCCGAACCGGCGCAGGATAACCTGCGCCGGTTGGCTTTTCAGGAAGGCGGCAAACCGACGGGCGAGGTTCGAATGTCGGCTTCTGCGAACGACCGCCGCCGGGTAAACGATCGCGAGGTGATCCTTGCCGGGTCGGGCATGGGCGACGACGGTCACCCGTGGTTCGATCCCGGCATCGGTCGCAAAAACGATCCCGGCAGCCGCATCTCCGTTCGCCACATAGGTCAGGGTCTGCCGGACATTCCCCCCGAAAACTCCCTTCGGGCGCACGGCGTTCCACAGGCCCCGCCGAATCAGCGTTTCCCGGGCGTATCGTCCGGAGGGCACGGAGGCGGGATCGGAGAGCGCCACCCGACGAACGGTCTCCCGTTTCAGATCCGCCCAGTCCTGTAACGGGGTTCCGACCGGACCGATCAGAACCAGGCGGTTCCCGGCAAACTCGGTGCGCGTTTCGCCTATCAGGTCGCCGTTACGGATCAGAACCTCCATTTCCTGCGGCGATGCCGGGGCGAAAACGTCAATCGGCGCTCCCTGACGGATCTGTTGCAGAAGGGTACCCGACGATCCGAACGTGAACCGGACGACGGTTCCGGGATTCGCTCTTGAAAACGCCTGCCCGATCTCCCGCATCGCATTGGTGAGGGAGGATGCCGCCGCCACCGTGATCGTCTCGGCCCGCCCGGACCGTGGGAGAACGACGAACGCCATCAGGACAACAACGGCTCCTAACCTCATGGGTCGGCCATGAAGTCGGCGTCCGTCAGGCTTTCCGGGCGACGCCATTTCGCGCTCCCGTCGTAACGGAGGGTGTTGAACCCACCCGTGTGGCGGGTCGGATAATGCGTATGGGTGGTGTCCGCCGAGGGTGGAAAGATTCCCCAGACCCCGGTCGTGTTCGGCATCCGGGTATCGGCGCATCCCGGCGTTCGTTTATGATCCCAGACTTGCATGACCGACGGATGGGTGACGGCCGCATCGGGTTTGCCCATCGGTCCCGCCGTGATATAACTCATCGCGTAACCTACCTGACCCTGCGGGTAGCTCGGACAGCGAAAAATCATCAGGTTACGGAAGTAGGGTTGCAACATTTCCTGCTTGGACGGAGTGTCGTAGGGAACATACCCAACGTTCGCCGGTTCGGGATCAAGGCTGTTATCATAAGGAGCCCACCAGGTCTCGTTCGGGCCGGTGATTCTCGTCGGGCTCGCAGTCGTGCAGAGGGTATCACCGGTACGATCCGGACAGACTCGATGCCGCGGGTTGGTCAGGTCGTAGTCCTGTCGGTAGAGGGCGATCGCGAGACCGATCTGTCGGACGTTGGAAAGACAGTTCGCGGAACGCGCCTTCTCCCGAGCCTGACCGAAAACGGGGAAGAGTATCGCCGCCAGTATCGAGATAATCGCGATGACGACGAGGAGTTCGATCAGCGTGAAGGCAACGTATCGCAGGGTGGGAGTTCCCGGCAGGGATAACGGTCCGGGTGGCGCGTTCATACGGAAGCCTTCGCTCGCGCCGCGCGAATCCGTTCCTGCATCTTCGGAACCTCCTCCCGCCACCGAAGGTCGTCCGGACTGACGAAGTTATCATGAAGCGTTGCCCGTTTGACGTACGGAACATAGTTTCCGATATGCCAGCAGGAAGCGCGGTAGATCGCCACATCGCCGGCGAAAAGCGAGACCTGTGTCGCTCCGGGCATGCTCCGGACGTACTCCTGGCAGAGGCGTTCACGCTCCTCCGGGGTCCGCGCGCCGCTGAAATCCGGCGACGGGGGCGGAACCACGGGAAAGGCGGCGCGTTCCTCCGGGGTGTCCTCCCGGTTATGGCTGCCGGGAACGGCCCAGAGAGAGTGATCGTCGTACAGGGCGCCATTGAACTGACAGAAGGTCGCAAGGTTCCGACTGAATTCGAAAAACGTCGCCAGATCGAGATCAGGGACGTTATAGCCCCAGTCCCGATGCCATTGGGTGCACCAGGGGTGTTCCGCCGGTTCCAGCAGGATTCCCATATTCCGGGTCGTCGTGTGGTCAGGTCCGAGCAACATCCCGCGCACGGTTTGAACGTCCGGCAGTTCGAGAAATTCGGTAAACGGTCGGTGATTCAGTTCGTCGTACTCGTAGACGGGTTGGAGACGCTGTGCCTGCGCCCCGTGCTGACGGCGAGCGATGTCACGCGCGCGGTCCGCTTCCCGGCGCAGGTCGCTCAGCAGCGACGGCGGGATGATGCCTCGAAGGATCGTGAAACCGTCGCGGACGTACTCCTCGCGCAAACGGTCGTCGTATGCGAAAGCCATAGCATATTGTAACCTCGATCGGGGAGGTTCGACAAGAGCCGATGCTTCCGCCAGGAAGGTCGGTCATGGACCGGGAGTAAACTTCGGTTCCCGAAGCCAGTTCTCAAGGTCGGTGCCGGTCGAAAAGTCGAGGAGAGCATCGGCGAGCGCTTCCAGGGCGTCCGGGGGCAGGTCTCGAATCTGCGCCTCCTGGGATTCCGTCAGTTTACCGACGCGACGGGACAACTGTCGGAGGATCACCCGTTCCATTCCCTGTTCACGTCCCTGCTCAATCCCCTGCTCAATCCCCTGCTCGATCCCCTGTTGCATCCAACCGGTGATAATTTCGAGTGCCACTTGCCGCTCCTCCGGAGGAAGTACCTTTTCGATTTCCTCTTGAAACGCCCGTTCCTCGACAGGTTCGAATCGTAAATATGTATCGATGAAGCCGGAGATCAGTTTCGTTCGCGCCGGGTCCGGGCGAAGCGTCACCAGAAGACGGAAACATTCGATCTTGGCTTGAATCCGGTCCTCCGGCGCGATGTTCATCTTCGCCATCAGTGCGGAGGCAACCGGGTTTGCCCGGCCGATGAAATCCCGCCAGTGTAACCGATTCAGTTGTATCACACGGTAACGGAATCGCAGCACCTCGAGGTCCGGAAAGCCAACGAGGAAGGAGTCGGGTTCCGGACGGTAGGGAGCGTCGTAGGAAAAGAGGACGATCGGGTAGACCGGAAGATCATATTTTTCATGGAAACGAACAAAGTAACGGAAGAGCCGTTTCCCGAAATCCGCCTGGTCGTACGACTGCAGTTCGAGAAGTACCAGGAAAAACGCCGCGTCGTTCGTCGGTTGCCGGAATCGGATGCGCGCTACGATATCCGCTTCAAGGCGTTCTCCCTCGCGGATTTCGTGAAAAACCTCCTTGTCCAGGAAGACGATCTCCTCGGTGCGCAGCCCGGCAAATAGAGCCGGAAAGAAAAGCTCGAGGAACTCCGGGAAAAACGTGGTCAGGAGTTCCTTGAACAGCCGGTCATGGTCGATCACGCCCGATTATAGCAGGCAATCTTTGCCGCACGAAAGGTAACGAAAGTCTACCCGGGTCTATTCGCCGCCCGGTTCGGCGGAGGGAGCAAAGCCGCGCCGCAACACCGACTCCGTGATGGTCCGCGGGTTCAGGAACTGCAACAGATAGTCGGGACCGCCCGCTTTGCTGCCGATCCCGGACATCCGCGCCCCGCCGAACGGCTGACGGTCAACTATCGCTCCGGTGATTTTCCGGTTGATGTACAGATTGCCGACCCGGAATTCCCGGCGCGCGCGTTCGATGTTCTTCGGCGAACGGGAGTAAAAGCCGCCGGTCAGAGCATATGGCGTATCGTCCGCGATTTTCAGCGCCTCCGTCAGGTCGGCGGCCCGAAGTACGGCCAGTACCGGGCCGAAAATCTCCTCCTGACAGAGCCGTCCGTCGGCGGGGCAGTCCGTAAAGACCGTCGCCGGGACATAGTATCCGCGTCCCCGGAGGGATTCGGGCACCGGGACCTGTGCCAGCATCCGGCCCTCGGCTTTTCCGATCTCGGTATATCTCTCAACTCGTCTCTGCGACTCCTCATCGACCACCGGTCCGAGAGTCGTTGCCGGATCGTCCGCCGGGCCGATACGAATCGATTTCACCGCCTCCGCCAGGCGCGCGCAGAACGGTTCGTAGGCGGAACCGATCACGACCACGCGCGAACAGGCGGAACATTTCTGACCGGCAAACCCGACGAAGGAGTGAAGCGTTCCCAGCACGGCCTCGTCCGGATCGGCGTCCTCATCGACGAGGATGGCGTTCTTCCCACCCAGTTCCGCAATCACCTTTTTGATCTCCCGCTGACCGGGGCGGACGACGGCGGCCGATTCGAGGATCGATAGCCCGACCGTTTTGCTGCCGGTGAAGGCAATGAGCGCGACCCGCGGGTCATTGACCAGTGTCGGGCCGATCTCCTCGCCGTCGCCGGGCACGTAGGTCGCCACGCCCTCCGGGCATCCGGCCGCGGTCAACGCTTCGTAAAGGAAGAAACCGACCCGGGACGATTGCTCCGCCGGTTTCAGGAGAACGGGGTTTCCCGCGACCAGAGCCGCTGTCGCCATTCCGGTCAGGATGGCGAGGGGGAAGTTCCACGGAGCGATAATGACCGCCGGACCCCGCGCATCATAGAGGAATTCGTTCCATTCGCCGGGTATATTGCGGCGACGGGGATGGGAAAGGCGCTCCATCTCCGCCGCGTAGAACTCACAGAAGTCGATCGCCTCCGCGACATCGGCATCGGCTTCGCGCCAGGGTTTGCCTACCTCGAAAACCATCCAGGCGGCGATCTCGAACCGACGGGCGCGGAAATGATCCGCCGCTTTTCGAAGAACGGCACAGCGTTCCCGGACCGGAGTGTCCCGCCAGACCGGGAACGCGGCGGCGGCAACGCGAACCGCTTCGGTCGCTTCGGCGGCGGTGGCATAGCGGGTACGGGAAGCGACGAGGCGAGTGTCGTTCGGACAGGGACGGTCGATAATCCGGGGCGCGTTTTCGTCGACGACGACCGACGGTCGGAGGACGGTTTTGCCCAGTTCGGCGCGAACGACCGAAAGCGCGGCCCGCATCGCTTCCTGGTTGCGAGGTTCGGCGAAGTCGGTTTCCGGTTCGTTGACAAAGGCCGAAGCCGTGCCTCCCGCCGGTGGCCCGCCGGTCGGGACGGAGGAGATCGAGTGAATGCGGGGCGGAGCGAGCAGGGCGTCGATGCGGACGTTCTCCCCGGCTTTGCGAATGAAAGAGTCGTTCGACGAGTTCTCGAGAAGGCGGCGGACCAGGTAGGCCATGCCCGGCAACAGTTCGCCGAAGGGAACATACACACGGACCCGTTCTCCCTGGGCGGCCAGGGCGCGCCCGATCGGATCGCCCATTCCGTACAGAACCTGAAACTCGATCGTTGCGGGCGGCAGACCGTGGGTGGCCGCCAGCGCCTGCGCATGGGCGGCGGAGCGGACGTTGTGCGTCGCAAAGGCCGGGCGAAGCGACGTCCAGTTCCGGATCAGAAACTCCGTACAGCGTTCGTAGCAGGCGTCGGTATCCGCCTTGTTCTGCCAGACCGGCACCGGGTGGCCTCGCTGCGCGGAGATGATGGTTTCGTAGTCCCAGTACGCGCCCTTGACCAGACGGATCGTGAAGGGAACCCCGCGCCGCAGACTGTAATCCCGCAGCTCCGCCAGTTGCCGTTCGGCATCGCGCAGGTAGGCCTGGACGACGATACCGATCTCTCCCCAGTTTGCGAACTCCTCCTCACAAAAAACCTCCTCGAAGATACGGCGGGTGATGCCGCAATAATCCCGTTGTTCCATATCGAAATTCACGAAGATACCGTGTCTTCGGGCGGAACGGAGGATCGGGCGCAAACGCTCCTTCACCGCTTCGACGGTGGTGTCGGCGGCCATCGGATCGAATCGGGAGTAGAGAGAGGATAACTTGACGGAAACATTGACCTTCGGAAGCGGCCCGAACGACGCCTGATCGATCCGGGGTCGGTCGGGCCAGCGGCGGGCGATCCGGGCCAGATCCTCGATCAGTTCCAGGTACTTCGCCTGGTAGGCCAGGGCCTCCGCTTCGGAGGTCACGGCCTCTCCGAGCAGATCGAGGGTGAACGTTCGGTCCTGCGACCGGAGCCGTTCGATCGCGGCGGCCGCTTCCTGCCCGTTACGTCCGGCGATGAACCGTTCCGCCATCCGCTTCGCCCCGAAGTGAGATGCCCAGGCAACGGGACCCTGCAGAAGCGGGACGCCGGTCGCCGTCGACAGTACGGACGCGATCAACGGGGGCAGTTTCACATCCGAGCGCAGAAGGTATTCCTGCAAATGTCGGTTGACGGCATCGGGAGTTTTGAGGGAGGGAAGCGCGTCGACGAAGCGAAACAACTCCACCTTGACCTTCTCATCCGCCGTCGTCAACTGCATCAGGCTATCGTAGAACCAGTCGATCGGCGTTTTGCTGCTTTCCATCCGACGTACGGCGCGAAAGAGCGTTTTCCCTCGCTCCTGCGTGTCGGTCTCGATCCGTTCGGATTCGAAAACGGCGGACGGCAACGGTACGTTGAGCGGAGCTTCCGGAGACGCGGCAGACATGTTTTCGGCGACCTTTCCTTATTTATATACCGATTGTCGGCGGTTTTGGTGCCGTTCGCGCGATGGGTTACCCGACGGACGATACATGGCGTCGCGTACCCGGAAGACGAAGCGCCAGCGCCAGTCCCAGAAGGATCAGGACAAACGTCTCGGTAAAGACCGCGAGACCGCCGGTCTGACGCATGAGAAAACCGGCCACCAGCGGAAGCAGCAGAGAGGGGGAGGAAGCGACGCTCATCAACCCCAGGAAGGTGGCCTGCTTCTCGGTCGGGACCGATTCGATCAGGTAGTTGGTGATAGGAATCCACCAGTCCATCGACGCTCCGAAGAGAAGGTAGGCCAGCAGGAAAAGCGTCAGGTTTCCGCCCGAAATGCCACCCAGAGCGGCCAGCAGGGGGCAGGACAGCGCGGTCCCGAGGAGTCCGACAACGGCGGTTTTCGGGCCGAATCGATCGTTCACCCAACCCCAGAGCGGCGCGCAAAGCAGCATGCCGGCGGTCTGAACGGCCAGAAAGAGACCCGGCATACCGCCTTCGAAAATGCCGACCAGCCCCTGCAGTCCGAACGGCAGGCGTTCGGGCATGCGTGTGCCGAGGGATTCCGCATAGCCGATCAGAAAGGGCATCCCCGCGCCGGTCGCCGTCAGGAATATCTGGACGGTCGCCAGCAGCAGGAACGTCGGGTGTTCGCGCATTTGCCCGGGTAAAGAGCGCAGGTAGGCAAAAAAACCGGGGGAGGGAGTCGAGTCGGGGGTATCGTCCGTCGGCTCCGGTTCGCGGAACGAGGCGATAAACCCCCAGGAAACCGCCAGGGAAAGCGCGCAGAGCAGCAACAGCAAGCCCATGTTCTGCGGGAAGGCGACATACCGGCCCGAAAGCAGCACGGCGACGCCGCCGCTCAGGATTAACCGGCTGACCCCCGCAACGACCTGAGTGGCGGCGAAAAGGCGTCCGCGTTGACGGGCCGGGATCATTTTACCGACCAGCGCCGTCCACGGAACCGCTCCGGCGCCGTCGCCCAGCCATGCCAGAACCAGTGCAACGGTCAGCACGGTCAGGGCAAGAAAGGGGAACCGATCTCCCAGGAAATAGACCGCCGCTGCGGTCGGAAACAGCCCGATCCGTCCCCACAGACAGACCTGGACCAGAATCGGTTTGTAGCGCGAAGCTCCCTGGAGAGAGTGGGCGATCAGCACGGGAGCCAGGAAGGAGGCGGCCTGACGCAAGGATAAAAGCAGGCCGAGAAACGCGGCATCGCCCCCGAGTGATCGAACAATCGCCGGGAGCGCCGTGGAGGTGTCGATAAACGACATCCCGATCAGGTAGAAGGCGACATCGCCCAGCAGCATCAGGCCGTTGAAACGAACCGACGGAAGGGGTCGGCGGTCCGTCGCCGCAGGCGGGATCGCGTTCATCAGGGAGCCTCCGTTCTTTCCACCGTTCCGGCGGCAACCCGCCAGATGGCGGCCTGCGCGATGGCCTCCGGTGGGATCGCCGCCAGATCGGTCGTCGTCAGAAAGGTCTGGCCTTCCGACAGCGCGAGTTCGAAGATACGGGCGCGGCGGTATTCGTCGAGGTCCGAAAGGACATCGTCCAGAAGGACGACCGGGGGTTCGCCGACCATCTCCTCGATCAACTGCCGTTCCGCCAACCGCAGAGACAGGGCGGTCGTTCGCTGCTGACCCTGGGAACCGTACGTCTGCACTTCCACCGCCGTCTCCGGCGTCGCGCCGACCGAGAACCGCAGGTCGTCCCGTTGCGGTCCGAGCAGAGTCGTGCCGCGTTGCAACTCCTCGCGGCGCAGCTCTCCGAGGGCGGCGATGAAGGCGGTTTTGACCTCCTCCACCGTGACGACGCCGGGAGCGAGCGGGAACGAGGGGGCGTACTCCGGAGCCACCGTTTCCCGATTTTCGGTCAGGGAGCGGTGCATCGCGGCGGTGTGGACCGCCAGTTTTTCGACATAGGCGCGTCGACGCTCGATCAGGCGAGCGCCATGCTCCGCCACCTGCAGGGTCCACGTCTCCAGGGACGGCAGACCCGCCTGACCGTATTTGATATCCTTAAGCAGGCGGTTCCTCTGCTCCAGCGACCGTCGGTACGATCCGTAGGCCAGCGCATAGCGAGGGGATACCTGGGAGATTTCGTAGTTGAGAAAACGGCGGCGGTCCTCCGGCTCTCCCCGAACGATATCGAGATCGACCGACGAGAAAAGGACGGCATTGACATGGCCGATCAGGTCGGTCACACGGGCCTGCTTTCCGTGATTGACTTTGACGATCTTTCGCTCGCCGCCGATATTGGTGGCGGTCGGGGAAGCGATCGCAATTTCGAGAAGGACATCGCCCTGCTGTTCGCGACGGACCTCGGCGGCAACCCGGCAGGCGTCCGCGCCGAAACGGACCATCTCCCCGTCCCGTCCGGCGCGGACGGATTTGGTGGTGGCGAGAAGATAGATGGCTTCCAGGAGATTGGTTTTGCCCTGAGCGTTCGGACCGACAATCAGGTTCAGGCCGGGGAGCGGTTCCCAGCGGAGCGTCGTGTAGTTGCGGAAGTCGAAAAGCTCGAGCCGGGTGATATGCATGGGGAGCGCAGTGATTCCGTTCCATGCTAACACCCGGACGAAAACGCGTCAAGTTGCCGCGTTCGAACGGAGCGCGAAAGAACCTCGTGAAAACAGGGTGGACAGGACCGGTTTGTTTGAACCTTTCAAGGGCGGCCGCGATTCAAGGGGTGAGAACGCAGGATGAACGAACGCCGTGCCGCCCTACCGCCAGATTGCGAGGAACTGTTCCGCCGTGTCCGGGCGGGGGATCGGGAAGCCTTCGACCTTCTGCGCCGCCACCTTCTCCCGCCGATCGAGCGGTTCGCGGCGCGGTTGATCGGTCCGGGCGAGGATCGTACCGATATCGTGCGGGAGGCGATGCTGGCGCTCTGGGTTTCGCGGGACCGACTGGCGGGACCGGACAGCCTGCTGCCGTTCGCGTATAGGGTCGCCCGGAATACGGCTTACGATATTCTGCGGGCGCGTGGCCGTTTCGATGTGCTCTCCGGGGATTCGATGAGAGGCGAACCCTTCGGAGAACGGCGGATGGCCCCGACACCGGGACCGGAGGAGACGATGATCCGCCTGACTCTCTGGCAGGAGGTGCAGGAGGCCATGGATCGCCTGCCGGAACTCCAGCGGCAGACCATGATTCTGTATGCCGAGGAGGATTTCACCTACCAGCAGATCGCCGAAGCGATGGCGACCGATATCGGGACGGTTCGGTCCCGTCTGTTCCATGCCCGGCGGAACCTGAAACGGCATCTTCGCCCCGATACCTGCGTCGCTCTGGGATTGAATACGGAAAACGACCGGCAGTCGACGGCCGGGAAATGAAAGGAAACTCCATGCAAAACGACACGACACTTCGCGGACTGATCCGCCTGCTGCCGCCCATCGCCGCCCTCAGGGAGCAACTCGAAAAGAGCCTGCACCTGGAGTCGTTCGCGGGCACCGGCGACATCGCGGTGAACAGCCTGAAAGGGCTTCAGAGCGCCATCGCGCAACTGGCTCCCGACGCCTATGTGGCGGCGCTTGCCCCGATCGTTCCGGAGGGCGCGGGCGATCGGGAAAAGGTCTCCCTGGCGCTTTTGATCGCCGCCCAGCTCCAGGCGTATGTGGAAGGGGAGACAGGGCTGCCCGGCGCGTTCCGGAGCGGTGGGGGAGGGTCGATCCAAACCGCGCCGAACATCAGTATCAATGCGGTACATGGCGTTCCGAATATCGGCGCGGTCATGGAAAAGGCGCTCGCCCTCAGTGAAAAGGACACCGAGAACGTTTCATGATCGGACGAAGACGGTCCTCAGCCAGGCGAACAGCGAAAACGGGGAGCGTCTTTTGGTCGGCATGCTCTGCGATACGGGTTCGGACGAGCGACGGCGGGCGGGGGGCGCGGACGGACGCGGAGCGGGCGGCGTGGCCAGGAACGTCTCCCGCTCCCCCGCCATGCAGAGCGCCACTTGTGTTACGGTCTCGGAAGCGACCATCAGGCAGTCGGCGGCCGCTTTGATCATCCGCCAGGATTGTTGCGGCAAAAAGGTCGCCAGGTCGGCGATGATGTCGTGCATTTCCTGGCAGATACTGCGGACCTGCAGGGTCGCCCGCATTGCGGCGCGGGCGGCGGACGGATCGTCCCGATCCAGTGCGTAGGCGGTCGCCTGAAAGAGCAGGATCACCTGGTCGGTCATGCGCACCAGAGGGGCGAACCCGAACGGGGGAAGTCGGACGATGCGTAGCAGGCGAAAAAGTTCATAGACATGGTGGACCGCTCCCGAGGCCGCGAACAGGCAACCCACCACCTCCGGCAGTCGGGCTTTGCGCTTCTCGTAGACCGGGTTCCCCTCGGTATGGTGGAGCAACCCCCGCATACGACCGTCCAGATCCTCCAGCAGCGGCGGCACCGGCGGCGGCGGAAGGAGATGCGTCAGGTTATTCGGCGCGAAGTAGACACACGATTTGGAAAGGCTTTCCGCCAGCGATGACAAAAGTTCGCCCATCTCCCGTTCCGCGACACGCAGGGGGGAACCGGGCGGATCGGGAGCCGCTTGCTCGTCCGACGGCCGTACATACGGCAGGGCGATCATCGTTTGTGGCAGTGTGTTTGTCATGGTTCCGGTTCGGGCGTGTGTGTCGGCTATCTCCTGAAGCCGGACAAAGCAAGAATCATGCGATAAACCGGTCGTCATCCGTTGGGCGGGAATTTTTCCTGTTGTTCGAGCGACCGTCGAACGGCATTGTGGCAGGCAGGATTCCGGCCGTCCCGTAAGGAAAGAGATGACGGGAAGACCGAGATGCCCCGTCGACCGAAACCGCCCGGCCGCGGAACCGTGCCGCCGCGCGAAACCCTGCTGTTAGCGTACCGGTTCGTCGCCCTGGTCCTGGTCGGCGCAATAATCGGCTGGCTTCTTCGATCCGGGCCGCCTCGAACCGTGCCGCCGACCCCTATCACGAACCCGGGGGCGCCTCTGGGCGGTGTGACCGTGATTCTCGACCCCGGTCATGGCGGGAGCGATTCCGGGTATCGCCGAAAGGACTGCCGGGAGGACACGCTGAATTACCGTTTTGCCGCCACCCTGGGCCGGGTACTCTCGGAGGGGGGCGCGAACGTGCGGTTCACGGTGACGAGCGCCGCCCTGGATATCCGTCCGATCGAGGGACGGCCGGAACCGCCGCTGCTGCGACCGAGGGACGCCCGGCTGGCGTTCAATCGGACGCCCGTCACCGGGTCGGTGGATGCGCTGCATCAACGCGCGGCGTTCGCCCGGGAACCGTACCGGTCACTCACTCCGGAGAAACGCGCCCTGGCGAAGGGACTGTACTTCCTGGCGATCCATCATGACTCCTTCCGGTTGAAGCGGGTGCGGGGCGCGCACGTCCTCTATGACCGCCGCGCCGGTGGGCCGCCGCGCCTGGCGCATGTTCTGGCCCGTCGGCTGTCGCAGGCCGGTCTGGCCCGCACGAAGTACGACGGCAAAATTCCGGTCTCCGATGCCCGGCAACTCGGCGTCCTGAACCCGCTCTTCAACCCCGTTCCGCAGCGGGCGCTTCTCGAGGTGGCGACGCTCTCGAACGCGAAGGATCGGGAGAACGCTTTCTCCCGGCAGTGGCGATGGAAGTTCGCCCGGTTGATCCGCGATGCGATCATCGAATGCGAACGGTGACGTTGCGCCCCCGGTTGATCCCATGGCGACCGGGGAACGCTCCTTGACAGGAGAACCGGCGAGTGTTACTGTGTGTTTGATGAACACGAAGGCAGAGGCCGACGTCGATCCGACGGCTTACGACACCACCATCGATACCGCATGGGTACGGCAGGCGGTCCGTGCCATCCACGCCGACATGCGTCGCTCCGCCGATACCCACCTGTTGCGGTTTCCTCTGCCGGCGACAGCCTTTGATGGGCTGGCGCTCTATCTCAAAGACGAGTCCACCCATCCGACCGGAAGTCTGAAACACCGGCTGGCGCGATCGCTCTTTCTTTATGCGCTCTGTAACGGCAAGATAACCAACCCCGATGTGCCAGTCTATGAGGCGTCTTCCGGTTCGACCGCGATTTCCGAGGCATATTTTGCGCAATTGATCGGTTTGCGTAACTTCTATGCTGTGGTGCCCGCACGAACAGCGCCGATGAAATTACGTCTGATCGAGGACTATGGCGGCAAAGTCCTGCGCACCGAGGATGATGTCATTGCTGAAGCGAAGCGACAGGCAGCGGCGAATAACGGCTATTTCGTCGATCAGTTCACTTTCTCCGAACGAGCCACCGACTGGCGCGGCAACAACAACATTGCGGAAACGATTTTCGAACAGATGGAGCAGGAACCGGAATCCTTTCGGATTCCTCAGTGGGTGGTAGTCGGAGCGGGAACCGGAGGCACTTCCGCCACCATTGGTCGTTATGCCCGATATAAGGGATTTGACACCCGTGTCTGTGTGGCGGATCCACCTGAATCGTCCTACTTTTCCTGCTGGGCGCGGTCGCGAGGTCGCGAGAGCCATACCCTGCAACGTTATTGTATGGCGTCTCCCATCGAAGGAATCGGTCGTCCCACGCCCGCCGATTCGTTTCTGCCCGAGATCATCGATGGTATGGTGACGGTTCCCAATGAAGCCTCGGTCGGAGCGATGCTATATCTCTATCAAACGGGTCGATACTATTGCGGCGTCAGCACCGGGACCAACCTGATCGGGGCCATTCAGCTCCTGGAGAAGATGCGGCAGGAGGGGCAGAGCGGCTCACTGGTGACCTTGATCTGCGACTCCGGTCTTCGTTATGCGCAGACGTATTATGATTCCTCGTGGCGCAGCCTCCAGCGCTATCCCGACGGCTCCCCGATGTATGACGAATCTCTGGTAACCGCCTATATGGACGCAGTGCGGGCGTTCCTGGAACGCGGACGATCGTTTCCGTATGAACTATTGTCTGGTCGAATAGCGGTAGATTTTACTTGATCCCCGAAAACCGGAGGGATTCTTGGGGTAGAATGGTCCATGGTATCGGAGCAGGTAATCTGGAAGGTGGAACTGCTCGGGCAGTTCCGGCTTCAGCGAGATGAGCAGATCTGGGAGCGGTTTCAGACCCGGAAAACCGAGGCGCTGTTTACCTATCTTGCGCTTCATCCCGAACGGCGCCATCCGCGCGAGGTCCTCTGCGACCTGCTCTGGCCGGAAACCGACCGCGATTCCTCCCGAAATCGACTATCGCAGGCGGTGGGCTGGCTCCGTCCCCGCCTGGAGTCGGAGGAGTCCCTGCGCGGACGGGTGCTTCTGACGGATCGGCAACGGGTGGGTATCGAAATCACGGCGATTGCGACCGACGTTTCCGAGTTTTTGGAAGCGGTGGCATCTGCCGAACGCACCACGGATCCGACTCGCCGCCTCGAACGGTATAAACGGGCCGTGGGACTGTATTCGGGCCATCTCACCCCGGCGCTCGAAGAGGAGTGGGTTCTCAGCGAACGACAGCGCCTCTATGAAATCTTCCGGCGATCCCTGAACCGGTTGCTAACCTTGCTCGAAGAACGGCAGGCTATGGAGGAAGCCCTCACCCTCGCACGGTGGGCTGTCTCCCTCGACCCCCTGTCCGAGGATGTTCATGGCAATGTCATCCGCCTGCTATTGAAAAGCGGACAGTTTTCCGCAGCGCAACGCCATTATCAAGGTCTTTCGGAACTCCTGACAAAACACCTTGATCAGAAACCTTACCAAGATTGGACCGAGTTTCTTAAGCGGAACGCCTCGCCGCAGCCAAAAGCAACCGAACAGGAAACCACACGAGAGGTCTCCGTTCCCGTTCCCCTCACCCGTTTCTTTGGGCGTCAAGAGGAGCTTGCCCGTATCGAACAGATGATTCTTCAACGGGAAACCCGGCTGATCACCCTGACAGGACTGGGGGGAACAGGGAAGACCCGCCTCGCGGTCGAACTGGCGCATCGACTCTCAGGAGAATATCGGGGCGCTGTCTGGTTCATTCCCCTGGCGGATGTCAGCGATGCCAATCTGATTCCCGCTGCCATTGCGGATGGAATCAAAGGGGAAGGCGCCCGAACGGCAGGGGCAGTCCGTCAGATCGTTACCACACTCCAGGATCAACCCGCTCTGCTGATTCTGGATAACCTCGAACACCTGGCCGAGGGGGCCGTTGACCCGATACGCCACCTTCTGGAACGCCTGCCGCTGCTCACGATCGTCGTCACTTCGCGCCAACTGCTCGGAGTGACGGGGGAGAGGGAACTCACAGTTCCTCCGTTGATGGTGCCGGATACCGAAAACGCCCCACGCGACGCCCTCGGATTTGGAGCTTTCCCCGGTGTGCAACTATTCCTCGACCGCGCCAGAGCAGTTCGTCCCAATCTTTCGCTCACTGCCGAGAACGCTCCGATCCTCTCCCGGCTCTGTTCCCGCCTTGACGGACTTCCGCTGGCGATCGAATTGTGCGCCGCCTGGGCGCAGACGTTGACTCCGGAAGAGATGCTCGATCATTTGAACCGGCGGTTCGATCTGCTGGTCAGTCGTCGCCGTGATATCCCGGCCCGGCATCGGACATTACGGGCGACTCTCGAATACAGCTATCTGCTGTTGCCGGAGAACCTTCAGCGATTGTTCCTGGAACTGTCGGTCTTTCGTGGAGGCTGGACGCTCGATGCCGCGCTTGCCGTTTGCGGATTGAAAACGGACACACCGCTTGCTCTCCTGAAGGACATCACCGAACTGCGCGAACGTTCGCTGGTGGTGGCAAGCGAATCGAAACAAGCAAAGGACCGGGCAATGCGGTTTCGGATGCTGGAAAGTGTCCGCGAATTCGCTGCCGAACAACAGACAATTGCCGATCGTGCCCGTCTGATGCGCCGGCACTTCGACTTTTTCAGGGAGCTGACGGTCGGCGATGGCTCGGGTCCGGACGGTAGCGACCCGGCGAATACCCATCGGAAGTTAACCGAAGAACAGGAAAACCTTCGGGCGGCGCTCGCCTGGGCGGAGGAAGTGGGCTGGCAACAGGAGGGCCTGGACCTGGCCGTCGCGCTGACCGACTTCTGGGAAATGCAGGGCGACGCGGTGGAGGGAATCCATTGGATTCAACGATTTTTCGGGTCCGGGAAACCTCCGCGGGATGCGTACAGGGAAGCAAGGGCGTTGCTGGCGATGGGACAGCTTCGGCGCGCAACGGCGGATTACGGCAACGCAAAGAAAGCGCTGGAAGAGGCGCTCCTTCTTTTCCGTAAACAGCAGGACCACGCGGGAACGGCCCATGCGCTGATGATTCTTGGAACCATCGCCAACACGCTCGAAGAGAACCCGCAAGCCCGGACGTTGCTGAATGAAGCGCTGCATTTCGCACGATGTCATGGTGACCCCTCGTTAGTGGCCCGGGTCGTATCCAATCTTGCCACCGTCGCTATGGACGAATGCGATTGGCCGATCGCCTGGAACCTGTTTGAGCAGATTCTTACCTATCGCCGAAGCGAGGGAAATGAGAAACGTTTATCCAGCACCCTGAATAACCTCGGATTGGTGGCACGTTACCAGGGCGAATACGACAGGGCTTTGTCTCTTCTGAAGGAGGGATTACAACTGGCCCTTCGGATCGCGGACAGACCCGGTATTGGTATCTCCTACCTGAACCTGGCGACCGTGTATCGTCTGGTACGGCAATTGGAACCTGCAAAGCAGTGCCTGCTGGAATCGCTTCGTCTGACCTACACCGTCGACGACCGCCGGGCTTTTGCCTGGTGCGTCAAGGAGGCAGGGCATATCGCCTGTGCGGATGGCGATTTCGCCACCGGCGTGAGCTTCCTTGGGACAGCTGAGAAGTTGCGTGGCGATCTCGGAATCTCCTTTAAGCCCGCGGACCCAATGGAACGAGAACGAGATCTGGAGCGGGCTCGGAACGCGATCGGTCCTGATCCGGTGGAGCGTTACCGGAACGAGGGGATGAGGATGAACGCGGCGGAGGTATATCATGCGGCGCGACAAAAATTCTGTCCTGTTCCGGAGATTTAAGGGTTATTTAGGAGTAATTTGGGAATGCCCTGATATCATTCCGAGCAACTTCGTTTATTTTGTTCTTCCGAAAGGAACGCCATCATGTCCCGGTTCAGTACGGTGCTCTCCTCAAAATCGCGTGTGCGTCACGGCTTCACTCTGATCGAGTTGTTAGTGGTCATCGCGATAATAGCCATACTGGCGGCTATCCTGTTCCCTGTCTTCGCCCAGGCGCGAGAGAAGGCACGGCAAACCTCCTGCCTTTCCAACCTCAAGCAGATGGGCCTCGCCGTTCTGATGTATGTTCAGGACTACGATGAGACCTTTCCGACCGGTGCATATACCGCCCCGTCGGGCTTTACCTTCTCCAACCAGTACTACTGGTTCTTCGGACTGGTCTTTGAGAATGCCAACCTGGCGAAGTTGAAGGCGTCAGCGGGAATCGTTCAACCGTATATCAAAAATACGCAGATTCAGTCCTGCCTGACGGCGGCGAACCTCAAGCCGAGCTCCGGTGGCGCTCCGTTCACCATCGATCCCGCTGATGCACCGCTGGGATATGATACCAACGTTTTAGTAATGAGCGGTATCCCCGGGCCGGGCACCTCGACTTATGGTCCTTTCCGGTCGATTGCCGCCTGGGATAATCCTGCCGACAGCATCCTGATGGGGGATGCCGGTGGTTCCAGTTCCACCTTTAACGGTATCAGCACCCCGCGCAATCTTCGAACCGGACTCACTCGTACCTCCGCCCAGTTGTCGGGACGACACCCGAACCTATCGGCGAACATCGTAATGCAGGATGGACACGCCAAAGTCTTTCGTCTGAGCCAGCAGGGACTCAGCAATTTCTACAAATCGGAAAAGGTCGGGCACCTGTTGCCGCCGGGCATCACCGATCCTGCGACATTAGGCTCCAACTACTACTATGTGCCCGATAAATCCACGGGCAGCACCGCGCTATAAGTGAACTGAAAGGGGGCTGCTCCGCCCCCTGAAACAATGCTATGAAAGTCACTTATTTCGAGTCGGATGACATCTTAAAGATTGTTTTTCGAGATGCGCCGATTCAACGTAGCGAGGCACACCCCACTGGTCTCGTTCTGGACTACGACCAAAATGGTAGGATTGTGGGACTGGAACTGGCCACGGCATCCGCGTACCTCTCGCGTTCCAAAGATGCGCCGCTGGTGGAAGTCTGCTCCATACTGCGCGAGGAAGAATCCAAACATGAAGTCCTTTAGTCTGCTGACGCCCATCCTGGCGGTCTCGGTCCTATCTCCCGGCACCTTTGCCCTGGCTCAGGACGCGCCTGCAAACGTCCCGGTGGCGGATGCTCTGGTGAAGGCAACCACCATCCGGTGTAAGGCAACGTTCTCGGTGATGGGCAAGGAGGGAAAGGCCACGCCGTTTTTCGACGTGGTCCTTTCCGTCGAAAAACCGGGGCGCTTCCGGGTCGATGCCACCCCGTTGAATTCGAACGATGGAAAGCCAAAAGCGGCATCGTTCTATATGTCGGACGGTAAGAAGCAGTACGAGTACAACAGCCTGATCGAGCGGTATCGGATCGAGGATGCGCCAAAGCCCGGCGAACGGTATATGTCGCAACTCGCGGCGATGGCGGGCCTGCGCCGAATTCTGTTCCCCGGTCAACCTGCGGCCAAAGGGGTGCAACGAACCATTTCCGAGGCGCAGATCGACGGTAAGCAGTTGATACTGGCGACGGATAACGAAATGGAACGAACCACCAAAGATGGGAAGAAATTGGTTTCCTATACCAGGGTCTGGTTCGATCCGGATACAAAGCTGCCGGTCCGTTCGCTTGAGGGAATGGTCCTCGATGGCGCCGATATGCCGAACCTGTTGTTGGAGTACAAGGATTGGTCGTTCGACGCGCCACTTCCCCCAAAGACGTTCGTCTGGACAAAGCCCGTAAATGCAAAGGCAGAGTCCGTTGGTCTGGCAATAGGGACTCCCGCCCCGGACTTTAAGGCGGTGGGCGCAGACGGAAAAGTGGTTCGTCTTTCCGACCTGAAGGGCAAAATCGTCATTCTGGATTTCTGGGCGACCTGGTGCGGACCCTGCCAACGGTCGATGCCGCACCTGGAGAAGGTTTATCGCCGGGTGAAAGATCAGGGCGTGACCGTGCTCGCTCTCTGTGTCTGGGACGAGAAGTCGGAGTACGACAAGTGGATCGCTACCAGGAAGGCGACCTTTACCTTTCCCACCGCCTTCGACACCGGGGGACGAGCGAATAGCATCGCTTCGAAGCTGTACGAGGTGACCGGAATTCCGACGCAGTATGTGATCGATAAGGACGGCAAGGTCGCTGCCGTGTTTGTCGGATACGAAGAGGGGAAGCCAGCCCTCGAAAACGCGTTGCGGGCGCTGAAAGTGGACGTCGACTCCAAAAACGTCGCCACTGCAAAACCGTAACGATGGGCGGTGTCAGAGGCCGCGCAGGGCGCGATACATCGCTTCCCTGGTCTGTTGTTTATCCGTGGTGTACACTCGTATCTCTTGCAGATAGGAGACACCACGGATTTTTGCTAACAGGCAGGCTTCGCCCTCATCGGCGAATTTTATGGTCGGTTCCCCGTTGGGAAGTTTTTTGATTAAACCCAGGGAGATTTTGGAGACGCAGTCCAGTTTGGATGCAGCCAGGGCGGGCTCCCGTGCGGCATCGATTACCGTCGTATGGCTCGCCGTAAACTTTCCGCCCTGTAGATGTCCGTTTTTCGCTGGCATGTCAGGTTATTAGACCATGGATGGGAAAGTATGGATGGAGAGATCGGACACTCCGGGGCACTTTAAGAAACGACTCGCCGCAACATCGGTTCAGGCATTTCAAAACGGGCAATTTTTCGCCTCCGGTTGATCCCATGGCGACCGGGGAATGCCCCTTGACAGGAGGACCGGCGAGTGTTACTATGTGTTTGATGAACACGAAGGCAGAGGCCGACGTCGATCCGACGGCTTACGATATCACGCAGTTCGATCGACCATCCGTCGCCGTCGATATCGTCGCGTTCGTCATCGGCTCGTTCCAGTGTGCGAAGGGGAACTGCCTGCACGTTCTTCTCATCCGGCGGGGGATCGAACCCTTTCGGGGCGCCTGGGCGTTGCCGGGGGGCTTCATTCACCTGACCGAGAGTCCGGACGAGGCGGCGCAGCGCGAATTGATCGAGGAAACCGGACTGTCCGGCGCGTCCTATCTGGAGCAACTGTATACGTTCGGCCGGCCGGATCGCGATCCCCGGACGCGAGTGATCTCGATCGCCTATTACGCTTTGTTGCCGCTGAACGAGGGAAACTTTGCCAATCCCAGGGCCGGAACCGACGCCGCCGAGGCGCAGTGGTGGCCCGCCGACGCCCTGCCGGAACTGGCGTTCGATCATCGCGAGATCATCGACACCGCATTGGCCCGGCTGCGGGCCAAACTGTCCTATTCGTCGGTCGCCTATGCGCTGCTGCCCGAGGTGTTTACCCTGACCGAACTGCAGAATGTCTACGAGATCATTCTTGGCCGGCAACTCGACAAACGCAACTTTCGAAAGAAGATGCTTTCTTCGGAGATCCTGGAGGATACCGGCAGGCAGCGCCGGGAAGGGCGTCATCGCCCCGCCGCGCTGTTCCGCTTCACTCGCCGTGAGCCGGTCTTTCCGGACTGAAGCGGGCGGATCGCGTCCCGGGAATTTTTCGCCATGACTTCGTGTTGAGTTGACAAGAAAAGCGAGGGTCGAAATGCTGTGGGAACTGGCGGTGGGAGACGCTTACGGAGCGGGTTTCGAGTACGCCGATGCCGACCTGACGCGTAATCGGAACGATCTTTCCGGATACCGTGAGCGACCGGAGGTGAGCCGTGAGGGAATCGGACGGTACACCGACGACACACAGATGAGCCTGGCGATCGCGGAATCGCTGCTTTCCGGGGAGGACTGGACGCCGGAAAATCTGGCGGAACGGTTCGTTCGAACGTATCACCGCGACCCGCGTGGCGGCTATGCGCGGCAGTTCGGGTATTTCCTGATGCGCACCTCATCCGGCGCGGAGTTTTTGCGAACCATTCGGCCCGACAGCGACAAGAGCGGGGCGGCGATGCGCGCCTGTCCGATCGGAGTACTGCCGACCGTGGCGAAGGTACTGGACCATACGACGGTTCAGGCGAAACTGACCCATGACACCCCGGACGGAATCGCGGCGGCGCAGGCGGCGGCCTTGATGCCGCACTATTTCCTGTACGGCTACGGTCCGAAAGCCGATCTGGGGATTTTTCTGGAGTCGTACGTGCCGGTGCGCCACTGGTCGGAGCCGTATGTCGGTATGGTAAAGTCCCGCGGCTGGATGAGCGTTCAGGCGGCGGTCACGGCGGTGATCGCCTGTGATCGAATGAGCGATATTCTGCGGTACTGCGTCGATTTCACAGGCGATGTGGACACGGTCGCGACGATTGCCATGGCGGCGGCCTCTTGCAGTCGGGAGGTGGAGCAGGATCTTCCCGGCGTCCTGATCGACCGTCTGGAGAACGGGCGGTTCGGGCGAGACTACCTGCGACAACTGGATACGCGTTTGCTGTCGACGGTTTCGAAAGGGGAGACGGCATGAGAGTCCGGGAACCGGAGTGGACGATGCCCCGTGTGCGGGTGCGCGATGTGGTGGCGGCGGTGAACGGTGCGGCCTTTCTGATGCTGGCGTCCGGCCGATTACTGAGGGAGGTGCGTCGATGGCGTCAGGAGCGTCGTCGTGGGCGCGATCGATACGAGGGGCAGGGGCGTCGCCGTCGGCGGCGTCCGGCGTGGCGGTTCGGGACAGGAGAACACGGGACAGGAGAACAACGGATGGGAACGGTGACACTGTATCGTCCGGTCGGGCAAAAGGAGTTCGAACGGGTGCGGGAGTCCGGATTTTCGGCGTTTCCGCCGCGTCTTCCGGAGCAGCCTTTGTTCTACCCGGTGCTGAACGAGGCGTATGCGACGCAGATCGCTCGCGACTGGAACACGAAAGACGCCTTTTCCGGCTACGCCGGGTATGTGCTTCGGTTTGCTGTCCGCGCCGACTTTCTGGCCCATTATCCGGTGCGCACGGTCGGGGCGTCGGAGCATCAGGAGTACTGGGTTCCGGCGGAAGACCTTCCGGCGTTCAATGCCGCGCTCGTCGGCAGGATCGAGGTGATCGCCCGATTCGGGACCGGAGTGGAATTATCCACCCCGGTCGAGGAATGAAAACAGGGGGCACGCCGGCAGGAAGCCGTTTAACCCGGCGGGCGGCCCGGGATCGGGGAACGGCGCCGGGCCAGCGATCCGAAAATATCAAGGCGGCGAGGTAGCGATTATCCCGATTATCCCGATTATCCCGTGCTCTGCATGGCGGCGGCGACCGCGGTAATGGAGAGGAGGATGGCTTCGTTCCGAATCGGGTCGTCCTCGCCGTCCGTCTGCGCGTCCATCAACGCGACCTGCAGCAGCGAGATCGGATCGACCGCCGGGTTGCGCAGGTCGACCGTGTTGCGAACGACCGTCGCATGGGCCAGAAGCCGCTCCTGCTGCGTTACCTGCATCGTCCACTCGGCAGTCCGACGATGCTCGTCGGCGATGCGCCGGTGGAACCGTTCGCCCAACTCCCGATCAACGGTGCGCGCGGCGTACCACCGCGCCGTCGGCATATGGGCGCGGACCAGTTCCATCTGCGCATTGTCCATGACCGTCCGGAAAAACAGCCATTCCCGGTACATCGTCCGGAGTACCTCGAGATGGTCCGGCTGCCGGCCGGCGAACCATTCCAGGGCCGAACCGAACCCGTACCAGCCGGGGATCATATATCGGCTCTGCACCCAGGCGAAGACCCAGGGAATGGCGCGAAGATCGTCGACGCTGGTCAGCCGTTTGCCCGACCGGGAGACCGGGCGCGAGGCGATCGGGAGACGACTGATGTGCTTGATCGGCGTCGCCTCGGCATAGAACTCCCAGAACTCCGGGTCCTCATGCACCAGTTGCCGGTAGACGATCCGGGAATGAGCGGCCATTTCGGTTATCGCGTTGCGCCACGCGTCCGGAGCGACGGACGGTCCCTCGCGGTGCGGGGACAGCGCCAATAGACCGGCGTTGACGATCTGTTCCAGGTGCCGGTGAGCGATCGGCGGAAGTCCGTAGCGGAAGGAGATGACCTCCCCCTGTTCGGTGAAGCGAATGCGTCCTCCGAACGCTCCCGTCGGCTGGGAGAGGATGGCGCGGTTCGCCCGTCCGCCCCCCCGCCCGACCGTGCCGCCCCGCCCGTGGAAGAGCCGCAGGCTGAGACCGAACTCCCGCATCACCTCGGCAATCCGCGCCTGCGTGTCCTGAAGCGCCCAGTTGGCGGCAAGGAAGCCGCCGTCCTTACTCGAATCCGAGTAGCCGAGCATGATCTCCTGAAACCGCTGTCGCGCCTCCAACTGCGCCTGGTATTCCGGCGAGGAGAACATCCGGCGAAGAAGGGTGTCGCAGCGGTGAAGGTCATCGATCGTCTCGAACAGCGGAACGATATCCAGTTCCGAATGGCATCGCCCGCCCTGCCAGCGGAAGAGACCCGCTTCCTTGGCCAGGAGGAGCGGTTCCAGAACGTCCGAAACCTCGTGGGTCATCGAAATGATGTAACAGAGGACCGAGCGCGACGAGAGAAGCCGCCGTGCGGAACGAACGACATCGAGCACGTTGACCACATTGCGGGTCGCCTCGGACAGGTCGGCGTCGCGGCCGATAAGCGGCCGCGGGTTCCGCAACTCGCGCGAGAGCAGGGCGAGTTTCTCCTCCTCCGGGAGATCGGCATACGGTGTCTCGGGGGACAGGAGACCGGCTTTCTCGAAAATCTCGGTCAATGCCCGTCCGTGTTCGTCGCTGTGCTGCCGGATATCGAGGGCGGCCAGGTGGAAACCGAACGTCTGCGCCTGGACGACGAGGGCGGCGAGCGGTCCGTGGTCGGCGATGACCCCGGCGCGGTTCCGGCGCAGACTGTCGCGGACCAGCGTCAGATCGGCGAGGAAGGCGTCGGCATCGCGGTAGGCATGGCGATCCTTCGGCGGTCCGTCATGGTCGCGATCGAGGTCGGACAGGGTCCGGACGTGACGTACCGCCGCCTGGAGCCGTTCGTAAATGAAGAGCAGTTTCAGAACGTACGGTTCGGCCCGGTGGCGGGTCAGGCGATTGGGAGAGAGCGGCACTTCCGCCGTATCTTTCGCCAGAGAGGCGAGGAGTTCGTCGTCCGCCGCGACGTTTCGCAGGCCGAGAGTCAGTTCCCGCCGCAGTTTGTCGACGCGCTTCTGATAAAACTCCAGGATGATCCGTCGATGTTCGAGCAGGGTTCGCCAGGTAACTTCCGGCGTCACATTGGGGTTGCCATCCCGGTCCCCGCCCACCCAGGAGCGATATTGAACGAACGACGGAAGGACGAACGAATGGCCGGGATAGGCGTTCGCCAGTGCGGTGCGCAGGTCGTGGTGCAGCCACGAAACGACATCCAGAATCGTCTGTTCGAAGAAGTAAAGGGCGTTTCGCGCCTCCTCCGGAACGGTGATCGGACTGGCGCGTAGCTCGTCGGTCTGCCAGAGAGCGGTCAGAATCCGTCGTAATTCGGTTTCGGCGTCCCGAACATTGTCGGCGAGGGGGGTGTCCAGGCGCGGAAGATCGGAGGGCATGGCGCGGTCGGCCAGAGCCTGCGCGATGCGATGCAGTTTGTCGAGGACGCTGCGACGTCGGGCCTCGGTCGGGTGCGCGGTCAGGGTCGGGCAGATGTCGAGCCGGTCCAGCAGGTTCTGCATATCCTCCGCCGACAGACCATCCGCCTTCAGACGGTAAACGGCCTCCGGGATCGATTCGGAGCGTGCGGACGGCAGCGTATTCGGATCGGTCTCCCGGTGGTTGCGCTCGAAAAGCGGCGTGCTGCGTTCCCGGTTGACCCGGACGATCTCCTTTTGCTCGGCGGTGTTGATCAGCTGAAAGAAGACCGTAAAGGCGCGTAACAGGCGACGCGCGACCGTCGGATCGGCCAGTTCCGGGAGACGTTCGGTGACCAGAGCGGGAACCGCTCCCTCCTCGTGAGACAGGTCCGTCAAACGCCGGGCCAGTTCGATCAGGTCGCCCTCGCCCTGCTCCCGCAGGACTTCGCCCAGCATCCGGTTCAGGAGACGGATGTCCTCGGTCAGGGGGACGGTCAGGTGGTAGCGGTCCGGCGATAGCGGAAGAAAGGAGGACGGTATCGGATCGGTCATGCGATATTGTAGCAAAGAATCCGCCGGATTAAGGTGGAGCGGGTAGTATCACGTTGATCAGGAGGGGCAAAATGAGGGAAACGATCATTCCCGAGCGAGTGCGAATCTATGCGATCCAGGCGATGACGGGAACGCCGAAGGTGCTGGCGCGACTGCTGCACGATATCCGGGCCTCGGAAGCCGACGGGCGGCCCGATCCGGCGCGATTCACGATCCGGGAAGCGGTGGCCCATCTGGCGGACTGGGAACCGATCTGGCTCGGGCGGTTCCGGGCGATCATCGAGGAGGATCGCCCGTTTTTGCCCGGCTATGACGAGGGACAGTTTGCCGTCGATCGGAATTATGCCGACTCCGACCCGGTCGAGCAGGCCATGCGCTTCGCCGAGGGAAGGGCCGCTCTGGCATCCTATGTCGCCAATGTGCCTCTGGAAGACTGGAATCGGGTGGGATTTCATGGCGAAATGGGCGAGATCACCTTCGGGTCCCTGGTGACGCTGTTGCTGGCCCACGACGGGTATCATTTGAAACAGGTTGTCGAATTTCGCTATGAGTCAATAGAAATGAGATGAACGCGGATGAGAACCGTGGTTACGGGCGCGACAGGCTTTATCGGTAAGGGGCTGGTCGCCCGGTTGCGGGAACGAGGTCATTCGGTGGCGACGGTGTCACGCAGCGCGGAAAAGGCGCGGTCGATTTTCGGATCGGACGTGCGTTGTCTGGCCTGGGGAGATACGGCCGCCTTACGGATCGAAGTCGCGGAAGCGGATGCGGTCTGCCATCTGGCGGGGGCGTCCGTCGCCGGGGAACGCTGGACGCCGGCCTACAAGCGGGAGATCCGCCAGTCGCGGACCGAAAGCACGCGCCAACTGGTCGAAGCCGGTCCGCGCGTCCTGGTTTCGGCGTCCGCGGTCGGCTATTACGGCGGCTGTGGCGACGACCTGCTGACCGAGGAGTCCGGCGCGGGCGAGGATTTTCTCGCGGATGTCTGCGTCCGATGGGAGGCCGCGGCGCGTCAGGCGGAAAGCGGAGGCGGTCGGGTCGCGCTCGTGCGGATCGGGCAGGTACTCGGAAAGGGCGGGGGGACGCTCGACGCGATTTTGAACCCGCCGATTGCGCCGGTTTCCCCGTTCCGTCTGGGACTGGGCGGTATGTTCGGCAGCGGTCGGCAGTGGATGCCCTGGGTCCATCTGTCGGACGTCCTCCGTCTGTTCGTCTGGTGCGTCGAGACCGAGTCGGCCCGTGGTCCGTATAACGCCGTCAGTCCGAACCCGGTCACCAATCGGGAGTTCACCGAGACCCTGGGGCGCGTCCTGCGGCGGCCGACGGCGATTCCGGTGCCGGCGATCGCTCTGCGGGCGCTCCTCGGCGAATTCGCCGAATATGTCCTGTATTCGCAGAGAGTCGTTCCGCGCCGAACGACGGAGCAGGGATTCCGGTTCCGGTTTCCCCGGTTGGAGGACACTCTGCGCGATCTTCTCGAGAACTGACCGCCAACTGACCGCCCGTTCGTCCGCCCGTTATCACAAAACTTAATCCTCTCTTAATACGGGCTTAATACTGGCTTAACGTCCGGCGGTTATTATAAGGACGCAACCAGATTCGTTTCCACCCGAGCCTTGGCGAAGATCCGATTTGGTCGCACTCCTTACTGAACCCTTACCTCCTGCCCGCGACAAACGGACGTCGCGGGCGAATTTTCTTTTCGGACCCTTTCCGGTCGGGCCATCGGGTACCCTGTGTTCATGCGGGTAATCGTGGTCGGGGCGGGAGTGGGCGGCTTGGTCGCCGGTCTGCGTCTGGCGCATGCCGGGGCGCAGGTGACGATTCTGGAACAGGGAGAACGAGCGGGCGGGAAGTTGAACGTCTGGAAGCCGGACGTGCCCGGCGTCGGGACGTTCCGGTTCGATACCGGACCCCATGTACTGACCATGCCCTGGGCGATCCGGGAACTGTTCGACGATCTCGGCGAACCGATGGAGGAGTATCTGACCCTCGAACGGACGGACCCGATCTGCCGATACCATTTTCCCGGCGATGACCCGTTCGATGCGCCGGCCCGACCCGAAGACGCCCTGCGGGCGATCGCCACCCGGTTCCCCGGCGATGAATCCGGCTTTCGGGAACTGCTGCGCTACGCCCGGCGCGTCCACGATGTCACGGTGGAACCGTTTCTGCGTCAGGATTTCGGCGCGGCGGTCCGCGGCATTCCGACCGCGGCGCAGTGGCGGCAACTGGCCGAGTTTCTGGGCCTGCGTCCCTGGCGCACACTGCACGCACTGTCCGCCCGCCACCTCTCCGATCCGAAACTCCGGCAGATTTTCGATCTCTACGCGTTCTACAACGGCTCCTCTCCGTATCGCGCCTCGGCGATATTTTCCATCATCGCCTGGGTGCAGTGGGGCGACGGGACGTACTACCTGCGGGGCGGACTGCGAACCTACGCGGACGCGTTGCTGCGTCTGGCCGAAAAGCGCGGGGTGGAGATACGGACGGGGACGACGGTCGACGCGATCCGGATCGAGTCCGGCGGCGCGACCGGAGTCACGGTCGCGGGGACCGACCTGGCCGCCGATGCGGTGGTCTGCAATGTCGATCCGTTGACGGCCTACGCCCGACTGATCGGACCGGCGCATCGTCCGGCCGCCTTCACACCGGAAAGAATGGAGTCCGTCCCACCCTCCACCTCGGCTTTCGTTCTGTTGCTCGGGGTGCGCGGGACGCCGGCGGGCGACTTCCCGCACCTGTCCCACTACAACTCCTTTCTGCCGCCGAACCTCGACGACGAATTACAGGCGATCTTCGAACGGGGCGTTCCCGCCGACGACCCCGTGATCGGGGTGACCTGCCAGAGCGTGACCGATCCGACCGCCGCGCCGCCGGGCCATACCAATCTCTTTGTCATGACGTCGCCGCCCGCGATCGGAAGCCGGTTCGAGTGGAACGAGCAAACCGAAGCCGGGTACCGGGATCGGGTGCTGGCGCTTCTGGAGACGCGCGGGCGAATGCCGGGTTTGCGGGAGCGGATCGTCTGCGAACAGCGGTGGACACCGAGGACGTTCGCCGATCGGTACGGCGCGTGGCGCGGGAGCCTTTACGGAGCCTCGTCCAACGGGATCAAATCGGGATTTTTTCGCCCGCCGAACCGGGCGAGCGGCGTCCGGGGACTCTATTTTGTCGGGGGAGGCACCCATCCGGGCGGTGGCCTGCCCCTGGTGACGTTGAGCGGGAAGATTGTGGCCGAGGCGCTGAGAGCGGATTACGCGGGCAAAAAATATGCCCGGTTTTCCCAATGAAAACCGGGCTCCATCATCCCGATGGACAATGAAAAGGAGGACATGCGCTGTTAATGATTACGGTCCGCTACACGGAAGGGTTCCCCCTGCTCAGAAAAAGAGGAAAGTTTTTTCGACCGTCCCGGTAAATTTTCCTTCTTTCCCCGGAATAAATTTTCGGAACCACTCCCCGAAAGGAATTGCGCTCGTCCCTGAATTGACATCGGGGGAACGGAACGGTATTCTGACCTGAAAGGCGGGTTTGGCAACTGACTTTTACGGGATTGGAAGGGCCGGATCGACCCCGGCACGAGGGTGGATGCTTTACTGGACGGAAGGACTGAAGGACGGGGTGGTCCGGCAGGCCGAGGCGGGCTATCCGGAGGAGATCTGCGGCGTTCTGGTCGGACGATGGTCCGGCGAGGAAAAGATCGTCTCACGCCTCGTTCCGATCGAAAACCGCTGGCAGGAAAGCGGCGAAGCGGAGTTCTCCGGGGTCGGCGACGATTTCGGCGGAGCCTCTCGTCACCATCGCTTCAAAATTTCGCCCGAGGATTATTACCGCGTCGATATCGATGCCCGGACGGCCGGGGAGGCGATCCTGGGGTTCTATCATTCGCATCCCGACCATCCGGCGCGTCCGAGCGACTATGATCTCCGTCTCGCCCGGGAGATTTTCCCCGGATTTTCCTATATGATTGTTTCCGTACAACGCGGCAAGGCGACCGACGTCACGTCGTGGGTGCTTCGTGACGATTATGCGGATTTCGATCCGGAACCGCTGCGGTTCGCGCCGCTCGAACTGTGAGGAGAGTGCCTGTGTCCAGTATTTCGGTTCCGTCCGCCGTCGATCCGACGGAAGTATCCCTGTCTCCGCAGGAGTTGCTGCGGTATTCGCGGCACCTGATTCTGCCCGAAGTCGGCCCGGAAGGGCAGAAGCGATTGAAGGCGGCGTCCGTTCTCTGTATCGGTACCGGCGGACTGGGGTCGCCCTTGACGATGTACCTGACGGCGGCGGGGGTCGGTCGCGTCGGTCTGGTCGATTTCGACGTCGTGGACTTCACCAACCTCCAGCGGCAGATCGTCCACGGAACGAAGGATGTCGGGAAACCCAAGATTCAGTCGGCGAGGGAGACGCTTTCCGATATCAACCCGGAGACGGTCATCGAGACGCATGAAACAATGCTTTCCTCGGCGAATGCCCTCGAACTCTTCGCCGGATACGATCTGATCATCGACGGCACCGACAACTTCCCGACCCGTTACCTGGTCAATGACGCCTGCGTTCTGCTCGGAAAGCCGAATGTCTACGGATCCATCTTCCGATTTGAGGGGCAGGCGACCGTGTTCTGGGCCAAGGAAGGCCCCTGTTATCGGTGCCTCTATCCGGAACCGCCGCCCCCCGGTCTCGTGCCGTCCTGCGCCGAGGGCGGCGTTCTCGGCGTCCTTCCCGGAATCGTGGGATGCATCCAGGCGAACGAGGCGATAAAACTGATTCTGGGAGTCGGCGAGCCGCTGATCGGTCGTCTGCTCCTGTTCGACGCGCTCGGTATGCGGTTCCGCGAGTTGAAACTGCGCAAGGACCCCGCCTGCCCGATCTGCGGTTCGAACCCGACCGTGACGGCGTTGATCGATTATGAGGAGTTTTGCGGAGTCGGTCGCGGCAGCGAGGCTCCGCCGGAGGCTGCCCCTACCATGCGAGAGATAACCCCGATCGAATTGAAAGCGAAACTCGACCGCGGTGACGATTTCCTGTTGATCGATGTACGCGAACCGTACGAATGGGAAATCGCCCGGATTCCCGGCGCGACACTGATTCCGCTCGGAACGATCGCCGACCGTGCGGGCGAACTGGACCCGAATGCCGAGATTGTGTTGCAGTGCCGGAGCGGTAAGCGATCCGCTACCGCGCTGGAAACCCTGCAGCAGAAGGGGTTCAAAAACCTCCTGAACCTGAAGGGTGGAATCCTCGCCTGGGCGGACGACGTCGACCCGACGGTTCAGAAGTACTGAACCGTCGGGCGCGGCGGTTACCTTGCGGGTTCCGCGATCCGGATACGGACCGACGCGGAGACCTGCTCGGGGGCGAGGCAGGTCGTCTCGGTGCACGCCTGGAAGCGGACCGAGAGATGGAGGATGCCATAGCCCGGTTCGGCGTCGGGGGGGATACGCACCGGCACGGTCAGGACATTCCGCTCGCGGTACACGGCCAGGGTGTCGCCTCCGACGACCTCGGGAACCGGGGCGGGATAGCCGACCGGACCGACGCTGGCGGGAAGATCGAAAGCGATCGTCGCCGTCGTGGGGATCAGGTTCGGCAGTGTCGGACGATGGGCGTTGATATGATAGCCGGGGGCGACTCGGAGCGTGAACCCGAGCGTCAACACGTCGCCCGGAAGGCCGGTCACATCGTCCGAATCCGCCATGAGCAGAACGGGGGGGCCGGTTCCGACCCCATCGTCCCCCCGATCGATCGCCAGAGTGGCGGTCAGCAGAGTGTGCGTCCCGTTCGGGGCGCGCTGCAGAACCCCCCGATAATTATGGAGGAGCGCCTGGGCGGCCTGGCCGTAACGGTCGCCGTTCTCCGACACGCTCAACCGAACGAGAACCCGGGCCGCCACCCCGTTCGCCGAGGGAAGCGCGCCGTCGAGGAGGTCCTTGGACCGGGCGATAAGGGTTTCATGGTCTTTTCCGGCAAAGAAAAAGCCGCCGTCCTCCGGGTCCCAGAAGTCGGCCAGAAGTGCGTCGGCCAGTTGGCGGGCCTCCTCAGCCCAGACCGGCATCCCGGTCGCCTCGAAGAGATCGAGGAGTCCGTCGGCGAGGTACGCGTAATCATCGAGGAACGCCGGAATCGCCGCTTCGCCCCGCGCATATCGATGCAGAAGGCGTCCTTCCGGTCGGAGGGCGGTCAGGCAGAAGTTGGCGGCCCGTTCCGCCGCGGCGATATAGCCTGGCTCGTTCAGCGCCTTTCCGGCGACGGCGAGAGCGCCGATCATCAGGCCGTTCCACGACGTGATGATCTTGTCGTCCTGGCCCGGAGGCACTCGCTGATACCGGTGCTGTCGCAGGGTTTCGCGAGCGGCGACGATCTCCTCCTCCAGAATGTCGGGAAGTCCGGTATCGGTCGCGCCGAGGGCGAGATAGGGAATATTGAACCCCGTTATCTGTCCGGTCGCCTCCTCCCGGTAGTTGCCCTTTCGGAGGAAATGATACTTCCGGCAGAAGTCCGTTCCCGCCTCCTCTCCGAGCAGCGCGGTCACCTCGTCCCAGGACCAGACGTAGTATTTGCCTTCCTCTCCCTCGCTGTCGGCGTCCAGGGCGCTTCGGAACCCGCCGTTCCGATCGGCCAGGTCGCGTAGAACCCAGTCGCACGTCTCACGCGCGATCCGGGCGAAGCACTCCCGTCGGGTGATACGGAACGCTTCCGCGTAGAGGCGCGAGAGCAACGCGTTGTCATACAGCATCTTCTCGAAGTGCGGAAGGAGCCAGACGGCGTCGGTCGAGTAGCGATGGAATCCGCCGCCGATGTGGTCGTAGATGCCACCGAGGGCCATGCGTTCCAAAGTGATGAGCGCCATCGGCAGCGCGTGTCGGTACTCGCGTTCGGCGGCCAGAAGCAGCAGGCGGAGGGCGTGATGAGGCGGGAACTTGGGAGCTGCTCCGAAGCCGCCGTTGGCGGAGTCGAAGCGTTCGGCCATATCGGTCAGAGAGGCTTCCAGGAGTCCGTCGACGTCGATGCCGGGCGCATTGGACGCCAGCGGACGCTGTCGGGTGGCGGTTCGGAGTTCGTTGGTCAACTGGGTCGCCACCTCCTCCAGTTCGGAGAATCGGTTTCGGTAGGCGTCGGCCAATTGAGTGATCAGGGAGCGGAAACTGATGCGTCCGTGCCGGTTCTCGGGCGGGAAATAGGTGCCTCCGTAGAACGGTCGGCCATCGGGAAGGAGGAAGACGGACAGCGGCCATCCGCCATGACGCGTCATCATCTGGACGGCGGTCATGTAGATTTCATCGATATCCGGTCGCTCTTCTCGGTCCACCTTGATCGAAATGAAATGTTCGTTGAGGAGGGCCGCGACCGCCGGGTCCTCGAAACTCTCCCGTTCCATGACGTGGCACCAGTGACACGCGGAGTAACCGATGGAGAGGAAGATCGGCTGGTTCCTTTGCCGGGCGGCTTCCAGCGCCTCCGGTCCCCAGGGATACCAGTCTACCGGGTTGTGTGCATGCTGCAGGAGGTACGGCGACTTCTCCTGTGCCAGGCGATTGGCGGGAGAAGAGGGATGGGAACCGGTCGGAGGATGTTCGGCCATGACGGAAATACCTTTCCGAGAAGGTTATACCTGATTTCGACCGGTATGGTTCGGATCGATTGCGGGGATTGCGGGGATTGCGGGGATTGCGGGGATTACGGGGATTATCGGGGGACCCGATCCGCATTTCCGTCGGCGGACCGCAGCCGGAAGATCGGTGTCGGTTGTTTCTCACCGGTATCGAGCAGGGATTTTCCGTCCCGGGAGTAGCATACCGCTTCCGCCTGTCGCAGCGTGGCGGTCTCGATCCGTATCAGCGGCGCTTTCAGAATATCCTCGAACGATCGGGCGCCGCGCGGCATCCGCAGTTCGTAAAGGGCGTCATAGGTTCGGAGGGCGACCCGTCGGCCGTCCGGAGCGATCGCGCCGCCGGTGACAAGCCGCGGAAACGGATGGTTCTCTGGCGGCAGGGAGATCCGTCCGACCGGCAGGAGGGTGATCGGTTGTGAGGAAGGAGTGCGTTCCACCGGAAACCGGTAGACTCGCGAGACGCCGGATTCCTCCTTGGTGACGATATACAGGACACCGGTTTGGGGATGACAGAGCAACGCTTCGGCGTTGTGCGGCCCGTCGGGGTACCGGAAGTGGCGACGGACGACATTGCCGGGAACGGGGCGTGGGGTAGTGCGACTGCCGACGACGGACGAAATCGACGGTTCGGGAACACGATAGATCGTTCCGTACTTCCGCTCCCTTCGATTGTCGCCGATATCGCCCAGGTACAGGCAGTGGCCCTTGCCGTCGGGTCCCGGACCGATGGCCATATCTTCCCAGTCGATGGCTTCCGCTCCCGGTATTCGGAAAACGGCGCGGGTGCGCCCGGTCCGATCGACGCCGTACAGGAACGGACCGTCGCCCGAATCGTTATGCACCCAGAACAGGCCGGGATTGCGCCGCGATTCGGCGATTCCGGAAACCTCCCGGAGATACCCCGCTTGCAGAGTGCAAACGAGTTCGGGCAGGTGATAATACGGTTGGGAATCGGCTGGCTGTCGGAGCACTGTGCAATCCTTCTCACTGAAAATCACGGCGGGAAATACCGACAAACGAGTGTGGACTATTATACAGGAGCCCGCCGAATGATACAAACGGTCGTTTCCGGGGTAGGATAGTCGCAATAAACTTGCAGGCGTGCAAAACGGGGACGACGCGTTCTGTAATTACGGTGTTAAGTGGGATGAGGCTCTTTTTTCTGGGGACCGGAGCGGCGGAGGGACTGCCTGCGCTGTTCTGTGAATGTGCCATCTGTCGTGAAGCGAAGTCGCGAGGCGGCGTCGAGGTGCGAACACGCTCGACGATCCTGATCGACGACATGATCAAGATCGATCTGCCGCCTGATACGCTGCATCATGTACACCGATATCCGGAAATGGAGCTTTCAAAACTTCAGCATCTCCTGTTTACCCATTCGCATGACGATCATTTCGCGGTTCGGGAACTGCAATACCTTTCCCCGATTTTCGCTCTGACCCGGAAAGAGCCGTTGAATGTCTATGCGACCGGCGAGGTGATCGCGAAAATGCTTCGTGAAATGGAGCATTTCTTCGAAAGAGCGCCGATCCGTTTTCAGTCCGTCATTCCCTACAACGAATTTGCCGTCGGCCATCTCCGCGTCACTCCGATTGTCGCGCATCATCGCGAGGACGAGTTGTGCCTGAATTACATACTTTCGGACGGGCGAAAATCGGTGTTGTACGGCTGTGATACGGGGTGGTACGACCTGCCGACCTGGGAGTTCCTCGAGCGATGTCGGCTCGACGCCGTGATTATGGAATGCGGCAAGGGCAAGGTGCGCGGCGGCTACGACGGTCACCTGAATGTCGACGAGGTCTTCCGTATGCGCTGTTGCCTGCTCGAGGCGGGCGTACTCTCGGAGGACGCTCCCTTTTATCTGACCCATATATCGCATACCGGCCTACTGCTGCATGAGGAGATGGACCGCCTGGTGCGTCCGCATGGCGTTCGCGTGGCCTACGACGGGATGAAGGTGGAAATCTGACGGTTGCATCCCTTGCGCTCCGTGTCTCGACGCTCCCTCGCTCCTTCCGCCTTTCCGAATCCTCGCCACTCTTCGCCGACCGTTGTCCCTGCTTGACATTGTTCCTGTGGCGTCTTATACTGCTTTGACCCCGAGAGCGAGCGTGGTTCGCGTTTCGGGACACCCATTATCCGCTTGTTCGTTGTCGTCGCGGCGCCGATCACCGGAGCGTCTCCGGCGGTACCTGCGCGCGGCGAGTTCAGGAGCCCAGCATGGCCTCATTTGTCGCGGCCCCCGCCGAACCGCGTATCGTAATCGTCGGAGGAAAGCGTCTCGTCGGAACGATCCCGGTCAGCGGGTCGAAGAATGCCTCCCTCGCCATTCTGGCCGGGGCGATTCTCGCGGCGGAAGGGGAGACTGTCCTGCATGGTCTTCCTCGTATCGGCGATATCGAGACGATGGCGCTCGTTCTTCAGCAACTGGGCGTCCGGACCGCGTTCGAGAACCAGGGGCGCACTCTGCGCATCAACGCCTCCTCCCTCACCAACTGTGAAGCCCCTCCGGACCTGGTGGCCCGGATGCGTGCGTCGTTCTGGGTGCTCGGTCCGGTGCTGGCGCGATTGGGCGAGGCGAAGGTCACGCAGCCGGGTGGGTGCAATATCGGCGCGCGGCCGATCGATCTTCATCTCAAGGGGCTGGCGGCGCTCGGAGCCGATCTCGATGTCTCCTTCGGCAGCGTGACGGCGGTTGCCGGGCAGGGGTTGCGGGGAGCGAAGATCTACCTGGATTTCCCCTCGGTCGGCGCGACGATGAACCTGATGATGGCGGCGTCGCTGGCGGAAGGCGTCACCGTGATCGAGAATGCGGCCCAGGAACCCGACGTCGAGGATCTGGGCAATTTTCTGATCGCTCTGGGGGCGCGGGTACAGGGACACGGAACCGGAATGCTGACCGTTCAGGGCGTCCGCCGTCTGCGGGGCGCGGAATACACGGTGAGCGCGGACCGGATGGAGGCGGGGACGTTCGGTGTAATGGCGGGAATCACCGGAGGGAATGTCCTGCTCGAGCCGGTCGACCCGATCCATATGCGACCGATCACCCTGAAAATGATCGAGGCCGGAATGCGGATCGAGGAGGGACCGAACTTCGTGCGCTGTATCGGCCCGGATCGCCCGCGTTTCACCAATCTGACCGCAATGCCGCACCCCGGCTTTCCGACGGACATGCAGCAGGCGTTCACCGCTATGCTTACCGTCGCGGACGGCACCTCGGTGATCACGGACAATGTGTATGAGAACCGTTTCCGTTTCCTGACTGAGATGGCGCGTATGGGCGCACGGTCGCAAGTGAATGGCCGGACGGCGGTCATCTCCGGGGTTGCCCGGCTGACCGGCGCGGATGTGGAGGCGTCCGATCTGCGCGCGGGCGCCGCCCTGGTGACGGCGGGACTGGCCGCGCACGGGCAGACACGGGTCTTCAAAACCGAGCATCTGCACCGGGGGTACGAACGGTTCGTCGAGAAATTGACCGCCGTCGGTGCGGAGATCTGGCGCGAGGACGAGTTCGGTCGGCCTCTCGGTTCGGAGCGAAGCGGCGAAGGCGATCGAGAAACGGCGGAAAACCGGACGGAACGAGGAACCCAATGCTCCCCCGCGTAACTCCCGAACTGGGCATCGACCTTGGCACGGCCAATATCCTGGTGTACAAGCGCGGCCAGGGGATCGTGCTCCGGGAACCATCGGTCGTCGCGATCGACAAGTACACGAAGAAGGTAAAGGCGGTCGGCGAGGAGGCCCGCCTGATGCTCGGTCGGACGCCGGGCAATATTGTTGCCATCCGCCCGATGAGTGACGGCGTCATCGCCGACTACACCACCACGGAAAAGATGCTGGGGCATCTGATCGCCAAGGTATCCGGCCCCTGGCGTCATGTGATGGCGTTCAAACCCCGTGTCCTGGTCTGCGTTCCGTCGGGCGTCACCTCGGTCGAGAAGCGCGCCGTCCTCCAGGCGGCGGTGGCGGCGGGGGCGGGCGAAGCGGCGACGATCGAGGAGACGATGGCCGCCGCGATCGGCGCCGGTCTGCCGATCGCGACACCGGGCGGCAATATGGTGGTGGATATCGGCGGGGGAACGACCGATATCGCCGTCATCTCCCTCGGCGGTATCGTTATCTCGCGCAGCCTGCGCGTCGGCGGCAACAAGATCGACGAGGTGATCGTCCGTCATATCCGGAACGCTTACAACCTGATGATCGGCGACCGGACGGCGGAGGAGATCAAGATCAAGATCGGTTCCGCCTATCCGCTGGAGCAGGAGATGCGTCTGGACGTACGCGGACGCGACCTCCTGGCCGGACTGCCGAAAACGGTCGTGGTTACCAGCGAGGAGATCCGCGAAGCCCTCGCCGAACCGGTCTCCAACATCGTGGACAAGGTCAAGGGCGTTCTCGAACAGACCCCGCCCGAACTGTCGTCGGACATCATCGAACGGGGCATCACCCTGACCGGCGGTGGAGCGATGCTGCGCGGTTTCGACCGTCTGCTGTCGCTGGCGACGGGGATTCCGGTCAAGGTGGCGGACAATCCGCTCGACTGCGTCGTCATCGGCACCGGCCGCGCGCTGGAGGAGTTCCGGGCCATCCGCCAGAGCGACAACCTGACCGTCTCCTACACCTGATCGGCTACCGGGAGGGAAACCCGGCGATAGATTCGCGTCAGCGGAACGGCGACGGTGCGGTCGCCGAGGCGCCGTGTCAGGGAATCGTTGAGATCGGTGTGCAGGCCCACCATCGCCACCTCCACCTCCTCCCCATTAATTAAGTTCGTATTGCCGCAACGCCGTCCTGACGAAGTCAAGATACTCCGCCTCCGCCATCCTCCCGGAAGTCGGGGGGGAGGGAAAAGTTCCCCTGTCTGCCCTGCTCCTTCAGGCGGGGGCGGGACGGTCGGAATGTACGGCGTCACCGGGGAATGTGGGGTACAATTTTGTTGCCGCGCTCGTTTTCGGAGGGCTTTGTTGTTTCCGAACGCAGGGATTCCGTCGAAGACAACGGAGCGGCATCGTGAGGAGGTACGGGAACGCCGTGTGGCAGCGATTTACCGAACGAGCCCGCCGCGTGGTCTTTTTCGCACAGGAAGAGGCCGGCAGGCTGGGCGAGAACTACGTATCGACGGAACACCTGCTCCTGGGACTGGTTCGAGAGAATGACAGCGTGGCGGCACGGATTCTCGACCGGCTCGGGGTAAGCCTG
>JANRLW010000107.1:0-48523 GCA_033762295.1 Capsulimonadales bacterium
CTGCTGGCGGCGGGTGCGTCCGGTGCGATTGTCGGGACCGCCTTTAAGCCGGAAGGCCAGGTGGACCGGCCCGTCGATCCGGGCCGGGTTCGTGACGTTCGAACGGAGGCGGACCGCCTTTCGGGCTCCGGATAATCGTGCCACGCAACCGGAGAAACGTCGGGGGTGTCGCATATCCGTCTCGCTCGGGACGAACAACCGAACGGACAAACGGCGGACAAACGGGCGAACCGAAAAGGCGGCGATAACCGTCCTCTTACCGTCCGCAACGAAAAAAGGCGGGGAAATCCCGTCCTTATGTGCTTTGGCGCTCGATATGGGAAACGGACTCGGGAGTGAGGGGAGACGTCCGTCGAGCGCACATTTACGGAGACGAATCGTTATGACCGAGACGGTAACATTGCCGAACGCCACTCCGGATGCCCGGAAGGCGAGTCCTTTTCAGCGGTGGCTTCTGGAAGGGTATCTGCCGCATATCGAGGGCTCGCACGAGCAGCCCGGGCAACACAAACAGCACCCCTGGTGGCAGGTCATGTGTCTGACCGGCGTCGATTACTTCAGTACCCTCGGATATCAGCCGGGGATTGCGGCGCTGGCCGCGGGCGCCCTGTCCCCGTTCGCGACTTTGATCCTGGTTCTGGTCACGCTGTTCGGCGCGCTTCCGATCTATACCCGCGTCGCCCGCGAAAGTCCGCATGGCGAGGGATCGATCGCGATGCTGGCGCACCTGCTCTCGGCATGGCGCGGCAAACTGTTCGTTCTCGTACTGCTCGGATTCGTTGCGACGGACTTCGTTATCACCATCACGCTATCGGCGGCGGACGCCACGGCGCACATCGTGGAAAACCCCTTCGCCAAGCACTGGGCGGAAGGACACAATGTTCCGATCACGCTCTGTCTGATCTTCCTGCTGGGATTGGTCTTTTTGAAGGGGTTCAAGGAGGCGATCGGGATCGCGGTCGCCCTGGTCGGCGTCTACCTGGTGCTGAACGCGGTGGTGGTCGCGCGAGGAATCCTGGAAGTGGCGCAGCATCCCGGCCATTTTCCCCAGTGGCTGGAGATGATCCGTGAGGGCGCGGGAGCTCCTCTGGCGCGTGGCGGGTCCCCGGTCGGCATTCTTCTGGCGTCGCTGCTTCTCTTCCCGAAACTGGCGCTGGGCCTATCCGGTTTCGAGACCGGAGTCGCGGTCATGCCCCTGGTTCAGGGCGATTCGGGCGAGACCGAGCACCGTCCGAAGGGACGCATCCGCAACACGCGTTTTCTGCTGGTGACGGCGGCGGTAATCATGAGCGTCTTCCTGCTCACCTCCAGCATCGTTACCACCCTTCTGATCGAACCGGACAAGTTTCAGAAGGGCGGAGAGGCGAACGGCCGCGCTCTGGCGTACCTGGCGCACCGGTATCTCGGCGACGGATTCGGTACGGCATACGACGTTTCGACCATCCTGATCCTCTGGTTCGCGGGAGCGTCGGCTATGGCGGGCCTGCTCAATATCGTTCCGCGCTACCTGCCCCGGTACGGCATGGCACCGGAATGGACCCGTGCGACGCGCCCGCTGGTACTGATCTTTACTCTGATTGCCTTTGCCGTGACCATCATCTTCAATGCGGACGTCGATGCGCAGGGCGGCGCTTACGCCACCGGCGTGCTGGTCCTGATGACGTCAGCGGCGGTGGCGGTCATGCTCAGTATCAAGCGGATGCCGAAATCGGGACCGGCGACGGTCGCCTTCGGGTTGATCACGCTGGTTTTCGCCTATACCACCGTCGTCAATATCATCGAGCGACCGGACGGCGTCAAGATCGCCGCCTTCTTCATCGGATCGATCGTGGCGGTCTCGCTGATCTCGCGGATCGTACGAACGACGGAACTGCGGACCGAGCAGATCGAATTCGACGAGACGGCGCAGCGGTTCATCGAGGAAGCGGCGCACATGGGCGAACTGCGCCTGATCGCCAACAACCCGGACACGCGGGATGAGGCGGAGTACCGCCGTCAGACACTGGAGGCGCGTCACCACCACCTGATCCCGGACAACGATCCGTTGATCTTCCTGGAGGTGTACGTTCAGGACGCTTCCGACTTTTCAGGCGTTATGAAGGTGGAGGGTGTGGAAGTGGAGGGATACCGGATTCTGCGGGCGCAGGGCGTCGCCGTTCCGAACGCCATCGCCGCGCTTCTGCTCTTTCTGCGCGATCGAACCGGCCGACGGCCGCATGCCTACTTCAACTGGACGGAGGGTAATCCGTTCCTCTTTCTGGTCAAGTACCTGCTGCTCGGCCAGGGTGATATCGCGCCGGTGACCCACGAAATTCTGCGCGTGGCCGAGCCGGTGCCGGAAAAGCGTCCGGCGATTCATGTCGGCTTCTGATCACCCCCGGACGGTCCCCGGTCCTTGCAGACCGGGGACCGGTTCCATCGGGGTTCAGAGCGCCTGCGCGCGGAGGCGGGCGGCCTCCGCGGAGCCGATCTGTTCCGCACGCCAGTAGGTTCCGCCGTTCTTACGAACGTAGAGGCGTACCAGCAGATCCTGAGTGGCCCGGAGACTTCTTCCGGAATCCGACGGCGATGTCATGTCCACTCCCGCCAGGTAAAGGTTCCCGGCCCGGAAGGCCAGCAGGAAGACGCCTTCCGCCCGGCTTCGGGGATACTGCTCCTTGATGAAATCCCGTGCGGCCTGGCGCACCTTGTTTTCGACATCGGTCGCGATGGGCGCGTCCGCGTCGGCGACCGTTTCCGCGTCGGCGGGTGCGGTGATCATCGGGGTCACGACCGGCGGCGCGGGAGGAACGGCGCATCGGGATCGATTGCCGGTGGAATAGGCAAACAACAACAGGGTGGTCGCGATGGCGGTGGTAACGGCGATTTGAGACATCCGGTTCGGAATCATGGTAAGCCTCCTAATGTTTTCGACAATCCCGGTTATGCTGCAGTATATCGTCCCCTGACCTCTTCGGAAAGCGGCCCGGAGCGGTCCTGAGGGAATTCCCGCCACGGCGGGTAGAATAGCGGCATATCGACGACAGGGAGTAACGAAGTTGGAGAGAATGCGCGCGGTCGTTGTCAATCCGTCGCTACCGGAGCGTCTGGAGATCGGTGAAGTCGAGGTGCCGACCCCGCAGGCGGCGGAGGCACTGGTTCGCGTGGAGGCTTTCTCGCTGAACCGGGGCGAGTGCCGAATGGCGTTCGGACCGGAACGGCCGGGCTGGCGGCCCGGCTGGGACATCGCGGGAACGGTCGAGCGGGCGGCGGCGGACGGCAGCGGACCGCCTGCGGGCACCCGTGTCGTCGGGTTTCTTCGTTCGGCGGGTTGGGCCGAGAAGGCGGTCGTTCCCACCCGGATGATGGCCGCGCTTCCGGACGGCGTCACCGTCGCGCAGGCGTCCACGCTCCCGGTCGCCGGTCTGACCGCCCTGATGTCGCTGTCGAAAGGCGGTCTGCTGGCCGGACGCAAGCTCCTTGTCACCGGGGCCACCGGCGGGGTCGGCGACTTTCTGCTCCAGTTGGGCCGTCTGTCCGCCGCGCACGTCGTCGCGCAGATTCGTCGCCACGACCAGGAAGCATGGATACGGCGGGTCGGCGCGGACGAAGTGCTGATCGGCGAGGACCTTTCCGCGATCGGAGCGAAGGCCGCGCCGTTCGATCTGATTATCGACTCGGTCGGCGGGAAGACACTGGCCGATGCGCTCCGATTACTGGCGGAGGGCGGCGTCTGCGTCAATTTCGGCACGACCGCCTCGGACCATGCGACGATCGACGTTTCCCACTTCTATCTGATCGGGCGGGCGACTCTGTACGGGCTGATCCTGATGGACGAACTTGGCACGGAACCGGCGTCGGTCGGCCTGACCCGTCTGCTCCGATTGATGTCCGCCGGAAAACTGAGCCCGAACATCACTGTCGAGGCGTCCTGGGAGACGGTGGCGAAGACGGCGAAGGACCTGATGGACCGCAAGTTCACGGGCAAGGCGGTTCTGAGTATCCATCATCAGGCAACTTCGTAAATTCTTAATCGAATCTTAAGCTTGCCTTAATGTTCGCTTAATCGAACAACGTTTCAATCAAAGAGGATTTTCGCTCCGCACCTGAGAGTAAGCGCAGGTGGAAAGGCCGCCGCCATGTATCGACCCGTCTCTTCGCCGAACCGGGCGTTCACTCTGATCGAACTGCTCGTCGTCATCGCCATCATCGCCATTCTGGCCGCGATTCTCTTCCCGGTCTTCGCTCAGGCGCGCGAGAAGGCTCGCCAGACCTCCTGCCTTTCGAATATGAAGCAGATGGGTCTCGCCTGGTTCCAGTACGTGCAGGACTACGACGAGACCGGCCCGACGATCCACGGTACCAACTGGGTCGACGGCGTCGACCGGATTACGGAGTATCTGGCGCTCTACCCGTACGTGAAAAACGTGGATGTCTGGCGCTGTCCCTCCGCTTCCGGTTCGGACGGCACGGGATGGCCCGACTCGGCGGCGGACGCTCTGGGCGTTCCGCGCGCCAACGGACGCCGTTTCAACTACGGATATAACTGGGGAATCCTGATCTATGCCGGCGGCGGACTGGTTGGCCAGGAGGTTCCGAGCGTCAACGCCCAGGGGAACCCGTCCGATTATCAGGCAGGAAAACCCCTCGCGGCTCTGGTCGCTCCGGCGGACGTCTTCGTATATTCGGACTCCTACGACACCTACCGTCAGACCATGGGTTCGGAAGCGATTCTTTCGACGTACGCCGGGCCGCGTCGGAACAGCGGACTCCGGCACAACGGTCGTTTCAACGTCTGCTTCGCGGACGGTCATGCCAAGAACATGAAATGGATCGGCTTTTCGCTCGGTCCGATCGACGCCCCGTCGTCGCCCCAGTTGCTGGTTCCGGCGATCGAATCGGACCGCAACAAATGGTGCGCGGACCCGAACGAGGTACTCCCCTATCAAACGCACGGGTATGGCATTCCGGATATGCCCTGTGGCGGCACGCTTTCCAATGCCAATATCGCCGCCTTCGGCGGAACGTTCTGGCCCAACTGAGCGCACGCGCCGGAAAGCGGATCGTCCACCGTCCGCTTTCCGAGCCCCCGATATTTAACCGAATCTTAATCCTGCCTTAATACTGGCTTAACCGGGAAACGCTTCAATCAACAGGAATGATCGTTTCCGTCCCCGAACAAAAGGACATATATGAAAGGTCCGGACATGCATCGACCCGTCTCTTCGCCGAACCGGGCGTTCACTCTGATCGAACTGCTCGTTGTCATCGCCATCATCGCCATTCTGGCCGCGATTCTCTTCCCCGTCTTCGCTCAGGCGCGCGCCAAAGCCCGATCGGTCTCCTGTCTGTCGAACGTTCGCCAGTGCGGCATCGCCTTCGCCATGTACGTTCAGGATTATGACGAGACCACACCGTCCGGACGTGGCGGAGGTTGGGACTGGTTCACCGAACTCATGCCGTACGTGAAGAATCTGGACCTGTTCTACTGCCCGGATCGATTCGATGGCGCGGCGTACGTCCAGGGAAATACCAACGGCGTCTGCGTCAGCGGACGGTACCAGTTGAACCGTCGCCTGGGTTACGGCTACCTCTGGGGACCGATCCGCTGGCGTGGCGGCGGTCTTCTGCTGCGACAGCAGCTTCTGCCCACCGGCAATCCGTGCGGTTCGGAGCTTCCGGGCGTCACGCTGGCGGCGGTCTCCTTCCCCGCTCAGACGTTCGCTTTCGGCGACACCTACGACACGCCTCGCCAGACGTTGAGCATCGCGGCGGCGGGCAATCAGATCGTCGGCAACAGCAATGCTTCGCTGCGTCACAACGGGATGCTGAACTATGCGTTCGTGGACGGACACGCCAAAGCGGTCAAAATGACCTCCGGCTACATGGTCGGCGCGGGCGGCGGTCGTCTGCTCATGGTTCGTGACCCGGAACTCGGCAAAACGGCGTACTGCCGCAACCCGGACGAGGTCATCTACAAGAATCCGGACACGCCCGATTCGACCAACGTCCCGGACGCCATGGTCTGCGGCACGATCCAGCGGTGGATTCTGGATAACTACCCGGCGTGTACTGCCACCGACGCTCCGGGCACGTCCAACTGCCTCTTCAACAACTGATCTTCGGCATCACTGCAGGCCGCGCGGCAATCCGCGCGGCCTGCAGCAAATAAGGCAAGGAAAAACGGCGACCGTCGTCCAAACCTCTCGTATGGGCATTCAGGGTAAACGTTCGATGACGGCAGGTTTGCTGGCGGTTTTTTCCTTGCTGATCGGGATCGGGGCGACCGCGCAGCCCCCGACCGGGAAACGTGTCACAAAAGCGGCTCCGAAACCGCCACCACGGGCATCGGACGCGCTTTTCACCCGCGAGGTGCTGCCGATTCTGAAGAGCAGCTGCCTTCCCTGCCACTCCGGCAGCAATCCGAGCGGCGGTTTGAACCTGGCCGACCGCGCCGCTCTGCTCAAAGGCGGCTATAGCGGTCCGGCGGTCATTCCGGGCAAACCGGACTCCAGTCCGCTGATCCGCGCCGTTCGCTTCCAGGGGCGGCAGATGCCTCCCCAGGGCAAGCTTCCGCAGAGCCGGATCGACGTCCTGACGCGCTGGGTAGCGGAAGGCGCGGTCTGGCCCGCCGATAACCGGCCGATCGCCGCTACGTCCGTCCACCAGGGTCCGCCCCCGGTCAACGCCGAGACGCGCCGTTTCTGGTCGTTCCGCCCGGTAAAACGCCCCGTCCCGCCGAAAGTCCGTTCCGTCGACCGGGTGCGGAATCCGATCGATGCGTTTATTCTCGCCCGGCTGGAAAAGAGCGGTCTGAAGCCCGCCCGCCCGGCGTCCCGCGCCACCCTGATCCGACGCGCCTATTTCGACCTGATCGGCCTGCCTCCGACCCCGGACGAGGTACGGGCGTTCGTGCAGGATACCTCCCCGCGCGCCTGGGAAACGGTGGTCGATCGGCTGCTCGCCTCGCCGCAGTACGGAGAACGCTGGGGACGGCACTGGCTCGACCTGGTGCGCTATGCCGAGACAAACTCGTTCGAACGCGACGCCGACAAGCCGTTCGTCTGGCGTTACCGCGATTACGTGATTCGTTCGTTCCATCAGGACAAGCCGTATAACCGTTTTCTCCTGGAACAGCTGGCGGGCGACGAACTGCCGGATGCCACCCCGGAAACGCTGATTGCCACCGGTTATCTGCGGCTCGGCATCTGGGACGACGAAGCGGTCGATCATGAGCAGGCGATCTACGACGATCTGGACGATATCCTGTCGACGACCGGACAGACGATGCTCGGTCTGACGGTCGGTTGCGCCCGCTGTCACGACCATAAGATCGACCCGATGCCGCAGCGCGACTATTACCGTATGCTCGCCTTCTTCCGCAATGTCCCGCGCTACGGCAACCGCGGTTATGAGTCGGTACAGTCGCAGTCGCTGCGTCCGATTTCGAGCCGGGAGGAGCAGGAACGCCACGCGGCGGAGACAAAGGTCTACAGGGAAAAACTGGCCGAACTGAACGAGCAGATCAAAGCGATCGAAAAGTTGGTCCGACCGACGTTCTCGAACGTCGAGAAGGAGGATTTCGAGAACGAGCAGAACCGCCCGCTGATCGTTCGTCTCCGCGTCCCGCAGACCATTTCCCAGGCGCAGTATGAGGAGTACGTCGCACGGACGGCGGCGCGTCGCGACCTCCTCGCTCACCCGCCGCGCGGTCTGGAGATGGCGCTATGCGTCACGGAAACCGGTCCGGAGCCGAAAAAGACGTTTGTCCTGGCGCGGGGCAACGCGCACTCGCCCGGCGAGGAGGTCGCGCCCGGATTCCTGTCGGTCGTGACGGACGAAAAGCCGATCTTCCCGGTATTACCGCCGGACGCGAAAACCACGGGGCGGCGGACGGCCCTGGCGCGCTGGATCGCGTCGGACCGTAACCCGCTGACGGCGCGTGTTATGGCGAACCGCGTCTGGCAGTACCATTTCGGGCGTGGCATCGTCCGATCGTCCTCCAACTTCGGTTTTCTCGGCACTCCGCCGACCCATCCGGAACTGCTCGACTATCTGGCCTCCGAACTGGTGCGCGGCGGATGGCGGCTCAAACCGCTGCATCGGCAGATCATGCTGTCGAACGCCTACCGGATGTCCTCCGCCCCGGACGCCGTCGCCTTGAAGAAGGACCCGGAAAACGATCTGATGTGGCGGTTCGACATGCGTCGCCTGGAAGCCGAGGAGATCCGGGACGCGATGCTGGCGGCGAACGGCAGTCTGAACCCGGCGATGTACGGTCCGAGTATCAAGATCAAGCTGCCACGCGAGGTGCTGCTCGGACAGTCCGTACCGGGCCAGGGTTGGGACCTTTCGTCGCCGGAAGAGCAGAACCGCCGCAGTGTCTATATCAAGGTGAAGCGTTCGCTCTCCGTGCCGATTCTGGCGCGTTACGACGTTCCGGATACGGACTCGACCTGCCCGGTCCGTTTCGCGACGACGCAGCCGACGCAGGCGCTCGGGATGATGAACTCGGAGTTCGTCGGTGAGCAGGCGAGGACGCTTGCGGACTTCACACGCAAGGTCATCGGCGGCGATGTGTCGCTGGAACCGAGGCAGGTTCGGTTCGTTCTGGAACGCGTCCTGCAGCGGGAACCGACGGCAAAGGAGGTTCAACGCGGGCTTCGCCTGCTGACGGACCTGCGCCGGAAGGACCGCCACTCGCCGGAGGCCGCTCTGGACGCGTTTTGCCTGCTGGCCTACAACCTGAACGAGTTTATCTATTTGGATTAGGAATCCGGATCGGATACCATTCGGAGGGACGGAGAGGCGAGACGCATGCAGGATTGGGCAAGGCTGGTTGCGGAGGCGGACCGGGTCGGTTTCCGGCTGGAGATGGTGCTCGAGGTGCCGACCTGGGAAGCATCCCCCGTCTTTCGCCATCAGGCAGCGGTCGATCGCATTCGCACTTCCATTCGAAATGTCAATTACGCCGACGTCCAAATCCGTTTTCCGGATGGAACGCGAAAGCGGCCGGATATTTCGATATTCTGCCGGGAGCCGGAGGAGCAGGATACGGAAATCACGCTGATTCCCGAGGCGGTGATTGAGGTGCTGAGCAAGGATTACGAGGCAAAGCACCTTCTGATCGGTATCCCATATTACCGACAGATCGGCCTCGGGGATGTGGTGGTCCTCGACCCGATCACGGGCGACGTCAAGCACTACCCTCGCGGCAGAGGGGAGATCGCCCGGCACTCTCCGACCACCATTCTTCTCGCCTGCGGGTGGGAGTGTACGGTATGACATCCAAAACTTGCTTGCATCCTTGAAGGATTTTATTAGACCTTTCTCAAATAGTGGCTTAATATAGCAGACTGCCATAATGAGGAAGGAGTAGTGATCCGTTAGCTTCGAGGTGAAAGTGCCAGCGAGACGCCGTTATCCGGGTTTCCCACCCCGTTTCTTCGATCATCGTCCTAGTCCGGCGTGCAGGCAAGTCGCTTGTTCCGGCCGAACGGATCTCCCTTCTCCCGCCGGAATCTCCACCAAACGGATTCCGTTGGCGCGACCGTATGGCTTTCGGATCGTTAGTCCGTCGTGTTGCGGCGGTTACGATGTGTTCATAATGCGGAAGCGTTTTTGCACCTCCCGAAATGCAAAGCGTATTCGGCCTAACGTTGTTCTGCTGAGTCGTGCCTTCGACCCACTGCTTTTTTTATTTTTGGGGAACGGAAATGTCTTTGCTTTATCGCGTTCTAGGATTTACGGCCTTCCTTGGTGCACAAATGTCACGCCAGATATTCAATTTTATCCCTTTGAATATCGGCCTGATTGCCGGCGGAGTACTGGTTATCAACTTTGCCTATTTCATCGAGTTGTCCGATACGGACGCCGGAAAATCGCCGCGTCGGCTCACAGTCGCCCAGGCGCTCAGTCCCGGAGGAGCGAAACCGGGGGATTATGTCACCCTGACCGGAACTGTTTCCGATAATCAGGTGCCGGGAGTTTCGTCGATAGAGTGGAGCACGAAATTCGTTCCGCTGGTCGATCCTGTCTCAAAACGCGGGATAATGGTGTCACGACAGCCCATCAATCTGTCGGGTAAAGGTATGGTGACCGGGATGCTTCGTTCCGTTACTCCCTCGGTCGGTAAGGTTCTACGCGAGAAAGGAGGGCATCTTGGCGAATTCCGGATTACCGACGCGTTCCAATTGAATGAGGGAGAGGCTCCGGCCCATCCGCTCCGGTTTCCGATTATCGTTCTCCTGGCAGGCGTTCCGAGCCTTCTCCTTTTCATCGTTGCGCTGATGCGTCATACGATTTTCCGGAAGATGCCGGACAAGGCACCTTCTTTTTCGGTACTCCCTTCCGGGCCACCGGAGTCGGCTTCAATGCGATTCTCCGGCTATCTCACCTTTGCGGAAGGGTTGTCCCAGTACTTCCAGGAGGTCCCTATCGGTCTGGGCGTGACCAAAAGTCAGGGCGCGCGCACCTTTGTTTCGCAAATCGACGCCACCGTCATTTCTTCGTGCGGAGTGAAGGATCGGTTCGGTAACTGGGCAGCCGTCATCGAGCCGGACTCATGGCGTGAGGAGGCAATCGGTCTGATTTATTTCGGCACCGCAGTACGTCCCGCGCTCCGAGTGAGTTTCCGCGACATCGCCATGGCGCAACCCCGTCAGGTTCGGTGCATACTATCCTTTGATACGGAAGCGGACCGAGACCGGATGCGCGTCGAACTTCGTCTCCCGCCGCGCGAACTCCCGGCAAAAACTGAAGAACCAACGGAAGTTCCTGCGCCGCCTGCGCTAATGCCGCCGCTCACCCCACCCCCCCGGTTCACATCCCGTCCGGTATCGGCCGACACTTCGGAAGTTCCGGCAGCGTTGGTCGGAGTTCCGTATAAGCCAAGCGGAAGGGTCGCGCCGATCGGGATTGCCTTGATGTTCGCGACGGGTCTGGCAGGCGCGGTACTCCTCGGTGGGGTCTATCACTTCGTAACCAACTTCAGGGATATTCCTGTGCTATTCCCCGGTCTGTTCGGCCTGGCGGCGGGCGGTTGCATGCTACTGGCGATTCGCATAGGGAAATGCCGGAATCTCCTGGCGGCCCTCGTGGTCAGCGTCCTGATCGGTCTGTCGACCTACGGGGTACGGTTGATTTTCGACAGTCAGGCAGTTCGCCCGAAGATGGTTAACGGTCTGGCAAACGTACACGCTCGACGGGCTTCTGTCCCAATCGTCGAGGCCCGCGAACGGATGGAACACGAACTGAACCCCTTACGCACGCTCCGAATCTATCTCGCTATTTCCGCCCGACAAGGCCTAAGGATCGGCAGGTCGTCCAGTAGTATGGTTTCCATCTCAACGGACGAAGGATCGAAAATCGTCAACGATAACGGAGCTATGGTTTTCAAGGACGACGGGTACTATGTTTTCATCGTCGCGGAGGCGATTCTCGTCGCGGTATTGGCGGCATCGATCGTAGCGCCGGGAGTGCGCGCCCCGTTCTGTGAAAATACCGATCAATGGCTCGGGATGACGCGGATCGTACGGTTGGGTCCCCATCAAAACAGGGAAATTCTGAACCGAATCCAGGCCGGCGATTGGCAAGGGTTGCGTGCGATCCGCCCGGAGGGCCATATCGGCGACCAACATTTTACGGACGTTGTGGTGTATCACCGCCAGGGTAGCCCAACGGCGGTCCTGATTGTCCGTACTCATACCGCCAACTCCAGGGAAGAGTTGCTAAACCGTGTCCTTCCGTATGACGAAGCGATCCGCCTGCTGACCGCTGTCTGAAAGGAGGCCTATGGCGCAGATACTCGTGGCGGCGGAACGCAATATCGTACGTTTAATACAAGTTAACCTTGAGCGGCAGGGATATGCGGTGAAAACAGCGTACAATGAAGATCAGTTAAGGGCGCGGCTGACGGCCGAACCGTTTGATCTGGTCGTTACGACCTTCCGGGTTCCCGTGATCGTTGGACGGGACCCCGAGGTGCTGCAGCTGACATCGTTGACAGCGGCAGGCATTTCGGAAGCGGTTCGGCAGCTACTGGCGAAACGACGAAAGCGTAAGTGAGGAAGCAATGAGCGGACAGTTTTGCGGGCGGACACGACGGCAGTTCCTCTGGGAACTGGGCGCGGGCTTTACCGGAGTGGCGTTAGCCGGGATGCTGGAGGAGGCGTTCTTTGCGAAACAGGCGGTCGCCGCCGATGGGCAGACGCCGTTCAAAAACCCGCTTGCGCCGAAGAAGCCGCACTTCCCCGGCAAGGCGAAGAGCGTGATCTTTCTCTACATGTACGGCGGGCCGTCCCACATCGACACGTTCGATTACAAGCCGACGATGAAGGGTCGCGATAACCAGACCGTGCAGGTAAAGACGTTCGGACGCGGCGGACATAAGAATGTCGGGCGGATCGTCGAACCCCGCTGGGAGTTCAAACAGTACGGGCAGTGCGGAAAGTGGGTCTCGGACCTCTTCCCGAACCTCGCGCAACATGTGGATGAGATGGCGTTCATCCACTCCATGACCGCCGATTCCCCGATCCACGGTTCGGCGATGATCCAGATGAACACCGGCAAGATCCTGTCCGGTTCCCCCTGCATGGGCTCCTGGGTCAACTACGGTCTCGGTTCCGAGAACGAGAACCTGCCCGGATTTGTCGTTATGCTCGACCCGCGCGGCGGCCCGATCTCCGGCCCGAAGAACTGGTCGTCGGGTTATATGCCCGCGACCTACCAGGCGACGACAATCGCCGCGACCGCGACCCCGATCCTCGACCTGAAACGGCCGGAAACGATGACCGCCGCGGAACAGCGTCGTCTGCTCGATGCTCTGAAGGACTACAACGAGGCGCACGCGTCGCTGCGCGGCGACAACTCCAACCTGGCCGCCCGCATCGCATCGTACGAACTCGCCTACAAGATGCAGTCCGCCGCGCCGGAAGCCACCGACCTCGCCCGCGAACCGGAGCCTATCAAGGAGTTGTACGGTCTGAACGATAAGCGAACCGAAGCGTTCGGTCGCCAGTGCCTGATGGCGCGGCGGCTGGTCGAACGAGGCGTCCGTTTTATCCAGATCTACTCCGGCGGCTCCCATGGCGACGCGAACTGGGACGCCCATGACGACCTGAAGTACAACCATGATCTGCACGCCGGAGAGACGGATCGGCCGATCGCCGGTCTGCTGACCGATCTGAAACAGCGGGGAATGCTGGATTCCACCCTGATCGTCTGGGGCGGCGAGTTCGGTCGTCAGCCGACGGCGGAGTACGAAAAGGGAACCGGACGGGACCATAACGCCTACGGCTTCACGATGTGGCTGGCGGGTGGCGGCATTAAGGGCGGCGTCAGTATCGGCAAGACCGACGAACTCGGCAGTCGGGCCGTCGAGGACCCGTTCGCGGTCAAGCACCTCCATGCGACCATGCTCCAGTGCCTGGGTCTGGACCCCAATCGACTGACGTACTTTTACGCCGGACTCGACCAGAAACTTGTCGGCGTCGAAGGCGCACAGCCGATCCGGCCGATTCTCGTCTGAAACCTGTGATGCGACCTCTTCGGCGGATCGGTGTCTTTTGCGGGTCGAGTTCGGGGGCGCGGCCGGAGTACCGGGAGGCGGCGGTCGATCTCGCGCGTTTTCTGGCGGCGGAAGGGATCGGACTGGTCTACGGCGGGGCGAACCTGGGCACGATGGGCCTGCTGGCGGAAACCATGCAGAACGCGGGCGGTGATGTCATCGGCGTGATTCCGCAGTCGCTGGTCGATAAGGAGATCGCGCGCCGGGAACTGGCCGATCTACGAATCGTCGGCTCGATGCACGAGCGCAAAGCCCTGATGGCCGACCTTTCCGACGCCGTCATCGCGCTTCCGGGCGGACTGGGCACCCTCGACGAGTTGTTCGAAACCCTCACCTGGAACCAGTTGGACCTGCAACAGAAGCCGTGCGGCTTGCTCAATGTCGCCGGCTTCTATGACGGACTGATCGCCTTTCTCTCCCATGCGGTGCGGGAACGCTTCCTTCGTCCCGAACATGCCGCGATGCTCCGGGTCGCGAACACTCCCGACGCGTTAATCGAGGAACTGCGCCATTTCGAGCCGCCTCGTCTCGGAAAGTGGTTCTGAGACGGTTCGGCAAGCGCATTGACAGCCGATCCCTCCGGCGTGCTATCATGGCGGACCATGAGAAACTCCGTACTGAAATCGCTGGCGCTCGCCGTGCTGCTGACGGCATGTTGCACGGGCGCGATAGTGCAGACCAAACACCCGGTTCTCGGCCAGGATCGCGGCAAAATCACCTTCCTCAACGCCGACGGCAAGGTCGAATGGCAGGTAGCCTGTCCGTTCACCTCACATGATATCTCCCTGTTGCCGGGCGGAACCTTTCTGATTCAAACGTCCGCACGGAACGTTCTGGAGATGGACCGCACCGGGAAGGTCCTCTGGCAATGGAACGCGAAGCCGAAACCTCCCTACGACGGCGCGGTGGAGATCCATGCCTTTCAGCGGTTGAGCGATGGCGTGACGATGATCGCCGAATCGGGCAATCGCCGAATTATCGAGGTCGATAAGGACGGGACCATTGTCAGGGAGGTGCCGCTGACGGTGGATAAGCCGAACGCGCATCGCGACACGCGCCTCGCCCGCAAGCTGAAAAACGGAAACTACCTGGTCTGCCACGAAGGCGACGGTGTTGTTCGGGAGTACAACCCGACCGGCAGGATCGTCTGGAGTTACGCCCTGGACCTGAACGGTCAGGAGCGGACGCCCGGTCACGACGGACACGGCACGGAGGTCTTCGGCGCGGTCCGCCTGAAGAACGGGAACACGCTGATCGCCGGGGGCAACAATAATCGGGTCCTCGAAGTGACCGGGGAGGGAAAAGTGGTCTGGAGCGTGGAGCGGGAGGAACTCCCGGGTATCCGCCTCTGCTGGGTGACGACGCTCGCCGTCCTCCCGAACGGCCACATCGTTATCGGCAACACGCACGCCGGACCGGACCAACCGCAGATGATCGAGATCACGCGGGACAAGAAAGTGGTCTGGACCTTGAGGAACTGGGAGGTATTCGGCAACGATCTGGCGGCGGCGCAGGTAACGGATATCAAAGGCGAGGTGATCCGATAGGCGCGTGTACCGCGCGAGACAACGGTGGCAACAAAAAAGAGGGGGCCGAATGGCTCCCTCTTTTTTTTCGTTGTCCGGGGTTATTCCACGGTGGCGATGGTGATCGCGATGACCTTGTTTCCGCCCTGCAGCGGGTTGGCGAGTCCGCGTTCGTTAAGGAACTGGAACTGGACATGGTAGTTTTTGCGGTAGGAGCAGACCAGGATATTGCCGACCTGGTAGTGCTCTTCCGGGTAACCATAGGCGCGAACGACATCCTGGTAGGTGGAACCGAGCACGACCCGTCGCGCGGTTCGGGCGTTTCCGCCTTTGTAACCGGAGACGCGGATCTGGCTGACGTTCCCGTTGGGTCCGATCAGGAATTCATAGGCGATCTGGTTATTGTTGACTTTGCGATAGTAGATCCAGGTCACTTCCTGCTGGGGAGCGAGGGTGGAGATGGTCTGTCCGAACTGTCCGACTCCGCCACCGATGCCACCGGCGCCGCCCCGTCCGCCGGGGAATCCGGCACCCGCCGCGCCACCGGGGAAGCCGGCCCCGCCCGGCGCACCCGGGAAGCCGCCACCCACGCCGCCGAAGTTGCCCTCATCCGCGTCATCGCCGCCGCGATTGCGTCCGAACGCACCGCCCTGCGCGCCGAAACCGCCGCCCTGGGCACCGAAACCGCCGCGTCCGGCAAAACCGCTCGCGCCGCCGAAGGCGCCGCCACCGCCGCCGGGGAAGCCGCTCGCCCCACCGATCGGGGCCGCGCCGAAGCCGCCGCCGACCGGGGCTGCGCCGAAGCTACCGCCGCGTCCGCCCCCGCCGAAGCCGGGGAGTCCGCCGCCCGTCGGTGCACCGCCGAAGCCGCCCGGCGCGCCAAAACCGCCACGTGCGCCGCCGAAGGCACCGCCACCGCCGCCGTAGCCGCCGCCTCCGAAGTTCGCCGCCTGACCGCCGCCCGTCTGCGGGACGCCGCGCACCCCGAGTTCGCCGATGATGACCTCATTCGGGTTGCCGTACAGGCGGAGCACCGCCGACTGATTGGCGTTCAGGCGGATCCCCGCCAGTTCGCGCTCATATCTCTGAGCCTGCGCCGGCTGCGCCAAAGCAAGAATGCCCGCCGCTGTCAGAATCGCGCCGCCGATACGCCCTGTCTCGCGCCACACCATTTGAAAACTCCTCCTTCAGCGACGGACCACCGCCTCCGGCACGGTCTGCGTCCCTGGTCTCTTGCCGATCTGTTTCTATTTCCGTCCCGCCGACTCCTCCGTTCGCCCGGGGAATCGCGGGATGTTTCGCATCGCTCGTATCCTATATATACGGCGAAACGCCGCGCATCCGTACCCATTGTACCCGGATTTTAAGGATATTTCGGACGGATATCTTGTCACGCATGCCGTTTGTTGATAAGGTACAAAAAATACCGGGTCCATGTCAAGTCCATGTCAAGCCCGGGCCGCGGTCGATTCCGAAACCCGTTCCGACGCCCACCGAATTCATGTCGTTTCTCTCGCCTACCGCCGCCCTCTCCGCGCTGACCGACCCGAAAGCGATCACCGAATTCGCCTGGCAACAGCGCCTTGCGCTCCAGGAACGCTGGAACCCGGGACGCGGCGGCCGCTACTGGATGCAGGACCATGCCGCGCTGCTCGATGCCGTCATCAAGCGACTTTTCTCCCTGAGTACGGAACGCGCGAACCGGACTGATAACGAAGGCATCGCCATTATTGCGACGGGCGGTTACGGACAGCGACTGCTCGCGCCCGGTTCCGATCTCGATGTGACCTTTCTCTCCGCCCGCGATGACGATCCGGACGTCCTTCGCATTATGTTCACCCTGATTACCGATGTCCTGATGTCCGGACTCCGGGTCAAAGTGGGCTATTTTTACTGCACTCTCGCCGATGTCGCCGGGGGCGTTCTCGACCATCACCGGCAGACCTCGTTCCTGGATGCCCGGCTGATCTGCGGCGACGGCAACCTCTTCGCCCGGTTTGACCGGATTTACGCGGCCTCCCTTCAAACGGCCGATTTTCTCTTTCGCAAGGAAACCGAGTACCATCGACGTCGCGCCCGCCCGGAGCATGCGCTCTACTCCGTCGAGCCGGATGTGAAGAACGGAACCGGCGGGCTGCGCGACCTCCAGACCGCGTCCTGGATGGGACGCGTTCGTTTCCATCGGCCCGGCGAAGCGCTCTGGCGTGATCTGGTGCGCCGCCGGGTCGTCACACGCGAGGATATGAAGGACTTCGGCGAGGCGCGTGAGTTCCTCCTGACCGTTCGCTGCGGTCTGCACTTCGCCGCCGGCGACCGCCGCGATCTTCTTTCCCGGCAGCGGCAGGAGGAGGTCGCCGCCCGTCTCGGTTTCCGGGAGGCGTCCGACATCCCCGATATCCAGGGCTTCATGGAACGGTACTATTCGGCGGCCGCCGGTATCGCCCGCATCGCGGACAAGGTCGTGACCCGTTGCATGGAAAGTCCGATCGAACTCGGCCACGAGACCGGACTCTCCTCCGTCCGACGCCGGGTTTCCATCACCGATCCGCGGGCGGCCGAAGGCCATCCCCTCTGGCCGTTTCTGGCGCTCGATTACTGTCAGACACACGAACTGGAACTCTCCGTGGCCACGGAGGAAGCGGTCCAGCGTTACCTGGCCCGTACGCCCTTCGCCGAGGAGGAGACGCACCGTGAGGCCGGACGCATTCTCCTTTCCCTGCTCGCGCGCCCCGGAGACGCGGTCGCGACCCTGCACCGGATGCATAAGATCGGTCTCCTGCAAGCGCTTTTGCCGGAGTTCGACCGCTGTATGACCCTGATGCCGTACGATCCGTCCCATGTGCACACGATCGGCGAACACAGCCTGAACGTCCTCGGGAACATTCTGGAGCTGCGGGACCGTGTCAGGGACACCGATCCGCTCCTCGGACGCTACCGGGCCGTTCTGAAAACGCTGGAAGAGCCTCTGCCCCTCTATCTGGCCGCGCTTCTCCACGATATCGGCAAGCAGTGGCCGCACGACCGATCCGGGACCCGCCGCCCCCACGAGGAGACCGGCGCGGAACGGGTACCGGAGATCGGCGCGCGTCTCAACGCGTCCCGTGATGTGATTGCGGACACGGAGTTTCTGGTCCGTCAGCATCTGCTGCTTGCGGCCACCTCGCGCCTTCGCGACCTCGGCCACACGGATACCATACGGGAGGTCGCCCGACTCGTCGGCGATGTCGAACGCCTGCGAATGCTGTATCTGCTGACCTGGGCGGACACCAGGGCGGTCGGGCCGGGCGTTCTCACCGAGATGAACGCCCGACTGCTGACCGAGTTGTTCGAGCGCACCGAGGCTTTCCTGGAGGCGCAACACCGCAGCGGATCGGAAGCGGAGGCGGCGGAGACGGCCCGGTTAAACGCTTTCCGGGAACGTCTTCAGCGACAGCTCGCCCGGGACAGCGCGGCGATCGGGCCGGAGGCGATCCGGGAACACGTCCAGGCTATGCCCGCCGCCTACCTGCTCAATACGCCGCCGGAGGCGATGTCCAAACACCTGGCCATGATCGCCCGGCTGCGCGAAGGGACGGAAAGCGTCGTGCTCGATCTGCGGACGACCTCTCCCGAGAACGGCCAGACCGAAATCACCGTCGTCACCTGGGACGCGCCGGCCCTGCTGGCCAAGCTCACCGGCGTCCTGGTCGCCTGGGAGGTGCCGTTGCATCGAGCGCAGGTTTTCACCCGGGAGACGGGCCAGGAGCGGATCGCGATCGATACCCTCCTGGTCGACCACCATGGCCGCCCCCTTTCCACCGACCGGCGCGCCGCCGTCGACAGAGCGATTCGTGAGGTTCTGTCCGGCCAGCAGACGGTCGCGGATCTCCTCGCGCGCCGTCGCAAGACGTTCACCATGATCCAGACGATCCGCTCGTTGCGCGTCGACGATACCGCGTCGGCCGACTACACCGTTCTGGATGTGGAGACGCCGGACGAGACCGGCGTCGTCTATCGTCTGGCCGCGCTGATGACCGGTTTCGGCTGGAACATTCATGCGGCGCGCGTTACCGCCTGGGGTGGGTCGGCCCGTTGCGCCTTCTACCTGACCGACGCCGCAGGAAAAGTGCTCCCCGCTCTGCAAACCGAGGCCCATCTGCGCGATAGCCTTCCGCTGGCCTGATCGAATCGGGTAGAATCACCGCACCACGAGGAACCGAATAACAGGACTTTCACCATGCCCGCCGAACCGAACCATCCGATCGACGCCACACGCCTCCTCGACACTTTTCTCACGCTCTGTCGTTTCGACACGCCGTCGCGCCGGGAGAAACCCGCCGCGGAATGGACCGCCGCGTACCTGCGCGACCTGGGTTTCGAGGTCGAATTCGACGATGCCGGGGAGAAGGTCGGCGGCACCGTCGGCAACCTGATCGCCTTCAAGCAGGGGACGGTCCCGGACGCCCCCCCGATCTTCTTCTCCGCCCACTTCGATACGGTGGAGCCGACGCCCGGCCTGGAAATCGTCGTGGAGGGAGATGTCATTCGCGCGACCTCGGACACGATCCTCGGCGCGGACGACAAATGCGGTATGGCTCCGATTCTGGAGGCGATGTCGGTTCTGGAGGCGACCGGTGAAGCCCACGGCGACATCCAGTTGCTCCTCACCATTTGCGAGGAGATCGGGCTGGTCGGGGCGAAGCGGCTCGACCCGCAACGGATCAGGGGCCGGTACGGCTTCGTTCTGGATTCCGGCCCGCCCGTCGGCGCACTGACCGTCTCGGCTCCTTACCAGAACTCGATCCGGGTGCGAATCGAGGGCGTTCCCGCGCACGCCGGGGCGTCGCCGGAGAAGGGCGTCTCCGCGATCCTGGCCGCCGCCCGCGCCATCGCCGTCATGACGCAGGGGCGCATCGACGACGACACGACCGCCAACATCGGGACGATTCAGGGCGGGTCGGCGCGTAATATCGTTCCGGCCGAAGTGGTCCTTGTCGGTGAGGCCCGCAGCCGGGTAAAGTCCAAACTCGATGCCCAGACGGCCCACATGAAAGAGGTCTTCGAACGGGAGGCCGCCGCCCTCGGCGCGGTGGCTCATGTCGAGATCATCGGGGAGTATCAGGGATATCATCTTCAGGAGTCGGACCCGGTGTTGCGGATCGCGATGACCGCCGCGCGCGCCTGCGGACTGGAACCGAGTCTGCGCCCGACCGGCGGCGGTTCCGACGGCAATATCTTCAACGGGTACGGCTTCCCCTCGACCGTCCTGGGCTGCGGAATGCAAAAGATCCATACCCATGACGAGTTCTGTACCCTGTCGGACATGATTCTGGACGCCGCCTGGGTCCTGGAGATCGTCCGCGCCGCCCGCGATTTTCGGGAGTAACGATCATGCCATTGTACACGCCGGAGGATGCCGGATTCGAGGAGATTGCCGAACGCCATCTCTGGTTTGCCAATGTTCTCGCCTTCGAGTACGGCGAGGCGGTCGCGGACGACGCGACGGTTCCGGACGCGTTGAACTGGATACGCCTACTGCCGGTCGATCTCCAGCTGGGACTGGACGAGGCGGACTGCAGTCTGGCGTATGTCGGGGAGAACGGTTACGTCGGCACCATCTGGGATGTGACCGGACCGGACGATCTGCCGTGGGCGGTTTTTCTGGCCGACGATCTGGGGCCGCGCCTTCTGACCGAGTTCAGCCTGCTGACGGAGGAGGCGACCGACGATGCGTTGCAGACGGTTTTGCAGGCGGCGGCGGAAACGATTCCGGCCCGGCTTCTGGCCGGGGAGTATGACCGCCACGGAGAGCCGGTACCCATCCCCGAGTTTCTGCGCTCCCCCCTCCCCGATGAGGAACCGTGAAGGACAAACAATGAAGGACGAACAGTGATGCCATCGGACATGACGGAAACGGTACTCGCTTCCGAACGGATTTATGAAGGTCGGATCATTCGCGTTCGGCGAGATACGGTCCGCCTGCCCAACGGCCAGGAGAGCCGGCGCGAGGTGGTGGAACATAGCGGCGCGGTTGCGGTGCTGGCGATGTCCGATCCGCAGACCGTTCTGCTGGTGCGTCAGTTTCGCCTGCCCACCGGCGGGCAACTCCTGGAAGTCGTCGCCGGGGGTGTCGAGGCGGGCGAGGCGATCGAGGAGTGCGCCCGCCGCGAACTGCAGGAGGAGATCGGCAAACAGGCCGGAACCCTGATCCCGCTCTATTCGGCGTATGTCGCGCCCGGCTACTGCACGGAGATGATCTACGGGTTCCTCGCGCTGGAACTGTCGGACTCCCGCCTGACCCACGATGAGGACGAGTTCGTCGAGACGGTCGAGATGTCGCTGGACGCGGCCCTGACGGCGATCGAGTCGGGCGACATCCGGGACGCCAAGACCATCGCCTGTCTCACGATGGCCGAACGCTGGCTCCGGAATCACGTTCTTTGACCCAACCCCTCCGACCGATCATCCTTACGGAAACGCTCCCATGACCAACCACGAGATTGCCCGACGCTTTCAGCAGATCGCCGATATTCTGGAGATTCAGGGGGAGAACCCGTTCAAGGTCCGCGCCTATCGCAAGGCGGTGGAGACGATCGAGGATCTGGACGATTCCCTGGCCGATATCGCCGCCCGCAACGGTCTCGGGGACCTGCCCGGCTTCGGCGAAGCGATCATATCGAAGACGCAGGACTTCCTCGACACCGGCACGACCGCCCTCTGGGACCGGATCAAGGACAGCGTCCCGAGCGGCGTCGTCGCCATGGCGTCCCTGCCCGGGATCGGACCGAAGACGGCGAAGGCGCTCTGGGACGCTCTCTCGGTCACGAGTATCGACGAACTGGAAAAGGCCGCGCGGGAGGAGCGTATCCGGACCGTGGCGGGGTTCGGCCCGGCCAAAGAGCGCAATATCCTGGAAGCGATCGAGCGCGGACGGCGTTTGCGCGAGCGGTTACCGCTGTATGTTGTCCTTCCGTACGCCGAGCGGATGGTCGCCGCGCTCCGCGGTCGCCCCGAGGTGACGCAGGCATCGGTCGCCGGATCGCTTCGGCGGCGCAAGGAGACGGTCGGCGATATCGATCTGGTGGCGGCCACGACCGATCCGACGGCGGCGGCGACCGCGTTCGCCACCCTCCCCGGCATCGTCGAGGTGACGGAACGCGGCACGGAGAAGGTCACCGGCCTGTCCGACCTGGGCCTGCGCGTCGATCTCCGGCTGAGCCGCCCGGAGGATTACGGCGCGTTGCTGCATCATTTCACGTCCGGACGCGAGCACAATCGGGAGTTGCGCCTCCGCGCCGAGCGGCAGGGTCTCAAGGTCAACGAATTCGGCATCTTCCGCACTTCCGACGATGTCGAGGTGTTCACCGGCGCGGACGAAAACGAGGTCTACGTCGCCCTCGGCCTGCAAGCGGTCCCTCCCGAGCTACGCGACCGGAACGACGCGATCGAACTCGCCGAGAAACACGCGCTGCCCGTACTGATTACCGAGGCCGATTTTCGAGGACAACTGCATGAACACTCGAACTATTCGGACGGGTCGGCGACCGTCCGCCAGATGGCGGAGGCGGCGATGGCGCGGGGTTACGAGTACCTGGCGATCACCGATCATTCCGCCAGCCTTCGGATCGCCAACGGAATGACGCGCGACCGACACCTGCGTCAGCTGGACGAAATCGCCGCGCTGAACGAAGAGTACGCCGGACGCTTCACTCTCCTGACCGGAATCGAGGCCGATATCCTGGCGGACGGCTCGCTCGACTGCGACGACGATATTCTGGAACGGCTCGATGTGGTGGTCGGGTCGGTCCATATCCGGTTCAAGGAGGACGAAGCGGCGATGACGAGACGTATCGTCACCGCCCTCAGCCATCCCCGCCTTCGGATACTGGGCCATCCGACCGGTCGCCTCCTCGGTCGGCGGGAGCCGTATCCGGTCGATATCGATGCCGTGATCGAGGCCGCGCGCACACATGGCAAGGTGCTGGAGATCAACGCGTCCCCGGATCGCATGGATCTGAACGACGTCTACGCCCGCAAAGCGAAGGAGCGTGGCGTGAAAATCACCGTCAACGCCGACGCGCACTCTCCGGCCGGTCTTGGCCTTCTCGCCTGGGGGCTATTCATGGCGCGACGGGCCGGGCTTACCGCCGACGACGTTATCAATACCTATCCTCTCGAACGCCTCCGTGCCTGAACGCCCCGGACTCGCCGGTCCGTATCACGCGATACGGACCGACAAAGGCGAGGGTCGAATTCCGCCCCTCCTCAATCGCCGCTGAGCAAAGGCAGTATGCTGGAGTATTGATCCGTCCAGAGAATCGGTTTGCGGAGCGGCGGGGGCGTCCAGCGAACATCGGTTGCCAGAGGTCCCAGATCCTCCGGTCGCTCCGCCAGAACGGCCCATCGTGCCGTCGTCTGGCTGTCGTTCGTCTCCACACGTGAGTCCGCCTCTTCCTCGTGAATACGGCAGAACCATCCGGCATCCCGGGCCAGGGTCTGCACCACCGGCGCCAGATTGAAATGGGCGCTGGAGATGTGGAGCGCGATGAGGCCGCCGGGGCGCAGGCGTCGATGATAGAGTTGCAACGCTTCCCGGGTTAGCAGGTGAACGGGTATCGCATCGGAACTGTAGGCATCCAGGATCAGGAGGTCGTAGGTATCCGTGGTCGCCGCCAGCGTCAGACGCGCATCGCCCATTCGTATCCGAATCTGTGCCGGAGAATCGTGGAGAAAGGTAAAGAACCGGGTATCGTTGGCGATCTTCGTGACGACCGGATCGATTTCATAGCAGGTCCAGGTCTGCCCGGCCTGTCCGTAGGCGGCCAGCGTGCCCGCACCCAGACCGACCACCGCGACCTGTAGCCTGGCGGCATCAGGTCGCCGCATTCGGAACGCGAGAATCTCCCCGATCGGCGCTTTTCGGGCGTAGTAGAGAGTGGGATGAGTCCGCCGCGCCGCATCATGGTACTGGATGCCATGGAGCACATTGCCATGGTAGAGGCGGGTCGTACCTGCGGTCGTGTCGGTGGCGACACGATTTACCCCGAAGAAACTGCGTTCGGTATGGACGATAGAGTTTTGCTCTCCCGGTATCCTCATCCCTGCCAGCAGAACGGCTGCCAGAGACAGACCGAAACGCAGCGGATGTGCGGACGAAAAATAGCAGAGCAGTACCGGCAGGCCGAAAATCAGCGCCAGCGCCGACTGTCCCTGCAGTCCTGCCGCCGCCGTCAGCATGCCGGAGACGATGGTCAACGCGCCAACCGCCAGAGGGACCAGCACATCCGGAAGAACCCGTCGTTTGTCCGGCGGACCGGAACGCGGGAGAAAGAAGCAGACGGAAACCAGGGTAAGGGGGTACTCAATCACGGTGGAAAACAACAGGGGCGCGAGCAGACCGTTGAACGCACCGCCCAGCACCCCGCCCAGCGAAATCCACAGATAAAATGCGGTCAGATGGGAGGAGGAGGGTCTGTCCGCGGCAAGCTGGCTATGACATACCATGGCGGCCAGGAAGAAGGTGGTGAGATGCAGCACGATCAACAGGGGCAACGGCTGTGAAGCGTGTGTGGATAGCACCAGGGTCAAGGCGACGGCGGCGATCGGGAAGGCGCGTCGTAGCCAGGGGAGCGGTAAGGGCGGACGGGCGGAAAAGGCGAAAACGAACGTCAACAGGAACAGCGCCAGCGGCATGACCCAGAGCAGGGGTAGCGCGGCGACATCGGTGGAAATGTAGGTGGTGACGCCGCTCATCAGGCTTGTCGGGAAAAAGGCAAGTGCGATCCAGCGCAAAATTCGCTGCGGTGGGATGCTCCTCTCGCTTCCTTCCGCGTTCGACACCTCGTTCGTGTCCGTTTCCGCAGAACGTATCCGCAACAGGGCGCAAAGGACGGTCAGCGCCACCAGGAAGCCGTAGCCAACCGCCCATAACCGGCTCTGCAGGCGTACGGGGAGCATCGGCTCGATGAGAAACGGATAGGCGAGGAGGGAAAGCAGACTTCCCGTATTACTGGCCGCATAAAGGAAATAGGGATCGGCCGCGTTCGGATGACGCGTTGTCCCAAACCACTTCTGGAGAAGCGGACTGCCCGCGGAGACGACAAAGAAAGGTATGCCCACCGAGACGAACATCATGCCGAGAAGAGCCGGTATCGGACTGCTGTCGGTCGGCGGCTGCCAGTTATTTCGGATGCCGATGGGTAGTGTCAGAAAGACGGTCGCCATCAGAACAAGATGCACCCACGGCTGTCGGCGCATGCCGAAGAGACGTGTCGAGAGATGCGCCCAGCCATACCCCAATAGCAGCATCGCCTGGTAGAAAACGAGGGCCGTATTCCATACCGCCGGAGCCCCGCCCAGCAAAGGAAGGGCCATGCGAGCAAAGAGCGGCTGTACCAGAAAGAGCAACAGCGCGTTCACAAAGATGGTCAGGGTAAAAGTGAGTTGCAACATCTGAAACCATCCCTATCGTCGGCTTTCGCGACAGTCAAACTTATGCCGAACTTCGCTTACCTGAAAAATTAACGGTGTGTCCTCTTTCCGACCCGTCCGGCGTGACGCCCCTCCTTTGGCCGTCGTGAAAGCCAAACGGCAACCTTACGACATGGTCAAAAAACCACGGTCCCGGAGCGACGAAGGCTCCGTTGGAGCGGTACCTCCCTGCCCTGAACCGTCCGAAGAGAAGCCGGGGAGCAACCGGGAATGCCGCCTGCGTGTCCGCCGTGTAGATGACTTCCGAAGGAATAAAGATGATCTCTCGACTATCCCTGGCAGAGCGGATTCTGCTGCTGACGCTGAACGAGCGATCCGGGCAGATCGACGGAGCCTACACGCCGTTACTGCTGGCAGCGGCGAATGTGGCGGAACTGGCGGCGCAGGGCCGTGTTCGTGTCGACGAAACGACGGTTTTCCTGCTCGACTCGCAACCGACCGAGGACCCTGCCGCGAACCTGATCCTGGCCGGATTCGGCAAACGACGCACGGTGACGAATGTGCTTTCCCTGCTTCCGCACGGCCGGGACCGGAAACGCTGGGAGTCGCTGCTGACCTCGGGCCTCGTCGTTCGCGGTGTCTGGGCGTCGGAAACCGAACGCCGATTCTTCTCCGAACGGACCGTTTACGCGACCATCGATCCGGAGTATGCGAACGGGGTCCGGGCGGACCTTCAAAAAACACTGGAGTCCCGCCAATCGATCCCCGAACCGTCGGCGGTTCTGATCGCCCTTTTGAACGCCACCCGGCGAACGGACCTGTTTCTGACACCGAAGGAGAGCCGGTTCTTCGCCGACCGGATCGGCGCGATCGTGAGCGGTTCCCCGCTCGCCTTTGCCCTGAGCCGACAGATCGAGGCCGTGATCGCCAGTGACGATGCCGCGGCCACCGCCGCCGTGACGGCGGCGATTTCCGGCTGACATTCTTTCGGGCGCTCCGGAACGTTTGCCCGGCGGCCATTCGTACCTCCGACAGCATATTCAGAGCATATTCAGGCAGGGGAACGAATGCATCCATCGATTGCGATGATCCTGATCGCCGCCGCCTTCGGCGGGGTCACCTATATCACGGAGCGGACGGAGCGAAGGGCGCACTCCTGTCCGGTCCACAACCGGGCGGCGGGAAAGGCGGCGCGTCTTCTCGGCGTTCTGTGCGGTTTCGTCGCCGCCGGTCTGCTGTTCGCCGCCTATCTCTTCCGCGATCTTTGAGTTCCGGCGATCGGACGACCCTCGGACGAAAATCAGACGACGATCGGGGACGGATCGAAGAGTACGGGCGGATCGGTGGAGCGGACCGGATCGGTGGAGCGGACCGGATCGCGCAGACGCTGATTGGCGTCCCGCCAGGCGGCGATCAGGCCGCGGGCAGGGTCGCGCGTCACGACGGAAACCACGGCGCGGATCCGCCATTCGCGGAACGCCCCTTCGATACGGCGGCGAAGTTCCTCCGACGCCGTCGGTCCGGTGTCGATGCCCAGAACGCAAAAATCGACGCTGCCCACCCGCGCCGCGATATGCGTGGTCAGGGTCGCGGCACGTAACGCCTGCCCGGTGCGTCGCAGTACGTCCACCTCCGGAATGAACGCCATGCGGGGTAAGGTTCCGTCCTCACCGAGCACCTCGACGGCGATGACGCAGGTCGGGTGGCCGAAACGACGGCAACGCGCCTCCTCCCGCTCCAATAACTGCTCCCAGCCATACAGGTTGTAGAGGCCGGTCAGGGTATCGCGCAATCCCTCGGCGGATTTGCGTTCCCGCCGCCGTTCCGGTTCCGCCTCCTTCCAATCGGCCTCCAGGGACGTTCCCAGAAACCGGGCCACCAGTTCGATGAGAGGCAGTTCTCGAACGATACTTGTCGGCTGCGGATCGGGATCGATCGCGCAGAGCGTGCCGAAAAGCGAACCGTCCGCGCGGAGCAGGGGGACGCCGATATAGGCTCCGACCGTGATCCGCTCCGGGGTCGGGATGCTTCGGTAGAGGGGATCTTCCGTCACCGCCGGCACGACGCGCGCGCCGTTCTCCGTCACCATACGATAACAGAACGACTGCGTCCAGTCGAACGCCAGCCCGGGCGTGAGTTGCCCCGTCCGGTCGACCGTCCGCAACAGAATCTGGGTGTTCTCCTCGACGCGTGTCAGCATCCAGGCATCGAAGCCGATTCTGTCCTGCAAAAACGGCAATGCGAACAACGCCGCACTTTCAAAATCGGCGAACGGCAGGTTCTCCCGCATCCGTATGACCCCTTTCCATCGTTGCTCTGCGGACAGCATCCACATCGATCCTGCCTCCCTCACAATCAAGTGTTAACCATTCTACATCATATGTAGAAAAATTTACCAGCACACATGTTTTGCCGCCGCGATTTCTTTCCCGGTGCGCAAAACTTCACACGGAACGGAGTCGCGCTTCCGCAGGTTCAACCGACCGGGGTCGGCGCGACGTACCGGGGAACCAGGGTTTCGACATCGTCGCTTTCGCCAAGGATCAGGCGGGGAGCGGCGAGTCGGGCGACCGCGTCGGCTCCCGGAAACGCCGGGCGGAAGATGACCCGTCGGTCGGGCGTGACGGCACGGATCGACGTGGCCGCTTCGCCCAGGAGCAGCAGTTCGCCGTCCCCCAGAGATTGCCGCGCGACCGCCATCAGCGTGTCGTTGGCGTACACTGCCGGGGGCAGGACCGGTTCGACGCTGCCTGCCGTGAAAAAGGCGGCGATCGACTCGGTACGCCGGGTCGGTACGGCGGCAACGATCGGATTTCCGGTCAGGGCCGCAACCGGTTCGACCAGGGCGTTCAGGGAGGAGACGCCGAGGACCGGAATCTCGCGCACCAGGGCAAGCGTTTTCGCCAGCGTCACGCCGACGCGCACTCCGGTGAACGATCCCGGTCCCACTCCCACGGCGATCGCCTCCGTCTCCGCCAGCGACACCCCGGCATCACGCAGAACGAAGTCGATCGTCCCGTTCAGTCGTTCGGACAGACGCCGTTCGTGCCGGAAATGATAGGTAACGAGAACGGTTTCGGACCGGGCGACGGCCACCGAGCAGGAGTCGCCGGACGTATCGAGCGCCAGGATCACCATGGCAGCGTTTCCCCGGCCCGCCAGCGTTCGCCACGCGGCGTGAGCACGATCCGCCGCGCCTCGTCCCGACCGATCAATTCGATATCGAGGCGTTCGTCGGGCAGCAGCGGTTCGATCCGTTCGGGCCATTCGATGACGGTCACCCCGTCGCCCCGCCCGAGGTACTCTCCGAGCCCGATCTCCTCCGCCTCCTCCGCGTTGCGCAGTCGGTAGGCGTCGACATGGTAGACCGGGAGGCGTCCGCCCGGATATTCATGGATCAGCGAGAAGGTCGGCGAGGAGACGAGGGCGGGCGATCCGAGACCGGCAACCAGTCCGCGCGTGAACGTGGTCTTGCCCGCGCCGAGGTCGCCCGACAGGCAGAGCACGTCTCCGGCGGCCAGCCGTTTCGCCAGTTCGTCGGCGATCCGCACCGTTTCAGCCTCATCCGCGGCCTGTACAAGGACCGTCAATCGTGATCCTCCGGAACCGACGGACGCGTCGCGGGAAGACTGAGCGGGTGCAGGACGAACAGTCCTCGCCAGTCGCTGATATTTCGGTCGTCGACGATGACCTGCGGTTTGGGCAGGAACGCGCGGAAGCAGTCGGCGATTTCCAGTTCCTCGGCCACCGAACGCGCGAAATCCGCCCCGTCCTCGCTCCAGCAGTAGAGTTCCGCACCTTCGTCGTGCATCGCTCGAACATACTCGACCGTTCCGATCATCGGCGACCGGCCCGGTCCGAGGCTTCGAATCAGCGTATCCTCGACATCGATATAGATCACGCGCTTCGTTTTTTCGGAAGCCATCCTCGTCTCCTTATACCGGTCCGTTTCGCCGATCCGAACGATACGCAGGGCGAAAGCAAAGCCGGGATTTCTTGGGTATAGTATAAGGCGAAACAAGATGAGTGACCTGCTTCGCACCTCGCTTTATACCGCGCACGCCGCCGCCCATGCCCGATTCGTACCGTTCGCCGGATGGGAGATGCCGGTCCAGTATGCGGGCGTCCTGACGGAGGTCAAAGCCGTCCGTGAACGGGTCGGTCTGTTCGATGTCTCGCACATGGGGCGTGTCCGCGTCCGTGGCGGTGATGCCCCGGCTTTTCTCCAGCGGATGGTCGTCAGTGATATCGCCCGCCTGTCGGAAAGCGGCGGTGAGGCGCGCTACTCCCTGTTCTGTCTGGAAGCCGGCGGCGTTCTGGACGATATTATTGTCTACCGCTTCTCCGCCGGGGAGTTTATCGTGGTCGTGAACGCTTCCAATCGCGAGAAGGATCTCTCCTGGATGCGCCACCATGCCGGCGGTTTCAACGTTCGAATCGAGGATGAAACGACGGAAACCGCCCTGATCGCGGTGCAGGGACCGGAAGCGATGCCTCTGCTCGATTCCCTCGCCGACCGCACGCTTTCCCGAGTTCGCCGCTTCGGTTTCACGGATGCCACTGTGAGCGGTGTGCGAACGATGGCGGCCCGCACCGGCTACACCGGCGAGGACGGCATGGAGCTTTTCTGTACGGCGGACGATGCCCCCCGGCTCTGGGAAGCGCTGACGGCTGCCGGAGCAACGCCGTGCGGACTCGGCGCGCGCGATACTCTCCGCATCGAGGCCGCCCTGCCGCTCTACGGACACGAGATGGACGAACATACCTCCCCGTACGAGGCCCGGCTCGGCTGGACGGTGAAACTCGACAAACCGGCGGACTTCCTCGGTCGGACCACTCTGGCCGCTTTGAAGGATTCGCCGCCCCGACGGATTCTCGCCGGAATCGAAATGGACGGGCGCGCGATTCCGCGCGAGGGTTATGTCGTCCGCACGGGCGACGAGGTGATCGGTCATGTCACCAGCGGAACCTTCTCCCCGACCCGCGGAAAAGGCATCGCCCTGGTCCGGATCGACGCCCGCCGGGCCGCGCCCGGCAACGCCGTCGACGTGATTATCCGCGATCAACCGCATGCCGCCCGGACGCTCGCCCTGCCGTTCTACAAGAATGTGTGATCGGTCTTCTATCTCCAACGGAAAGTAAAACCATGTCCCAAACCCCTACCGAACTGAAGTATTCGAAGTCCCATGAGTGGGTCCGCCTGGAAGGCGACGTCGCTATCATCGGCATCACCGACCATGCGCAGGAAGAACTCGGCGATGTCGTCTACGTCGAGCTTCCCGAAGTCGGCCGTGTGCTGGCCTATGACGATGTTTTCGGCACCGTCGAATCGGTCAAGGCCGTCTCCGAACTGTACTCCCCGGTGACCGGCGAGGTGATCGCCGTCAATGACACGTTGACCGGCAACGAGGCGACGATCAACTCCAGCCCGTATCAGGACGGCTGGATGCTGAAGATCAAGCTGAAGGACCCCGCCGAGGTCGAGTCGCTGCTTACCGCCGACGGGTACAGGACGGAAATCGGCGAGTAGCGTTTTGCCGGGGAAGCGGCGGCGACGGTCGACGCTTCCCCGCTGATCCGGAAAGGTTGAGTTTTGTCTTACATCCCGAATACCGACGGCGAACGCGCCCGTATGCTGGAGACGATCGGCGTCCGTGACATCGCCGATCTGTTCGCCCCGATCTCCGACGAAATCAAGTCGCGCGCCGACTTTGCCGGTGTCGATCCTCTGCTCGACGATATCGCCCTCAGGAAGCACCTGTCCGCACTCTCCGCAAAAAACGCGGATATGGATCGCTATCCCTGTTTCCTGGGCGCGGGCATCTACGACCACTACATTCCGCCGGTCGTCGGTCATATCTGCGGCCGCTCGGAGTTCTACACCGCCTACACTCCGTACCAGCCGGAAGTCTCGCAGGGCGTTTTGCAAAGCATCTATGAATTCCAGACGCTGGTCTGTCAGTTGACCGGCATGGATGTGGCGAACGCGTCGATGTATGACGGCGCGACCGCCCTTGCGGAAGCGGTCATCATGGCCTGCGACCTGACGAAACGTTCGCAGGCGCTCGTGCCGTCCACCGTTCATCCGGCGGCGCGGCGCGTCATCGATACCTACCTGAACGCCCTGCCGTTCCATGTCCTCCCCGTGGAACACGACCCGGCGACCGGACGGGTTCCGCCCGAGGCAATCGCGGACCGGATCACCGGGGAGACCGCGTGCCTGGTGGTGCAGCAGCCCAACTTCCTCGGCGCGATCGAGGATTTGAAACCGCTGGCCGATCTGGCCCATGCGAAGGGGGCGCTGCTGATCGTTTCGGTCGATCCGATCGCTCTGGGCCTCCTGGAGACGCCCGGCGCGTGCGGCGCGGATATCGTCGTCGCCGAAGCGCAGGGGTTGGGTTGCTACCCGGCGTTCGGCGGTCCTCTGCTCGGTCTGTTCGCCTGCCGGAAGGAGTTCCTCCGTCGCCTGCCGGGGCGTATCGTCGGCGGCACGACCGACCGCGAGGGGACACGGGCGTACACGATGACCCTGCGTACCCGCGAACAGGATATCCGCCGCGATACGGCCACGTCCAACATCTGCACCAATCAGGCGTTGTTCGCCCTGGCGGCCACGGTCTATCTCTCCGCGCAGGGCAAAACAGGACTCCGACAGGTCGCGAATCTCTGTCTGCAGAAAGCCCACTACGCGCAGAAGGCGATCACCGCTCTGCCGGGGTTCGAGGCGGCGTTCTCCGCTCCCTTCTTCAAGGAGTTTGCGGTTCGCTGCCCGGAAGACCCGAAGACGATCAATCGTCGTCTGCTGGCGCAAGGGCTGATCGGCGGCCTGCCCCTCGGCGATGTCTATCCGGGGATGGAAAACGCCCTGCTGCTCTGTGTGACGGAGCAACGCTCCCGTGAGGAGATCGACCGTCTGGTCGCCGTGCTGGCCGAAACCGGCGACTGACCTCTTCCGTCCGCCCGATCGATCCCGCCCCTTCCCGTACGAGAACCGCACGGGAAGGGGTTTTGTTTAGAACCTGCTAATTTTGCTTGCCTAATCGCCGATTTCCGTATATTCTTCAGTCAGGGGAAACCGGGGGGACGGGGATCGTTCCGGTTCCGTCCGGAAACGGTATTACGGGTTATGCAGTCGTTTCGCACGGAAGACCATGTTCTGCGCCTGATGGAAAACCAGTGTCGGCTGGAGCGGCATCTTGGCCGTTCCGGGCGTCCCTGGGAGATGTGCGTCGATCCGAGCCGGGGGATGGCGCTGTTCGAGGATCGGGAGACCGGGCGTCCGCTGTTGCATGCGGAGGTTTTCCTGCTGGGCTCTTACGACGAGACGGACGGTACGTTCCTCTGGGGTTGGGCCGACCCGGCGCGCGTCGATTCGACCACCCGTTTCGGTTATCTTCGCAAGGATGCCGAGGCTTTGGGCCTTCTGCGGTTCCACTACTCGTTTCCGTTCCGGGTCAGTGATGACGTCGAGGCGGAGGAGTTGATCCTGATCGCCGCCGGGTATCTGGGCTGTTTCACCTACTGGCGGCAACCGGGCCGCAACGGGTGCCGTTTTCTGGCGATCGCCCGCTGTGCCGCCGCCGAAGCGTTTCCGTCCGATTCCGCTCTTCGGTATGCGGCGATCGATCGGGCGATCCACCGCTTTCGCTTTGACCACGCCGCCGGGGCGGCGGCCTGTTTCGGCGCGCCGCTGCGCGTCATGGAGAACACCCGTCTGTATGTGGTCAACGACGAGCCTCTCACCCTGATGTTCGATCGGTTCGGACGCATTATTCATCTTCCGCGACCGGCGCCCGTTCCCGCCGCGCCGACGGGGAACGGGCGAGCCTCCGAGGATTCTTCCGGTTCGTTCTCCGCTTCGGCCTCGCCCGTTCCCGCGCGTCCGTTCCCTTTCCGCTTCCGGTGGCCCGGGAATCGCTGATTCCGTGACCGACCGGGTCCGCGTTACCCGGTGGCGGTTTCTCCGGCGGTTTTCAGCGCGCGGGCGACCTGTGCGACACGTTTCCCCTGGAAGCGCGCGACTTCAAGGTCATCCTCGGTCGGCGGAGCGTTCTCCTGGCCGGAGACCGTCGACGCTCCGTAGGGCGTTCCCGCGACAAACACCTTCGGATCGGCATATCCGATCGGCACGATGATCAATCCGAGGTGAGCCATGAAGTTATAGGCGGTCAGGAGAGTGCTTTCGTTGCCCCCATGCGGGGTGGACGTCGAGGTAAAGACCGCCCCTGCCTTTCCGACGAGTTTCCCCTGAAACCAGAGGCCGCCGAGGGAATCGATCCAGGCTTTGAGTTCGGAGGAGACGTTCCCGAAGCGGGTCGGCGTTCCGAAAACGAGGGCGTCGGCCCATTCGGCGTCGGCCTCGGTCGGCGCCTCGTAGGCGGCGTTCATGCGGTCGGCGTTCTCGATCCAGCCCTCGGCCCGGGCCATGATCTCCCGGGAAACCACTTCCCGAACCCGGCGCAGGCGAACCTCCGCGCCTTCGTTTCGCGCGCCCTCGGCGACGGCTTGCGCCAGGGCTTCGGTCGACCCGTTCCGGGAATAAAAGGCAATCAACACGTTGACACTTCCGGCCATAGTTCACTCCTATCGGAAACCGGCTGGGAAATCCGGTTTTCGTCCGGTGTTTTATACCTTTGAGGTCACGGTTTTCGGTCAATCGTTACCGATCTGACGGCGCAGAAGGACGAGAAAGGCGGGCGCGCCGAGGAGGGCGGTAATCACGCCGACCGGCAGTTCCTCCCCCGGACGGATCGTTCGCGCCAGAAGATCCGCCAGGATCAGCAGCGACCCGCCCAGCAGAGCGGACAGAGGCAGAACCCCCCGGTGCGGCGGTCCGACCAGAAAGCGGGCCAGGTGCGGCACGATCAGGCCGACGAATCCGATGATCCCCGAGACCGATACGGTCACGGCGGTGAGCAGTGCGGAAACCCCCAGAACGTACCCTTTGAACCGTTCGGTCTCCACCCCCACCGAGAGAGCGATCTCCTCACCGAAGGCGAACGCATCCAGGCCGCGCGCGCCGCGCAGAAACGCGATCGTCGCAACGCCGGTGACCGGAGCCATCGCCGCGACCTGGGGCCATCCGCCTTCGGAAAGACGTCCCATCAGGAAAAGCAGGATCGTCCGCTGGTCCTCACGGGCCAGCGCCAGCAGCAGGGTGACAATCGCCCAGAGAAATGACCCGCAGACGATGCCCGCCAGCAGAAACCCGGCGGTATGCACCCGCCCGCCGACCCGCGCCAGGGCGAAGACGAGGAGCATCGCCAGAACCGCCCCGGCGAAGGCGAGCGCGGACTGTCCGACACCGCCCCACAGTCCGGTCAAACCGAGCAGGGTTGCCACCCCCGCGCCGACCGCCGCCCCCGAGGAGACGCCGATCGTATAGGGGTCCGCCAGCGGATTGCCGAGAAGCCCCTGGAGGGCGGTTCCGGCGACCGAGAGGGCCGCGCCGACCAGTGCGGCCAGCAGGACGCGCGGCAGACGCAACTCGACAATCGCGGCCACCGTCTCCTCCACCGGAGGTACGAGCCGATCGATCGCCGGAACCGACCGCAAAATCGAATGCAGGATCGCCCGCGCGACGGCGTCCGGGGGAAGCGGTTCCTCGCCCACCAGAGTTCCCAGCAGCAGGCAGCCAAGCAGTAACAGAACGGTGGCGACCAGAACGGGCGCGAACGGAAGGCGGCGTGTCACGGGGTCTCCGACCGCTTGCGGCTCTCGACCAGCCGGAGGACGTCCTGCCGCAGGAGGCGAGCTACCTCCGTGACGGTTCCCTCGGCCGGGATCACGGTGATCCGGGCGGGGGTAGCGACGGCGCACTTCAGGAACCCCTCGCGTACCCGCTCATGGAAGTCGAGGGTTTCCCGGTCGAGTCGGTTGGTCTCCTCCGCGCCGCGCCGGGCGAGACCGAGACCGGCTTCGAGATCGAAGAGGTAGGTCCGATCGGGCACCAGTCCTCCGGTGGCGAAATGGTTGACCCGGTAGATGAGGTCGAGCGAAAGCCCGCGTCCGTACCCCTGGTAGGCGACGGTGGAATCGGTAAATCGATCGCAGAGCACGATCTTTCCCTCCGCCAGCGCGGGACGGATCACCTCCCGGACGTTCTGAGCGCGTGCGGCCGCGAACAGCAGCAGTTCCGCTTCGGGGCACGGCTGACCGTGGAGCAGCAGTTCGCGCACACGTTCGCCGATCCCGTCGCCGCCCGGTTCGCGGGTTCGCGCCACCGGGTAGCCGGCCTCGGTCAACACTTCGGCCAGAAGACCGATCTGTGTCGTTTTTCCCGCCCCATCCGGGCCTTCGAAAGTCAGAAAAAGTCCCTGGAGTCCCTGCCCGCTCATCTCACCGCATCCTCCGTGTTACGTCCCGCAATTGTATGGTCAGTCCGGGAAGGCGTCAAGCCGGAGGGGTGGAACGGGCGGGAGCGGAAATTTTCGCGGAGGGGCGGACGCTAAGAGGAAAAGCGGAGAAGGAGGAAGAATCAGCAAAAAGAAAGACGGCTGCCGACAAATCGGCGAACGGCGGCCCATTCGGATCTTCATACGGAAACGGGGCTGGCCGACAGCCGGGGAACGCGGCAACCACGGGGTCGTCTCGTAGCGATGCTTGACAGTCTCTCTACGGGATTCCTATAATGGGGCGTAACTCAGGCTTTGGCGGCGACAGTATCAGGAGGCATAAGTTGGCAACAAAACTTCGCGGCACCGCTTCGGTCGCAGTTCGGTCTATGCGCCGAGCGACGAACCGGGCAATGCTGACGGCGCATGTATCGGGGAAATGGGCGGCGATGACCACCCTTTGCGGTTTTGCCCTTATCGCGGCGGGCGGCACGGCGCACGCCCAGGCCGTGGATGAATCGGCACGGAAATCGTTCGCCGTTCGTATCGGCAGCTATATTCCGACCGAGCAGGATGCGCGTCGCGCGGGCGGTACGCATAACTTTTCGGTGGAAGCGGACTGGACCCTTCAGCGGCTGCCCGAGCGAAGCAGCGTCGGCGTCATCTCCCTGGGATTCATCGAGCGGGAAAAACTGCGTATCATTCCCTTCACCCTGACGCAGGTCTTCCGCGATCCGGGTTCGAACTTCTTCGGAAAGCCCTACTACTACGGTCTGGGAATCGGCCTCTACACGGTGCGCATGCAGTTCCCCGGCACCGATGACCGGATCAAGCATCTCTTCGGCGGTCTGGTTACCGTTGGCGTCGATCTGACCCCGACGATCTTCATCGACGCGAAGTACCACTACATCAGCAAGTACGATAACAAGTTCGTCGGAGGCACTCTGCTCTCCGTCGGCACCCGCTTCTGATCGGTCACCGAACGGAGCCGTCCACCCGCTCCGTTCGGTTCCTCGCCGCCTCGTAATCTCGCTTACTTTCGCCGCTGAAACAGCAGATAGGCGACTATCGCCGGATCGGCGCTCGCCAGAGTCGCCACCCGTTCGATCACCCGGGACAGTCCCCGCTCGGCGGTCTCCTCCGGTCGCCCCTCCTGCGGATACAGTTTCTCCATCGCTTTCAGAACCAGTTCGAGCGCGCTGTCGAGATAGCGTCCCCGGGCCGTCATCAGCGAGCGGTTTTCCTGTTGGGCCCAGAGTCGGCTCACCTGCTCGTAGAGTTCGTCCCAGGTGCCGAAAGCCGCGGCGTCGATCACCTGCCGCTGGATCGTCTGCTGTATCCGGTTCACCGCCGCCGCGTCACGCCGCCGGGTATGTTCCCAATCATCGTAGGTATTGCCGTCGATCACGCGCAAACGCAGTTCATCGTCCCCCGAAACCCGGCGCAGGCTCCGTTCGATCTGCAGTTGATACTGGGACGTCTTCAGAACGCTCCCGATCTGCGCGTCCGTCCCGCCAAACCCGACCACAAACTGTCCGTCCTCATGGGTGATGACAATGGTCTGCTCCAGAGCACGGAACAGCGCCGGTTGGGTCGCTTCCCGCTTGACTTCCGCGACGGTCCGCGTCCAGAGTTCCTGCATCGCCTTTACTGCCGCGCCGGTGGGTGCTGCCATGGTTGCCTCGCTCGTGCCGTATTTCCGATCGATTCGGTACGGGTTATTCTCGGTTTAGTGTGCGTTGCGTCCTTACCTCTGTCAAGCCTCCCGAGGCAATTTACTTCACGGGGTACGACCGGAACGGTAGACAGGACGCCGGGGCGGCGACATATACAGCAACGTCAGGCCGACATTGAGCGCCAGGCTGGCGATCGCACTGTGGAACGCCGCCAGATAGGCGGCAAGATAGAAAATGTTGGAAAAAATATACTGCATCGTCAACGCATGAACGAACCCCTCGTCCAGGTCCTCATCGATCAGACGGTACCCCCGTTTCGCATACAGCCAGCAGAGCATCCAGCAGAACGCCGGCAAAAGCATCCCCAGCGCATAGAACTGCACGGCAGTCGGTCGCTGCAGGTCGTTCAGCAGATACTTGCCGAGTATCGAGGTTGGCAGCGGCATAAAGGAGATACACATCAGGAACAGCACATTGAGGAGATTGAAGTAGTGGTCGGTTCGCTTGTAGAGTTTGAAGATGTAGTGATGGTTGGCCCAGTAGATGCCGATCATCAGAAAGCTCATCAGATAGGCGAAATAGGACGGCCAGACGGCGAGCAAGGCTGACTGAAGGCTTTTTCCGGGTCCGACCTCCGGAATCCGGATTTCGAGAATGAGCAGGGTGATGGCGATGGCGAAGACGCCGTCGCTGAACGCCTCGATCCGATCGGTCGTCAGGCCGTCGTCACTCAGCTCTTCCTTTCGGGGGAACCGGAAAAATGTCACGATGGAGATTGTAGCATACGAGGATTTCCGATTCAATCCGCCATCCGGGCAGGGGCGGCGCAACTCCTCCGGAGGACGGTCGTCTAACCAGTGAACGGAACAACCCGTTCGGAAGGAAACCAAAGAATGAATCAACGACGATGGCTGATGGCGCTCGCTCTGATGACGATTCCGGGAACCGCCGCGTTCGCGCAGGACGCCGCCCCGCTCGAGACTTCGAAACCGGTCCTGCAAACGCCCTTCACCAATCAGGATCTCAACGGCTGGAAGGCGATGGGGGGGAATGCCAGGGTCAGTGTCACCACGGACGAAACTCGTCCGGGCGGTGACAAAAACGTCCTGCAAATGGACTACTCGGTCGTCAAAGGGGAGATGAATTTTCTCTATCTGACCGTCAACGATAACGAGATCACCCAGGCGAAATCCTTCCGGTTTGCCGTAAAGGCGGATTACGCCACCACCCTCGCGATGACCCTGCAGGAAAAAGATGGCGGACGCTACTCCGCCGCTTTCCATGTCCCGCCCGGCAAATGGCAGACGGTCGTTCTGTCCCCGTCGGATTTCTCCCTCGCCCGTGAAAACGACGCTCCGGTCGATACCAATGGCAAACTGGACCTGGATCAGGTGAACTTTGTCGGTCTTGCGGATGCCGGGCAGTACTTCGCCCAGGCCGGCGATCCGACGCTGTCCCAGTTGTTCGGCATCAAGCCCGGTTCGCACTCGCTCAAGGTTGCCGATTTCACCATCAGCCGTCAGCCGGTGGCGGGCGGACTGACCCCGAGCGACGCCCGGATCGATTCCTTTGCCGGTCCCCAGGTGAACTGGCTGGCGACCGGCGGCGTCGAGTTGGCGGCGACCGGTGGCAAGCCGCTGAACGGTCGCGGCTTCTCCGCCTCCTATCGACAGTCGCAGGACCGCTTCTCCGGCTTCATGCGGGATGTCGGTCAGGGAAAGTGCCTCGGAAAAACCGCTCTGAAGATGACGCTGGCCTCCGAAAAAGCGGCGAAAGTCATCGTTCAGCTGGAGGAGAAGGGCGGCGGCAAGTATAACGCGATCGTTACCGTGCCGGAGGGGAACGTCGCCACCCCGTTCGTCGTCCGGTTCGCCGACCTGAAACCGGCGGACGATTCGAAGGACGATAACTCAACATTCGATCAGGGAAACATTCATCGGATCGTCCTGATCGACGTTTCGGGCTTCCTCGATAAAACCGATACGCAGAACACGCTGCATATCGGCGACCTGCGCTTCGAGTAGCGGCGAATCCGCTCCGACGCCCGGGAATACCGTGGGATTCCCGTGGAAAACGTCCGTGCCGCCTGCGGCAAAACGGCGCACTCCCGTTATAATGCACTGTCATGCAATGGGAGCGAGGTTATCGGAACGATGGCGGACCTTTCGGAGGAGGCGGAGGCCGAGTGGTACCCTTATGAGGGGGGTCGAACGATCCATCAACTCGGCGGACAGGGCGGCTATATCCTGGAGGATGAGGAGTTCGGCGATCCGTCCGACCCGGAGGCGGCGGACGCCCGGCTGACCCTGGAGCAGGGGCGGGCGGAGGAGCCGGGCTTCTTTCTGACGGCGGCGGTTTACGGGTGGATGCTGGTCACGGTCCGGCGTGAAACGCGGGGGGAGGCCGACGCCGCCTATCGCGCCATGCGGGCGGAATTGACGCGTCTGGCCGCCCTGCTCCCCTACGAGGAGGACGGACCGCGCCAGATCGACCTCAAGGCACGGGAACTGACCGAAGCCGTCGCGGCGTTCGAAATTCGGTTTTCCTGAGCATATGCATATATGGATATCGACGGAGAACGGAGGCGGCGGATGACGCGGTTTTTGAAGGCGGCGGAGATCGGGACGGGCGGCGCGATGACCCTGCCGGGGCGTTATTACACGGACCCCGACCTGTTCCGGCAGGAGACCGAACGGATTTTTCTCCGGGAGTGGATCTGCGCCGGGCGGGAGGAGCGGATTCCGGAACCCGGAGACTACTTCGTCCGGAACCTCGGCACGGAAAGCGTCCTGGTGGTGCGGGATACGGCAGGCGAGATACGTGCCTTTCACAACGTCTGCCGCCACCGAGGGGCGCGTCTCTGCACCGAGGAGGGAGGCCGATTCTCCCGTCACATCCGCTGCCCGTATCACGCCTGGGCCTACGCCCTGGACGGATGCCTGGTCGGCGCGGCCTCGATGAAGGACGCTCCGGGGTTTGACCTGGCCGACTATCCCCTGCTGCCGGTTTCCGTCGCCCGCTGGGAAGGGTTCCTCTTCCTCTCCCTGTCCGATTCGCCGGAACCGTTCGAACAAACCCACGCGCCTTTGATCGGGCGGTTTGCGCGTTACCGGATGCCGACCCTGCAAATGGCGCGACGTATCGTCTATGACCTCATAGACGATACTCGCTTTTGCTTCGGCGAATGAACTGCAGGAGATCTGTACGGCTGTGTGCCTGGACCTGGGAATAAAGGAGAGTGCGCCGGAAGATATCTGGCGGGAGCGCGAAACGTTATTCGATTGTTTTGCCGAACAGTTCTGTCGCAGAAGATACGGTCGGATCGGCGCTCGCATCGGATGTGCGCCTGGTCGTGATGAGTGGATTTTCTGCAGTGGTCAGAATGAGATTTGCATACCGGGAAATGTGGAAGAAGGGTGGTATTAAACGTCTCCTCACCCGCGTGCAATTCGCGTGCAATGACGATGCCCCCGAGCATCCTTCTGTGGAAATAGCATCTATCGTGGCGAAGAAGGGAAGTAAAGCCATGTTGGGCGATAATACGGCGATCGTTTCAAAGGAGGATGTCACCTCCTCGCAATTCCTTCTACAGTCCTTACTCCAGTGGCCAATTGATTCTATTGGAGAAATCAATGTTCTTCGACACCACGATTCCATTGTCGTAAGTCGACTCAAGCTAATAAGTCACGATCCGATGGTACCTTCCTCGGTAATCGTCAAGGTTGCCCCCTGCACACGAAAGGAAGCAAAATGGGGCGTATCGGAGACGCAGATACGATTGTTTGAACAACACGCTCCGTTGCCAAAAACATACTGGTCGGGAAAAATGCCAGATAACGAGTCCTGGCTACAGATCGAGGAAGACCTTGCAACGACCTGCCGATTGTTCGCGTATGACGATACCTTTTCCGTTGACCAGATGCTGGCTGTAACGGAAGCGGTCGCCAAATTCCATGTTGCAGGCATCCAACTCGGAGCCGTTACCTTTGCCCGGACCTGTCCCTGGATCGTCCGCGAACCGCTCTGTTCGGTGAACGGTGACTGGGTTGTGGGTCTGGCCCGACGTGCCCGCGCCTCAGCGGTTGGCTACGGCAATGATAGGGTACTTCGTACGATTGAAGCCGTTGGCGAACGATATGATGCCTGGCTTCGGCTGCTCGATAGATGGACAACCATCGTTCACGGCGATATCTTTGCGCGGAACGTCGCGATTGGTGAGGATAAGGACGGCAAGCTGCAGGGGCGGTTGTTGGACCTGGACGCGGCAATGCAGGGGCTGCCACAATACGACCTGGAGTATATGACGATGCGGGATTGGCGCACCGATGCTGATTGGGATGCGTTGAAAAGACATCATTGTGAAACAGCGCAACGACTATTGCCCGATGTTTTCGACGATGAAGAACTCTGGTGGTGGGGCTATCGATTGGCTCGAATTCAACTGATGCTTATTGGAACCAACAGTTTTCTGGAACGACAGGAGCGGCTCTCACGGGGAGAAGTGCTGAGCGAGGGCGAGCGACGGCGCATCCGAGCCATCGACCAGCTGTTCGATAACGATTTTGTTGATGCCTGCCAATCCGCCTTACGCGAGGATCCTGTCCGATGAGTGAGATATCGCCCAAAGCTCGGGGGTGGGACATGTGGCTGAAAGCAATATCCCTTCGGGGCGGAAGGGTGCGCGTTATCGGCTCCTGCATGTCGCCTCTTATCGAGACCGATCAAATTGTCGCGATTTCCCCGCTGCGGCACGCGTTCCCGAAGTCGGCGAAATAATCTATTACCTTGACGGGAGGGGGCGGCGAGTTCTTCATCGCGTGCTGGCCCGTACTGTCTATCAAGGAAAGTGGTTGTTTCTCCTGACATCAGACAACCGACAGACCATAGAAATTATCGGGGAAGATTCGCTTGTGGGAGCGTTGAGGGCCGACGACTCAACCGATGGATTTCCGATCGACTACTTCAGGAAATGGCATTGCAACCATGCTGTCTCCTGCTTTGTCGCAAACGGCATCCTTGTAGCGCCGCGCCCTTCGATCTTCGCTAAAGTCTGTATCCGGATGTTGCGAATTTTTGCGCCATACGAAAGGTGACAGTTGCGAAAGGAGAATTACTATGCTCAAACCGTCAAAGATTGGTTCGAGATTTTGGGCGCGAAGTTCCGATCTCCTCGTGTTGGTCCCCGTTGATCGCAAGAACCGGCCCGGCGTCCCGTCTTCCCGAATCTCCTCCTCAGCCTGCACCCGGACTATGTCATGGCGCACACCCTCTGGGCGCAATCTCCGGATCGAACCAGAATCGAATGCGAATGGCTTTTTCATCCCGAAGCGGCGACGCACTCCGGGTTTGCTCCGGACGACGGCGTCGCGTTCTGGGATCGGGTCAACCGGGAGGACTGGGAGGTCTGCGAGCGGAGCCAGCAGGGGGTCTCCTCCCGCGCCTATGTTCCCGGCCCCTATTCGCCTCGCGAGAGCCTTTCCGCCGCGTTCGATCGCGAGTACCTCCGCCGCCTCGACCGTCCCTGAACGGCAGGTCCGAAAGTCCCTGTGCGATCGAAGCGGCAGGGACGATCGTCCCTTACCGAATCCGTCCGATCACGGCATAATCATAAGCGTAACAACGATAAATCATACGGCTGACCGGAATAATCCAATACAGGTAACTCCGCACCGTTTAAACAGGTAACTCAATTCACGCGTTCTCGGCAGGAGCTACGGCTCAAAGCGAACGCTCTCCCCTGCGGATAGAGCGACGCTTCCCCGCACGAAAAGGAAAAGGAAAACCCGCCCTCGGTTCGAGGGCGGGTTTTCTTTTGTCGGGCCGCTCCGGCGGACCTGTCAGGCCAGGTCGAAGCGATCCAGGTTCATCACCTTGGTCCATGCGGCGACGAAATCGCGGGTGAACTTCTCTTTCGAGTCCTCGCACGCGTACACCTCGGCGATCGCCCGAAGTTCGGAGTTGGAACCGAAAATCAGGTCGACCCGGGTTGCGGTCCACTTCAATGCGCCGGTCGCGCGATCCCGCCCCTCATATACCTCCTTCGAGCTTTCGCTCACCCGCCAGGCGATTCCGAGATCGAGCAGGTTGGAGAAAAAGTCGTTGGAGAGAACCCCGGGCCGCTTCGTGAACACGCCATGGCTCGCCTGACCGACGTTGGCGTTGAGAACCCGCATCCCGCCGACCAGCACCGTCATCTCCGGCGCGGTCAGGTTCAGCAGCTGCGCCCGGTCGACCAGCAGATGATCGGCGATTTCCGCTCCCGGCGCCTTGACATAGTTGCGGAAACCGTCGGCGACCGGTTCCAGTACGGCGAACGAAGGAACGTCCGTCTGCTCCTGCGAGGCATCCGCCCGTCCCGGCGTAAACGGCACCTTGACATTCTGACCGGCGTCCTTCGCCGCCTTCTCAACGGCCGCGCATCCGCCCAGAACGATCAGGTCGGCCAGCGACACCGCCTTACCGTCGGTTTGCGACCGGTTAAACCCGTCCCGGATCCCTTCCAGCGTCTTCAGTACCTTCGCCAGTTGAGCGGGCTGGTTCACTTCCCAGTCCTTCTGCGGCGCGAGTCGGATACGCGCTCCGTTGGCCCCGCCCCGCTTGTCGGACCCGCGGAAGGTCGATGCCGACGCCCAGGCGGTGGTGACCAGTTCCGAAACGGTCAGTCCCGACCCCAGAATCTTCGCCTTGAGAGCGGCGATATCCCGGTCGTTGATCAGCTTGTGCCGGACGGCCGGGATCGGGTCCTGCCAGACCAGCTCCTCCTTCGGCACCTCCGGCCCCAGATAGCGGGAGCGCGGTCCCATATCGCGGTGGGTCAGTTTGAACCAGGCGCGGGCGAACGCATCGGCGAACGCTTCCGGATTCTTGTGGAAATACCGGGAAATCTTTTCGTACGCGGGATCGAACCGCAGCGCCAGGTCCGTCGTGAACATCATCGGGGCGTGCGACTTCGACGGATCATGGGCGTCCGGAACGGTGCCCGCGCCGCCATTGCCCTTCGGTTTCCACTGCTGCGCCCCGGCCGGGCTTTTCGTCAGTTCCCATTCGAAGCCGAACAGGTTGTCGAAGTAGCCGTTGCTCCATTTCGTCGGCGTCGAGGTCCACGCCCCTTCGAGACCGCTGGTGATGGTATCGCCGGCATTTCCCTTGCCGTACGTGTTTTTCCAGCCGAGACTCTGCTCCTCGATGCCCGCCCCGGCAGGCTCGCGTCCGACATACTTCGACGGATCGGCGGCGCCGTGCGCTTTGCCCAGGGTATGTCCCCCCGCAATCAGCGCGACCGTCTCTTCGTCATTCATCGCCATGCGGCCAAAGGTTTCCCGAATGTCACGGGCGGCGGCCAGCGGGTCGGGTTTCCCGTTCGGACCTTCCGGATTGACGTAGATCAGACCCATCTGTACGGCGGCCAGCGGATTATCCAGTTGACGGTCGCCCTTGTACCGCTTGTCCGCGAGCCATTCGGTCTCCATCCCCCAGTTGATATCCTCGGCGGGTTCCCAGACATCCTCGCGTCCGCCGGCGAAACCGAAGGTCTTCAGGCCCGCGGATTCGAGGGCGCAGTTCCCGGCGAGAATCATCAGGTCCGCCCAGGAGATCTTCCGACCGTATTTCTTCTTGATCGGCCAGAGCAGGAGGCGAGCCTTATCCAGGTTGGCGTTATCGGGCCAGCTATTGAGCGGCGCGAACCGCTGGGTGCCGTACCCCGCGCCACCACGACCATCGGAGACGCGGTAGGTTCCCGCGCTATGCCAGGCCATACGAATGAAGAACGGTCCGTAATGACCGTAGTCGGCGGGCCACCAGTCCTGGGACCGGGTCATCAGTTCGTTGATATCCTTCTTGACCGCCTTCAGATCGAGCGACTTAAACGCCTCGGCGTAATTGAACTCTCCGTCCATCGGATTGGAAAGGGACGAATGCTGTCGGAGTATCCCCAGGTTCAGCTGATCGGGCCACCAGTCCTGATTTCTCGTTCCGCCGAATCGGGATTTGCCGATCGGCGTCTGGCTCGTCGCCTCGCCGCTGAACGGGCATTTCGCCGCACCCGGTTCCACGGTTCCCGGTTCCGCGTTGCGTTCCGAGGGGTTCAGGCTGCGTGATCCCCCCGCGGCGATTGCGACACCGGGGGTCAGAGCGCAACCCAGTCCGACCAGCAGGGAGCGTCGGCTCAGGCGAAGAGCGTCCGATTCCACGGTATCGGGTTTTTCGTCCGGCGTTTCCTGCGTCGGAGGAGCAAGTTCGGGGTCGTAATTCGTATCGTTCATGGTCGTTGGTCCTCTGGTTTTTCCGTTGGCTTTTCTTGCTGGCACCGGGGACATAAGCCCCAGAAAATGACCTCCGCCTCCTCAATCACATAACCGTGGTCCGCGGACGGTTCCAGGCAGGGGGCCGCGCCGACCGCGCAGTCGATATCGGCGGTCGCTCCGCATCGCCGACAGACGATGTGGTGATGATTATCGCCGACCCGCGCCTCGTAGCGTGCAGGCTGCCCCGAAAGCTGGATTCGACGAACGAGTCCCGCTTCCACCAGAACATCCAGGTTATCGTAGACCGCCTGAACGGACAGCGTCCCCAGCCGCCGGCGGGCCGCCTCCGCGATCTCCGTCACGTCCGGATGCCGACCGTCTCCCCGGACCGCCGTCAGTACGGCCAGTCGCGGCCCCGTCACTCGAAGGCCCGCCGCCCGAAGCCGTTCGGCAAGGATTCGTTCGTCAAGTTTCTCGGATTTCATCAGTTGCTCCCCGGTGACGGGCATACGGCATCCGTAACCAGATTAGCGTACAATCTGGAATTAGTCAAGAATAGGAATCAATCCATTTAACGACCCGATCCAATACCGGTAATTTTCGGGAGAGAACGCCTCCGTCCGGGAAGCGCGTCGGAAACGACCGCCGATTCGGAGGTCGTGACGGGGGGTGGTTTCTTCCCCGACGCCGGGCGATACTTACAGTACCCGGTTTTTGCCCTGGGCCTTGGCGTTATAAAGGCGTTTGTCCGCAAGTACAAGTATTCGCTCGTTTTCCGTCGGCTTGCCGTCCACGGGGCGGTACTCCTCGGTGGAGTCCGCGATGCCGATGCTCGTGGTTACCCCGAGCAACGGATGAATCTCCGACCAGTCGTACGCGGCGATTACCGCACGGATTCGTTCGCAGATCGGCGCCGCGTCGGAACGGCGCATTTCCGGAAGGGCGACGACGAACTCCTCGCCACCGTACCGCACGACGATATCGGAGTCACGAACGCAGCTGCGGATCAGTCGGGCGGTCGTCTTCAGCACCTCATCGCCGACGCTGTGCGAAAAGCGATCGTTAATCTGCTTGAAGTTATCCAGATCGAGCAAGGCCACGGTCAGGCAGACCGGTTCGTGGACGGTCTCCGGCAGTGTGCGGGCCAGGTACTCCCGGAGATATCGCCGGTTGTACAGGCCGGTGAGCGGGTCGGTGATCGCCAGTTCCGCCAGACGCTGCGCCTGTTCCTGAACGCGCCGCAGCAGTATCTCCTTTTCACGGTTGGCATCGGCCAGTTCCACGGTTCTCAAACGGTGGATCTCGGCCTCCTGCCGGGCGCGTTCGACCTCCATCTGGGCGATCTGCGCCGCCAGACGGTTCTTCAGGCTCTCCGTCCGCAACGACTTCTCGGCCTCATGGTAACGGATATGCGATTCCAACGCCTTCTCGAAATCACCACGGGCCGCATACATTCGGGACAAAGCCAGGTTCAAATCGCGGATGTCCTGCGTCTGACGCCTGTTCGAGGCGGCGTCCAGACCTGTCTGCAGGTAATATTCCGATCGCTCGAAGTCACCGGCCAGCCTCCTCAGATCGCCCAGACTCCCGTAGATACGGGCGACGCTCCGCCCGGATTCGGAGTTTTCCGCCATCTCCAGAGCGGCCAGCAAGCGTCGCTCGGCCTGCGCGCACTCGCCCCGATCCTTCTCCAGCCCGGCGATAATTACGAGAGCGTTGATTTCGTGGTGAACATTCCCCAGATCCCGCGCGGTTTCCGCTGCCCGATGGGCGGTCCGCATCGCCTCCTCCGGGCGATCGACGGCCGCAAGGGCGCTCGCCAGCACTTCCAGCGTGAACGGTTCATAAACGCGCGCGCCGATCGAACGGGAAACCTCCAGACTGCGTTCCAGGTAGGCGATCGCCCTATCCGGCTCTCCGTTTTCCAGCTTCAGGTGTCCGATGTTGGTCAGGGCGAGGGCTTCGTTGACCGGCGACTCCAGGCGGCGCGCCTGCTGCAGCGCATCGAAAAAACAGGAGACGGCATCCGGAATATCGCCCATTTCCGCCAGGAAAGCGCCCAGATTGATCAGTCCGGTCATCAATCCGGCTTCATCCCCGATGACCCGACGCAGGTGGTTGGCCTGATGTATCAGTTCGAGCGCCTGAGCGAACTCGCCCCGGTAGTAGCGGACGTTGGCCAATCCGTGAAGGCACTGGGACTCCAGGCGACGGTCTGCCAGTCGAACGGAGAGTTCGCGTGCCGTCCGGAAGTCGTCGGCCGCCTTCTCGAGGTCGCCCATCGCCCCGTGGGCCATGGCCCGTGTCCTCAGGGCGCGGGCGTACCAGGTGGAATCCTCCGCCACCTGCAGGAGAATCTCCTCGACAAGAAGCAGCGTTTTCGCCGGATCGGACGCCATCAGCAGGTCCGCCTGTGCGATCCGGCGTTCCCACTCCTCCGGGGATACGATTTCCTCTCTGTCTTTCGGAGGCAGCACTACCTTTTCTCCCATATCGCCTTCCGGGGTGGCCGACCCCACCATCGGTTACCGTGCCGGGTCCACCTTCCCTCCTTAAACTATCGGACAGCGGCGGACGTTTCCGGACGTTTGACGGCGATGACGGCCATTCTCGGAGGATTTCGTCGAGGGGCATCGAGCAGTGGCGCGTGTCGGAGGATGCGAAGAGTTTCGTGGAGAAGGCGGAGGGGACAGGACTCGAACCCGCACACGGTTTCACCCGTGAGACCGCTTTCAAGGCGGTTGCGATACCATTCCGCTCACCCCTCCCGGCCCATCCAGTATAC
>JANRLW010000108.1:0-29045 GCA_033762295.1 Capsulimonadales bacterium
CGGCGGGGCCGGGCCTATTTCGGGTATCCCCGGATAGCGCGCGGAGATTGGCCGAGAGTTTTTCGGACGCATTTGTTGAAGAGATGAAGATCGGGCAGTCCGACCGTCGCGGCAATAACCTTGATCGGCAATGTGGAATGGCGGAGAAGGTGTTCGGCTCGTTGCATTCGCCGGGCCCGAATGTACGCAACGACCGTCATTCCGAAGGCGGCCTGGAAAAGTCGGCCCAGATAACTGTAGGAAACCTGCGCTTCCCGGGCGAGATCGGCCACGCTGATAGTGCCGCCCATGCGTAGCTCGATCCGGGCGACCGCGAACTGGACCGCCGGATGGGTGATGGCCGTATCCTCCATCGCCTTGCCGCCGCGTTCCGTCAATTCGCAGAGAAGGTCCCATACCCGTGCCTGAGTCCGATGAGCGGGGTATCGGACGCCGCGAACCGCCTGCTCCAGCCGCCCGTAAAATCGCGAAAAATCCGTTCCGAGATCCTGCATGGCGAGGATACGCTCGGTCGGCCGGGTGCTGACGCAACGAAAATGGACGAAGAGGTGCTGTGAGACGGCAGGATAGTCGTACTCGATCCGGGTGTTGGGAGGGATAAGCCCGGCAAAGCCGGGCCGAATCGGAAAAAACTGATCGCCCAGACGAACGGTCGCCGTATACGGGTAGAAATGAAGGCACCAGAGGTCGGGCAGGTGAAACCGTTCCTTTCCCTGGAAGCCGTGCTGCCCGACACCGAGGGATACCACTTCGGGAGGTGTGCGCAGGTCGATCGGCCAGAAGACGGCCTCCCACCCGGACACGGGATTCTCCAACTCCCCTTTCGGTAACACGCGGAGAATATACCAAAAAAATCGATTTCAGGCAACTGCTCTACCGGAAATCAGAATTTCCTTACCTGCTCCTTGGCTTATGCCGTATTTCCTGACACACTTCATTGATCGCGGACTGCGGCATCGCGAACTGCGGTCAGGCAGACGGAGATTAACTCCAGCAAAACGGAACGATCCACGTCCGACAGACGGCGAAGATGCAGACACGATTTTCCGCGCCGATGCCGTCCGAGTCGGGCCAGAAGGTCACCCTGATCTTCGAGCGAACCGCCGAGGTAGAGGGTCAGTCGATTCTCACGGGGCGCAAAGCCGGCCAGAAACGTTTCCCCGCTGTGTCCGCTGGCGTAACGGTAGCGGTACGCCCCGAAACCGATCAGGTTCGATCCCCAGAGAACGGGCGGTTCCCCCGTCCTGTCCCGCAACAGTTCGACAATGGTTTCGGCGTCGCGTCGTCGCGACTCATCCGTGATTGCCGCCAGGAATTCGTCGACGGAATGCTCCGTCGGTTTGGTCTTCGTCTCCGCCATTTTGTCCTCCGTTTTCTCGCCGACTCCGTACGAGCGACGTTACCGGGAAAACACGAAGAAATCCGAAGAAAGTTGATTCGGTATCAGCGAGATCGCGATCGGTGCGCGGCGATCATGGGGCGGTTACCGCCTTTTTTCGAGCGGTAACCGAGTTCAGCAAGGGCGGTTCGGGTGAGCGTCGCGACGTCCGAACGGCGGTCCTTGAGATGGGGGACGAGAAGCGGGATCGCGCGGCGGTCGCCAAGCGCACGGAAAACCCCGATGCAGAAAGTCGGGATCAACCCGTCTCGGGCATTCCGCGCGGAATGCCCGGTCATGATCCGGGAAACGACGGTGAAAATCCGCTTGCGTTGAGGGGCGCCGGTTCGATGCGTCCGAAGGACCGTCGAGAGCACATCGAGCGACCGAAAATTCCGAATCACCCTGGCCTCCGCGTTTTTCGATTTCAGGGCGGGGGCGCTGCAGTTGCGCAACACGAACTCCAGATCGTCGGTCGAAATCGGAGCCGGTGTTTTCCCGTCCTCAGGCTCCGAATCTTTGACGATACGGGAAAGGCGGAAGTAATCGGGCGCGGACATCACTCCGTCCTTTTCCATGCGCAGGGAGGCTTCCTGGAGTTCCCTGACTTCCCGATCCGCTTCCGTACGCAACGCGGAGGTCACCTGATGGACGACCGCCATCGGAAACAGGCAGACACAGGCGACGGCGACGAGAACTTTCCCCTTCAACATACGAGCCCTCCGATCCGAGATGCCGGATGACATCGACAAAGCATGGATGCTTTGCTGACCGTATTATCTCAGATACTGACGGACGCGGGTAGGTAGAAACCTGTTGTAAGACGCCAATCGATTGCGGCGACCGGGCACATTAGCGCCAGCCGATCTCGTCCGGTCGGATCTTCCAGTCGTTGTCGAAGTAGAACGCGGCAAGAACGGCGTCGGCCCCCTGCGCCAGAACCTGAGGGTCGAACAGGACACCGTCCGGAAACGCCGCTCCGGAAATGAAGTAGGGGAGTCGGTCGGTCAACCGAAGGCCGATCATTCCGGTCCCGCCGACGGCACCGACGAGAGCGCGATCCGACCCCGGCTTGGGATAGAGAAAGGCGAAGGCGAGGTCGTCACCCGAACGCACGGTCGAACCGACACGAACGGAGCCTCGTTCCGCCCGAACGGGGCAGTCCTTGAGGAGGGTGGTCCAGCGGGTATTGATGGTGGCATTCCCGTAAAGGATCACGCTTCGATCCCGCATCGATCCCGGGTCGTAGGCGGTGTCGGCCATAACCTCCGGTGAGCCGTTGCCCCGGTAATAGAACGTTTCGGCATCGTATCGCGCGCGGGCGAATCCCCAGGCCGTCTCCTCGGGCGTTCCGTTCGTCGGGTAGAGAAGGATGAACCGTTGGTTGAACGCCTCCTTGAAAGGGCCGCCCCGGTTCGGGTTCTTTTGCGCGGCGTTCGGCCCGCGTCCCTGCATTTTCCATCCGCCGTTGCGCCGCAGAACGATGGGGTTACGCTGACGGGGCGACAGAGAGAAGACCGTTCCGTCCACTACCAGCGCTTTGACGCCGGCGCGGTCGGGAAGACGGGTCGGAAAGATCGTCAGCATCGCGACATTCTCCGTCGTCAGGGTCTGACGCCCGTTGACGACGGCGGCGGCTCGGACGACGGAGGGGAGGAGGGGACGCTCCTGTTGCTCGATGCGGAGCCAGCGGCAGGTGGCCGATACCGCCGGGTTGACCGTGAGGAAATCGAACGAACCGTCGCCCGGCGGGGCGGTCAGTCGGGATTGCCGGAACGTGTCGAACATCGGCTGCCAGTCGACGCAGTCCGCGCCCGGTGCGTCCGACACATCCCACCAGTGGCCCGCCCCTTTCTGCTCGTGCCAGAGGAGGGAGGGATGTCGTACCTTTTCCAGTTCGCTCCGCATTCGCCGCGCCTGATCGACCGGAACGTTGTCGTCCGCGTCGCCGTGAAGGACATAAATATGCTGTCGGAGAAGGTTCGGAAGGCGCAAAAGCGTATCGTGTACGTTGGATGCCCGCTCCAGCAGAGCGACGGCCGGGGGGATTTTCTCGCCGTCCTGTCGAACGCCGCGCGTGGCCGCCCCATAGGTGCCGAAACTGATCCAGCCCGCGCTTGGCCCGAGGGCCGCGAACCGGTCCGGGAAAAGGGACCCGAGCGACCAGGTGCCGTGGCCGCCCATCGAATGCCCGGTCAGGACGACCCGCGCCGGGTCGTGCGCATACCCGCTCGTGGCCAGACGTAGCACTTCCAGGGCATCCAGTCGCCCCCAGTCCTCCCAGTCGAATCCGAAGGGCCGGCGATTCGTGGGCGCGATCAGAGTGGCCCAATCCTTCGGGCCATAGGCGTCCGCCTGGCCGATCGCCTCCACACTGGCTCCATGCAGGGAAAGGATCAGGGCATCGCCGGGGTCCGGTTGCGTCGACGGATGAACGGCGTAGTACTGAACGGACCCGTCGATTTCGCTGAGGAACGTACGTTTATAGGTATCGCCGGGTTTGCGCACCCGCATCCGCAGGCTTCTTTCGTCGGTCGGGATTCCGGGACCGCTTAAACGAAGATCGACGGTCACCTCGCCGGGCGGCAGGTTGGCGGGCGCAGGCACCTGGAACGCGACCTTGCGGAAAGACATCGGCGGGATCGTCGGCAGGGCCGTGTCGACGGTCTTCCCTTGAATCGTGGAGCGCAGGCGCAGGCCGGTCAGAGGGTCTTCCGAGGCGTTAATGACGGGAATCGCGGCCCGGAGAGGGCAGGTGTCCCCCGGAATCAGGTCCGGCAGCGTGACGTCGTCCGGATTCAGACTCGCGGGGGCGACGGCCGGAAGGAGTTCGGCGCGCAGTTGCCCCCTCCCGACGGAGAACAGGAAGCGGTTCACGCCCCGCTGGAGGCGGACCGGGGTTCGGACATAGCCGTATCGGTACGGGTCGCCGGTTCTCGGTTCCCCGTTCACATAGACCAGGCTGTGGCCCTGCGCATGGAGCAATGCGATTCGCGGTTCCGGCGACCGTACCTCGGCGTAGAAGTATCCGCCGCTGAAGGCTTCGCTCTGCAGAACGCCTTCGGCGTTGGCTTCCACGGGGACATACTTTCGCTCGGTTCCGTCCGGCAGGCGAACGATGTCGCCGGCGACCGGCGGCCGCCAGGTGCCGCGCACCAGGGAGAACTGGACGGGATCGGCGACGAACGGGCGACGCGCCCCGCGAACCACCGGGCCGACCGCGACGCCCGAACGGATCGTCAGCGGCTCCGGGACCGGCTGCGCCCGGACGGCGGAGGCGCAAAACAACAGGAGAAACGCCGAAACACGAATCGATTGAATCGGAAACACACCGCAGTATACCCGCCTTTCGGCTGCCTGAAAACGCGTCAATGCCCGGTCGTTATGAGGAATTACAATGCGGGAACCGACCGGCTGGTGGCGACACCGAAATCCCGGCTTTCCTGTCAAAGATCAATAGCTTTCGCGCAACATGAACCGCTCGAGGGTGCCGGAAAGGAAGTAACCGATCACCACGGTGACGATCGCCCATCCGATCCAGCCCGACAGGATACCCGAACCCTTGCCGACATTCATTCCGCCGGTCGGATGGTCGATGCCGCTGATCACCGGGTAGGTCGTCTCAAACCGGATCGGCACCGCAACCCCCTGCTTGAACTTGTCGAAATCCTCGTTTTTCACCTGGGCGACGCCGGTGTAAACCTTTGCCGGATCGGATTTCGGATCGCCGAAAAGAAGCGGTGTGTAGGGCGCCCGGAACCGGTACTCCACATAGCTCAGCTTTTCGCCGACGTGAAACGGATCGGAGGTCTCCTGTTTGTAAGTGCGCGTCACCACGCCGCGTGTCTTCCCGGTCGCGTTCCCGTAGACAAAAGGCGGAGGATAAAGCTGCGCTTTCGGAATTCCGGCGTACGGAAGCGCGATGTTCAGTAGGAGCGCCGCTAAGAAAAGGCCGACCACGAAACGAACGATGCTTTTGATGGTCATGGTTTTTACCGGGCGGAGAGAACGGATAGCGACAGGTAAACAGGTAAAAGCGAACGGCAAACATGACGGGAAAAGACTCGGCGAACACGGTTAGTTTCCGCCTCCTCTCTGCGACTTCCTGCCGCGCCCACGGGTTCCGATAAGTGTTCGTCGAAACGGGGATCGACGCACGAAACCGACGGCTTCGGGAACAAAACCCGAACGTTTTCCGCTTTATGAGGTGTCAGAGAGAAGAGAGGTTTTGACGATGGCATTTTCACCGAAGAACGGTTTTCGATATGGGGCCGCCGGACTGGCCGTCGCGTTCGTCGCGGTCAGCGTTCCGGCCGTGCCTGCGGTTGCCTGGCAGCTGTTCAAACGCCCGAGCCCGGAGGAGCAGAAGCGGCTCGGCGATCAGGAGGCGGCCAAGATCCTGAAGAAATATAAGGAGGTCACCGACGGACGCGCGGCCCACTTCAAGGAGGTCGGCCGTCGGTTGGTCGCGGCTCTGCCGGAAAAGGAGCGGAACCGGTGGGATTTCCGTTTCCATGTGCTCGAAAGCGACGAGATCAATGCGTTCGCCTTGCCGGGCGGGGAGATGTTTCTGTTTACCGGACTGTACAAGCGGATGAAGACCGAGGACGAGGTCGCGGCGGTCACCGGTCATGAGATGTCGCACGTCCGACAGGAGCACTGGGCGAAAGCCTATACGAAGGCGCAGGAACGACAGCTCGGTCTGACCGGATTGGTGCTTTTGCTGAAAGGCAGTCGGGAAGCGCGTCTGGCGGCCAACCTCAGCGAATCGATCCTGGGGACCAAGTTCTCCCGGAGCGAGGAGGACGAGGCCGACAAGGACGGCTTCAACAACATGGTGAGCGCGGGCTACAACCCGAAGGGAATGCTCAATCTGTTCGCCACGCTGCAAAAGGCGGCCGGAAACGGCGGCGACCGCATCACCGGCGATTTCCTGTCGGAGCACCCGCTGACGACGACCCGGATCAAGCGGACCGAGGAACGGATCCGTTCCCTCGGCAGCGGGAAAAGTTTCGGAGCGGAGAAGCCTCTGAATTATGAGGCGCTGGCCGGGGCGTCGACCGGTCCGCGAACCGCGAGCAACTGATACCGATGAACGCCCTCGCTTCCGGTTGGCGGAAGCGAGGGCGTCTCATCAACCTTCGTTGTAGAAAACCTGTAGACCGTCCTTGCCGGGAGCGACCAGATCGAGGCGACCCGTTCCCCGAAGGTCCGCCAGTTCGAAGAAGATGCCGCATCCCGCTCCCACTCCCAAGGGGCCGTAAGCGATCACCTGTTTGGCGAACGACTCCCCGGTCCATTTGAAGTAGTAGATTCCCAGATCATCGTCCCAGCCCGGTTCGTGGTCGTTGTGCGCCCGGAACCGTTTCCCGGTAATCAGTTCGTTCTGACCGTCACCGTCGATGTCGGCCCAGCGTAGGTCGTGGTACTGGGCGTTGAACGGGTCGATCGGGTGACGGACCCACTGCCGGTTGCCGTGGTCGTCGGTCGTCTGTTCGTACCAGTCGAGGCCGTAGTCGTGGCCCTGGCCGACGATCAGGTCGTTTTTCCCGTCGCCGTTGACGTCGACGACGAGGATCGGGACGCCGGCCGCGCCCAACCGGAACTCCGGGTGGAAGGTCCATTCACCGTGCCATCGGTCCTCCGGCGCGCGTAGCCAACCGGACGAGAGAACGAAGTCGCCGCGCCCGTCGCCGTCAATATCGCCGAAACCGAGACCATGGCCCTGCGGCTCCGAACGGATCGGGAAGGCATCGAACGCGCCCGTGCCTTTGCCGGCGGCATCGGTCCGCAGTTTGTAGACGACCAGAGGGTGTCCGGGCGTGTTGGGAACGATCTCCGGAAGGCCGTCGCCATCGACATCCCAGGCCCGTGTCGTTTCGACGTTCCCGCACTCCGCGATCACATGTTCGGTCCAATCGCCGCCGTTCGGGCCGGGGTTCTCCCGCCAGCGCAGAGTATTGCCCCACCAGCCTCCGGTGACGAAGTCCGGGTACCCGTCGCCGTTGATATCGAGCGGAATCGTGGAGAAGTCGTCGTAGTATTCGCCCGCGCGCGCAACATCGCCGAGGCGATGTTTCCGGGTGAAGTTCGGCCCTTCGTACCAGAAGCCTCCGGAGACGATGTCGGGTATTCCATCCCGGTTCACGTCGAAGACGGCGACGGATTCGAAGTTTTCGGCAGCGATGACGCGCCGGGTCCAGCGGATCGGCATTATTCGGCCCCTTTTTGCCTATTGTACGAAATTCGCGGCGTGGGGCGCAATGTGAAAGACGGCTCCCGGTCGCACGGCGACATGGCCGCAACGATCGGGAGCCGTCCCGGTTGATTTTGTTTCGGGAAGCCGATTAATGCGCGGTTCCGCGATAGGCGATCTCACAATCCGAACCGGAGGCATCGATCCACGGGCCGCCTTTGGTCCGCATATACCGCGAATGGCAGCAGGAACACTCAAAATACTCCGGAGAAACCTCTCGATACTCTTCCGGCATCCGGTAACGGAAGTTCATTTCGGAACCGCAATCCGGGCACTGCGGGCGAAGTCGGCTCAGCAACCATTGCCACGGCGTGCGAACCGACATCGGTTTGTCACCCGCGCCCACGACCGAGGAAGCATTAAAATTTACTGACATTTTTATAACCTTTCCCAGCACACCCATACCGTTTTCTATTATTACTGATTTTCGGAGGCGTATGTCTACTTCATTAGGGCAAATGTGGGAAATATCACTGTCAGTTTTGCGGGTTTGATTCGCGTACCTCCCGCTGGCTGACCAACAGCAAAAACAGGGTGACCGAAAACGCCAGACCGGAGACGATACGAATGGTGAGAAACGGACCGTATCGTTCGCTCAGAAAGCCCAGGAGCAACCCGCCGGCCGGCATCAACGCATTGGCGACCAGCGAATAGACGGCCATGACCCGTCCGCGCAGATAGTTCGGCGCGTCCTCCTGTACCTTGGTATTGGCGCTGGTGGTAAAAACGACCATTCCGATCCCGGCAAAGAACAGGCAGATCAACGCGAGCGGGTAGGATCGACTCCAGGCAAGAACGGCCAGGAAAGCGCAGAACTGAAGCGCGCCGCCATAGACCAGGAGTCGGCGGGGAATCCGGTTGCCGACAGCGACGACCAGCGTTCCGCCGACCGTCGCGCCGATGCCGTTCACCGTGACCATCGTGCCGAACCCGACCGCGCCCTGACCATATCGTTCCGCCAGCACCGGAAACAGGGTGGAAACCGACAGGACGAAGAGACTGGTGACCCCGATCAGGACCGTGACCCGCCAGAGGCTCGGAAGACTGCCGAGAAAACGGACGCCCTCCCAGGGCGAGAACATCGTCGCGCCGCCCCGTTCCCGGGTCGCCGTCGGAAGGCGCATCCGGCTCAGGGAGATAAGGACGGCAATAAAAGAAAGCCCGTTCAAAAAGAAGCAGGCCGCCGCGCTCAACCGGACCAGAGCGATTCCGGCCAGCATCGGACCAAGGAACCGCGCCAGATTGAACCGAAGCGAGTTCAGGGCGATCGCGTTCGAGATCGCTCTCGGGTCGTCCACCATTTCGGTGACGAACGCCTGCTGTGCCGGCATATTGAAGGCGTTGACGATGCCGCTCAATCCGGCAAACACGGCGATATGCCATCCCTGAATCGGGACCGGGCGGTTCGTCGCCAGAATCGCCAGCGCGAAAGCGAAGATCATCGACAGCGATTGTGTCCAAAGGAGGATCGTTCGGCGGGGGAAACGGTCCGCCACCTCGCCACCCTTGAAGGCGAACAGGACGTACGGAATCGCCGACGCGCCGGCGACGATGCCGAGCCAAACGGAGGAACGGGTCAGGTCGTAAACGAGCCATTGCTGCGCGACCGTCTGCATCCAGGTACCGGCGACCGAAACCAGTTGCCCGAAGAAAAACCGTCGAAAGTTCGGGAACGAGAAGGCATGGAGCGAACCGCCGGGCCGAAAGACAGCGCGGGGGGCGGCCTCACCGCCCGGCGCCTCCTGGGTTTTATGGGCGGGAATCGTTTCGGAGTCGGACATAACGGGTGATTGCAGGATGTGCGGGACGAAAGTTAGGTTCCCGCCCGTAACCGTTCGCACCTTCCGGCGTTTTTTCGTTCAGCAGGGAATTTTGGGAGTAATGCGTCCGGCGGTCCGGCGTCCAACAGGTGAAGGAGCATGAAAGGCGTGTCAGTAACTGCGGCAGCTTGGCATCCCGTGGCGGTCTCCGAGCCGGAGACGGGAGAGGAGACGAGACAACGCGCGGAGGAGGAGATCTGGCTCCGACTCAGCCGGGAGGGCGACCTGGAGGCGTTCGAGCGGATCTACCGTCGATACGAGGAAGCGGTCTACCGGTATGCGTTTCGCCTTCTTGAGAACGCCGATGAGGCGGACGACATGCGGCAGGAGACTTTTGTCCGCGCCTATCGTTCGTTGGCTCGCTTCCGGGGCGACTGTCGGTTGCGGACCTACCTTTTTGCGATCTGCGGCAATCTTTGCCGGGACCGGCTGCGCCGTCATCAGCGTCGCCCCGAATCCGGTTACGGTATCGCGGTCCCTGAGGACGCGACGCCGTTTCGCGCCGCACAGGAACGGGACGGTGATCCCTGGCTCGGCCTGCAACGAGCGACCGATGCCGGGCGCGTGCGCTCCGTTCTCGGGCGGATGTCGGCATCCGATCGGGAAATCCTTCTGCTCCGTCATGCCGAAAATCTGGAGATCGAGGAGATCGCCGTCATTCTCGGTTGCACGCGGGTCAGCGCCCCCGTGCGGCTGTTTCGTGCGCGTCAGCGCTTCAAGGACTTATATCTATCGCTTCTGAAAGAGGAAGGGGAATAGTTCCGCCATGGGAAGCGAATTTCGCTTTGGCCGTGACTGCGAGAGGATCGCGGAGCGGCTCGAGGAGTATGTCACCGGCGCATTGCCGGAGGGCGAGGAGCGGGGTGGAATCGCCGCGCATCTGGACGAATGCCGGGCTTGCCGGGAGGCGGCGGCCTCCGTCGCCCAGGTCGGCCGGATGGTCGGAAGCCTGTCCGCCCTGCCGATACCCGCGCGGCCGGGAAACTGGGACGGGGTAAAGGCGCGTCTGAAAACGACCCCGAACGCCGCTTCGACACCCGCGCCCAAGTTCGGATTCCGTTTCTGGGGCGTCGGCGTACTGGCGGCCCTGTGCGGAACGGCGGCGATCGTCCTGCCGTCGCCGAACGGACCGTTGCCGACATACTCACAGGAGGCCGCCCGCGCCGCAGCCGATACCGCACCCGGACCCAAATGGGCGGATAAGGTGCCGTTGAAAGGCGATCGGCAGGACCTGCGGGGGTATTCGACGGTCGGAACCGGGGGGAATACCCTGACCGTCGCGCCGGCGATCTTCAACAAGCCCGCTGACGGAACGTTCCCGGTGGTCGTGGAAGTGGGCAACAACGGTCCGGCGACCCGCGCCCGACTGACCATCCGTCCCTTCCAGTATACATATAATACCCTCCGGCAGTATACATACGCTCTCCCGCTTCGAGCACAGGGGGTCTCCCGTTTCCTGCTCTACCCGTCCGTCGGTGAAGTCGTATCGGGGGAGGCGAAGGTCCGCCTGCGCTTTCAACTGGAAGCGCCGGGGCGAGAGCAATCGATTAACCTGGAGGAACCGGCGGGCGGACCGCAAACGAGGGTTGTTTACCTTGGGAAACGCTTCCCGGCGGTGTCCCTGAAAAGGACGGCGCGCCGGAACGGCCGGCCATTCTATATCCCGAGTTCGATGGATAGGGCGACTTCGATCGGTTACCTCCTGCCGGAAAACGCTCCGGATCAGGCGATCGGTTACGACAAAACGGACGTTCTCGTGCTGTCCTCCGATGCCCGTCAGTTAAACGATATTCAGTGGCGCGCCATCAAAAACTGGGTGATTACGGGCGGAGCCGTGCTCCTTTCCGACCCGGAACTGCTCAAACGACCGATCGTCGCCGGGATGTCGCCCGTCTCCGTCGAGACATCACGCCTGGGAACCCGCCTCCTTCCCCGACCCGGCACGGACGTCCGCGACCGCCTGATGTCGAGCATGCCGAACGTTCCGAATCCGCGTCTCGTACGACGCGATATCGGGGCGGGAACCGTTCTGTACGCCAACTTCGCACTCGATACCGAGGAGTTGCGCGACTGGCCGGGTTACGGCGTCCTGTGGGATCGGATTCACTGGTTCCGCGTCGGACTGAAGGGGCATGCCTACTTCGCACCGAAAGCCGGTTTCAGGACGGAAGCCGCCTACCACCGCCTGTGGCAAAACGGTGGCGGAGCGGGAGACGATCCGTTCCATACCGCTTTTCCCAGGATGGAACCGATCGCTCTCTACTTCGTCGCCTATTTCCTGCTGGCGGCGCCGGTTACCTACTTCGTTCTGAAACGACGGGGACGGCTCAACAACGCCTGGGTCACCGGGCCTTGCGTGGCCCTGTTGTTCTCCGTCGGGCTGTTCGCGCTGACGGTTCGGCTGTATCTTCTACCGACCGCGCGCCGAACGAAAGGGGTGGTCGCTCTCGCGTCCGGCGACCCGCAGGGCGTCTTTCTCGGAACGACCGAGTTTTTCTTCCCGCGCGCCGGTCGGTACACCGCGAACGTCTCCGGATGGGAGTCGGTGGAGACACGGGTGGGTCCCTACGATCCGAGGGAGCGACCTCTGGAAACCGTAGGCCAGGCGGAAACCGACCGCACGGAGATCGCAATGGACGTCACGAACTTGTCGTTCCGTCGTCTCTACCACCGGCAGTCGGTCAACCTGAACGGACCGATCGTTTTCCATCTGCAGCCGGTCGGCGGGGACCGGTACCGGGGATTTATCGAGAACCGAACCGGACAGGCGCTCACGGATGCCACCATCGTCATGAGCGGCTGGAAAGCCGTCCGGTGGAGACCGAACCGCACCAACCTGTCTGGAGTAGAGACAGATCGGAAACCTTTCGTCGGCCTTTTCCAACTCGGTACGTTGCCCGTGGGACGGACGCCGGTGGATCGGGTGTTTAGGAATCCTGATGAAACGCGGATCACGCATGACTACCGGGAACTGTTCGAAGGTTTCATAAGTGATCGTGATTATGTCCCTATGCCGCAGTTCGCCCGAATGACCCTGGTGGCAAGGATTCCGGGGGGGCAGTTCGGGCTGCCACTCGGTAAGGACGTGGATCGGGAAAGGAACGTCACCGTCATGGTCAACACGGAGAGGGTGGGAGATACCACGGACGCGGTCCGGCAAGGAGGACACCGATGAAAGAAAGTCTGCGAAATCTCTTCATCGAAAATCCGATGCAGATCGAGACGGTGCGCGCCCTGCGGCGATTCACCGTGGCGGGCGGAAGCGCGACCGTCCCTCGACATATGAGCCGGATCTTTTTCGGGCTGGTCAGCGGGTTGTACCTCTGGTTGCTCTTCGCCATCCTTGCCTACCGGGAGGACACGAGCCTCGGAATCCTCTGGTTTGAGTTCGTGATGCTGACCCTGCTGGTTCCCGGATCGCTTTACGCGTCCATCTCCGGAGAGCGTGAACGCCTGACCTGGGATTCCCTGATCCTAACCCGCCTGTCACCGGCGAAGATTCTGGTCGGGAAAATCTGCTGGCGGCTCGGAATGGCTCTTTGCTTTCAGCTCCTGTGCGCCGCTCCGCTAGTTCTGACCCATGCGGCAACAAAATTTCAGACCCAGTATACGTGGGATATGCTCCTCCGGGTCCAGTTCGCTTTGACCGCCTGGGCGGTCTTTCTGGCGACGTTCACCCTGTGGGTGTCGGCGTCCACCCGTCGTTCGGCGATCAGTCTCTCGATAGTGACGACCTGCCTGTTCGGTTTCCTGATCCTGATGCCGTTTCTGTTGGCCGTATTCAGCATCAATGTCGAACTGGACTACTATGGGCCAACCGTGATCGAGTGGCTGGGGTCGTTCGTGTGGCACCTCCACCCCGTATCCCTGATGCACGGCCTGACCAGCGAAGGACAACCCCCCACGGACCGCTGGCGCGACCTGTTCGTTCCGCTGTCGATCGATCGGGTCACGGGAAAGTATACTCCGGCGGTTGGCATCTACGATCTCGTGCCGTGGATTTATCTCACGCTGGCCGGTCTCTGTATCGTCGCGACCCTGAAAAACCTGACACGACTCGGAATGCCGAACGGGAAGGAGCGGTAGGCGTATGCTGGTCACCGAAAACCTTCGTAAAACGTACGGCAACCTGGTCGCCGTCGATGGCATCAACCTGAAACTGCATCCGGGCGATATCTTCGGCTTTATCGGTCCGAACGGCGCGGGCAAGACATCGACCATCAAGATGCTGGCAACCCTGATTACGCCGACATCCGGGCGGGCGACCATCGACGGGATCGATGTCGTCAAACACCCGCGTGAGGTCCGCCCGTTAATCGGCTATATGCCCGACGCCTTCGGCGTTTACGACGATATCAAAGTCTGGGAGTACCTGGACTTCTTTTGCGCCGCCTACGATCCGCCGCGCGAATCGCGTGGGGAGATCATCGATCGGGTGCTGGCATTGACCGATCTGACGGAGAAGCGGGACGCGTACGTGCAGACACTGTCGCGCGGTATGCAGCAACGGCTTTGCCTCGCGAAGTGCCTGGTGCACGATCCGAAAGTCCTGTTGCTGGATGAACCCGCCTCCGGCCTGGACCCGCGCGCCCGGATCGATATCAAGCGATTGATCGCCCGGCTCGGGGCCCTCGGCAAAACGATCATTGTTTCGTCCCATATCCTCCCGGAACTCGCCGACTTCTGCAACAAGATCGGCATCATGGAGCGGGGGCATCTGCTGGTCTCCGGCGATGTCGGAACCATCGTCCGACAGGTGCAGCCGACCCGACAGTTGATCGTGTCCACGGAGGAGGACGGGGACGTGCTGGAACGTCTCCTTCACGACCTGCAGGAACGCCCGATGGTGGAGAAGGTCGAATACGACCCGGATGCTGACCGCACCGTGTGCGTTGCCTTCAAGGGAAGTCTGGCAGACCAGGCGGAACTGCTGCGCGACCTGATTGCCGCCGGGCATCGGATCTGCTCGTTCGCGGAGTCGGCGGTCGATCTGGAGGATGTTTTCCTGCGTGTGACGACAGGAAAGGTGCAATAAAACCATGACACGCAACCCCCTTGCCCAACCGTGGCGTCGAATCTCGAATCTCGCGCGGTTCGTCGCCAATCCGGTCGTCGTACGCGACCTGCGTTCGCATCTGCGCAGTCCCCGGTCCTTCTGGCTGATCGGCGGGTACCTTCTCCTGCTCGGATTTCTGGCCGTCGCCGGATATGCTCAGTCCACCGGGCAGACCTGGTATCGAACGGACTTGACGTCCGCCAATCCCGTGGACGTCATCGGGGCGCAGGCGAACCTGGAAGGCTTTTATAATTTCATTTTCGGAACGCTCGCCGGGATGATCCTTCTGGTCGCTCCGGCGTTGACCGCCCACTCGATCGTCGGTGAACGACAGCGGCAATCGTTCGATCTGCTCGTTACGACCCCCCTGACCGCCGGGCAGATACTGATCGGCAAACTGATTTCGTCGATCGCCTTTATGGGATTGCTGCTGATTCTGTCGCTGCCGGCGACCGCACTCTGCCTCCTTCTGGGCGGCGCGAACGTTGCCGACGTGCTGCGGATCTATTTCGTGCTGGCGGTCGATGCGGTGGTGCTGTCCGCCATCGGACTGTATTTCTCCTGCGCGGTTCGAGTTCCGCTGCTCGCGACCGTCTGGACCTATATCTCCGTTCTGGGCTTCACCTTTCTTACCTTTGTCCTGGGCATGTCAATGGACGGGTCGCTGTCGCCCCTGCCCGGGGCACTGCTCTGGCTCAGTCCGCTGGGGGCGATTAGTCCCGTCTCCGGAAACCATGACGGACTTTACCACACGACGAGGCTGCTGGCTTTCGCGGCTTTCGCCGTCGTTCTGGTTCGGCAGTTGATCGCCGCCGGAACCTATCGCCTGGGACGGTTCGGAACGGAAAGCGCGGTCTTCCTGCGGAAACAGGCGTTGCTGATCGCAGGCGTGATGACCCTCGTCGTTACGACCGGTATCTCATCCGAAGAATGGATCGTGAACAGGTTGACACTGTTCCTATTTTTGACCATCGCGCCGTTCCTCCCCGGGTTATTCGTTCCCGCGACCGGTGAAGCGTTGCCTCCTCCGGTCGGGAACGGCACGACGGACGCGGAGGACAGGGAGGAAGATCGGACGCCGTTTCGATTTCGCAACCTCTTTCGCCCGGTTCACAGTGGCGCGTTTCCCTGGTATCTGGCGCTGGTCGGGGTCGTTTTCGCCGGGTGGATTGTTGGCACGATCGGCTACGAAAGGGTCCGCCTGCCAATGCTGGCGGTAGGAACGGCATTCTGCGGATACCTGCTCGGAATGGGAACCCTCGCCTGGGGGTTGTCGCGTCTGGCGGGAACGCTGGTATCCGACCTGTCGTCCGCCCGTGCCACCGCGTTCGGTCTCCTGGTGGCGGTTTGCGGCCTGCCGGTCCTGCTACTGACCTTCGCGAGTTCGGATTGGACGGCGAATCCGCTCGCGCCGCTCTGGTTGCTCAGTCCCTGGCTGCGGAATAGCCACTATGGCCATGCGGAGGGCCTGATTCGGTCGGGAATCATCGCCGCTGCCGTCGGATGGGTGGTTTTCGGGATCGACCTGGCTCTGAGCCGTCGGGCGTCGGACCGAACGACCGGTATCCGTCCGACCACGGAACCGCAGACCGCCCGGTAGGTCGAAAGCGCGGCGGGGCAGGACAACCGCTGTCCCGCCGCGAACCTTCCGAAAACAACCGGCCATCGCCGGACGGAAGGACCACCTCGTTATGAACGGGCCAATCGTTGCCGATGCGGAGCGCATCACGCTCCATGTTCCCTTTCGTGAGCGGATCGCCGACTGGAACGAACTGCTGGTTCACCAGTGGCAGGTCGTCGAAATGATCCGCCTTTCCACGGACTCCTCCGATATCGTCGGGTGGGGCGAAACCCTCCCCTACTACACCTGGGGGCGTGTCACCGACGACGCCATCGCCCGGATTCGAGGCCGCCGTCTGTTCGAACTGCTCGGCGACGACTCCCTGGGCGCGGGTCTGCAGATGGCGGCCTACGATGCTGCCGGAAAGGCGGCGGGCGTCCCCGTTCACCGACTTTTCAACCTCCCGGTCGTGCGTCGCTCCTGCCCCATCGCCTGGTGGAACCATGATATGCCCGCCGAACTCCTTGCCGCGGAGGCAAGCGACGCCATCGCCGGGGGATATATCGCCCACAAGATGAAGGCGCGTCCGTGGATCGATCTGTTCGAGCAGATCGACGCGATCAGCGGCGTGACGCCGCCCCATTATCGAATCGATATGGACTGGAACGATACCCTGCTCTCCGTCGGGAACGCCGCGCGCATCCTCTCGGAACTCGACCGATACGAACGGGTCGCGCTGTACGAAGGGCCGATCCCGCAGCGGGATATCGAAGGGTATCAGTACCTTCGGCGCAAGGCGCAAAAGCCGATCGCGCTGCATTTCGGGCATCCGCCGTTCCCGACCTGTGTCCGGGCGGAGATGTGCGACGGGTTTGTCGTCAGCGGCGGGGTGTCCTCAGTGTTGAATCAGGGCCTGCTGACCTCGGCGTTCGATAAGTCGCTGTTCCTGCAACTGGTCGGCACCGGGTGGACGACAACCATGATGGCGCACCTCGGTGCGGTCATTCCGGCGGCTCGCTGGCCGGCGGTCACCTGCATGAACAATTTCAGCGATGATCTTCTGGCGTCGCCGCTCGAACTTCAGGGCGGATATCTCCGCGTGCCGGACGGGCCGGGGCTCGGAGTGGAGCCGGACCTAGCGGCGATCGAGCGGTTCCGGGTCCCGGAGAATCCGATCGCTCCGGCGTTCCGTCTGCCGCGCCGGTCGTCGATCCTCTCCGTCGAGCGGGGCGGGGGACGCGTGACCCATTACGCCTCGATGTGGCGCACGACGCTGATCGACGATGAACAGCGACCCGCCGCCACGGTCGGTCCGCAGCTCTGGGACGACTTCCTCGCCGGGAACCAGCCGGTCGACGAACGGGGCGTTCGGCTGACCTTCCGCCACGACGACGGTTCGGCGGAATGGAAGGAACTTTACGACCGGGCGGTACTCGGACCGGTCGCCTCCGGCGTCTGAAGCGCGTCGGCAATCCGTTCCGCGAGTTCGGGCAGAGCGTCGCGAATCGTTCGAAGACGGTTCGGGTCGAAGAAAGGGAAGCGGTCAGCCTCGACCGTTTCCCCCCGGCGAAGGGCGTCGGCGATCCTCAGGGCGCGGATCACCTCGATGGCGTCCGTGGTTCCGGGCGGTCCGAACACGACATCCCCGAAATCCAGCACCAGATCGTGCAGCCGACGGGTGGCGGGCAGGTCGCCCCGGCTTGCCGCGTCGTACAGCGCGACGTACAACCCCGGAAACAGATTCGCGCCGCCGGAAACGCCGCCCGATGCGCCAAACAGGACCGCCTCCGCCAGAAACCCTTCCGGACCGATAAAGATCGACCAGTCCGGACGATGGGTTCGGGCAAGGCGGACCGCGTAATGAAGGTATTCCATCCCGCCGGAACTGTCCTTGATGCCGAGGATGCGCGCGCACTCCATCAGTTGGGGGAGGAGGACGGGCGGAATCGGGCTGCCGGCCAGACCTGGAGGCAGGTTATACAGAAGGACCGGAAGCGGGGACCGCTCTGCGACGCCGGTCAGGTACGCCACGTTTTCCCGCGCGGAGAGAGGCAGAAACAGGGGCGGGGTCACCACCACGGCAGCCGCGCCGGCGTCCGCGGCCTGACGGGCGAGATCCGTCGTGGCGTCGGGGGAACCGTCCATCGTTCCGACGACCACGGGGAGACGATCGGCGGCGGTCCGGCAGACCGTTCGGATCACCAGGGAACGGTCTGCCGGCGAAAGAACCGGCCCTTCTCCGGTCGTGCCAAGAACGAAAAGGCCATGAACCCCTCCGGCGATAAGGTGTTCGGTCAATTCCTGCAGGGCATCGACCTGCGGACGGCCGTTTTCGTCCCGGGGTGTCAGGAGGGGCGGGACGATGCCGCGGAGCGTCATCATGCCTAGGTCACCGAAAGCCGGGTCAGCAGGTCACTCATCGTTCGGGCCATCAACTCGACGGCGGCCATGGCGCGTCCGTAGTCCATCCGGGTCGGCCCGACCACCCCGATCCGCCCACGCTGTTCGTCGCCGATGTAGTAGGACGACGAGACCAGGCTATATTCGGCGATTTCCGGGCGGCCCCACTCCTCGCCGATGCGTACCTGCACCGCGAAGTGCTGACCGGGAATGGAGACGGCCTGGCCGAGCATTTCGAGAACCGCGGCGCGTTCCTGGAGAGTGGATAGAAACTGGCTCAGTTTTTCCACCTCGCGGAACTCCGGCTGCGACAGGGCGGCGGTGGTTCCCTCGACGTACATCGGGCGTTCGTCGTGAATGCTCCGGGCGGCGGCGGCAATCTCGCCGGCGATCCGTTTCCAGATACCGGTGAACCCTTTCAACTCCGGCGGCGGCGGAACATCGCCCGGCGTCCGCAGTTCCGACAGGGTCCGTCGCCCGAACCGTTCGTTCAGCGCATTGGCCAGAATCAGGGCGTCGGACGCCGACAGGCGGGTATCGAGCAGAAGCCGGTTCTCGCTGCGTCCGGTGGAGAACAGCAGCACCATCAGCAGCTTGTCGTTTCCGGCGGCGGCGAGAAAGACCTGACGCAACTCCGTATCGGCGGCATCGGGCGAGGTGGCGACCGCCGGAAGCAGGGTCATGTCGGCGAGAAGCTGGCAGGTGCGACTGAGGATCGTGTCGAGTTCGGTCGAGGCCGACGCGATCGCGCTGCGGATTCGAACCGCTTCACCTTCCTGAATTACCGGGAGGGGCATCAGGCGATTGACGTAGAAGCGGTAGCCGCGATCGGAGGGAACGCGTCCGGCGGACGTATGCGGCTGTCGCAGATAGCCGCGTTCGCTCATCTCCGCCATTTCGTTCCGGACGGTGGCGGATTTGACGCCGAGTCGGTAGCGTTCCACCAGCACGTGGGAGCCGACCGGTTCGGCGGTGGCGATGTAGTCCTGAACGATCGCCTGCAGTATTCGCTGTTTCCGAAGATCGAGTTCCATGAAACGGGTACGTCTCCTGTCCGATGGTTAGACGATGGTGGGGAGACAAATGTTTGCCCCATGCGTCAGTTCCTCAGGAGCGGCACTGCATGAAAAATTATAAAGGAACGGAGCATTCCTGTCAAACGGAAGGTGCGCCGACGTATCAAAAAAGCGAACGGAGGCTGAAAACAGCCTCCGTCCGCTTTGGACCGACCGAACTATTCCGGCTTGGCCGCCGGAACCGTCGCCGGTTCGCTTTTGACCGGCGCCCCGCCCGGTTCCGCCGTCTTCAGGCCCGCCGCGGCAGCGCCGGGCGGCGGAGACGGATTGTTCTCCGGAGGGGGGTCGCCGCAGCCGGCCAGGGCCAGGCAGACCAGGAGGACGAGACCGAAAAGGAGTCTGGACATGAGTGCGTTCCTTTACGGGTTGATGACCGGGCCGTAGAAGTAGTACCAGGTGGCGCACCATCCGGTGGTCGCGGTATTCGCGACCCAGAGTGAGGTCGGAAGCCCGTTGGCATCCAGCGCCGCCCACGGCGAGCTCGAACCCGGATTGACCACGTACTTCACGTGGCCGTCGGTGTAGGTGTAGTTGGTGCCGCGATTATGCACCCACCAGGACCGGTTGTAGTTGAAGTTGAAGCCGTAGCGTCCGGTCGCCGTGGAGCAGTCACCCGAGGCCGAACCGGGGTTGAACTGCGTCTGCGCCGCGCCGGTGTCGCTCAGCAGCAGCGGGAAGACGTTGCCGAAGCGCGGCATGGTGCCCTTGCCGAGACCCTCGGAGATCATGATGACGCTGGCCGGAGCCTGGGTGCCGGCGAGAGCCCATGCGCCGAGGTAGCCGTTGAAGGTATACGAGAACTTGATCCCGTTCGTCTGGGCGGAGGTGACGCCGAAAACGTCGCTGCGCTCATCCACGGCGGTCGGGCAGGTGAAGACCTGCCAGTTCTTGATATACGGAGAGACGGCGTTGGTCCAGAACGCTTTGCGTCGGTTGTAGCCCAATTCCGAGGAGGCGGTCGCGTCCCACGGGGTGGTGAAGGAGGCGACGACGTTATCCGGGTGAGCGATCGGGTACTTCTCATCGTAATCCTGAACATACATCAGGATGCCGGTACCCAGCTGCTTCATATTGGACAGACACGTGGCCTGACGGGCCTTTTCACGGGCCTGAGCGAAGACCGGAAAGAGGATGGCGGCGAGAATGGCGATGATGGCGATAACGACCAGGAGCTCGATCAGAGTGAAGCCCGCCAGAGAGCGGTTGCGATTGCGAGACATTACAAAGCACTCCTAACTACGATTGATTCGGTGCCGATAATAATTCAGCAATAGTGCGGTGTGTAATTTACCTGATCTCATCCGCGACAAAGGGATTTAACAGTGTCTTAATGTTTCTTGCCCTGTTGGGGATAGTTTTAACCTGATTTCCTCCGCTTGTCAAGCCGTTTGCGAAAACGATTGCACGATAATTGAAAAAACAGAGATCGTCCGCGTGCCTGACGAGAGGAAAACTCCGGGCAGGGGGACGATCTCTGTGAAAAACCTGAAAAAACAGGTGAAGCTACCGGGTAAAACGGTCGTCAGTCGATGGCGACTTCCTTACCGGCGTCGGCGGCGGCGTAGATGCCGTCGAGCATTTTCTGCACCATGACGCCATGTTCCGCCGGAGCCTCGTTCGGACGTCCGTCGCGAACGACTTCGACGAAATGCCGCATCTTATACTCCCACATATCCCATTTCGGGATGAACGCCGGCGTGGCATTGACCATGTAGGTGTTATAGTCGGTAAAGGTTTCGGACGTATTCCAGATAACGCCGCCCTTTTCACCGAAAATCTGGATGTTAAAAACATCTTCCTTAATGTGGGCGACAAAGGAAGACTCCAGGGTCAGCATCGCCCCGGTTTCGAAGCGGATCATGCCGACCGCCAGATCCTCGACCGTATAGGTTTCGTGGTCCCAGTTCGGCCAGGTCGACTTGACATCCGATTTGGTATTGCCGAGGTAGGTGAAGGTGTTTCCGGTAGCGGTGACCGGGCGCGGGGTGCCGATCAGCGAGTGCGCCGTTTCCAGGATATGGACGCCGATATCGATCATCGGACCGCCGCCCTGCAGCTCCTTGCGGCCGAAAACGCCCCAGTTCGGGATGCCACGGCGGCGAAGGGCCTGGGCGCGCACGTAGAGCACTTTGCCGATCGCGCCGGATTCGATCAGATCGCGAACATACTTGGAGCGGGGTTCATACCGGTGCTGAAAACCGATAATGAACTCGACCCCGTTCGCCTTCGCCGCGGCGGCCATCTCCTGCGCCTCTTTGGCGTTCATCGCCATCGGTTTCTCGCAGAGAACATGCTTGCCGGCGTTCATCGCGGCGATCGCGGCGGGGGCATGGACGCCGTTCGGAGTCGCCACCGAGATCGCATCCACCGCGTCACCGACCTCCTGAAGCATCTCGTTGTAATCGGTGTAGAGCAGTTCGACCCCGTGCGCCGCCCGCATATGGTCGAGGGCGGTCTGACGGATATCCGCGCCGCAGACGATGGAAACGCCGGGAAATTTCTTGAAATAGCCGATGTGGGTTTGCGCAATCCCGCCGCAGCCGATGATTCCAACCCTCAGCGCTTTGACCTCGGCTTCGTCGCCCTCGGGGACGACACTTACTGCTGTATCCATGAAAACCTGTCCTTCAACATAATGATGGGACGGTACGGCGATTCCCGCAGACCGGCCCTGTTCCCCAACGTTATACACCGGAACGGCCAAGTCCTGCCGTTCAACGGGATTTCCGGAGATTTCCGGGCGTACGCAGGGTAAAATCGGAAAAAACGGGACGGTGGGCAACCATGTGGAACGTGCGAATGAACCTTCTGGAGGCGGAAGCGGTCGAAGAGATGAACGAGGCGACCGGCGTCATCTCCGAGGCGGGCGGCGGTGGGACGGAACGCTACCTCTGGCTCCGGTCGATTTTCGCGGCCGGCCGGTCCGTCGGACGGCAGGAAACGATGGCGCTGGCCCGGGTCCCGGCCGTCGGCGAGTATGTCTGCCTTCCGCTGGAGGAGGATGTCTGGTACCGGGTCGAGGCGGTGCTGCATACTCCCGGACAGGCGACCCACGTCGCCGAAATCTGGGCGTTCGAGGGCGCAGCCGACGACGTTGCCCCGGAATGACCGTTCCTTTCGCGCCCGGATCGACGGCGAGTGCCGTCGGAATCCCGATTTTCGGCCGGTTTGGTCGCCGTTTGAGGACTTTGCTCGAAATCTTGCCTTGACACGGGACCAAAAGGAGATATAATTCAGCCAACGGCGGGGTTAACCGTTAAAGCATAAACGGTGTCCGGGAGCCGTTTCGGAGAAAAGCTTCAAGGATGAGCAGGCGAGGCGTCACATTACAGGACATAGCGGTCCGCACCGGGGTTTCCAAAGTCACGGTGTCCTATATTCTCAACGGACGAGAAACCAAGGTGCGTATCAGCGATTCGACCCGCACACGCGTCCTGGCCGCCGCCCGTGAGATGGGCTATCATCCCAACGCGCTCGCTCGCGCCCTCGTTCGCCGCTGTACCGACACGGTCACCCTGGTCATGCAGTTCCCCGGGGTTTTCTCCGGCGGGACGGGCTTCATTTTCGAACTTCTGCACGGGGTTACCGAGGCGGCCAACCGCACCGGCTACGACCTGATGCTGCACACCAAGGCGCTGCCCGGCGTCACCGAGGAGGTGGGCGCGCTGACCGACGGACGCGCGGACGGTGTCCTCCTCTTGCGCGACCTGGGTGACCCGCTGATCGCCGAACTGGCGGCGCGACACTTCCCCGCCGTCTGCCTGTTCTCCCGGACCGACGAACCCGATGCCTGCTTCGTGGACTGTGATAACGTCTCGGGGGGGCGACTGGTTGCGGAGCACCTGCTGGAACTCGGTCATCGCCGCCTCTGCTTCGTCGGCGGGTCCTCGTCGTCGTCCGCCGTCCAGGACCGCTGGCAGGGACTTTTCGAAGTGGCGACGCCGGCGGGAGCGGAAGTGACGCGGTGTACCGTATACCATGCCAACGGGGATTTCACACCCTTGCGGGAGATTATGCAACGAAAGGATGCGCCGACCGCCATCTTCGTCTGGAGTGACGATGTCGCGGTCAGCACGATGAACCGACTTCGGGAATGGGGGTTCCGGGTCCCGGAGGAGGTGTCGGTGGTCGGATTCGACGGTCTGGAGTCGCTGTGCGAGCGCAGCGTTCCGCGATTGACCAGTGTTCGCCAGCCGATTTATGAGATTGCGGAGCAGGCCATGCGCCTGCTGGTTGCCCGTATTCGACAGGAAGAGGGCATCGAAACGCAAATTCTCCTGTCACCGGAACTGATACGGCGCGATTCCTGTGCGCCGGTAATATCGTCAATATCGTCTCAACACTCTACCTCCTATGGAAGGAACCAATGATGTCCCGTTCCCAAGTTCGAGCTTTTACGCTGATTGAACTGCTCGTCGTCATCGCCATTATCGCCATTCTGGCAGCCATCCTGTTCCCGGTCTTCGCCCAGGCCCGTGAAAAGGCTCGTCAGATTTCCTGTCTGTCCAACATGAAGCAGATCGGTACCGCGCTCATGATGTACAACCAGGACTATGACGAACTCTTCCCGCTTCGCTACGGCGGCAATTGTGACGGCACCAACGCCGCACTGCCGAACGACTGCGTCCTGACCATGGACAACACCGGTCGATACGTTCAGCGCAACTGGAAGCATATGCTCTTCCCCTATATCAAGAACCGCGATGTCTTCAAGTGTCCGAGCAACCCGACCGCGCAGAGGCCGGATACCTGGGGCAATGCGAACGGGATCCAGGAGGGCGAATTCGCCGGCGGTTACGCGATGTATCTGCCGGATAACTGGATCGCCAGCCGTGTCGGACGCGGTATGGCCTACCCGCAGCCGATCGCCGGCGTCGAGGAACCGGCCAACGCGCTGATCATCGTCGAGCACAGCTACCGCTGGCCCGACACCGGAACCTACCTTGGCTATGTCGAACCGGCTCCGAGCAACGATCCGGCGATCACTCCGGGACCGTCGACCTGGAACTCCGGCCACAACAAGAAGAAGAGCAACATCGTCTTCATGGACGGCCATGCCAAGTACACGAGCCTCCGAGCGACCTATGGTCCGCAGTTCGACGATCCGAACTCCACCCAGCTCAGCATGTGGCGCTACTCCCGCCGCGAAGTCGATGCTCATCCGGACGGCATCTCCTGGCTGTACACCCTGTACACCGACCTGAAGAACTACCCGGGCGAGAACTAATCCCGTCGATCCCTCCTGCGGTCCTCCCGCAGGAGGGATTTCTCCGATTCCATGCAAACCAGTATCACCGTACCGGAACCGAAGGCGATCACCCCGGACGCGCTTTTTGATAACGTCGCGCACCGCGCCGTCGCGTTCTTCTACAACGAATCCCATCCCGACACCGGGCTGACCAAGGACCGGGCGAAAAACCCCGCCCATCTCAAGGATGAGTACACGGTCGCCTCCATCGCCGCCACCGGCTACGCCCTTTCCGCTCTCTGCATCGGCGCGGAACGAAAGTGGCTATCGCGAAGCGACGCCGAAGCGCGCGCGCGTCGTACTCTGCGTTTCATCTATGACAGCCTCCCGGTCGTGCACGGGTTCCATTACCATTTCGTCGATTGGCGGGATGGAAAACGCGTCTGGAACTGCGAACTCTCCTCGATCGATTCGACCCTTCTGGTCAAGGGAGCGCTGGTCGCCGGACGGTATTTCGAAGGCGAGTGCGCGCGTCTGGCGGATTCGATCTACGCCCGGATGGACTGGCGCTGGATGCAGAACCGGAAGCCGGGCGATCCCGTCGATACTTTGCTGTCCATGGGATGGAAACCCGAATCCGGGTTTCTCGACGGGCGCTGGGCGCGTTACGACGAGGCATCCTATCTTTACCTGATGGCGATGGGCGCGCCGCGACATTCCCTCCCGCCGTCGGTCTGGGATAAGTGGGAGGTCGGAGAAACCACCCTCGAAGGGTTCAAAATCCTCGGGCGGCCCGGCCCCCTTTTCTTCGTCCAGATGACCCCCGCCTACTTCGACCTGCGCGGCAAAAAGGACCGACTCGGACGCGACTGGTGGAAAAACTTCGAGAACACCCATCGAGCCAATCATCGTTACTGCGCCCGGAACGCCGGTAGGTTCAAGACGTACAGCGATGTGATCTGGGGAATCACTGCCTGCGACCAGCCGCCGAACAAGCCGGGGGAGGGGAACGGATACGGCGCGGACGAACCGGTCGACGGACGGAACCGGGGAACCGTCGCCCCCACCGCCGCCCTGGCCGGTATTCTCTTCGTTCCGGAGATCTCCCGGCGAACCGTGGTCGCCCTGTATTCACAGTACCGGGAGAAAATATGGGGGCGTTACGGATTCGCCAACGCCTTCAACGTCGATAAGGACTGGTACGATACCGATGTTCTCGGCATCGACCTGGGCATGATGCTGCTCGCCATCGAAAATTCGCGATCCGGCCTGATCCGGAAACTGATGCACAGCCACCCGGCGGCTCGGAAGGGTTTGAGCGCCGCCGGATTTCGCGTTTGACGGAACTGACGGAACTGACGGAGAACCTGGATGAAAATGACCCAACGACGTTATCTTATTGCCGCCATCGGCGGCCTGCTGCTGCTGGCTGGTTGTTCCACCCCGGAGTCGAAACCGTCGCCGGTGCCGTCCTCCGACCCGAACGGCAACCCGACGCGCTCCACCGATCCCCGGGTAAAGGATAACCCGAATATTCCGCCCGAAATCCGCCGCCAACTCGGCGGGGGCCAGCGGTAACCTTCCGCCACACTGCCCACGGTAACTCGCTGGCACTCGCAAAAAAGCGGGTGCCAGCGTTCGGCGTTTCCGGTATCCTGACTCCCGACGCCCATGGCCTTACGTCCCGATGACATATTCCGCCGGCTGGCGACCCTCATGGCCGTTTCGGTCCTGGCGGTCGTGATCGGTTGCCGCTCCGCCGGGACCGTCGACCGACCGACGCCGGTCTCCTCCGAAGCCGCCCGGGAGACGGACGAACGGACGCAGGCGGAGGTTCGGCAACGGCTGGCGCAGGGCGATTTCGCCGGAGCCGTGGCGCCGTTACGCGAACTCGCGAAACGAAATCCGAACGATACGGAGACGCTGACCATGCTCGGGACGTGCGTTCTCCGGTCGCCGGACCCGCGCCGGTTCGCCGACCAGGCGCGAAAGGAACTGACCGCCGATCCGAACGATGTCGTAGCCCTGACCGTCGCCGCCGCCGCGTTCACCGGGCCGGAACTGCAGAAAGAGCGGCTGGACGTCATGAAGCGTCTGGCCGAACGGCGACCGGACGATCCGCTCGTTCGTCTCGATCTCGCCGTGGAGTACGTCGCCGCCCATCAGTACGATCTGGCCCGTCCCCTGCTCGATCGGATGATCGAGCAAAAGCCGGACGAACCGATGGGATACCTCCTGCGCGGCAGAATCACCCTGGAGGAGGCATCTACCGACGAGGCGCTCCGTCGCGCCGAAACGGATCTGAAAACGGCGATCCGCCTGCGACCGACGATGGCGACCGCGCATCTGAGCCTGGGGAGAATCGCCCTGCGCCGCAACCGCCCGGAAGCGGCGATCAAAGCCTTCGAAACGGCCTACCGGCATCAGCCCAACAGCGGCGAAATCCTGTACGAACGGGCGCGTACCTATCGCCTGCTGGGGAACGCCGAAAAGGCGAACTCCGCCGAGAAGGCGCTGCGACGTTACCGCGAACTGGAGATGCGTAGCGCGACGCTGGTCACCCGCTGCGGCGCGTTTCCGGACGACTTCGAACTGCACCTGGAGACCGTCCGCGCCCTGGCGGAAAAAGGGGACTATCAGCGCGCCGCGCCGTTTCTCCGACGGGCGATGCAGCTTCGCCCGGACGATGACCGCACCCGTCGGCTGATGGAGGATCTGCGTCGACGGGCCGCGCAGGGGGCCGGTTCGTGAGAACTTTCCCGATGGTCGGGATCGCTGCCGTTCTCCTCCTCGCCGGATGCTCGACCGCTCCGCCGAACGGGACGGGGACCGGCTCCGTCGCCGTCGAACCCACGACCCCGACCGCCGCGACCGCTCCGACCGTTACCATGACGGAACGCGCCCTGTTCGTTGACCGGGCCGCCGACGCCGGAATTCGCTTTACTCACGATGCCGGGGCGACCGGTAAGTTTTTCTACATCGAGAACACTCCGCCCGGCTGCGCCTTCCTCGATTTTGACAGCGATGGCTGGCTCGACCTCTTTCTGGTGCAGTCCGGACCCTCCGAACCGCCGGAGACCGTCACCGCCCGTCCGCCCTGCGCTCTCTACCGGAACAACCGCGACGGAACGTTCACGAACGTGACGGACGGTTCCGGCGTCGAGGCGGACATCGGATACGGGCAGGGCGTGGCGGTCGGCGACTACGACAACGATGGCTTCCCGGACCTGCTGGTAACGTCATACGACCGGCTGCATCTGTTTCGCAACCGGGGAGGGACCGGAAAATTCCTCGACGTGACGCGAACGATGGGTATGGACACCCTTCGGGGGTACTTTACCAGCGCCGCGTTCGGCGATTATGACAACGACGGAAAGCTCGACCTGTATGTCTGCCGCTACGGCCCCTGGGACTGGAAGTCGAACGTTCCCTGCCGGGACAACCTGGGGCCGGACTACTGTCCGCCGATCGTCTACGAGCCGGACGAGCACCTGTTGCTCCGTAACGAAGGAACCCGTTTTCGCGACGTGAGCCGGTCCGCCGGAATTCATGCGGCGAAAGGCCGGGGTCTCGGGGTGGTTTTTCTCGATTTCGACCGGGACGGGAAACAGGATATTTTCGTCGCGAACGATCAGACACCGAATATGCTCTGGCGAAACCGGGGTGACGGGACCTTTTCGGAGGTGGCCGTGCCTGCGGGCTGCGCCTACGACGCTCAGGGGCAGGTCATGGCCGGGATGGGCGTTGCGGTAGGGGATTATGACCGCTCCGGCAACGATAGCCTGTATGTCGGCAACTTTTCCGACAAGCCGAACATGCTCTTCCGCAATATCGGGAACGGACTGTTCCGGGACGAGAGTTATGCGTCAGGTCTCGCGCTGCCGCATATGCCGTTCCTCACCTTCGGCACCGAGTTCTTCGATTACGACCGGGACGGCTGGTTCGATCTGCTGACCGTCAACGGACATGTCAAGGTGACGGTCGACCGTCAATCCGCCATGACCACCTACCGGGAGCGAAAACAGCTTTTCCGCAACGAAGGGAACGGTCGCTTTACGGAGGTCGCCGAACCGGGGCAACTCGGGTCGCTGGGCAATGCGACCATCGGTCGGGGGCTGGCGATCGGCGACTATGACAACGACGGACGTCCGGACGCGCTGATCGCCAACCAGAACGGCCCGACCGAACTGATGCGTAACGAAACGAAGAATGAAAACCGCTGGGTTTCGTTCCTTCCCGTCGGCGTAAAGTCCAACCGCGAGGGGCGGCACGCACAATTCGTCCTCAGGGCGGGCGGTGAAACCCGGACG
>JANRLW010000109.1:0-7840 GCA_033762295.1 Capsulimonadales bacterium
CGCCGACGGCGGCGATCAGGGCATGCGGAATCTGCAGCAGACGCTGTTTCGCCTCGTTGGAATAGGTGACCAGACCGACCGTGAAGACGTCGGACGATCCCGAAACGTTGGTGAGGCGTCCGGCGAGCAGTCCGCCGGTACAGGATTCCGCCGTCGCGACCGTTTTCCCCAGTGCGGCGAGCCGTCGAACCGTCGCCTCCTCCAGGGTGGTCTCGTCCTCGCCGTAGATCACGTCGCCGAGTCGTTCGTAGATGATCGCGGCCAGTTCGGCGGTCATCGCGTCCGCCGTCGTCGCGTTCGCCGCCCGTGCCGTCAACCGCAGATGGACTTCGCCCGTCTTGGCATAGGGCGCGACGGTCGGATTCGTGCTTTCCATCAGGTCGCGAACCTGCTCCTCGGCGGTGGACTCGCCCATGCCGACGATCCGGAGCGTTTTCGAGCGGATGACCTGCGGCGCGCCGACCGTTCGTTCCCGCAGGTAGGGATAGACGCCGGATTCGAAAAGAGGGATGAACTCGTTCGGCGGTCCGGGCAGAGCGATGATCGTTTTGCCGTTCTTCTCGACGATCAGACCGGGCGCGGTGCCGTTGGCGTTCGGCAGAGGACGCCCGCCGGTCGGCACGTCGGCCTGACGCAGGATCGAGTCGGCCATCGGGTAGTTGCGGGTCGAGAACCACTGCCGGAGATGTTCGACGATCGCCGGGTCGCGGACCAGCGGCGCCTCGAAAACGGCGGCGATGATATCGCGGGTCAGATCGTCCAGAGTCGGACCCAACCCGCCGATCAGAAAGACCAGATCGGCGCGCCCGACCGCCTGCCGTACGGTCGCCGTCGCGCGGTCGAGGTTATCGCCGACCGTCGCCCGGTGGTATACGCTGATGCCGAGGGCGGATAACTGCTGCGCCAGGTAGACCGCATCCGTATCGACGATCTGCCCGAGCAGAAGCTCCGTGCCGATACTGACGACCTCGGCGGTCAGAGCGCGGGAGGAGGCGGGCGGGATATCGGGTAGGGTGTCGGCCATGATGGGTCGGATTCCTGCGCCTCCCGCCCGCGAGCCAGGCCCGTGAACGAAAGGCAAAAATCTGTTTGCTGTGGAGATTATACCCGAAGCGCCGGGGCGAATACAAGTGCCATTGCTTCGGGGCCGTTCGGGGCCGTTCGGGGCCGTTCGGGGCGACGGACATGATCGGACGCCCGAACACCCGGCGCTTCGGGGTCGGTTGCCCTGACGGGAGGAGGTTTTCGGCCGGTTCTCGAACGAAACAGGAAAAGCCGGCCAGGAGATCAAGGAAGATTTTTTATCATGAACTTGCGATTGAGCGATGCGCAACGGGCGCAGTTTGTCGACGAGGGGTATGTCATGGTCCCCGATCTGTTCTCGCCGGAGGAACTTCGGCCTCTGCAGGAGGAGATCGCCCGGATCGTGGACCGGACGGCGGATCAACTGCGGCAGGAGGGACGCCTGACGGACGTCCACGCCTCCGAGGGCTTTGAGACCCGACTGACCCGCCTGCTGGCTGATCACCCGTCGGAAGCGGGAACCTTCTTTCGCGCCATCGAAGGCAAAGGCGGGGGCGGGTTTACCGGACGGGCGATGTACGATCTGCTGACACACCCGGCCCTCCTCGATGCGATGGAGGACCTCCTCGGAACCGGTGAGGTTGTGGCTTCGAGCGTCTATCGCATTCGACCGAAGGTGCCGAACCTGGGTCGCGGCGTGGTCCCCTGGCATCAGGACTCGGGCTATTTTGCCGCCCGGTGCGACGACGAGATGATCGTCACCTGTTGGATTCCGCTGGTCGACGCGACGGAGGAGAACGGCTGTCTTCGGGTCCTGCCGCGTACCCACCTTGGCCCCGTCGTGCGTCATCACACGGGCGGTAACGCGGGCTTTCTGGTGATTACCGAGGAGGACCTGCCCGCACCGGCGAGCGAGGCGGTAGCGGTTCCCGTGCCGCTCGGCGGCGCGCTGTTGCTCACCAACCGGATGCCGCACTGTTCCACGCCGAACCGGAGCGATACGATCCGCTGGAGCGTCGACCTGCGATACCAGGCGCTCGACGTGCCGAACAATCTGTCCGCCGACATCGAACCCCTGATACCGGACTCCGGGGAGGTGGCGATCGCCTGTTACCCGCCGGAAGCCGATTTCGTCGTCCGCAGCCGAACCCGTCCGGAAACGGTGGCGGATTTTCAGGCGTTTCAACGACGGCGGGAGGCGTTTGAAAACGCGCGGATTCCAGGACCGAACCGTGGGTGGCAGCCGGTGGCCACCGGGTAAGGGGGAGGAACAATGCGTCCGGCGTCGCGGATATTCGCGCCGCCGGACGGAGGGTTTTCAGCGGACCCGGGTGTAGAACGCCTTCATGAACTCCAGCCATTCCCCCTTCTCATCCTGGCCGTAGGAGGTAACGGTCCGGTGGTCCTCATCGACGAGTTCGATCACGTCGCGATAGTTCGCGGTCTCCCCGTCCTTCGTCATGTGCGGCCCGACACAGTTCAGGGTCATGGTCCTGCCGTCCGCGCTCAGTTCGCCGGTCTGCTTCCAGAGGTGGGACGAGACGGACGCATACCAGCAGCCGCGATACTCCTTGAAGGAGACGTCATAGCCAAAAGCCGATCGGAACTCCATCGGGGTGCCGTCCGGAGTCGTACTCCGGCCCTCACCGAGCGCCCAGAGTCCGCCCAGACTGCGCACGGTTTCGGTGCCGGTCGTCTTCTGCCAGGGTTGATCCGGCGCGACCAGCATTTCCGACTCGACCCGCCATTCGCCGACCAACCGGTTCAGCCATTCATGTTCGGCGACCGGCTTCGTTCCCGAGGTGTTTCCGTCGGTGGTTTCGTTGCTCATACGTTTCTCCTTATCCGATGATGTAGAAATACTTCGGTATTTCTCTCGGGGCACTCTGCCCCGACTCTCCGGGGAGGAACGTCGAAACGACTTTTTCCGAAGGCTTTTCCCGAACTATTCGTACCGAATATCGTCCAGGTAGAAGACGACCGGTTTGCCCGTTCCGGCGACGACCCAGACGAATCCGTTTTTCATCCGTGAGAGGTCCTGCCCTCTGAGGTCGATCTCGTAACGCGACCATCGGGAGGTCAGGGTAATACCCCGCTTCCCGTTCCCCGTATCGTAGTATTTCGTCTTGCGATCCGGAAGGCCCGCCTGAAACTCGACCTTCTCGCCGCCCTTCGCGCCCCGCGCCAGGAAGGACAGTTTCGTCGCCCCGCGCAGGTCGTAGCCACCCGGCATCTCGCCCCAGTCGTTCGCCGGGTTCTGCCACACGACGCCGCCCCACTCGCCGGGCGCGGTATAGGCGATTCGCAGGCAGGTCTTGCCGCGATAGGGCTGCTCGGTGCAGGCCGGGTCCATTTTGATTGCTCCGGCGTTTCCCATGTAGCCGGACGGGGCGTAGGGTTCCGACCCGCCCGCATCACCGTACAGGACGAAGGGCAGTTTCGCCGCCGTGCCGGCATCGGAAGCGGTCGCACTCGCCCGGACGAAGAAGGGGAAGTTGGCCGTCGCCGCGCCGCCCTGGCCGTCACGGACATACAGGTACAGGCGGTACGCGCCCGGTTTGTCCGGCGCGACGAAGGTCACCTGAGGGTTGCCGCTTTCCGACGGAGTCAGAGCGGTCAGGGCCGCCGGGGCGACCTGGCCCGGATCGGGCCGCGACGGCGACGTATCGTCCGGACGGATCTCCCATCGGTAGCGAAGGCTCCCCGCGCCGATGACGGTGGCCTGCGCCGTCTGAGAACTGTCCGGCGCGACCTCCTTGTTCGCGACGGACGTCGTGACGGCCTTCAGGACCGGAACGCGCTGCTCGGGGTACTTGCCCGACCAGAGGTTCGCCATCTCCTCGACCGGGCCGAGCCGCTCCTTCGTGCCCGGCAGGAACATTCCGAACCAGGTCGGAGTCGCCTCCACCTTGTCCGACCAGAGGAAGACATACGATCCGAGACACCAGCCCGACGACGCGGCGACGGACCTCTCATACTTCATCCGGTAGTCGGCGGCCTTTTCGGTGGAGTTCGGTTCGAACGCCGCGCCCCAGGCCGTCTTGCCGACCTCCCAGGGGCCGTTCGGGCCGAACTCGGTGACGACATACGGTTTGGACCACCCGGCGTCCTTCAACCGTTTCGGCAGTGTCGGCGCGCCGCCGTAGGAGTTGACCCCCAGGATGTCGATGCTCGGGCAGAGTCGGGCCACCTCCTTCGCCTTGATACCGCCCTCGCCGATCTCGGCGATCACGGTCATGGTCGGGTGGTTGGGATCGGCCTTTCGGATGTCGGCGGCGATCTCCTCGACCGCCTTCCAGACCGCCGGGTCCCTGCCGTCGCCCTCCATTTCGTTTCCGACCGCCCACATCAGCAGGGCGGGATGGTTCTTGAACCGGGCGACATAGCCTTTTGCCTTCGCGCGCTGTTCGGCCACCATCTTCGGATCGTCGTAGCGGAAGCCGTGCTGTTTGTGTCCGAGCCAGATACCGACCGTCACCGTCAGGCCGAGCTTCTGCGCCCGATCGAGCAGGGCTCCGGCTTCGTCCGCGCCCCAGGTCCGGATCGAGTTGCCGCCGGATTTCACCAGCAGTTCGAGGTGGTCCGCGCCGCCCGCGCCGCGAATGAAGTAGGGCTTGCCGTTGCGGGTGAGTGACCAGACGTTCGAGGGGGTCCGGGTGACGCGGACGGGAACCGGGGTTCCGGAGGGCTCCTGCGCCCCGGCAAGGACCGCGAGCGCCAGAAAAAGAAGCGTGACCGCGCCGCCACGGAGGGTGAGAATTCGAGAGTCGGTTGGCATGATGGGATTATCGGTCCGAAAAGAGAAAGAGCGGACCCCTTGCAGGGTCCGCTCCCGGTTATTGCGTTACTGTCCCGGCGCGGTCGCGGGGGCGTTCCCCGCCGGACCGCCCTGGTTCGGGTTGGCGCCCCGGCTTTTGGCGACGTCCTGCGGGTTCGGCTGCGCCGGCAGGGTCGTCGTGTTGTCCGTCTTTCCGAAGCTACCCTTGGACGTATCCAGTTTTTCCTGCCCACACCCGGCGCTCAGCAGCGCGAGGATGAGGAGCAGGGTGGGGAACCACGCTTTTGCCATCAGTCTTCCTCGTTGGTGAAGAGCGGGCGGATTCCCTGCGCGTTGGTCTGGGCCAGGAAGTCCAGCCGGAACCACTTGGCATGACCGTCGGCGAACGCGATGTTCGCGCCGTTGCTGTGGCGTCCGGGGATCGATCCGAGCATCGGCGGGGTCAGGTTCGGGTAGAAGGTCGCGGCGCAGGCGTTCTTGTTCTCCCAGGCGATTTCGGAAACGGCCCAGCCGTCCCCGCCGGCGCACGGCGGCACGAAGTAAGGGCGGCGATCCACGAAGAGAATGGTATCGGCCGGTCGCTGAACGCGGGCGAGAGCCGCGCCCGCCGGGCTGCTGGCCGGAACGCCGTCCGGGTCGGCGCCCCAGTAGGTCGCGTTGATGCCGTAGGAACCGCCGAAGGAGATGCTGTTGAAGAAGTCGGCGTCCCCTTCCCGGCTGTTCGCGTTGGTCGGCTGATAGCGAACCGGCGCGGCGTCGCTCGGGCACTGGAAGAGATCGATGTTCTTGATGTACGGCAGCAGGCCGTCCTGCCAGCGCTGATTGCCCGGCCAGGTAAATCCGGACCAGGACGGACCGACGCCCCACCAGGAGCGGACGTTGGTTTCATCATAGTCCTGCGCGTACATGAAACCGGCCAGTCCGAGCTGCTTCATGTTGGAGAGGCACGAGGTGGCGCGGGCCTTTTCGCGTGCCTGAGCGAAGACCGGGAACAGGATGGCCGCCAGAATGGCGATAATGGCGATGACGACGAGAAGTTCAATAAGAGTGAATGCCTGTCGAGTTTTAACAGTAGACACGGGACTACTTCCCCTTCCTTAGGTATCGGTGGCGTTTCTCCGCAGAAACGACTGTTGCGCATTGCGATGCTCCATCACGTCGAACTATGTGCATTCGAATGCCTTTCCCTCTCGGAAAGGAGAGTCGATGCCGTCCGACGACGGAGAATACCGCCGACCATCGCAATTATCGGCAGTTTCTCCCTCAGACAGTATCCCCCGGAATCAGGGAAACCGGGAGACAAATCCAGTCCGGCTCCTCCGACGATTCGTCGTCGGTCGTCGGCGCATGGCGCCGACCGCTTCGATACTCCATCTGGCGGATCAGGGAGACCATCGCCTCCGCCGTGATTCGTTGCCAGTTGGCGCGGATCGTGACCAGCTCGCGTACCATCCGCTTCGGATAAAAAAGACCGTCAAAACCGACCACCGCCAGATCGCCCGGAATCGACATACCCAGCTCCCGGCAGGTGACAATCAGATCGAGCGCACTCAAATCGTTCCAACAACAGACGGCGGTCGGCGGTTCCCGCCGTTCCCGAATCGCCCGTAACGCCGGACGGGTATCCTCCATCGGAATCGTCAGCACCGGCGCCTGCTCCGGCGCGGCTCCGAGACGAGCCATCTCATCTATAAATGTGTCTCGTCTAATGTTGACGGAAGTTAACTCCATCCCCGGATGAAGATACGCGATACAGCGATGCCCCCGTTCCCATAGATAGGCCACCAGCTGGCGAATACCGTCCGCATCATCACAGACCACCGAGGACAGACCCGGAATCGGGTCGGCGATCGCCACGACCGGCAGCGACGATTCACGCAGTCGCGCGACCAGCGGATCCCGGCTGTTCGTATGCACGAACAGCCCGTCGATCCGACCGTCCATCAGTTCGTTAAAAATATCTTCGGTGGACGCTCCCCGGTACACACCGTGAAGCAACAGGTCCAGACGATGAACGTCCGCCGCGCGAAGCAGTCCGCCGATCACTTCGGCAAGAAACGCGTTCCGCGAGTCCAGGGTTCCGTATCCCGTGTAAAACCCGACGATATTCGTTCGACGCTGCCGCAACGACCGGGCGACGGCGTTCGGGCGGTATCCCAGACCGGCCGCCGTTTCCAGCACCCGTCGCCGCGTATCCTCCGATACACGATGACCGGGCGCGTTAGAGAGAATACGCGACACCGTGGACTGAGACAGCCCCAGGCGTCGTCCGATTTCCTTCGCGGTCACCGCAGCACCTTCCGACGGCACACTCTTCGTTGAACGCAAATGCCTCCTCCTTGAAGCGATGAAGCGATTCGAAAAGAATTGAAGGACAGAACCATGGCGCGAACGTTGCGCATTCGTATGCCCGAACTATAACTACCATATTCGTTCACCGGTGTCAAGTCCTTCCGAAGACGAGAATACCCGCTCACCGGACATGCCGGGTGGAATGGACCGTGGAGGGTATAATCGCGCCATGAAAGTTCTGGTGACGGGCGCGGGCGGAATGCTCGGGACGGATGTTTGTCGTCTGCTGGCGGAGCGGGGACATACGGTGATCGCGACGGGGCGACGGGACGGGTTGGTGCCGCTGGATGTCACCGATACCGGGCAGACACGCGCCGTGATCGCCGGACACCGGCCGGACACCGTTCTGCATTGCGCCGCCTGGACCGACGTCGACGGAGCGGAACGCGAACCGGAGGGCGCGTATCGCGGCAACGCCCTCTCGGCGTGGAACGTCGCCGCCGCCGCCGCCGAAACGGGCGCCCGCGCGGTCTACGTCTCCACCGATTTCGTCTTCGACGGCGAGAAGACCACCCCCTATACCGAGTTCGATCGGACCTGTCCGCTCGGCGTCTACGGCGCATCGAAGGAGGCGGGAGAGCAGCTTTTCCGGCGGACCCTGCCCGATCGACATATGATCGTCCGAACGTCCTGGCTGTTCGGAGCGAACGGAAAGTGCTTTCCCAAAACCGTCCTGCGGCTGGCGGA
>JANRLW010000110.1:0-36944 GCA_033762295.1 Capsulimonadales bacterium
GACGATGACGGCGCCCACATGCCGACGGGGGCAGGTCGCCCGTGTCGCGACGACACGGGCTATCTGCATGAAATACTCATCCCACGATGGCCGCGTTTCCATCTACGCCGGAAGCGGGAAACGATCGCAAAGGGTTTTGACCTCCCGGCGGATCGCGGAAAGCGCCATCTCATCGCTTTTGCTCGTCAGAGCGCGATCGATCAGTTCGGCGATGGTCGGCATTTCAGCCTCGGTCATTCCCCGTGTGGTGACGGCGGGGGTACCCAGGCGCAGACCGGAGGTCACGAACGGTTTCGCCGTGTCATAGGGGACCAGGTTCTTGTTGGTGGTGATCCCCGCTTCGTCCAGAGTCGACTGGGCGGTCTTTCCGGTCAGGTTTTTGGGCCGCAGGTCAAGCAGCATCAGGTGGTTGTCGGTGCCGTCGGCCACCAGCCGGTACCCGGTCGTCCGCATTGCGGATGCCAGCGCGGCGGCATTCTTCCGGATCTGCGCCTGATAGGCCCGGAATCCGGGTTCCGTCGCTTCTTTGAAGGAGACCGCCTTGGCCGCGATAACGTGCATCAACGGACCGCCCTGCATTCCGGGGAAGACCGCTTTGTCGATCTCTTTCGCCCATCGCTCCCGGCAGAGAATCAGTCCGCCGCGCGGTCCGCGAAGGGTTTTATGGGTGGTCGTCGTAACGATGTCCGCATAAGGAAGGGGGGAGGGGTGCTCGCCCGCCGCGACCAGACCGGCGATATGCGCCATATCCACCCAGAAAACGGCGTTCACCGCGTCGGCGATCTCGCGCATCCGGGCCCAGTCGATCAGGCGCGGATAGACGGTCGCGCCCCCGAGAAGCACCTTCGGCTTGTGCTGCATCGCCAGATCGTACATCCGATCGTAGTCGATGAACTCGTCCTCTCTTCGGACTCCGTAGTGGACGGCATTATAAAGGAGGCCGGAGAAGTTGACCGGCGAGCCATGGGTCAGATGCCCGCCCTGAGCCAGGTCCAGCCCCAGATAGGTGTCGCCCGGCTTCATCGTCGCAAAGAAGACGGCCATGTTGGCGTTCGCGCCGGAGTGCGGCTGAACGTTGGCGTGATCCGCGCCGAACAGCGTCTTCGCCCGATCGATCGCCAGCTGCTCGACGACATCGACAAACTCGCAGCCACCGTAGTAACGTTTTCCGGGATAGCCTTCGGCGTATTTGTTGGTCAGCGACGACCCCTGTGCCTCACGAACCGCGCGGGAGACGATATTCTCGCTGGCGATCAACTCCAGCTTGTCCGCCTGACGACCGTCCTCATCACGGATCGCCGCGTACACCTCCGGGTCCGCCTCCGAGAGGGGCGCTCCGAGCCCGACGACCGTCTTCTCGGTCGGAATGCCCGGAAGGTCCTTTTCCAACATTGCCATGAAGCAATACTCCTTCAATTCCTGTAGCCATACATTTTAACACGCGCGGAAGTGTGGTCGCAATCCGTCCCCGACGGGCCATGACCGGCCCGGACACCGCCGGAAAGGCGGGTGACGGCGACGACCGGACCTGGCTCAGGCGGAAGGCGGAGGAACGACGCCGAGGGTCAGGAGGATGTTGGCGTAGATGCGCTGCTCGCCGGTGGCGATGACCAGAGCGACATCGGTGCCGCGCGCCGTTTCATAGAACGCGAACCGTTCGATCGGTTGCAGCGGAAGGCCGGGCAGAAGTTCCGCGAACTCGTCCCAGATCGCCGGGCGGGAACCGTCGGCGGTCGCCATCACGTGCGCCGCCTCGATCGGGATCGCGTCCGCCACGACCCGGAGAACGTCGGTCGCGTTGACCAGTCCCGGCGCGAGGTTCAAAAAGACCCGCTTTGCCGCGAAGTGGGAACCGGTCGTGTGCGGGTAGTTGCCATCGGAAATCAGCACGCGGGAGCCGTGGCCGGCGGAGGCGAGGGTCGCCAGAATCTCCGGATGCAAAAGGGTGGTTTTCAGCATTATCCGTCCTCCGAATCATCAAGATCATCGAGATCGTCGAGGTCGTCGAAATCCTCGTCGTGGATCAGGTCGTCAGGTGAGTCGTCCTCCCGTGCGGACAACAGGCCGACCGCACGCGGCGGAAGTTTGGCCAGCCGCTTTTCATACTGATCGGAGGCGACCAGACAGGCGGTCAGCCAGGGAATGGCGGCGGCATACCCGGCCAGAACATCCGACGGGTAGTGAACGCCAAGGTAGACCCGGCTTGCGCCGATCAGACTGATGGCCTGGGACGCCAGAACGATTCCCAGAAATCGTTCGCGCCAATCCGAATGGGATCGAACCCACCAGTTTGCCAGAATCCCGTAAAAGGTGAGGGAAATAAAGGCGTGGCCGGATGGGAAGGAGAACGTGCCCTCGGTGGCCAGCGCCTCGATCAGGGTCGGTCGCTCCCGCGCGTATCGGGTCTTCATTCCGCCGATGATCAGTCCGCCGCCGGAAAGGGCGACCGCCAGCAGAATGCCTCGGGGCCGCTGTCGGGGGAACCGTAAGGAGATAAGTAGCGCAATCAGTCCGATCGCCGACATCATATCGAGACGCGCGAGATTCGACGCCGTTTTCATGAGCGCGGTACGGCGCGGATTGCGTAAGGCAAGCGCCATCTTCAGGCCGTCATGATCGAAGTGCCAGACGCCGTCCTGCTGGCGGATATCATCGGCCAGGTTCAGGAAAAAGGCGACGGCTCCGGCGGAAACCGCCGCGCCCAGCGCGACCGGGGTAATGATAAACGGCGCGGCGGGCGCGATATACTTGCGAACGCGCCGACCCACTTTACGGGCGAGCGTCGACGCGAACTCTCTTCCCCTACGTCCGAATACCATCTGCAAGTAGAGTCCCATTTGCGGAATCCGGTTCCGACTGCTTTGAATTTCGACACCGCCCGTGGCCGGTTCCTGCCATCGCCGCCAAAAATCGATACAATAGCCCTATGAACGATCAGGAGTTTGATATCGTCCGCGCGGCGGTTTGGATCGTCGGAGTTCCGATCATCGTCGTCCTGCTGGTCAGCATCGTACGGCGGACACGCGCCATCACCCGGCGAATCGCCGAACTGCGGGAGGAGGAAAAGCGGGGCATGAAAGACCCCTACGCCCGGATGGCTGCGCTGTACGAACAGCAGGAAGCCCGGGAGACCCTCGAACGCGCCGGACGCGGACGCGTATAGGCGATCCCAACCGCGATCATCCTGCGGAACCCCTCCGCTTCGCCTGGAAGGATCGCTCCGGCATCGTATTTTATCGTTTGGATGGATCGTGCGACCGTTTTTTTTGTCGGCTGGTGTTTTTGCCAGTATGATGAAGCGTCCTGTAATATAACGGGCGACCGACTGACTCCGGGAGTAAGGAGAAACGGGCATGAATCCGCCGAAAAATTACAGTTTTCTGGTATTCGTCGCATTTATTGTCTTGATGGGGTGTATCATCCTGGGCACCCTGGTGGCACGCCTGTCCGGGAAAAGCGAAGGACCCGTGATGGCAGGGGCCGTCTCGCAGGATCGCGACGGAGCGATACCACCGCTGGAACCGCCGCCTGTCCGGATCGCCTCCACGCCGGACGGGAAGGGGGCGTCGGTGCCTTCGCCGTCCGGAAAGGGAACGGAGTTTGATACCGCAGTGGCCCTGTCCTCGACGGAGATCGCCCGGGGAGTTCCGGTCAATGTCGACGTCCGGGTGATTTGCCGGAAAGGTCGGTTGAAGGACGCCATCGTTGATCTGGAAATCTACTCGCCCGACGGAAAGAAAATCCATCAGGATTTCACGAACCTTCCCGCCCTGAGTAAGGGGGAGAAAGAGAACGTAAACTTTGTCTGGGTGCCAACCAGACCGGGCAAGTACAGTATTCGCACCGGGATCTTCGATTCGGCCTGGACCAACAAGCACTGGAACCCGACAGCGGCATCGGTCACCGTGACAGGCCCGGTCGGCGCAAAAGTGTCGGAGAACGAGAGTCTTACCCTGCCGTCACCCGATGCCGTGGTTTTCGCCGATGATGTCGCCTCCGGATGGCGGACGGAAGGGTGGGCGGATGAGATCAACCCGAGCGACACCTTCTACCAGGAAGGGAAACAGTCGCTTTCCGTGAAAAGCAACGGTCCTTTCAAAGGGATTCAATTCACCTCCGTTACCTTCGAACCGGCCCCGTACGATCGTCTGGTCTTCTATCTGCACGGCGGATTGCTCGGGGGACAGCGTCTGCGGGCTTCGGGCAAGGTAAATATCGACGGCAATTTCGAAGGGCGAAAGGGCGTCTTTCTCGCGCCGCTGGCCGCGAAACGTTGGCAGCCGGTCGTCATTCCCCTCAAAATGCTCGGTTACGAAGACGCCCGAAGAGGGGTGTCGTTTTTCGTCATGGACAACCAGGCGAAGCCGTTTCAGATCTGGATGGATAACGTTTATTTCCTCAAACCCGGGGAGAAAGCCCCGTCCCGGTCGCTGCCGATTCGCCAGATGAGTTACGGCACCGGGCAGGAGTCGACCGTCCTCGATAACCAGCCCAAACCGCTGGTGGACCCCGGAGGTTAACGGACCGGGAGAGGTCAAAGACGAACGTACCAGCGCCTGCGGTGGAAAATCAGGAGAACGATCCACCAGACCCCGATGTACAGAACGGTGTACGCCCAACCGCCGTTCCACCGGCCGAGCTGACCGTAGAGAAGATCGCGCAGCGCCTGGTCCGCGGTTTGCGTCGGCGATATTGGGATTTGCCGGAGCGCCAGTTCACGGAAGATAATCGGGGCGGCATAGGCGAGGATGGCGTTGGAACCGAAGACCGTCAGGGGGAAAGCCAGGAACCGCGTTCGTCCGCGCCAGACGGGATGATCGAGCAACAGGTAGAGAAACCCGAGCAGCATCAGACCCAGGCCCCCGGTGTACAGAATGTAGGACGGCGTCCACAACGGCTTATTGAACGGCAGGGCGTTTTGCCAGAGATAGCCGGTCAGAGCGATTGCCGTCCCGCCGACGAACATGCCGGTGAGACGCTGTCCGTCGGTGCGTTCCGGTCGCCGGATCAGGTCGCCGAAAACCGATCCCAGAAGCGTCATACCGCCAGCCGGGATGATCGACAGAACGCCTTTCAGCCCGATCGGTTCCAGCAGGGAATCGTGCAGCACGCGGATGGCGTTGCCTGCCTCGGTGAAACGTCCGGTCTCCTCGGCGGTCGGGAAGTACAGCAGGAGTGAGGCGTAGGCGCAAAGAAAAAGGGCCGACAGGAGAACCCGCGCCCCGGCCGGCACCAGCACCCCCAGCGCGCCGATAAAAGAGGCGAACCCGATCAACTGAAGGACGCTCATGCCGATGACGACGTGCCGGGCGACGACGCTTTCCAGCAGGCACCCGAGGAGGAAAAGTCCGACCGTTCGCCCCATCGCTTTGTACAGCCACGGACCGACCCGCCGTTCTTTCCGACGGAACGAAGCCAGCGAGAACGGCAGCGAGACGCCGACGATGAGCAGAAACCAGGGGAAAACCAGGTCGGCGAAATGCACCGCGCCGGACCATTCGGCGTGCAGCAACTGTTTCGGCGTCGCCGTATCCAGAGCGATATTGTTGACCAGCAGCATACCGAAGACAGTCATTCCCCGGAACATATCGAGTGAGACCAGGCGTTGAACCGGGGGGACGGTGTCCGGAGGGCTCGGAGGGTTCGGAGCGACCACGGACATTTGAATCGTCGGTTCGTACCCGTCCGGCGATTCGGCGGAGTTCCCATAGGGAGACGAATCCTCCTGTCGGAGGGGGGGCGTCTCCCTGTCGGCTGAATCGTTGCCTGACTGCCTCATCGTGCGCTTCGAGGTCCGGTACCGCGATTCGGAAGAGGAGGGGCGGTTACGCGCCCCGGAAATCGCCGCCCAGCGTCGTCAATGCCTGTCGAACCGCGGCAAGAGCGGCGTCCACGTCGCTGTCCTTCAGCGTTCGCTCGGACGAACGGAAGGTAAATCGCAGGGTCAGCGACCGTTTCCCCTCCGGAAGGTTGGCTCCGGTGTAGACGTCAGTCAGTCGGAACGATTCAAGCAGGGGACCGGCCGCCGTGATGGCCGCCTTTTCGATCGTTCCGAAATCGATTTCCGATCCGAAAACGGGTGCCAGGTCGCGCACGATCGCCGGGAACTTCGGCACCTGGGTCCAGCCGATGCGAATATCGCCCGCCCGGCGCATCAACACCTCGCCATCCAGATCGAAAACGTAGGTCCGGCGCGGAAGATCGTGGGCCTCGACGGTTTGTTCGGACAGTTCGCCGACGAAACCGATCGCTTCCTCGCCGAGAAGAACGGTGGCGGTTCGACCGGGATGGGTTCCGGGAATCGCGCCCCGCGTGAAGACCGCCCCTTCGATGCCCAGGCGGTGCAGCAGGTCCTCGACCGTTCCCTTCACGAAATAGAAATCGGCGGGCAGCGCGTCCGGCTTGATCGACCAGGCGGCGGGCATCGCCGATCCGGCGCACAACCCGGCGATACGGACCGGCTCCTCAAAACCACCGTCCGTCGTACGGTAAACCGCCCCGACCTCGAAGATCGCGCCATCGCGCAGACCATCCCGAAAGGCGCGGGCTGCCGTCGCCATCAGGTTCGGAAGAAGGGACGTGCGGAGGACGGCGTACTCCGGCGCGAGGGGGGCGCGCAGGAAGATCCGGTGATCCGTTTCCTCCGGAAGAAACACCGCCGAGGGGGCGACCAGCGAATGGGTATGCAGTTCCTGCCAGCCGGATTCGACCAGCGAACGTCGCACCGCGTTCTTGAACCGACCGAGGGGCGAATCGCTACCCTGCGGGTTCAAAACCGGCGGCGGGGTCGCCGGGAGGTTTTCATACCCGAGCGCGATCCGGCCGACCTCCTCGGCGATATCGTCCTCGATGGTCAGGTCGGGCCGCCAGGAGGGAATACCGCAATCGAGGGCGTTCGCGGACCGTTCGACGATCAGCCCGAGCCGTTCCAGTGCGGAAATCGCTTCCTCACGGTCGACATCGGCTCCCAGCAGTTCGCGAATCCGGTCCATACGGGCCAGCACGCGCCCCGGGGGCGTTTTTCGCGCGACCACGTCGATCAGCCCCGGAAGCGCCTCACCCCCGGCGCACTCGACAATCAGTCGGGCGGCCCGCTCGGCGGCGATCGGCACCAGTGTCGGATCGACATAGCGTTCGAAACGATAACTGGCTTCGGTTTTCAAGCCGAGCCGTTTGCTCGTTCGCCGGACGGACAGCGGGTCGAAGTGCGCGGATTCCAGAAGAATGTTCACTGTTCGGTCGGAGATTTCGGTTTCCGCGCCCCCCATAATGCCGGCAATGGCGATCGGACGATCCCGGTCGCAGATACAGAGCATACCGGGCAGGAGTTTGCGCGGCGTCTCCTCCTCCAGCTGATCCAGCGTCTTGATGGTTTCGCCGGGCCGTGCCGGTCGGACGATCACCTGTCGACCGGCGAGGGTGTCCAGATCGAACGCGTGCAGCGGTTGACCGAGTTCGAGCATGACATAGTTCGTGATGTCGGCGACGTTGTTGATCGGGCGATACTTCTCGCCCAGAGCGGCCGAGAGTCGATCCTGAAGCCATTGCGGCGTCGGTCCGATCTTGACGCCGCGAAGGATTTTGGCGGCGTAGCGCGGGCAGTGATCGGCGTCCTCGATCGTGACGGTCGGCTGATCCTCCCCTTTCTGCCAGGGGCCGGTTTCGAGCGGAGCCGGTGCGTGGCGCGGCGCGGGGAGGGAGAGGGCGGCGGCGGCTTCGCGCGCGGTGCCGAACACGGATGCCCAGTCGCCCCGGTTGGGAGTGATTTTGGTGTAGAGGGTGGGGCCGACCGGCGTTTCCAGTATCTCCTCGACCTCCAGACCGACCATCGTCAGCTTATCGCAGAACGCCTCCAGCGCGGGTCCGTCCTCGGGCACCGGCACAAATTCACGCAGCCAAACCGCAGGGATTCGCATCACAACTCCGACAGGGAAATTTCGGCTAATTGTACCATGCGAGGAGCGAGACGCTGCGGACGTTCGGAAGGCGTTCACCCGAGAAGGGAGGTGATAATTCGGAGGGCGGCTTCCTTGTCCAGAGGTTCGTTGTTGTTGCCGCACTTGGGCGACTGGATACAGGAAGGGCATCCGGATTCGCACGGGCATTCGGCCAGCAACGTTCGCGTCGCCGACAGCCACTCCTCGATCAGTCGATACCCGGTTTCGGCGATGCCGACCCCGCCCGGATGGGCGTCGTGGACGAACACCGCCGGCGCGCCGACCTGCGGATGGTAGGCTGTCGAAACACCGCCGATGTCGTTCCGGTCGCACAGCGCAAACAACGGCAACAGGCCGATTGAGGCGTGTTCCAGCGCATGAACTCCGCCCGCCAGATCGAGTTCCGCCCGTTCCAAATCGCCGACGAGATCGAACGATAATCCGTACCAGACGGCTTCCGTCTCAAACTCCTGCTCCGGAAGGTCCAGGTCGTACTGGCCCAGGACCTCCTCACTGTACAACTGCTTCTGCTTGAACCCGACGACCTGCGTTCGGACGATGACCGTGCCGAAATACGCCACGCTCGCGCCGAATTCGCGGGAGGCGTAGGTCTCCTTGATCTCGATCTGCGTGTCGATCCGTGGTTCGGTGTAGTAGCTGGCGGTGGCCGGTCGAACGTGGGCCCGGTAGTTTTCCGTATCGAGCGTTTCGACGACGTAGCCCTCGCCCATGTGCAGGTAGACCGCGCCGGGGTGCAGCGTTTCGTACGCTCGCGCCTCCTCCACCGTCCCGAGGACCGCGCCGTTCCGGAGATCGTCGAGGATGACGAACTGTTTGGCGGACGCCGACCGGATGTTCAACAGGCCCGCCGGATACTCGCTGCCCGCGTAGACGATCCGATCACCCCGGTAGGCCAGCGCCCGCTCCTCAATCAGTCGGTGGGTGACATAACGGGCGCGTTCCCCGCCGAAGAGGTCGAAGTCCCGTTCCGTCAGCGGAACTTCGTAGGCGGCGCAGAGCAGATGCCCGCCCAGGATATGCTTGTTGGTCGGGTCCAGGGTCGCGTGTTCGTGGGACCGCCCGAAGAAGTACTCCGGCTGACGCATCAGGAACTGGTCGAGCGGATTATCCGCGGCGACCAGCACCGCCAGCGCGTCTCCCTGACGGCGTCCGGCCCGGCCCGCCTGCTGCCAGGTGGAGGCGACCGTTCCCGGATACCCCGTCAGCACACAGGCATCGACTCCACCGATATCGACGCCGAGTTCCAGAGCGTTGGTCGCCGTGACCCCGGTCAGTTCGCCGTTGAACAGGCGGCGTTCTATCTCCCGTCGCTGCGCCGGGGTATAGCCCGCGCGGTAGGAGATGATCTTCTGCGCCAGATGTCCGGACGCGACGGTGCTTTCGAGCGCGCGCCGGGAGTACGCCAGCAGCAATTCCGCCGTCTTCCGGGCGCGGGTGAACGCGATCGTCCGGACGCCGCCCTGCACCAGACTGGTAAAAAGGTTCGTCGCCTCGGCGTTGGACGATTTTCGCGTGCCGGAGGCCGGGTCGAGGATCGGCGGGTTCCAGAAGACAAAATGCTTGCGTCCGACCGGCGCGCCGTCCCCGCTCACCGACTCGGCTTCCAGGCCGATCAACCGCGCGAACAGTTCGCCGGGGTTGGCGATCGTGGCAGAGCAGGCGATGAACTGTGGTTTCGCCCCGTACTTCGCGGCGACGCGGCGGAGACGGCGCAGGATATTGGCGACATGCGCTCCGAAAACGCCCCGGTAGATATGCGCCTCGTCGACGATGACATACCGGAGATGGCGGAACAGCGTCATCCAGGTCGAATGGTAGGGGAGCATCCCCAGATGCAGCATGTCCGGGTTGGTGATGACGAGCCGGGCGTATCGCTTGACCCAGGCACGTTCCTCCTTCGGCGTGTCTCCGTCAAAGGTGGCAATCGTGACGTCCGAAGGCAGCCCGAGCGCATCGAGTTTCCCTCGCTGGTCCTGCGCCAGCGCCTTGGTCGGGAACAGGTAAAGTGCGCGGGCGGTCGGGTCGGACAGGAGGCACTCCAGCACGGGGGCGTTGTAGCAGAGCGATTTTCCGGAGGCGGTCGGGGTGGTGATGATCAGGTGGAAACCGGACCGGGCCAGGTCGATCGCTTCCGCCTGATGCCGGTACAGGTCACGAATCCCCTGCGCGGCCAGAGCGTCCGACAGACGGGCCGGAAGCGGGGCGTCCAATGCTCCGTACACGGCCTCGCGCGCCGGTATCTCTTCGACATGGACGATCTGCCCTTTGTAATCGGAAGATCGTTTCAGGCGGGCCAGGAACTGCTCGGGATTCACAATGCATTATCCGGCGTTTTCGATACCGGGGCAAACAGGACATCAAACATTATGCGTCCGTGTCGCTTCAGTTTTTTACGGATCACCCACATACGGTTACAGGGGTATCCGAACGACCAACCGCCGCAGATCACGACGGCGGGTTACCGATCCCCGCTCTACGCGTCGCGGGGCAGAACACCTCGGTAACAAGTTTCGCGCAGGATAACGTTTTCAGTGACGGAACGACGTACCGGATGGCAACGATCACCGGCGATTTGGACGCCGGGTATACGGCCACTCTTACCGTCGGTCTTCAGGCGTAAGCGGTCCGGAAAGGCTGGCGGCGGGGTTACCCGCCGATAGCCTGCACGGTTTCGCCGTCGAACGCGGTGTTGAGACCGACGTCGCGCCACCGGGCGAGTTCGGCTTCCATCGCGGCGCGTTTTTTCTCCCGGAGGTCGAACGCGTCCGCGCCGAGCATCAAACGAAGCGGGGGATCGTCGCTTTCGATCACCTGAATCATCGCCTGAGCCGCCTTCTGCGGGTCACCGGGCTGTTTCCCGGCGCTGCCGTACAGATAGTCTCGAATCGGATCGACGACCGGCCGGTACTCCTCCATAACATTCTCAGGGCGCATATTGGAGTCACCGGCAAACTCGGTCCGGAACGCGCCCGGTTCAACGATCGTCACACGGATTCCGAGCGGCTTGACTTCGTCGCGTAGGGCTTCGGAGAATCCTTCGACGGCGAATTTGGTGGCGCAGTAGAGACCGAATCCGCCGACGCTGACGACGCCGCCGACCGAGGTAATGTTGAGGATATGGCCGGAGCGTTGCCGCCGGAAGAGAGGGAGGGCATCACGCGTCATTTCCAGGACGCCGAAAAAATTGACCTCGAACTGACGGCGAATCTGTTCGGAAGAGAACTCTTCGACCGCGCCGACGCTTCCCTGCCCGGCGTTATTGATCAGTACATCCAACCGCCCGAAGCGTTCGACGGTGGCATCAAGCGCGGCGCGGCGTTGTCCCGGGTCCGTCACGTCCAGTCGAACCGAAAGGGTCCGGTCGGGATAGTTTTCGGCGAGATCCACGGTCGTTTCAGGCCTTCGCGCCGTGAGAACCACGCAATCGCCGTGTTCCAGTGCCGCTTCCGCCAGAGCGCGGCCGAATCCGCTGCTCGTCCCCGTGATCAGAAAGATTTTTGACATACTCGGTGTGTCCTTTCCTCGACTCCGTTCGATTCCGAGGGAAGTGTACCCGCGCGGACCCGGGAACCGGTCGTCAGGTGGACGGTGAGGACTGTGAGAGGGACTGTCGATCGTAATTTCGGACGATCATTCCGTTCCAGCGGCGAAACCCGAGGCGTTCGTAAAACGGGTTCAGATGTTCGTCGCAGATCAGGTCGATCATATAGAGGTCGCGCAGTCGGTCGAGCATCCGTCGGACGAGTTCCGAACCGATGCCCCGTCCCTGACCTTCGGGACGAACTTCCAGGTGGGGGATATACGCGGCCGAAACGCCGTCGGTGATGGCGGTGATATATCCAAGCACCCGACCGTCCTCCTCCAGGGCGACCACGACGTGATCGCTTCCCCGGAGCACCGCCAGGATGGCGGCGGGGGAGGGAGGGGTTCCCCAGTGGGAGAAAAGGCCCGTGACATGGGCCTCCGTGATGTTGTCGACGGAGTCGGCGTAACGCATGATCGGACCTCCGGGCGAGTGCCTCCCGCGCGTTCTCGGCGGGAGGCGGGAAAGCGGACGATCAGCGGACGAAGGCGCGGTACTCGGTCGTCTGGCGGTAGGTTTCGCCGGGACGGAGAATCACCGACGGGAACTTCGGCTGGTTGATCGAGTCCGGGTAGTGCTGCGCTTCAAGACAAAAGCCGTTTCGGACCCCGTAGACGGTACCCCCTTTGCCCGTCAGGGTGCCGTCGAGGTAGTTGCCGGTATAGAACTGGAACCCCGGTTCGGTCGTATGCATCTCCAGCACGCGGCCGGTCGTCGGTTCGTAGACGCGCGCCGCGAACGTCAGACCCGCCCCGCCGTTTTCCACGATCAGGTTATGGTCATAGCCGTAGGGATCGCCGCCGGTTTCCCGGATACGTTCGCCGATGGTATGCGGCGTCAGAAAGTCGAACGGCGTACCGACGACCGACGCGATCTCACCGGTCGGGATCGATGTCGGATCCACCGGGGTATATCGGGTCGCGTTGAACAGAACCTCATGACCGAGCACGTCCCCCTTGCCGGCCAGGTTGAAGTACGCATGGTGCGTCAGGTTCACGGGGGTCGCTCTGTCGGTTTTCGCCGTGTATTCGATCCGCAGGGCGTTGCGGTCGGTCAGGGTATAGACGACGGTGACATCGAGATTGCCGGGGTAGCCTTCCTCGCCGTCCTTGCTGCGGTAGGTGAGCGCCAGCGACGGTCCCTCGGGGTTCTGTCGGATCTCCGGCTTCCAGACCTGCTTATCGAATCCCTTCACGCCGCCGTGCAGGTGGTTGGGGCCGTTGTTCACCGCCAGGGTATATTCCTTGCCATCCAGCGAAAACTTGCCTTTGGCGATCCGGTTGGCGACACGTCCGGTGAGCGCGCCGAAGAACGGATGCCCCTTGAGATAGGCGGCCAGGTTGTCGAACCCGAGCGTGATGTCGCCGGGTTTGCCGGTTCGGTCCGGAGTATGAAACTCCGTCAGAATTCCGCCGTAGGTCATGACGCGGGCGACGAGTCCGTTTTTATTGGTCAGAGTGAACAGGTCGATCCTGGTCCCATCTTCGAGCTTGCCGAAGTCAGCGCGGACGATACCGCTTTGCGTCCGGGCGGAGGCGGTGTCAGCGGGCAGGGTCATAAGCAGGGTTCCTACAGCGAGGGCCAGTGCGATGGTGGTTATCCGCATGGAATGAACATCCTCACCTTTGTGATTTCATCTGTGATTTCATCTGTGATTTCATCGACCGGTGCGGAAAGCGGCCGGTGACGGAGGTTGTTTCCCGCCGGAGGCGCAAAATCCCTGCATCCGTCCGTCGTGCCGGCGACCGAACGCGCGAAAACGACAATTTCTCCCGCGAACGTGCGGTGTTCGCGGGAGAAGCGGGGCGTGAGCGGAGTTTGGATTATACGGAATTGGCGATGATGATCGCCTCGGCGATCTCCCGCATCGATTTGCGGGTATTCATGCTCTGGACCTGGATGCGACGGAAGGCGTCCTGTTCCTTCAGGCCGTACTGATCCATCAGAATCCCTTTGGCGCGGTCGACCGCTTTGCGGGTTTCCAACCGTTCCTCCAGGGTGGCCACTTCCTTCTCCATGTCGATAAACTCTTCGTACCGGGCGATGGCGATCTCGATCGCGGGCATCAGGTCGGCTTCCTTGAACGGTTTGACCAGATACGCGAAGACGCCGGCATCCCGGGCGCGTTCCACCAGATCCTTCTGCGAGTAGGCCGTCAGCAGAAGGACCGGGGCGATCCCCTCGGTGGAGATGACCTTGGCCGCGTCGATTCCGTCCATACCCGGCATCTTGATGTCGAGGATCGCAACGTCCGGCTTCAACTCGCGGGTCATTTCGACCGCCTGTGCGCCATCTCCGGCCTCACCGATGACGATGTGGCCCATGTTCTCCAGCGTGCGTCGCAGGTCAAGCCGGATGATCGGCTCATCGTCTGCGATTACGATACGCAGAGGTTCCACTATACTAACCCTCCCGGTTTCGTCCTCTCCGTTCGACGGAAAGGCCATTATGGTCGAGCGTCCCGAATCGGGCCGAAGGCCGTTTTGCGGAACGCATGGTTTGCCAAAAATTGTATGGTTTAAGGTAAGATTCCGACGAAACGGAGCGAAGAGCCCGGATCGGAATCAGTGTACCCGGTTAACGGTCCGTTACCGTCCTTCAGACATCGCGCCACGCCAAAGGTTACGGTCCTTCAGGCAAAGGTCGCCCGCGGATCAACTGCCGGCGCAATGTAATGCGGATTGTATACCGAGTTCGGTTTGCCTGCAAACCCACGCCCGGGCAAATGGAAACGGCAGGCTTGGAAAAGGGAAAAATGTCAACATTGATTCCAACGATCTGGTACGACGACCGTTCGGAAACCTCCGTCGTTTCCGAAACCGGAAACGTACTGCTCTGGGCGGCGGTCGCATTCCTGCTCACCCTGGCCAACCGCTTCGCCGGGTATGTGATTCCGATCCCCGCGGCCGGGACCCTCCTCAGTCACCTGTTCGCGCTATTATACCTTGCCCTCCTGCTCCTCGCCCTTCTGCAAACCGCCCGGTATGCGGCGCGGCTGCCGGTCTCGACCGCGATGCTGGCGATTGTCGGCGTACTGCTGGCGTTCCCGATGGGCGTGGTCCTTCTGCTGCAGCAAAACCGAATTCCCCCGACCCCGTTTCTGCATCTGACGGCCAACAATCTGTTTCTGCCGATCGCGGCGGCCCTGGTCGGCGCGGCGATCGGACGGATCATCCGCCATCCGAACACGCTTCTGGCGGCCGCCGGGTTCTCGCTGTTCTTCGATATCGTCGTGGTCACCATGGGCACGGTCGCCCAGCTGATGCGGACCGGGAACAGCGCGATTATCGCCGCGGTTTCGGTCGGAGCCGGTTCGACGCCGGTGCCCGGCGCGCCGCTCTCGAAGGTGCAGCTTCCCGACCCGATCTCCGGCGTCACAATCGGTCCCGCCGACGTCCTGTTTCTGGCGCTGTTCCAGTCCGCCGTCCATCGGATGGACCTGTCGCGACGTGCCACCTTCGCCTGGATGTTCGCACTGCTGATGCTCGCCCTGGCCATCGTCGAATTCTTTTACCTGCCGATACCGGCGCTGGTCCCGATGGGAATCGCGGTGCTGGTCGCCAACCTGCGCCACGGGGCATTCACGCCCCGCGAGAAGCGGGACCTGATCATCGGCGGAGTCTTCGCCGTTTTCTGCGCCTCCCTCATTATCGGCGGTGCGCGTTTCCTGATCAAGCCCTCCCAGGCGGTGAAGCCGGAGTTCCGAATCGAGCCGATCTCGGCGGTCGGACCGATCATCGTCGCCGAAGTGACCAAAGGGTCCGTCGCTGAAAAGGCGGGAGTTCGGCCCGGTGACGCTCTGTACGGCTTCAACGGAAAGGACCCGATGCGACTGACCTATGCGGAACTGGAGGAGGCCTGGGAGAAGGCGCGGCGGGACGGCATCCGCCTGAAACTGAAGCACATGAACAAGGGACCCATGCTCGATATCAACCTCCGTTATGACGGGACACCGCCCGGCGGCGGTTCGGACGGTGCCGGAAACGAAGAGAGGAAACCTGAGCGATGAGACCGGGGGAAGCAACCGGAAACGAGATCGACGGTCAAACCTTTCGGAAAATGATCCAAGGAGTGTGCCATGAGCAATGAAGGGGGCAGTAAACTCGGTCTGATCGACCCCGAGACCGCCACACAGAGAACCCGGTCCGGCTACGACAGCCCGACCTTCACGGAGACAACGGCCCGGACCGCTGTCCCGACGCTGACCGGCGCCACACAGGAACGGCTGCGCGGCGCACTGCCCGGTGCGCCCGCCGTGATCCTGATGGTCCTGCTGCCGATTTTTGCCATCCTTTCGTTCTTCGGAGGGGGGGTGGGCGCGATGGGCGGCATCTTTCTCACGATCCTCTGGTTTTTCCTGATGAACGGGTTCTTCACCGTCGAACCGAACGGCAGCAAGGTCCTGATGCTCTTCGGAAAGTACCAAGGGACGGTCAAGGACAACGGCTTTTTCCTGACCAATCCGTTCGTGGTCAAGCGGTCGATATCCCTGCGCGCGCGGACGCTGAACGGCGACAAGATCAAGGTGAACGATGCGGTCGGCAACCCGATCGAGATCGCGGCGGTCATTGTCTGGCAGGTCCAGGATACCTATCGCGCCTGCTTCGAGGTCGAGGATTACGAGCAGTATGTCCGCCTCCAGGCGGAGACCGCCGTCCGCCATATGGCGACCCAGTACCCGTACGATGCGGAGGACGAGCACCTTTCCCTGCGCCGGAACACCGAGGAGGTCAGCGAGGCGCTGCGCCGCGAACTTGATGAGAAACTCGCCCGGGCAGGCGTCCATGTACTGGAAGCGCGTCTTTCCCACCTGGCCTATGCCCCGGAGATCGCCTCGGCGATGCTGCGTCGTCAGCAGGCGGCGGCGGTGATCGCCGCCCGCCAGCGGATCGTCGAAGGCGCGGTCGGCATGGTGGAGATGGCCCTCCATCGTCTGGAAGAGCACGAAACCGTTGCGATGACCCCGGACAACAAGGCGGCGCTGGTCTCCAACCTCCTGGTGGTGCTATGCAGCGAACAGTCGGCGCACCCGGTCGTCAACGCCAGCACGCAGTCATGATCGGGAAGACGACCGATGACGCCGCGCCGGGACATTTCTGAGATGGCCCGGTTCGAATCGATCTTTGCGTACGTTCGACGGATTCCTGCCGGCAAGGTGCTCTCCTACGGCGAGGTCGGCCGGGCGGTCGGGGAGACCGCCCGGACGGTCGGTTGGGCCATGTCGGGCTGTCCGAACGACGTGCCCTGGCATCGGGTGGTCGGGGCCGACGGCGCGTTGCGTACCGCCCGCCGCTCGCCTGAGACTTACGCCGAGCAGAAGGCGCGGCTTCTGGCCGAGGGGGTCGAGTTCGATAACGCCGGACGTGTCGTCGAGGGGAGCTTTCTGACCGTCGAATCTTGACCGTCGAGCCGGGACCGCCATAGGCCCGGATAGCCCGTTATAGCCCTTGCATGGTGAAAACACGCGCCAGGAGATCGTGCGTCGGCCGAGTTCGAAGCAGGACCGCCATCAGAAGGGCGCGCGGCGTGGTGGTCGGTCCGCCCCGACCCATCCAGGTGTTAAAATGGGCGCGGTCGGCGACGATTCGCGCCCGACGACGCTGTTCCCGGTCGTATTCCGGAAACGCCTCGTCCGCCGCTCGTCGCCCCGACAACGCCGACGCCAGGGCATCGGCCAGTCGCGCCGCGCCGATCAGGCCGCAGTTCATTCCCTGTCCGCCCATCGGACTGCAGACGTGAGCGGCGTCCCCGGCGAGCAGAACGTTCCCCGCAACCAGCCGCGCCGCCCGCCGGTCGCGGACGCGAAACCGGGAGTGCATCGCGCAGGTTTCGGGAAGGGCCGCTCGTCCGGTTCGGCGATGTATCTCCGCCGACAGAGCGTCCGCCGACTCCGGCAGGTCGGACGTTCCGCCCAGATGTACCACCCAGCGTCGCATCCCCCCCGGCAGGGGGAACGATTCCGTAATTCCGTCCGGCGTCAGAAAAAGCGCGGCTTCGTCGCCGAACCCGCTCGTATCGGCAAAATCCCCCATCGCATAGCGGTCCGGATACTCCCGCAGACGGCACGGGATACCGGCCTGTTCACGGACCCGACTGTTCCCGCCGTCGCACCCGATCAGGTAGCGAACACGGCGCGTTCGTACGCCCGACGGCGTAATATGGGACACCTCCAGGGCATCGTCGGTCGGACGATGGCCGATGTACTCCTCGCCGCGTCGCAGGGCGTCGGGGTCCAGTTCCCCCAGGCGGTGTTCGAGTAACGCTTCGGTTTCCGACTGGGGAAGGGTCAGGGCGAAGTCGAACGGGGGCGGAAGCGTTTCGGCGAAGGACATATGTCCGATCGGAGAACGACCGAAGAACCCCTGGGCGCGGCGAATAGGCACCCCTCGCCGGAGGATTTCGTCGGCGACGCCGACCGATGCCAGCGCCGTCAATCCGGGCGGATGAAGGCCGATCGCCCGTGAATGTAATGCCCTGGACGGGCGCTTCTCCGAGACGACGCACTCGATCCCGCGCGTCAGCAAGGCGCAAGCGAGAAACAGGCCGACCGGCCCGCCGCCGACGATCAGTACGGGAACATCGCTATACGGTTTCACCGGTTCCAGCGGCTCCGATCACCACACAGCGGAACGGGTGGGCGGTCCGCACCTCCCAGCCGGGGGGAACGATCGCCCGCAGTTCATTCGGCGTAAAACTCCTGCGGATCGAGCGCAGCCCGTCGGTCAGAATATAGGAATCGTGAAACAATCCTCCGATCAACGGAAAACCCAGATAGGCGAGGATATGCCGTCGGATGTCGTTGTGAAGGACCAGGCCCGTCGACAGTTGTCGGGACGTCTCCAAAAAACCGGGAACGGACTCCTCGGGCAGATGATGCAGAACATGGTTCGACAGCACGATGGTGAATCGCTCCCCGGTTTGCGCCAGGGACCGGGCGTCCGTGACGCGAAAGTCGATGCCCGGAGGCGTGTTCGACTGACAGGCGACCGCGACCGCCCGGTCATCCGGATCGATACCGAGGGCGGTGACCGAGAAGCCGTCGCGGCGCGCCCGGAGGGTCAGACGCCGCAGCACATCCCCGCCGCCGCACCCGATGTCGAGTATCCGGGCAGGTCGGTCGCTCGCGGCGAGGGCGGGACGCAGGTAACGGCGATACAGGACGGACCAGCCGGAAACCGCCGTATTGATCAGGGCAAAGTGGCGGTACGTGCGGGCCAACCGGTCCGGGTGGCAGTCGGCCATATCCATTTTTTCCGTCAAACGGGAGGCGCGATTCGCGAGGAGAAACACGTTCAGACTCCGCGCAAAATCGCGCTTTCGACGGTCAGGCCCGGTCCGAAGGCCAGGGCGAGGAGCGGTTCATCCGAGTCGACGATACGGCGGTCGTACAGGGTTTCCAGCACGAAGAAAATCGTGGCGCTGCTCATGTTGCCGTACTCTCGAAGGACGTGACGGGACGCCGCCAGCGACTCCTCGCAAAGATCGAGGGCCGAACGGACTTTGTCCAGAATGGCGCGTCCGCCCGGATGGACGGCCCAGTGTCGGATCTCCTCCGGTGTCAATCCCGCATCGGTCAGGATCGGTCCGATCGCTTCGGCGATGTTGCCGTGCAGGATCTCCGGAACGTACGTGGAGAGCCGCATCACGAAGCCGTGATCGCCGATGTTCCAGGCCATATCGTCCTCGCCGGTCGGCGTCAGAGTCGAACGGAACCGTTCCAGTCGGAACGCGGGAACCCCGAGGTCGGTCCGTGCCGAGACGATGGCCGCCCCGCCGCCATCGGCGAAGACCGACCCGCCCAGCAGGTTGTCGGGAGCGGCGTCCATCTGAAGGTGGAGGGAGCATAGTTCGAAGCATTCGACCAGGACGACGGCGCGCGCATCGGCCTGACAGATCGTCTGCGCCAGTTTCAGCGCCGGAAAGGCGGCGTAACAGCCCATGAACCCCAGGTGAAAACGGGGCGTATTCGGCGACAGTCCGCACTCCCGAACGATACGAAAATCGATGCCGGGCTGAAAGAAGCCGGTGCAGGAGGCGGTTACCACATGGGTGATTTCGGAGGGAACGAGCGCCGGACATCGCTCGATCGCCTTTTGCGCCAGTTGCGGAGCCAGGCGAGTCGCCTCCTCGGCATACCGCCGATTCCGCTCGGCGGTCGTCGGCACGCGAATCGAATCCGACGTCGGATCGAAAAACAATCCGCCCTCATGCCCCGGCAGGAAGTCCTCGATGACGCTGTGCCGTTTGGCAATCCCGGACTGGGAGTAGAGATAATGGATGATCCGTTCGGTCTTGCGGTCGCCCCCGCCCAGAAGGCGTTTGGTCCTCTCGGCAATGTCATCCTGAGGGTAGGCGGTCGCAGGGGTTTGCGTGGCGACCGGGTAGAGGTAGACGGACATAAGCGAGACTATCCCTTCAGGCGCATCCGAAAGACGGCCGCGCCATTGGATATTACGCCTTAGAAAGCACGTTTGTTCGCATTGTTTCCGGTTTCGTGACGCCGTCGGTTCGGCGCTTCCGCCGTGGAATCGCGGATCACCAGTTCCGCCGGGAGAATCTCCCGTGTGGGGGTCGGGGCTTCCGTACCGCCGATCAGTCCCAGAAGACGCTCCGCCGCCCGACGGCCCATTTCATACAGGGGTTGACGCACCGTGGTGAGGGCCGGGTGGATCAACCGGGCGGCGACCGGGTCATCGTAGCCGACGACGCTGATCTCCTCCGGAATCCGCCGACCGACCGTTCGGATGATATGCTTGGCTTCCAGCGCCAGATGGTAACCAGCTGCGAAAACGGCGGTGATCGGTTCGGGTGCCAGCAGCAGGGAGCGAAGTTGGCGACGAGCCGGTTCTCCGATGTTCCAGGAACCCTCGGCGCGCACCTCCGAGGCCGGATCGAGCGAAAGGCCCGCCGCCGTCAGCGCCCGGTGATAGCCGAGAATCCGATCCTGAATATTGGTCGTCTCCTCCTCGCCGTACAGCAGAGCGATCCGCTGATGTCCTTGATCGGTCAGGTGGCGGACGGCCGCTTCCGCGCCGCCCACATTGTCCGAGTCGATGGTCGGAACCGGTAGATCGGGCCAGTTCGCCCCGATGACCACCAGCATCCGGCCTTGTTCCCACCACTGACGGAGGACCGGCACCGCGCTCCGGCGCGGTGCGACCATCAGGCGACCCGGGACGGAATACGTCAACGGGTCCACGTTCAGCGGGGTCAGCGCGATTTCCAGCGACAGATCGAGGTTGTGTTCGGCGAGGTACTCGACGATGCCCCGATACAGAGTGCCATAGTAATCGCTTTCAAGGATATTTTGCGCCCCCTCCGTGAACGAGAGAACGATCCGACGAGGCGCGGCGGGTTTCGCCGCGCTCGGAAGGGGCGCGACGAAAGTGCCGCGTCCGACCTCGCGAATGAAGTAACCTTCGGCGGTCAGGGCGAGGAGCGCTTTGTTGACGGTCATTTTCGAGACGCCCAGCGCGGAGGCGATTTCGAGTTCGGCGGGGATCTTGTCGCCCGGACGCAGCACGTTCCGAAGAACCAGGTCGCGCAAAATCCGCTGGACCTGCAGGTGACGCGGCGTGGGATCGTCCTTATTGACCTGCGGGAGATCGTTAAACGGGATGGTTTCGGGCATGGATCGTTTGGTTGCGGAATCGGTGGCGGCTTATCCGATGAAATCACTGCGCCGTTTGCTTCCCGACAGTATATAGTAAGCGTTATAAAATTGTCAACGCGGATCGTTTCAGTCGGGTTTCAGGCCCGTCGGATCTCCGCGATCCCGGCGTCCCGGAGGCCGGTTTCCGCTTCCGTCGGCAGATGCCGGTCGGTAATCAGCAGGGGTATGGCGGAGACCGGGACGACATGCGCGAAGGCGACATGGCCCACCTTCCCGCTGTCAGCGACCACGACCGGTGTCGCGGCGGCGGCCAGCATCGCCCGTTTGGTCTGCGCCACCTCAAAGTCACTGACGGTCAGACCGGCGTCGGCATCGATCCCGTTGACACCGACAAAGAGCCAGTCCGCGCGAAACGGGCGCAGAAACTCGACCGACAACGGACCGAGGGCGGCGCGTCGTCGTGCCTGGACCGTCCCGCCGATGCAAATGACGGTCAGGCCGGGGGCGTCCATCAGGGTGAGAACGGTCGGCAGGTTATTGGTAACGACCGTAATGCCGTCCTTACCCGAAGCCAGCAGCGCGATACCGACCTCATGGGCGGTGGTGCCCGCATCCAGCAGAACGGTTTCCCCCGATCGAACCAGTTCGGCGGCGGCCTGCCCGATCCGGCGTTTTTCTTCCGCTCGGTCCACCGCCCGTTCGGCGTAGGGCGGTTCGTAAAGACTGCCGACCGCCGGAAGCGCGCCGCCATGCGTCCGACGCAGCAGGTGACGCGACTCCAGGGCCGCAAGGTCGGCGCGAACGGTCGGGGCGGAGACGCCGAACGTCCCGACCAACTCTTCCACCGTCACCTTGCCCTGCTGCCGCAACCGCTCCAGAATCCGTTGCTGTCGCTCCTCCACAAACATCGCGGAACGCTTTCGCTTTCTTTCGTTTAGGCTTGACCGTTTTCGTTTCGCTATGTTACCATGGATCGGGAAGGGAGTACGACGTCTGTTTCTCCCGATATCCGTCCCCCCGGAAACCGAACCATGTCCGTCTTTTCAACCGCCCCGAAATCGATCGGTCCCGCTTCCGCCCTGTTATGGTACGAGGAACCCGCCACCCGGTTTTTTGAATCGCTTCCGCTCGGAAACGGGCGACTGGGAGCGATGGTTTTTGGCGGGGTCGAGGAGGAGCGGATCATCCTGAACGAGAACTCCGTCTGGTCCGGTTCCCCCGACGACGGCGACCGGCCCGAGGCCCACCGGGCGTTGCCGGAGATTCGACGCCTCCTGCTCGAAAACCGTCACCGCGAGGCCGAGGCGCTGGTTAACCGTACCTTCACCTGCCAGGGAAAGGGGTCCGGTCACGGAAACGGCGCGAACGTTCCGTTCGGCTGCTACCAGGTCCTGGGCACTCTGCATCTGCGTTTCGACCACGATGCCGTCCGAAACTATCGGCGGGAACTGGACCTGCGGGAGGCGGTCGCGCGGGTCCGTTACGAGAGGAACGGGGTTCGTTTCCTGCGCGAGCACTTTGTCAGTGCGCCCGGCGAGGCTCTGGTCTCGCGTCTGACCGCCAGTCAGCCCGGCGCGCTGTCGTTCTCCGTGACGCTGGATCGACCGGAGCGGTTCCTTACCGTCCCGAGCGCGAAAAACGAACTCCTGATGACCGGGACGCTGAACGACGGGCGCGGAGGGCGCGGGGTCTTTTATGCCGCCCGTCTGCGGGTGGTCGTCCGGGGCGGGCGGGTGACGACCGAGGGGAATCGCCTGCGGATCGAAAACGCGGACGAAGCGGTGTTGCTGTTCGCCGCCGCCACCGATTATCAGGGGTTTGCCGGGCGACGAACCCGTTTCCCTCTGACCGCATCCCTTAATGACCTGGACCGCGCCGCCCGCCGGTCCTACGACGCCCTGAAAACGGCGCATATCCGGGACTATAAGACCTTCTTCGACCGCGTCGCTCTTCGACTGGGCAAGGACGACACCCCCCCGCCCCCGACCGACCGGCGATTGACCGCCTTCGCGGCGGGAACGCCGGACCCGGCGCTGGCCGCGCTCTATTTCAACTTCGGTCGTTACCTGTTGATCAGTTCGTCCCGACCCGGCGGACTGCCCGCCAACCTGCAGGGACTCTGGGCCGAGGAGATTCAGACACCGTGGAACGGCGACTGGCACCTGGATATCAACGTCCAGATGAACTACTGGCCCGCCCCGGTCTGCCACCTGCCTGAAATGCAGGAGCCACTGCACGCCCTGATCGCCCATCTGGTCAAACCGGGGGAGCGCACGGCAAAGGCGTACTACCAATCCCGCGGCTGGGTCGCCCATGTCATCACCAACCCCTGGGGCTTCACGTCGCCGGGGGAGGAGGCGTCCTGGGGCGCGACCACCGGCGGCTCCGCCTGGCTCTGCCAGCATCTTCGGACGCATTACGAATACACCGGGGACCGGAAGTTCCTCGCCCGTGTCTACCCGATCCTGAAGGGGGCGTCCCTGTTCTATTCGGACAACCTGATCGAGGAACCGAAGCACGGCTGGCTGGTCACCGGGCCGTCCAACTCGCCCGAGCATGCGTTCGTTCTCCCGGACGGAACGCGCGCGCATGTCTGCCTTGGGCCGACCATCGATATGCAGCAGTTGCGCGAACTGTTCGATAATACCGTCTGGGCCGCGCGCCTGCTGAACGTCGATGCCGCCCTGCGCGACGAACTGACGGCAAAGCGGCGGCGTCTCGCGCCCAATCAGGTCGGACCGGACGGTCGGTTGCAGGAGTGGCTGGAACCGTATGCGGACAGCGAACCGCACCACCGGCATGTTTCCCACCTGTACGGACTGCATCCGGGGCATGAGATCACGCCCGAGGGCACGCCGGAGCTGGCGGAAGCGGCGCGAAAAAGCCTCGAAACCCGTGGGGACGCCGGGACCGGATGGTCACTCGCCTGGAAGATTAACTTCCACGCCCGGCTCGGAAATGGCGATCGGGCGCACAAACTCTTCAAGATGCTACTGACACCGACCGGTGCGCGCGGGTTCGACATGTCCGGAAACGGCGCGGGTTCGTCCGTCAACCTGTTCTGCTTTCATCCCCCGTTCCAGATCGACGGCAACTTCGGCGGCTGCGCGGGCATCGCCGAGATGCTACTGCAAAGTCATCCGGACGGGGGCGAGCGACCGCTGATCCGCCTGCTTCCCGCCTTGCCCGCTGCCTGGCCCGACGGCGAGGTGCGCGGGTTCCGGGCGCGAGGCGGCGTGACGGTCGATATCGAATGGAAAAACGGGGTCCTCGTGACGGCGCGTCTTACCCCCGACCCGCGGACCCACGGACCGGCGAACCCCGGCGAACTGCGGGTCCGCTATCGGGGAGTGACGAAAACGTTCCCGGCGACCGGTGGAAAGTCGGTGAATCTCACCCTTTCCGATTTCTCCGCCCCCGCGTCCTGAACCCGTGACTTTCGCTTGCTTTCGTTTGGGCTTGACTCTTTTCGTTTCGACGTGTTACCATCCTGAGAACAGGTAACGACGCGCGTCCGTATCCAAGGAAACACTCATGCCCAAATCCATCTCCATCCTTCCCGGCGACGTCCGCCGCAAGAGCGAACTGACCTTCGATCCCATTCCCGTCAATCAGTACGACCGAACGCTGGCGCAGGAACTCGATCGGTTCGCGGCGGAGGATCTGCTGCGTATCTACCGCGATATGGCGATCATTCGCGCCTTCGAGACGATGCTGAACGAGGTGAAGCAACAGCGCAGCTACCGGGGAATCGCCTACGATCATCGCGGTCCGGCCCACCTCTCGATCGGGCAGGAGGCGTCCGCGGTCGGACAGGCGTTCCTGCTGGGCATCGACGACCATATCTTCGGTTCGCACCGCTCCCACGGAGAGATTCTCGCCAAGGGTCTGTCGGCGATCGAGAAACTGCCCGAAGCGGACCTGCTTCCCATACTGGAGACCTATATGGACGGCGCGGTGCTGAGAGCTCTCGGCACCAACGCGGACCGCGCGAAAAACGTCAAATCTCTGGCGATCGACTTCCTGCTCTACGGTTCGCTGGCGGAGATCTTCGGGCGGGAAACCGGGTTCAACAAAGGCATGGGCGGCTCGATGCACGCCTTCTTCACCCCGTTCGGCGTCTACCCGAACAACGCCATCGTCGGCGGGTCGGCGGATATCTCGGTCGGGGCGGCTCTCTACAAACGGGTCAACCGGAAACCGGGTGTGGTGATCTGCAATATCGGCGACGCGTCCGCGTCGTGCGGGCCGACCTGGGAGGCGCTCTGCTTTGCGACGATGGAGCAGTTCAAAACGCTGTTCGATGCGTCGGTACGGGGCGGATTACCGCTCATCATGAACTTCGTCAATAACTTCTACGGCATGGGCGGTCAACCGGTCGGCGAGACCGGCGGTTTTGGGGTCCTGGCGCGGCTTGGCGCGGGCCTCAATCCCGATCAGATGCACGCCGAGCGGATCGACGGCTACAATCCGCTGGCGGTCATCGACGCCATCGCCCGAAAGAAGGCGATTCTGGAGGCGGGGGACGGGCCGGTCCTGCTCGATACCGTTACCTACCGGTTCTCCGGACACTCGCCGTCGGATGCCTCCTCCTACCGTGAGAAGGCCGAAGTGGAGGAGTGGCAGTCGGTGGATAGCCTGGTCACCTACCGGCAGGAACTGGTCCGAAACGGGCTGGCCGACAACGCCTACTTCGAGGCCGTTCAGGAGGACGTGGACGCCGCGGTCCTTCGCGCGTTCGAAAAAGCGATCGACCTCGACGTTTCGCCCCGAGCCAACCTCTACGCCGTCGATTCCCTGCTGGAACTCACCATGTTCTCGAATGAACGGATCGAGTCCCTGGACGTTACCCGTCAGCCGGAAACGCTGTTGCCCCGGGAGGAGAACCCGCGCGTGAAGTCGCTGGCTTCCCGTGCGCGGTCCGGTATCGGGGAGGACGGACAGCCGCTGCCCAAGTCCCGCTGTATCGGCATTCGCGATGCCCTGTTCGAGGCCATTCTGGACTCGTTCCATACCGATCCGACGCTGGTCGCCTACGGCGAGGAGAACCGTGACTGGGGCGGGGCGTTCGCCGTGTATCGCGGTCTGACGGAGTCCCTGCCGTATCACCGTCTGTTCAATTCGCCGATCTCCGAGGGCGCGATCGTCGGCACGGCGGTCGGCTATGCGCTGGAGGGCGGTCGTCCGCTCGTCGAACTGATGTACTGCGACTTCATGGGCCGCGCCGGGGACGAAATCTTCAATCAGATGGCCAAATGGCAGTCGATGAGCGGCGGTCTGCTCCGGATGCCGGTGGTGCTGCGTGTCTCCGTCGGGTCCAAGTACGGCGCACAGCATTCGCAGGATTGGTCCGCTCTGTGCGCGCATATCCCCGGTTTGAAGGTCGTTTTCCCGGCGACGCCGTTTGACGCCAAGGGGTTGATGTACGCCGCGCTGACCGGCACCGACCCGGTCGTCTTCTTCGAAAGCCAGCGGATTTACGACCAGCCGGAACTGTTCCGGGGAACGGAAGGCGTTCCCGAGGGATGGTACGAGGTGCCGATCGGACTGCCCGACGTCAAGAAAGAGGGGAGCGACCTGACGATTCTGACTGTTGGCGCGACCCTGTATCGCGCACTGGACGTCGCGGCGACGCTCGAAACGGAGTACGGTCTCTCCTGCGAAGTGATCGACGCCCGGTCACTGGTGCCGTTCGACTACGCCCCGGTGCTGGCCTCGGTGAAAAAGACCGGAAAGATCCTGCTGACGTCGGATGCCTGCGAGCGCGGCAGCATTTTGCAGACGTTCGCGGCAAAGATCGGCCAGCTGGCCTTCGACGATCTGGACGCGCCGCCGGTGGTCGTCGGCGCGCGCAACTGGATCACGCCGCCCGACGAACTGGAGGACGCCTTCTTCCCGTTCCCGGCCGATATCCTGGATGCGATCCACGAGTACCTGCAGCCCCTGCCGGGCTACACGGTGAAACGCCCGACCGGGGAATCGGAACTCCTGCGCCGCAGCCTCCTCGGTGTTTGACCTTCGTCGGAGGCGTTACGGGCTTCCCTGATGGCTCCTCTGCCCGACGGCAAGAGGAGCCATGATGCTTCGACCCTGTGAAATTTTTGAAAGATTTAACGTTTTCTTAAAACACGGGAACGGCAAATTAATGTATCGTAGAGCCGATAGTCCGTGGGCTGTCAATCTTTTCTGAGGGAAATGAGCATGCGCGCCTCCATTCGAACTCGTCGAGCGTTCACCCTGATCGAACTGCTCGTTGTCATCGCCATCATCGCGATTCTTGCCGCGATACTGTTCCCGGTCTTCGCCCAGGCTCGCGCCAAAGCCCGCCAGATCTCCTGCCTTTCCAACGTCAAGCAGATCGGTCTGGCGATGCAGATGTACATCCAGGACTACGACGAAACCACCCCCGCCATTTTCGCGCCGAACAATGGTGCGGCAAACCTGGACTTCTACGCACAGGTGCAGGCTTACAGTAAGAACCTGCAGATGTTCTTCTGCCCGGATCGTACCGACTCCATTACCGGCCCTTACAACGGCGATCCCTGCAACGACTCCATCAACGCCGAACCGAACGCCCGCTGTATCGGCTACGGCTATAACTGGGGCGTCACCTCCGGCTACAAGTTTGGCCTGACGCTTCCTCGCATCCGTATTCGGGGAGCCCAGACCTTCAACATCGAACCGGGTGTAACTCTGGCATCGATCGCCGCGCCCGCCGATATGTTTGCATTCGCCGACACCGGTGACAGCCCGCGCTACACCATCTGCTCCAACTTCATCTTCCAGTACTACTACCCCACCACCCGGTCCGGCGAAACCCGCCACGGCGGTATGCTGAATGTCAACTTTGTGGACGGCCATGCCAAGGCGATGCCCTGGAAGATCGGCACCATCGGCACCGACGTCTTCGGTATGCCCAGACGTCCGGAAGATCAGGTGAAGTATTGCCGCGACCCGAAGGGTATCGGTGAGGGGCAAACCGTGGTCTGCGAGGACTATGTCAAGGCCCTCGATGCCGCCATCACCTGGAATAACTAAAACGACCGTGAAATGCGGGAGGACCGATCGTCGGTCCCCCCGCAGGATACGAACATGAAAAAAACGATCACCCTGTGCTTTGTCAGCCTGACCGCGCTCGGATGCCTCCTTGCCGGCTGTACCGGGCAACCGCCGGTCGCCAAAAAAACGTCCGACCCCGAATCGCAGCGGAAAATGTCCGAACTCGGGTTAACCCCCAAGAAAACCTTCAACAACGGCGAGTAAACACCGTTACTCGCCCGGAGTCCCCATGTTTCTTCGCCATCGCCGCCAGACGCCGTCGACCTCCTGGCCTCTCGCCAAGATACCGCAGATCAAAAATAAGTTCGTCGTCGTCGCCCACCGGGGGGATCATACCGCCGCTCCGGAAAATACCCTGACCGCCCTGCGCAACGCGAAAAAATGTGGCGCGGACTATATGGAGATCGATCTGCGCACCACCCGGGACGGGCGGATCGTCCTGATGCACGACGACGACGTCGACCGCATGACCGACGGTAAGGGGCCGGTCGCATCCATGACGCTGAAGGAGATCAAGGCGCTCAGGGTCATCGACCGACGCCCGAATCTGCCGCCGGACGCCGTGCGAACGGAAACGGTTCCGACGTTCGAAGAGGCGCTGGACGCCGCGCGTCGTGAACGTCTCCTCTTCTATCTGGATTGTAAGGAGATCGATCCGAAGCAGGTTCTGGATCTGCTCGTCCGTTACCGGATGGAAAAAAACGTGGTGGTCTACGACGGGGTCGAGGGGTGCCGTCTCTGGAAGAAAACGACCCCGGATATCCCGGTGATGACCAGTTTCCCCGGCAGTATCCGGACGCCGGAAGCGCTGGAGGAGTTCTGGCGGCGCGACTCGGTCGAAATTCTCGACGGAGGGTTCTCCCGCTACACCCCGGAGATGGTCGTTGCCGCGCACTCCTGGGGGGCTGTGGTCTGGCCGGACATCCAGAACCCGAACGAACGTCCCGCCCAGTGGGAGGTCGCGGTTCGAATGGGGGTCAAAGGCCTGCAATCCGACCATCCCGGCGCACTGGTGAGTTATCTCAAATCCGTCGGCAAGCGGTAGGGTAACCGTTTACGGATCGGTGCGCGTGATCCATCGTAAACCCGTTGGTGATCGCGAACACGCTACTGCCTGCCTTTTCGGGATACCATGCTTTCGTGGGCGACAAGGAATCACCCACGATATGCAAAGGAAAAACGATGGCAATCGCAGTAAGTAACCCGGTTCAGATCCCGGCCGGAGGCGGATTTGAACCTATCAACGGCACCTTTTCCAACAAAACCGGGAAGACAATTACGGTGATCGGCGTCACCGCAACCGGTTTTCAAACGGACAATTCGGCGAACGTCGTTCTGCAACAGGTGGATGGGCAATACCCGAGTTTGAAACTCGACATCATCGAGGCGATGCGCGGCGATTCCAGCCGAATTCCGGAAAGATTCCGATCCGATCGAGGCTTTGTCATGTATCCGGATCAGAGTTGGGTCGGCGGTCTTGTTTACATCAATGCTCAACCCGGCAATCAGGGATCGGGACAGATACCTCTCGTTCCGTTTACGTTCGTCCTGACCATCACTTATATCGATCCGACTGACCCGTCAAGACAAATGGACGAATCCTGTACCATGTCTGCGAACATCACCCCTCCTGACCGTTTGTAGTGACCGTTGAACGGATTCGAGTTTCCGTCGTTGGGGGGATGCCTCCGTCCGGAATAATCGCTACAAAAGAAGCAATTCCGACGGAGGCAGCGAAGTGTCCGGCAATACGATTCTTCTTTTTGTCATCTGCGCGATGATGGCGGCGGTGGTTCTGGGAGCGGCGGTGAACTACGGTCGTGAGTTTGCGGCGAACCTGCGTCAGCCCCTGCGAACGACGGTGGCGCGGATCGAGGCTCGACGGGTTCAGGAGGATCAGGGGGCGGGGTGGTCGCCCTCGATCCGGTATTTCGTGACCTTTGCCACCGAGACCGGCGTTCGCGAGGAGTACCCGGTATCCGAGGAGGAGTACGAACGGCTTCGGGAAGGGCAGGCCGGAACGCTCCGAACGCGGGGCAACTGGTACAGAGGTTTTCGGGTTTAACCACGAAGCCGCCGTTGAAATTCGGTGACCTCGGCCCGGTTCGGCAATCCGGCGGCGTTTCCGATGCGGGTGATACGGACGGCGACCGCCGCCTGTGCGAAGTCCGCCGCCTCCCGAACCGTAGCTCCGGCGAGGTAGGCGTGCAGGAACGCGCCATGAAACAGGTCGCCCGCCCCGCAGGTATCCGCCACGCGTTCAACGGCGCAAGCGGGCAAAAACGCCACGTTTTCGCCGCGTCGCCCGAGGACGACTCCCTCCGCGCCGAGGGTTACCCCGGCCACCTCGATGCCTCGCGCATGAAAAGCGCGGACCTGCCCGGCCGGGTCGTCGGAGATCTCCGAGAACGCGCCGCGCCCGCCCTTCTTCGATGCGATGACGATATGGCATCGATCCAGCAACGCTTCGCGACCGGGCCGCATCGTCCCCAGGTCCAGCGAGACGATGCCTCCGGATTGCCGTACGATCTCCGCGGCTTCGATGGAGACCGGCAGATCACGACCGTCCAGATGCAGCAGGCAGGGCTGGCGCAACAGTTCGCGCTCCGGGTCGGTCAGTGAGCGCGGAGGCAGGTCCTCCGCATAGTTGGCGAGGGTACGGGAACCATCCCGCGCGTCCAGCAGGACCAGGGAACGACTCGTACGAATCCCGGAAGCGCGACGAAGCAGGGGCGTGACTTTTTCCTCTCGCAGGGTTTCCGCCAGTTCCTCGCCGTCCCGGTCCTCGCCGGTGACGCCCAGAAAGAAGACCGGCGCGTTGCCCAGACGCGCCAGGGCGACCATCGCCACGGGAACCGGTCCGCCCACCTGCTCGAAAAAATGGGTCGCTGCCACCTTGGCATCGCGTTCCCACTCCGGCACGACCGCGACGATATCCCGGTTGATCAGTCCTAAGCCGACGATATTCGGTCGGAATGCCATCCCGTTCTCCCCGATGGTTCGACACGGCAGCCGTCACGGTCGGGAACTCCGGCGGCACGGCGTTGTCTTGAAAATTACAACCTACCCTGATAATATACACCTAATCGCACGGCACGCGATTACTGCACGACGCAGTGACGCCGGAGCCGTGCGAATGCTTTATCCGGCGGTTTTTCGCCGATCGTTTGTGAAACGGAAAGAGGAATCAAGTGGAAGTCGTGGTCGGAGGCAGGAGGCGGGCGCGTCGCTCCTATGGATTCGACGAGGTAGCCCTGGTACCGGGGCCCCTGGTCATTGACGCCCGCGATGTGGATATCTCCTGGACCCTGGGAGGAAAACGGTTCGAAATTCCGATCCTCGCCGCCGCGCTCGACGGCGCGGTCAACCCGCAGATGGCGGTTCGGATGAGCGAACTGGGCGGTCTGGCGGTTCTGAATCTGGACGGCCTGCAATCTCGATATGAGGATGCCGAGGCGGCGCTCCGGTCGATCGCCGAACACTCCGGTGAGGGAATCATCCACTACATTCAGGAACTGTATGCGGCCGCGCCCATCCGGCCGGACCTGATCCGGAAACGGGTGCGAGAGATCAAGGATGCCGGCGCGACCTGCGCCGTCTCCGCAGCCCCGCATACCGCGCAGAAAGCCGCCGAAGCGGCGGTCGAGGCCGGAGCGGATCTCTTCGTCGTTCAGAGCACCGTCGGCGCCGTCCGATTCGAGTCCTCCGCCATTGCCGAATTTCCGGTGGCCGAGTTCTGCAAAAACGCTCCGATTCCGGTGGTGGTCGGCAACACCGTCGGCTATGCGGCGACCTACGAACTGATGGAAGCCGGCGCGGCGGGCATTCTGGTCGGCGTCGGACCCGGTCATATCTGTACGTCGCGAAAAGTCCTGGGGATCGGCGTCCCGCAGATCACGGCCACCGCCGACTGCGCCGCCGCGCGGGACGATTACTTCGAACGAACCGGCCGTTACGTTCCGGTAATCACCGACGGCGGGCTACGAAACGGGGGCGATATCGCCAAGGCGATCGCGGCCGGAGCCGATGCCGTCATGCTCGGGTCGACGATTGCCGCCGCCGCGGAAGCGCCCGCGCCAGGTTACTCCTGGGGTATGGCGACCTCCTCGGCGGAGTTGCCGCGCGGCACCCGGATCAAGGTCGGAATCTCCGGAACGCTGAAGGAGATCCTGTTCGGTCCGGCGCACCGTGATGATGGCACGATGAACCTGGTTGGCGCACTGCGTCTGGCTATGGGTTCGCTTGGCGCGCATAACTTGAAGGAGATGCAGCAGGTGGAAATGATGATCGCTCCGTCGCTGCCCACCGAGGGCAAATCGCTGCAGCGAGCGCAGGGGGTGGGCTAGTCCATGCGCCCCGCAACCGCCATTCACCCCGAAGAAAACGTCGTCGTTCTGGATTTCGGCGCGCAATATACCCAGTTGATCGCGCGCCGGATTCGCGAATGCAAAGTCTATTGCGAGATTCTTCCCGCCGATACGCCGCTCGCACAGGTGCTCGCCCGTAAGCCGATCGGGATCGTCTTTTCCGGTGGTCCGTCGTCCTGCTACGAACCGGGCGCGCCGCAGGTCGACCCGGAGATCTACAATGCCGGCATCCCGGTCCTGGGCATCTGCTACGGCATGCAGTTGATGTCGCGCCAGCTCGGAGGACGCGTCGTTCCCGCCGAGCGGCGCGAGTACGGCAAGACGCAACTGGATGTCGACGACGACACCGACCTGTTCCGTGGTCTGAACCGGGAACTGGTCTGCTGGATGTCCCATGGCGACTCGGTGGAAAAGCCGCCGCCCGGTTTCAAGGTCACCGCCCACACGCCGTCGGTTCCGATCGCGGCGATCGCGAACAAGGACCGCCGACTATTCGGTGTGCAGTTCCATCCGGAGGTCGTCCATACCCCATGGGGTACCGAAATCATCCGGAATTTCCTCTATCAGTTCTGTGGCGCGAAAGGTCTCTGGACCATGGCCTCCTTTATCAAGGAGGCGACGGAAACCGTGCGGAATCAGGTGGGGGATGCCCGAGTGATCTGCGGGCTTTCCGGCGGTGTCGACTCCTGCACCGTCGCCGCCCTGGTGCATCGCGCCATCGGCGACCAGTTGACCTGTATCTTCGTCAATACGGGGCTGCTGCGAAAGGATGAAGGAACCCAGGTTCGAAAAACCTTCGCCGACACCTTTAAAATCAACCTGGTCTACGCCGATGAGAAAGCCCGATTCCTGCAAAAACTGTGCGGGGTGACCGATCCCGAGCAGAAGCGCAAGATCATCGGCCATGAGTTCGTACAGGTCTTCGACGAGGTGTCGGGTCGAATCCAGGGGGTGGAGTACCTGGCTCAGGGAACGCTCTATCCCGACGTCATCGAGTCCGGGACGAAGCACGCGGCGAAAATCAAGACGCACCACAATGTCGGCGGCCTGCCGGAAAACATGAAACTGAAACTGGTCGAGCCGCTGCGCTACCTGTTCAAGGACGAGGTGCGCCGGGTCGCCGAGGAACTGGGCCTGCCCTCCGAGATGGTCTGGCGTCAGCCGTTCCCCGGACCGGGTCTCGCGATCCGGGTACTGGGCGAGGTGACGTTCGACAAGCTGGAAATCCTGCGTCACGCGGATGCCATCGTGGTCGAGGAGATCAAGCGGGCGGGGCTGTACCGGCGGGTATGGCAGTCGTTCGCCGTCCTGCCCGATACCAAGTCGGTCGGCGTCATGGGCGACCAGCGGACGTATGCCTACCCGATCGTCCTGCGTGTCGTCTCCTCGGAGGACGCCATGACGGCGGACTGGGCGCGTCTGCCGTTCGAGGTGCTGGAGCGAATCTCCAACCGGATCGTCGGCGAAGTGCAGGGGGTCAACCGGGTCGTCTACGACATCACCAGTAAACCCCCCGGCACCATCGAGTGGGAGTGACGACCGAACGTCCGATACGAACCGTGTAAACCCCTTCGAACCCGTTCGAATATGAACACGCCCCGATCAGTCGGGGCGTGTTTCTTTTGCAGGTGCCCGGTCGGAGTTATCGAACCGTTGCTGCGTGCCGTTGTCGAGGCTGAGGTAGTGGTCGCCGGTGTATTCTCCGATCACACGATGCCAGAAAGCGATGGCGGGCGCGTTGCGTTCCAGCTGGAATACCTGCCATCGGCCCGGTTGCCGGTCGAACAGGGCGCGGGCTGCAATGCGTCCGACGCCCTGTCGACGGAATTTCGGCGCGATATAGAAGTCCATCAGTTCGTGGTCGACGTCGTCGGGAAGCGGAGGATGCCGGGAGAGAACGATGGCGAACCCGGCCGGCACGCCGTCGGCAAGAAAGAGCGTTCGGTCCGCCTGATCGCGAACCCACCAGTTGAACCGGGCGCATTCCTCCGCCGTTTTCGGGCCGTCCGTTCCGCAGGCGATCAACGTCGGTTCCCAGCAGGGCAATCCGTAACGATTGACGACGATCTGCCGATCGAATTGGGACAGGTCATGGAAGAAAGCCACGAAAAAGTGGGACAATGCGAGGGCGCGGTCGCCGGAATGAGCGGGGACGAGTTCGATCTGCATGTTCACGAGCCTAATCGACGACCGCGCCCGAACCGCCCACCGTCCGCTCGCTGATGCCGAAATGTTTCGCCAGCATCTTTCGGGCGATCGGGGCGGCGTCGGTTCCGCCGTGATAGTTTTGCCCCTCCGATTGGAGGAAAACGGCGATGGCGATGGTCGGGTTCTCGTAGGGCGCGTAACACACGAACCAGGCGTGCGACTCTTTCTTCGCGCCGCTCTGACGTTCCGCCGACCCGGTCTTCCCGGCGACGGCGACCGCCGCCAGATTCACGGAATGCCCGGTTCCACGCGATCCGGCGACACACTGCCGCATCCCCTCGGCAATGCCGCGCAATCGTTCCGGCGCGATCCCCAGACGGCTGACCACTTTCGGATTCGACCGAAACACGACCTCACGGGTCAGGCTGTCGGTGGCCGATCGCACGAGGTGCGGTTTGAAGATCGTCCCGCCGTTCGCCACGGCGGCAACCACGGACGCCATCTGGAGCGGGGTTACGGCCACGTCACCCTGACCGATCGAGACATTCGCCGTGTCGCCGGGATACCAGCGAGGGTCCGGATTCCCGAAGATCGGAGCCCATTTTCGCTTCCAGGCGGGCGAGGGCAGGATGCCCGACTCCTCACCCGGCAGGTCGATTCCCAGTTTTCGTCCGAGTCCGAACCGGCGGCCGTAGGTAACCAGTGGATCGATTCCCATTTTCAGGGTGTACTGGTAATAATAGATATCGCAGGAGGCCGCCAGCGCATCCTTCAGGTTGACTCCCCCGTGGGCGCGATGGCACCGTTTCGCGCTGCGTCCAAGGGACATAACTCCGCCGCAGTGAGCGTAATCGTAGCGCGGGTCGACCGTGTTGTTGGCGAGAAGCGCGGCGGACGTGACCAGTTTGAAGGTCGAGCCGGGCGGAGACATCGATTGGATCGCGCGGTGAAACTCCCCCGGTTTGATTTGCGTGTCGTAGACCCACGGTTTGAGCGGGCGATGCGCCAGAAGATTGGGGTCGAAGGTCGGAGCGGAGGCCAGGGCGATGACCTCGCCGTTGCGCGGGTCAATCGCGACCGCCGCGCCCTTCTTACCTTTCAAACCCTCCTCGGCCGCACGCTGGACATCCGCATTGAGCGCCAGATGCAGGGTGGCCCCCGGCTTGGGCTCCAGAGGGGTTCCCCTCTGGTTCTGACGGCGACCACGGGCGTCCACATCGTAGGTCACCGTTCCCTTGACACCGTTCAGCAGTTCGTCATACTGCCGTTCCAGTCCGCTCTTGCCGACCAGATCGCCGGGTATATAGCGTTTTTTCGCCTTCGGGTCCTCCAACTGCTTCGCGCTGATCTCCCCGATGTAGCCCAGCGCATGAGCGGCCAGATTGCCCATCGGGTACTTTCGCACCGGTTCGACATCCGGTTCGATGCCGGGCAGGAGGAGGCGGCTTTCGGAAATCCGCGCGAGAGTCGCCTGATCGACCCCTTCCTCGACCGGAATCGGTCCGGAGGCCGCAACCTTGTTGCGTTTCATGACCTCTTGAAGTCGCTGCGGGGTGATGCCGAGGATTTTCGCCAGCCGCTCGAAGACGAGGAGACGCTCCGCCTTTTTCTTGGGCAGTTCCTCCGGATTGACGAAGATGGTGAACTGGGCGGAGTTGGTGACGAGAGGCCGGCCCCGGGTATCCAGAATGATGCCGCGCGGAGCCGGCGTGCGAACCTCGAGCGAACGGTCCGAGAGCGATCTTTCTCGCAGGTCTTCCCCCTGGACGATCTGGAGGAACCACAGACGGGCCACGAGCGCCAGGAGGATCAGGACGATGAACAGGGCGAAGAGACTCAATCGGAGCCCCGAAACGTCAGCATCACTCACCGTCAAGGAATCGGCACGCGAACGGCGCATTTCCTGTCTCCCTCGATCCTCCGTCAGGAGGTGGACGAGTTCTCCGCTCCGGGGGAAGAGTCACCGTCCTGCGTCTCCGCGCCTCCGGAGTTTCCGGAAGGCGGCGTCTCGGGCGCGATCGGGGGAGCGGACTCCTCACGACGTTCGGTAGGTTGCCTTTCGTCGGATACGTTCGCGTTCGCGGAATCGTCGGTCGCGGCCTTCTCCTCGCCCGTTCCGGCTGCGGTTTCTTCCGAACGTTCGGCACGGCGGCGCGGAATTTCGCGCCGCGCTTCGTCCCCGTCAGCGGAGGTGCTTCGTCGCCGGGTCCGCCGCT
>JANRLW010000111.1:0-2610 GCA_033762295.1 Capsulimonadales bacterium
GCGCCTCGGCCAGCCAGCCGACGAGGGTCGTTCGGTATCCGGCTCGCTGTTCGTCGGAATACCTCTCGAAAAGCCCCGGCGGTTTGGCAGGGAATATCGACCTCAGGGCGGGAAGGGAGGATTCGTCGAGCGTTCGAATGACAAGGTATTCCATGTCTGCCTTATTTTCCGCCGACGGGAAACCGAAGAGAAAAAGGATATTCAGGAAAGGTCCGGTTGGGAATGTGGCTTTGCACCGACAACGGCATGGCAGCGTATAACCTGGCGGCGATCTCCCGCCTTTTCATCGAGCAAACCGGTACGGGCGCCGCGCTGAAGGCGGAAATCGCCGGAAAATCGCTCATGATCGCCTATTTTTCCTCACGGCAGGATGCCCAGACAACATTAAAGCATATTCTGGAATCGCAGGAAAAAGGGCAAAGCGTGCTTCATCTTTGACCGAAAATTCAAGGAGGCGAGGGGCATCACCCCCCGCCTCCTTCACATTCCCGACACCGATCAGGCCGTTCGGGTCGCCCGATGCGCCTGGTAGGCGGCCAGCAGTCCCGTACCGAGAGCCACTACCAGGTTGACCACCAGCCAGATTCCGAAAGAATCCCCGAACGCATGCGCGGTGAACGGAAGCGTATCATTGTGCCAGTTGGCGTACAGATTGACTCCGACGCCCAGGCCGAGAGCGCCCGCCACCTTCACCCCCGGTCCCTTACGCAGAAGCGCATAGGCGATGACCGGCAGCATGGCGGAGCATCCGATAACGTTCCAGAGCGAGTTCACCCCGACCAGATGGGTAAACAGGTCCGGCCCGAAGAATCCGGCGACCAGCGCACCACCCATCGCCAGCCGGAGTCCGAGGTTCAATCGCCCCATTCCGACGAGGAACAGCATCAGTCCGAGGAACGGCAACAACAGATGTCGCAGTTTCACGCCGTTCAACTGCGCCGCGCGAGCGGTCGCCCGCTCCGCGGAAAGGATCCCGGAACCGTACTTGATCGCATCGTTTTTCGGCGTGGCCGTCTTGGTCAGAACTTCCCGTACCCGCTCCGGATCTTTGATCCCCTGGGCCTGAATCAGCGCCGCGACCGCCGCCACGTGCGGAGAAGCCATCGAGGTTCCGTTGAACGAATAGTAACCGTCGGTCCCGTCGATGTTGGTGTTCTGAAGGATGCCATCGGACGGATCGCGCGAATCGACCATGTCGCCACCGGGAGCCGCCAGCGCGACCTCCTTGCCGTAGGACGAGTATTTCGCGATATCGCCGCTCGGACCGGTCGCGGAAACCGCGATACACTCCTTGTACGCCGCCGGATAACCGACCGGACCGCCGAAGGAGTTGCCCGCCGCGCAGACGATTACCACACCCTTTTTCGCGGCGTACTGCACCGCCTTGTGGATCACATCGGACGGATAGGCGGACCCAAGGCTCATGTTGATGACGTTCGCGCCATGATCCGCCGCAAAACGGATCGCGTCCGCAATGTCCGCACTGGTTCCCCAGCCTTCGGCCGAAAGAACCTTCAACGGCATAATGCTCGCCTCGAAGGCAATTCCGGTGACGCCCTCCCCGTTATTGGTGGATTCCGCAATGGTCCCCGCCACATGGGTGCCATGCCCGTGATCGTCGTAGGCATCCTTCGACTTATGGATGAAATCATATCCTTCAACGAAGGACGTCTTGTTGAAGTCCCGGCAGGCCGGGCCCCGCTTCACATTGCCACCGGAAACGCCGGTATCGATCACGGCAACGACGATACCCTTGCCGCGCGACCGCTTCCACGCTTCCTCCACGCCGATCGTCTTGAAATTCCACTGCTCATCGAAACGCGGATCGTTCGGTTTGAACGCGACCGTGAAACCATCCTCCGGTGCCGAACGCGACCACATCACCTCGCCGTCATTCCCCGACTCACCGAAGGAAACCGACGGTCCCTGGAAAATGGTCACCTTTCCTTGATTCGCGTCGTTGTACTCGATGACCAGAGTCGAGGCCGCACGTACCGCTTCCGTCGTATCGGCCTCGTTAACGGGCAGATGGAACAGGACTTCCGGTTCCGCCGCCTCCACCAGAGGTTCCTGACTCAGTTTCGAAAGCAGAGCGTTCGCTTCGCTCGCCGGAACGTTCGCCACCATGATGCGATCGTCCGGGGTGATGGTCGCGTTCTCGCGCAGACGAATTCCGTACTTCGTCTCCAGGGAGCGCACCTCGGCATCCGAGGCTTTGTCCTTCAAATCCACCACGATCTCACCCGGCCGAACGTCCGGGAAACCGTGCCGACGGTTAACGTCCTGAACGTTGGCCATCGGCACGGTCGGCGGCTCGTCGGTAGGACGGAACGTAAGCATCGGCATCGCCGTCGCCCCGAGTAAGGCGACGATTCCAAAGGTAGCAAGAGTTACGGGGAGGTTTTTCTTCACGGTCGGCTCCTTACCGGGTGCGTCTGGGTCCGGAACGCCCACATCGGGTTTACGTCTTATTATCGCGCAGTTCGGGATGTTTTTCGAGGATATATTCGTAACGATCCTTCAGACCGGGGCGGCGCTCATCGAAGAGCGGATTCCCCCCCGCGTAGACCGTATCCTTCGGATCCCCGTACGGATTCCGGCCGTTCTTCT
>JANRLW010000112.1:0-7139 GCA_033762295.1 Capsulimonadales bacterium
CCAGGGTGATCTGCAGTCCGCCGGTGCCGAAGCCACGGGCGATCGGCATCTCACGCGAGGCGAAGGGGACCTGGTAGCCGGGGAGGCAGACGGCGCGCAGGCAGGAGCGCCGGATCTCTTTCTTGGCGCCTTCGTCCAGAAAACCGTAGTTGTAGTCGCGTGATGTGCCCATGTCGCTCCCTACCCGACCTCGGTCGATTTGCTGCCGGGGTTCTTGCGCTGGAAGTCCTGCTGCTTCGCCCGCAACTGATTCAAACCGGACTGGAAGGTGACGTAGTGCGGCATCTTGAAGTGGATGCAGAAGCCGAACGATTCCAGCCCGTCGGTGTGGTAGAGAACGAATTCGGGGTCCTCCGCCGGAGCCGCGCCTTCCCGGCGCCCGCCGCGGATCGCCCGTTCGAGCGTGCCCATCGAGATCGCCTTGACTTCGTTATGGCCGAAGCAGACGCCGTACCCCAGACCGATCTTCGGCGGCCCGCTGCTCTGTCCCTCCCGCCCGGAGTACATTCCGGAACTGGTGAACAGATCGCATTCGGTGATCAGCACCTCGCCGACCTCCATCGGTTCGCCGGTGACGGGATGCGGCATTTCCACCGGCAGGTACCCGACGCGCAGTTCGGCGACGGTAGGATGGACGCCGCCGTATCCGCGGAAACTGGAGTAGGCGAGGGCGAGCAGGGAGCCTCGATGGCTGCGGGCGAGCATCGTCAGCGCGCCGGAGCGCGGCATCGGAAAGGTGATCGGCTGTCGGGTGATGTCGTACGGCTCCTCATCGGGGAACGTCGGCTCCTCGACGATGCCCTGCTCCCGGAGGAAGTCCACCACCTTCGGGAGGGATTCCATATGAGGGTCCTGCTCCAGGTTCTCACACCATCGGGTGAAAACCTCTCGGAACGCTTCCGGGGTCTCCGCGATCAGTTCGAAGTCGAGCAGGCGATGGCTGTAGTCGGGCGTCGGTCCCAGGATCTGTCCGCCCGGAATCTCCTTGAACGCCGACGAGATCCGCCGGATCAGGCGCATCTTCGATGTGTCCAGAACCGGCGTCGCGCCGAGGCGCGGGCGGGTCGCCTTGAACGCCCGGAGGAAGAACGCTGCCTCCAGAACGTCGCCCAGGCTCTGCTTCAGTGCCAGGGAGGCCAGCTGCTCGTCGTACAGACCGCCCTCGCTCATGACCTGTGAGTGCAGGAAATGCAGCTGATGTTGAATCTGGTCGAGATCCAGCGGCGCCTCGCCGTTGACCGCGCCTCGGGTGCGCAGGACGTTCAGAAGCAGTTCCGCTTCGGCGATGGCGGTGCCCCCGCCCTTGACGGCTACGTAACCCATATCAGCGCTCCTCCTCGGAGATTTCGTTAAAGGTCAGGCGCGATGTCCGGGGAATGCCGACAATCTGCGTCGTTCCGCACAGGATCAGGTCGCAACCGGTCGGGAAGTAGTCGCACCAGCGATTCCGGGCGCGCAACCAGTCGGTGTGCAGTCCGGAAACACCGAACATCTGCTCGGTTTCGATGCCTGGTCCGGTCAGGGTAACGATCGTTCGGGAGCCGGTCTCCGGAAACCCGTCCGAAGTCAGTACCAGGGTGGCCCCGTCCTCGGGGCGGTAGATCGTTCCGAGGTTGGGACGGAACGCCTCGCCCGGTGCGCGGTGTCCGTCGCAAACGACGTACTCGGCCGCCCCGGCGGAAGTTATCGCGGCCGGAGCGAGCAGACGACGCTCGGTCGGGGACAGCAGGTCATCGGGATCGGCCAGCGTGACCTGTTCATCGACCAGGGACGCCAGGACGCCGACTTCCGCCCGTCCGCCGTTCAGCGGGGTGGCGATATCCTGCACGCGGCCGGGGAACGCAAACCCGTTCAGGATCGCACGAAAGATTTTCTGCTGGCTTTCCGGCGTCCAGACCGCCTCCACTTTCACCAGAGTCGTCATTGCCCGTCTTCCTTTTCACCGGTCTCGTCGTCTTCCTGATTCAGGAGGGCGAAATTCACCCGGCTGCGTTTCAGCATCGTGTTGCGGAGTCGCGCCTCTTCGTCCAGACGGTCCAGTCCGTCGCGAACGCCATCGGCCACCGTCTCCCATCCGCCCAGCCGATTCGCCAGGACGCCGTCGCAGATCGCCATCGCGCTGACCAGATCGACGTCGTCGGCCATGAACATCGCGCCGCCCTCCACCGTCGTCGCGCCGTCCCTGAGGAAGACATGGCAGGTCGAGAGCGGGATTTCTCCCAGGTAGAACGCCTGCTTCTCCACCGAATCGCGCAGGGTCAGCAGGGTCAGGCCCGACTGCGGAACGGCGGCGGGGGTCACCTCGAAACGCGCGGCCAGGTCGGCCCCGAGCGCCAGAACCCGCTCGCGGGGCAGTGCGCCCAGAGCGACCGCCCAGCGCGAACGGGCCGCCAGTATCGTATCGTAATCCGTCATGAAATCAGTTTTCCTCGCACATATTGAGTCAATCGTTCCAGGGCAAGCATGGTCAGGAACAGGACCATCATCGAGGCGATGGCGTGGCCGTAATCGAACATACTGAAGCGTCCGGCGATCTTCATGCCGATACCGCCGCCGCCCATGACGCCGATCGCCGAGGCCGACTGAACGTTGCGTTCCATCGTATATTGCAGATACGCCAGGTAGTTCGGCAGTACCTGCGGCAGGATCGCGTAGCGGAAGACCTTGATCCGGCTCGCTCCCTGGCAGCGCAGCGCCTCCTGCGGCCCCCGGTCGGCGTTTTCCATCTCGTCCGCCAGGAATTTGCCCAGAAAGCCGGTGGTCGCCACTCCCAGCGCAACGATACCCGGAATCACGCCGAAGCCGAAAATCGCGGCATAGATCAGCGACGAGATTTGCGCGGGCAGCGCCCGGGTCGCGCTGCACAGGAACCGGGCGACGGCATAGGTATAGCGGTTCGGCGTCAGGTTCCGCGCCGCGAACCAGGCCAGCGGCATCGCCAGAAAGAGCGAGAGCAGGGTGCCCCAGATCGCTATCTCGATCGTCTCCAGCATCAGCAGCAGGTCTTCCTTCAGGGAACCGATCGGATCGATCAGGAAAGTGCGCGTCTCGATGATCTTCCATTCCCGGTCGACGGCGCTATACTCCCGGATCGGTTCGTCCTTCAGATAGGTGCCCAGGGGAAGCCGGTTGCGGTCAAAATTCGAGATGCTGGAAATATCGGTGCGGCTGCTGACAATGGGCGGGAAAAAACCGGCGAGGATCCGGCGAATCGCCGGGCCGATTTCCGACCCCTGGCGCAGACCGATCGTTTCGGTCACGCCCTCGAACAGGAGGATCGGGAGATCTCGCAGTTTATGGCGATTGGCGGACCAGGTCAGAACGATCAGGACGATGGTCAGAACGGCGAAGAGCCGCGGGTTGATCCGGGGAGCCAGTTTCCACTCCTCGGGCGGGCGCGACGGCGCGGCCGGAGGGGGTGTCGGAGGAACGGTCGGGATCGGCATCATACGGGGGCCTCCGCGAATGTCGGAGCGATGTCGACGGTCCGGGTCGAATCCGGTTCGACGACACTGAGGGAGTCGTATACCATGTCCTCCGCTTCCGAGTCAAACTCTTCCGGCGTTCCGTCGAACACGATCCGTCCTGCGCGCATTCCGACGATCCGATCCGCGAACATACGGGCAAACTCCACCTGGTGCAGACTGCAGACGACGGTCGTGTTCCGTTCCCGCGCGGCGTCCCGAAGCAGGTTCAGCACATCCCGACTGGTCGCCGGATCGAGTGAGGCGACGGGTTCGTCGGCGAGGATCAGGGGCGGGTCCAGTATGAACGCACGGGCAATCGCCACGCGCTGCTGCTGTCCGCCCGACAGGTCGCGCGCCCGCCGGTAGAGATGATGCTCCGAGAGGCCGACCCGCGCCAGCAACTGACACGCCTTGCGCTGATAGGTCTCCGGGAACTGGTTCAGCAACGCGCGGAGCGCACCGACCCGGGCGAGAGAGCCGGACAGAACGTTCTCGATCACGCTCAATCGGGGGACCAGATGGAACGACTGGTGCACCATGCCGACCTGGGGCTGGATCTTGCGCAGGGTACGGGCGTTGACTTCCGTCTCCTGAAAACGAATCGTGCCCTCGGTCGGTGTCACCAGGCCGTTGACCATCTTCAAAAGGGTCGATTTTCCCGCGCCGCTCGCTCCGAGAAGCACACAGAACTGCCCGGCGGGAACGTCCAGATCGACCCGATCCGTCGCCAGGGTAACCGTACCATTGCTTTCGTACCGCTTGGTGACCTGAGAGAAGCGCACCAGACTCACGGTTTTTTTCCCGCCTTTGCCATCATTCGCGTTCGATACTCCTCGGTGACCGGACGCAGAAATTTGGTGACCTTGTCGAAGTCCGCATCGGAGATCGACGTGTCGAACCGGTCCATTTTGCGCCCGCTGTCCGTTCGGATGTTCGCCAGCGCTTCCGGGTGCTTATCGAGGTACTCGAAGCCCTGCCGAAGCTTTTTCCGGGTTTCCTCCGGGAGTTTCGGGTACATCGCCAGGGGGGAGCCGGGAATCGCATCGCTTTTCGCCACCAGAATAATCTTCTCCGGGTCGATACGTCCCTCGCGAACGGCGTTTTCGAAGGTGCCGATGGCGCAGCACCCGGCATCGACCTTTCCCGCCGCCATCGCCGCCAGAACCGCGTCATGACTGCCGGTCAGATAGACCACGCTCAGATCCCGACTCGGGTCGACTCCGGCATGGAGCAGCATCGCGGAGGGATAGTTGAAACTCGACATCGAGTTGATATCGCCGAACGCGCAGGAGCGGCCTTTCAGGTCCTTCAGCGTTTTGATTCCGCTGGCTCTGGTCGCAAAAATTCCGCCGTAATAGGTATGATCACCGTCCCGCGTCTGCATCGCCAGCAGTTCGGCGACGCCGCGTTCCCGTGCCTTCAGGTAGATCCAGGGGGAGGATAACTGCGCAAAGTCGGCGTGTCGCCCTTCCAGCGCTTCGAGGGACGCGGCATAGGAATCGCCGAACCGGAGTTCGAAGTGCAGACCGGTCTCGCGGGTGATGACATCGAGAACCGGCTGCAGGTACTTCCGGACCTGATCCATGCTCCGGGCATCCGATCCCATGGCAAGCATCCGGAGCGGTCGTTCCGGACTGCCGTCGCGCATCTGCTCGCGAACGGTCGGCGCGGTCGTCCTGCCATTGGCCGCCGTATCGCCGGACGACGTGGCGACGGAACACCCGCCGATCCCCGAGGCGAGGAGGGCAAGGAGCGCAATCAAATATCGTAGCGGTCGTGGCGGCATGGGGGACTCTCTTTCCGGCTCGTGAAGCGACGTTTTCGGTCTTGGTTCGCGCGATACACGTTACCGGGCCGGATGACGCGTCGAACGTCAGGCTACGACGCCGGTTTCTTCCCGGCTTTGGCGAGCATCTGCGCTTTGAAATCGTCCGTGAGGGGGCGGAGGAAGACGGCGACCTTATCGTAGTCGGCGTCGGTCAGGGAGGTGTCGTATTTGTCGAGCGTTTTTCCGTTGTCGGTGCGAAGCTTCGCGAGAATCTCCGGATGCTTTTCGAGGTTGGCGAAGCCCTGGCGCAGTTTCGCCTTCACCCCGGCCGGCAATTTGGGCCACATGACCAGCGGCGTTCCGGGAATCGCATCGCTCTTGGCGATCATGGTGAACTTTTCCGGGTCGATTCGTCCCTGGGTGACCGCCGCTTCGAACGAACCGATGGAGCAGCATCCGGCATCGACCTTGCCGGCGGCCAGCGCGGCCAGAACCCCCGCATGGCTGTTGGTCAGATAGACCGCGCTCATATCCTTGACCGGATTGACGCCGGCCTGAAACATCATGGCGATCGGATAGTTGAAACTCGACATCGAGTTGACGTCGCCGAACGCGCAGGAGCGGCCTTTCAGGTCCTTCAGCGTTTTGATTCCGGTCTTGTTGTTGACGAAAACGGCGGAATAGTACGTGGACTCGCCTTCCCGGACGCCGATCGCCAGCAGTTCGGCGACGCCGCGTTCCCGCGCCTTCAGATAAACGAACGGACCGCCCAGTTGCGCGACATCGGCATGGCGCGCCGCCAGACTTTCCAGGGTGCCGGCATAGGAATCCGTAAATTTGACCTCGAAGTGCAGACCGGTATCCCGGGTAATCTCATCGAGGATCGGCTTGATGCGGGCCAGTGTCTTGTCGATCGCGCCGGCTTCGGCGGGCATCATCACCATTCGCAACGGGGCATTCGGACTGCCATCCCGTTCTCCGGGAGCGGAGTCGACACCGGGGGACGGCAACGGAGCGGCGATTGCCTTTGTCTCCGTTGTCTCGGTTGTCTTTGCCGCCGGGGAACCGGAGGTCGATTCCGGCGACGAACCGCAACCCGCCGCCAGACCGGCAAACAGCACAAGAGACCACCCGAGGAACGTGCGACGCGGGAAGGTTTTCGAAAACACCGGTACCATAACCCCTCGACTCATTGTAATGGAGCGAACAGAACCCTTATAACAGGGTTTTGTTAACCGAGGGTTAACCGAACGTTAAGAAGGGGTTAAGTTTTTGTTAAGAAATAGGCAACCCCGCTAAGCGGAGGTCGATTCGTCGCGCGGTATATCGTGGATCGAGTGGCGCGGCTGCCATCCCAGAAGGCGTTTCGCCGCCGAACAGTCCAGCAAACCGCGCGTCGGGTTTTCGGCGAACCACTCCTCCGGCGGAATCCGCCACGGGACCTCCGGAAGGTGCCGGGCAGCCAGGTCCGCCGTCGGAAAGGGGACGATCGTGTCGTCGGCGGCGAGGAGAAACGCTTCGTGCGAAATCCCCTCGACCGTCAGACTGCGAATCGTCGCGTCGCAAATATCGCGCATATCGACATACGCCCAGAGTTCGCTCCACATCCGCTCCGCCCGTTCCTCCATATGGTGGTGAATTCGGGGGGTCCGATCGCGCTCACGCATAATCCACATCGGGCGAAGGCTGATGGTGGTGAGTCCCCATCGCGAGGAGAACGCGGCGCAGGCTTCCTCACCGAGATGCTTGCCGATCTGATAGGGGCTGTTCGGATGGCGAGGGTAGGCATCGTCGACCGGCAGATACTTCGGCATCTGGCGACCGCCGACGCAGCCCAGGGCGTTGATACTGGAGAAATGGATAACCCGGGGAATCTCATACTTCACCGCGGCGAGCAGAATATT
>JANRLW010000113.1:0-3252 GCA_033762295.1 Capsulimonadales bacterium
GATTCGACGCGGGGCGCGGACGCCGCGAAGGCGATGCGGGTGACGGCGCAGGACGCGCTGGCCCTGGGACTGATCGATGAAGTGATTCCCGAACCGATCGGCGGAGCGCATCGCGGACCGGAGGCGACCGCCGCCGCGGTCCGTGATGCCGTCCACCGTCATCTGGAGGAGCTGACGGCGCAGCCGATTCCCGATCTGTTGAAACGCCGACAGGATCGTCTGCGCTCGCTCGGACGGATTCAGCCGGCCGGTTTGAAGTGATTCCGGACGTTCCGAAGAAGGAAACCCTGCCTCGCGGAAGGAACGTGGCTCCATGCGCTGTGACACCCTGATTCGGAACGCACGGGTCATCGACGGTTCGGGCAATCCGTATTTCTTCGCCGATGTCGCCCTGACCGACGACCGTATCGCCGCCGTCGTCCCGCCGGGCCGCTTCCCTGTCGAGAACGCCGACCGAACGATCGACGCGACCGGAAAGATCGTCTGCCCCGGCTTCATCGACATCCAGAGCCATTCGCTCGCCCCGTACCTGACGGACGGGCGCGGACTGTCCAAGGTGACGCAGGGCGTGACCAGCGAAATACTGGGGGAGCTCTGGACCCCGGCTCCGTTCGGCGGGCGGCGGGAATCCCCCTGGTCGTCGTCCTTTTCCACGCTCGAACTCGACGAGGAGGCGCGGGGCTGGCGGCGGTTCGGCGACTGGATCGGTACGTACGAGAAACGGGGCGTCGCGACCAACATCGGCTCGTTCGTCGGCGGGGCGACGGTACGGGAATACGCTTGCGGCTGGGACGCTTCCCCCGCCGATGCCGAACAGACGGCCCTCATCCGGCGTGTAACCGAGGAGGCGATGGAGGACGGCGCGTTCGGTATCGCTCCGGCTCTGATCTATCCCCCCGACTGCTTCTCCACGGACGAACAGCTGACCGCCAGCGCGGAGGTCGTCGGGCGGTACGGCGGGATCTACATCGTCCATCTGCGGTCCGAAGGCGATACGTTCCTGGAGTCGCTGGAGGCGACGATCCGGCTGAGCGTCGAGGCGAAGTGCGCGGTCGAGGTCTACCATTTCAAAGCGTCGGGGCGGCGTAACTGGCCGAAGTTCGCGCAGGCGATCGAGCGCATCGACCGGGCGCGTGCCGAAGGCGTCGATATCACCGCCGATATGTACCCGTACCCGGCATCGGGCACCGGTCTGTCGGTGCTGATCCCGCTCTGGGCGAGCGAGGGCGGCCGGTTGTTCGAGAACCTGCGCGACCCGGTCCTCCGGGAACGTATCCGTCAGGAGATGCTGTATCCGACGTCGAATACCGGCGACTTCAGCGGCGACGATGCCGAGGGTCGGAGCCGCGCCTACACCGTCCTGCCGCTCGGTTTCCGGGAACCGGAGAACCGGCGGTACCTCGGGAAACGCCTGTCCGAGATCGCGGAGGAGCGCGGGCAGGACTGGGCGACCGCCGCGATCGAACTGCTGCTCTCGGAGAATCAGCGGATCGCCACCGTGTTCTTTTCGATGAGCGAGGAGAACGTTCGGCTGGGGTTGCGGCAGCCATGGGTGAAGGTCAGCACGGACGCCGCCGGGCTTGATCCGACCCAGCAAACGACGCCGGGGCATCCGCGCGGGTTCGGCACCTATCCGCGCGTTCTCGGCAAGTATGTCCGGGAGGAGCAAGCCCTGACCTGGGAGGACGCGATCCGCAAGATGACCTCCTCCGTCGCCGACCGTCTGCGCCTGAAGCAACGCGGCCTGCTGAAGGAGGGCTACTTTGCGGATGTCGTCGTCTTCGACCCGGCGACCGTCGCCGACCGCGCCACCTTCACCGACCCACACCGATTCTCCGTCGGCATCGAACACGTCTTCGTCAACGGCGTCCCGGTCGTGCGGGACAGCGTCCCGACCAACGCCCTTCCCGGCCGCACTCTACGTCTTTGACGTGAATACCCGTCGGGGATGACGGACAACCGGCCTTTGTGTCGTCCAAACAGGGGAACAAGCACACTTCCCTTCCCGTCCTGTCGTCGGCTTATCGGAAATGGCCGCTTTACGGAAGGGACGAATTGGCATGACTTACATTACGACGCGCGATAACACGACGCTCTATGTCAAGGACTGGGGGACGGGACGACCGGTGATTCTCATTCACGGCTGGCCGCTGTCGGCGGACGGCTGGGATGATGTGGCGATCCCGCTCGTCGAGGCGGGCTTCCGAACGATTGCCTACGATCGGCGCGGGTTCGGTCGCTCCGAGCAGCCGTGGGGCGGTTACGACTACGACACGCTTGCGGACGACCTGGCCGACGTGATCGCGACGACCGGGGCGGCGGATGCGGCCCTCGTCGGCTTTTCCATGGGCGGCGGCGAGGTGGCGCGCTACCTTTCGCGGCACGGCGGGCGCAACGTCACGCAGGCCGCACTGATCTCCTCGGTCGTCCCTTACATGATGAAGACGCCGGACCATCCGAACGGCGTCGATCCGTCGGTGTTCGCCCGGATGACGGCCGGGATGAAACAGGACCGCGCCCATTTCTTTACCGGGTTTTTCCGGGACTTTTACGGGGTCAGCCTGATCTCCCACCCGGTCAGCGATGAGCTGATCGACGTCTCGCGCAACACGGCGATGATGGCCGGTCTGAGACCGACCCTGGCCTGTGCGGAAGCGTTCGCGACGACCGACTTCCGTCCCGACCTGGCGTCCTTTACCGTCCCTACCCTGATTATCCACGGCACCAACGACCAGACGGTCCCGATCGATGCGACGGGCCGGGTGGCGGCAAAGGCGATTCCGCAGGCGACGCTGATCGAGTACGACGGCGGCCCGCACGGGCTGTTCGCCACGCATAAGGAGCCGTTGACGGCGGACCTACTGAAGTTTCTGCGGGCCTGAGTCTCCTCGGAGACTCACCCGGCGAGAAAATCGGCGAGGGCGTCCTTCCAGCAGCGCAGGTCGTCCTTGCCGCGCATCTCCAGCGCCAGACGGCGCATCGCCGAATACGCCGGCCGCCGGGTCGGCGACCGGAACCGGGCGGCATACTCCGCCGCCGTAATCGGCACGACCGGCGTCGTCCCTCCCGTCTGCCGGACGATCTCCTGCGCGAACTCAAACCAGCTGCACGCGCCCCGGTTACAGACATGGTAGGTGCCCGGCAGCGGGTCCTCGATCAGGTCGATGAGCTTTGACGCGAGGTCGACGGTATAGGTCGGACAGCCGATCTGGTCGGCGACGATTGGCACCTCCGGTTTCGTTTCCGCCAGCC
>JANRLW010000114.1:0-6105 GCA_033762295.1 Capsulimonadales bacterium
CGCTCCCCGGCCCTGGCCGCCTTTACCCGGTTCGATGGTCGCCACGACGACCTTCTCTCCTTCTTTCAAACCATCCAGCACCTCGACGGCGTCCGAAGTTTCCATGCCGACCTTGATTTCACGCTGCTCGGGTTTCCCCCCCTGCTTCTCGTCGCCGACCATCACCTGTACGAACTTCTTCCCCTTTTCCGTGCGAACGGCACGGGACGGAATCACGACCACGTCCTTCTTCTCCGCGACGATAAACTCGCACTCGGCGTTGAGACCGGGACGCAGTTCCTCTTTCGGGTCCTTCAATTCGATTCGGGTTTTGATCGTCGTAATGTTTTGATCCGTCGTTCCCCGGGGTTCGATCCGCTGAACCGTTCCCTCGACATTGACGTCAGGTAACGAATCGAATGTCAGTTTCACCGGTTGACCGACCCGAACGCTGGAGATATCGGTTTCATCGACCGCAGCATCGACATACACCTTCGTCAGGTCGCCCAGTTGAACGATTCCCTGCCCGTCGGTCGAACTGAACGCCGACCCGGAGGCGATGATCGTTCCTTCCTCGACATACTTCTGGAGTACGACGCCATCCCTGGGCGAAACGATCGTGGTTTGATCCAGAACCACCCGGGTATTCTCCCGTGCCGCCCGCGCCCGCTCATACTGCGCCCGAGCGGACTCGATATCCGCGGCGCGAATCCCTACCTGGAGACGGTTGGCTTCGGCCGTACGAAGGTTGGCCTGCGCCTGGGCGAGAGCCGCCCGCGCCTGAGAAAGACCCGCCTCGGCATTGCGAACGTCCTGCCGACGCAACTCGATATTCACCCGGTTGGTCTCCGCATTGGCAACCGTCTCGCGGGCCTCGGCGACACGCGCCTCGGCCACCCGAATCTGCGCCTCCTGGCTGACGCCGACCGTCTCCGCCCGGGTCGCCGCCGCTTCGACATCCGCTCGCGCGTTGTCGTACTGGGCCTGAGCCGTATCGACGGCGGCCTGAGCGACAAAGCCCTTGGCGAGAAGCTGTTTCTGACGCCGGAGGTTGTTCTCCGCATTCACCAGAGTGGCCCGTGCGGCGGCAAGTCCGGTACGAGCCTCCGCGCGCGCCGTCGGATCGCCGGCGGAACGAAGCTGCCGCAGATTCTGCTCGGCTGCGGTCAATGAGGCGCGAGCCTGACGGATCGCGGCCTCCGTCAGCAACGGTTGAGCCGTCGACTGCTTACGCGCCTGCACCAGACGTACCTCCGCTGCCCGTACGTTGGCAGCGGCCGCGCGAACACTGGCCGCCGCCTGAGCGACGCCGGTTTCGGCGGTCAGCTTTTGAAGTGTCAGAGTCTGCTCCGTCTGGCGAATACGCGCGTCCGCCGCCGAAACATCCGCCGTTGCCTGGCGAAAGGCCGTATTCGAATCGGTCGGATCGATCCGAGCGATCAATTGACCCTTCTTCACACGGTCGCCTACCTCGACCGCCAGACGGATAATCTCTCCGCCGGCGCGTGATTTGATATCCACGACCTTGAAAGGCTGGACGGTTCCGGTAGCCGATACCGTCTGGCGAAGATCCTTCCGTTCGACCACCGCCGTCCGGTAAATGATCGCGTTATCGCCGTTCTGCCGCGTTACCATCCACCCGCCGACACCGATCACCAGCGCGGCCGTCGTCGCTGTCAGTATCCCTTGGTTCCGGGTCACAATTGCATCTCCGATCGATTGGTTCCTGCAGATCTCTGCATTAGTTTACTGTTAACGTCTATAAACTTTAACCGGAATATAGACGGACAGGTTCCCGATTAGGGGGTGGCTGGAGCATCGGCGTCCGCTGAGGGAACGTCCGTAAATTGGATGGGCGGCGTATTCGCCGGCGCGGTCTGTCCGATCCGGGAAATCTTTTCCGCCTGCCCGACCGCACGCGCCAGACGCGCATCCGCCGCGTAAAAGTTATAGATCGCCTGTACGTAGTTCGTCTCCGCCTGCACGAGCGCTGTCTGCGCGGTGATGACATCGACGATACTGCCAACTCCCTCCTTGCGGGACAGGATCGCGGCTTCATAGTTGATTCTGGCCGCCTGAACGGCCGCCGCCGACGCCGGCAGCGAGGCGCGGTTCTGCGCCAGCGTACGATACGCCTGTTCGACCTCGACGGTCACCTGCTGACGAAGGTTCAGCAGCTGAGCCTCCGCCGCACGGGCGGTCGCCTGGCTCGCCCGGAAGTTGGATCGCACAAAACCGCCGTCGAACAACGGGTACGAAAGCGAAAGGTTGAACTGACGGTTGTTGCCGATCGAACTGTTAAACCGATCCGCGTCGAACTGGTCCGCCGCCGTCGCCGAGGCGGCCACCTGAACGCCCGTTTCGACGCGCGCCAAACTGGCCGACGTCCGCTGAACCTCCACATTCTGACGGTTGGCGGCGATATCCGGGCGGGTGCGGTACGCGGTTGCCGACAACTGGTCGATCAATTGGGCGTCCTCCCCGGCGCGGACACCTTCGCCCGGAGGCCGAGCGGGGGTCGTTTGGTTCGCCGCAGGCGATTGCGGAGGCGCCGGCACGGCGGAAATCGGGGTGTTGACATCCGGAAGGATGACCTCTGCCAGACGCAACGGCTCCCCTCCGACAACCCCGATACTCTGCTTCAAAGTCGCCTGAGCGATTGCGGCGTTATTCTGCGCCTGTAAAAGGTTGACCTGGGCGTTCAGGAAGTCCGCCTGCGCCTGGAAGATATCCTTTCGCGCCGTCACCCCCGCCTCCGCCTGCGCGGTTACCACATCCAGCGTATTTTGCGCGCGAGTCACCTGCGCCTGGGAAACGCGAACCAGAGCCTCGGTGCGCAGGACGCTGAAATAGGCGTCCGCCACGTTGCCGATGACCGTCTGTCGTGCGTTGGTCTCGTTGTACTCCGCCGCACGGAGCGATTGACGCGCCTGCCGGGCCGACAGTTCGCGTTCGCCGGAGTCAAAGAGGTTGACGGAGGCTCCGATCTGCGCCTGTTTGGTGGTGGAGGTTCGTCCCTGACTTACGGTGATGACGCCCACCGAACCTCCGACGAACTGGTTGACACGCCCGAAACTGTACTGATCGACGAACTGGTAAACGGGAGTTACCGTCGGATAGTAACGGCTCTGGGTCGCAAGCCGGCGTTCCGCCGCGGCTTCGCGATTCGCGACGGCATTGGCGACGGTCGGCTGAAGGCGGAGCGCGAAAGAGATCGCCTGATCCAGCGTGAGGGACGCAGGCAAAGCGCCCGGCGTAATCCCCGGTGCGGGCGGAGGCGTTTCGACCTCCTTATTCCGCGGCGGCTGATCGGGAATCGGGTTTTTGAGGACCGGATCGGTCGGCGGTTGCGGGTCCTGCGCCCGTGCCGGCCCCGACAGCAAAACCGCGAATGCGCACCCTGCCAGCCCGACGGAGAACCAGGCGGAAACCCGAACCGCCCCGGCGGTCATCGTCCCTGGCAGGGTAGTTCGAGAAGACGGAATCGGAGTAAATCGACGGACGCCGTTTCCGGTTAGGCGATGTTGTGGAAAACCCATGAGATGAAAGCACGATGATCGGTCAGATTCAACGCTGGTCGGCATTCGCGAATGTCCTTGTCAATTCTTCTGAAATCACGCCAGGCAGTTCCGTCACCGTGTCCGGTGCTTCTGACACCCCTTTTCGCACATTGGTGACAAACCCGGCGGAAAATACGAAAACTCAATTCGACGCAACCGTTATCGACGTCCTCCCACCGAAAAAGTTCATAAAAACAGGAACAAATCCCATAAAGCGAAGCACGGTACAATGGAAGGCGAAAACCTCACTCCGAAAGGCAGGGGCGCCATGCGGTTGACGATGGCGGAAGCGGCACGATATTACCTATCCCTGGGGGATTCCATCAGCATCGACGCCTACGCCGGCGGCCCCGGACGAGGCGGCGCCAGTCTGCTGTATCGGAATCGGGACGACGATTTCCCCGAGTGGCGCGGACGTGACCTCGCTTCGCAGCGACCGGGCACCCGACTGCTCCCCCTGGCCATGGACGGCGCAACCAGCGCGACCGTCCGTTACTACCAGTTGCCGCGACTCTCCGAGATGGGCGTCGTTCCCGATCTCGTCACCCTGACGATGGGCGGCAACGATCTGGTTCAATGCTGGCTCAACGATATCGCCGCCCGGGACGCCAACCGCGCCCTCCTTCAACACGGCGCGGCCATCCTCACCGCGCTGCGCCGGACGATGGGGAAGGACGCTCCGATTCTCGTCGGCACCATCTACGACCCGTCCGATGGAACGGGCAACGGCAGCGGTCTCGACCTCATGCAGTGGCCCACCGCCCTGGAATGGCTTCGATCCTTCAACGAAAGCCTGCGGTCCCTGGCGAAAACCTACGATGCCCGGACCGCCGATATCCATGCCACCTTCCTCGGGCACGGGTTGACAGTCGGGGACCCGACACAGTCCGATTCGCACCCGGCGAACCGAAACCTCTGGTACTGCGGCACCATCGAACCGAACGCCTGGGGCGCTTCCGCCCTCCGCGCGCTCTGGTGGGAAACGCTGGTCGCCTCCGGTTTCCTCGCGCCGGAGGTACCATAGATCCGGGAGAACTCCGATGCGACGACAAGAGATACGAATTCTGGTAGACGGCGGAATCGGGTTGAATGTCGACCTGTTCGAGGCGGACCCTCCGCCTTCGGAACGCCGTGACCTGATCGTTCTGCATGGATGGCCGAACGCCGGGCGGATCTGGACGACGTTCGCCTCGGCCATGCTTCTGGCCGATCCCCGGTTCCGAATCATCGCCCCGACCTTTCGGGGCTACGGCCTCTCGGATCGACCGACCGACGGCTATACCTGCGAACGGTTCGCCCTGGACGTTCGCGCGGTCCTCGACTCTCTCGGAGTCGATGAATTCGCACTGGTCGGGCATTCGATGGGCGGCAAAATCGCGCAGATGGTCGCCCTCCGGGCCGGCGAAGGGCTTACCTCTCTGGTTCTGATCGCGCCCGCGCCGGCAACCGCCGGGAACGTTCCGCTCGCAAAACGGCAGGAACAACAGGCCCTGTTCGGCGACACGACGCGCATCGCCGCCCTGATCGACGGAATGGCCGCCGCCCCGCTGAAACCGTCCGTCCGGGACGTTCTGATCGAGGACGGAATGCTGGCCTCGGAACACGCGTTTACCCGCTGGATCGACCCGATGCGCGAGGAGGATTTCTCGACGGAACTGCCGCTGATCGCCGTTCCAACCCTCGTTCTCTTCGGAACCGCAGACCCGCTGCGGACGGAGGAGGGATTGCGTACTGCGGTCGTTAACCCGATTCCGGGCGCTTCTCTCGTTCCCATGCCCAATACCGGCCATCTCGGGCATGTCGAGGACCCGATGGCGCTCGCGCTCCTCGTGGTCAACTTTCTCGACCGGTCACAGCCCGCCGGAGCCGCCTGATGCCTGAGGAAACCGGATTTCTTCCCCATAGCCCGGGGATGCCCGAAGCCATCAACGCGGACTCGTTCGACGAGGATGTTCTGCGCTCTCCCGTTCCGGCGGTCGTCGAGTTCTGGGCGGCGCGGTGCGGCGCCTGCCGCCGATTGTCGCCGGAAATGGCGGCGACCGACCACCTTCTGCAAGGACAGGTCCGTTTTTTCACGCTGAACGTGGACGAGGAACTGCCTGCCGCGATCCGGTTCGGTGTCGCCTCCGTGCCCGCCCTCCTGTTGTTCGAAAACGGACAGGAAAAGGGACGCCATTTCGGATTCCTGGACCGCGCCGCTCTGGTACACTTCATCCGATATCATCTCGGCGGTTCCTGACCGGCCGGGAAAAACGAGAGGAAAACGCCCATGCCCAAAATCTACTGGGATGACATCGAAGATATCGCCATCGCCCTGAACGAACGCTTTCCGGAACTGGACCCGCTCACCGTCCGGTTTACCGATATGCACCGATGGATCACCGAAATCGGCGATTTTGACGACGACCCGAAGGCCAGCAACGAAGCGAAACTGGAACGGATTCAACTGGCCTGGCTAGAGGAATACCGCGACCAGCAGAAGTGAACGGTTCCCCTCCCGCCCGGTGAGGCCGGGCGGGAGGGACCGAAGATCGGAAACTACCAGACAAAATCGACGGCCTTCAGG